>CAYTLW010000093.1:0-30724 GCA_964438735.1 uncultured Enterobacteriaceae bacterium | reverse complement strand
ACTAGCATCGGCGACCCCAGCATCGGTCGCTGGGCCGACAAACGTGGTGCCAACGTCGTCCGAACCAGCGTCGCCAACCGTGGTATCCGAGAGCGAGCCGAGGTCGCCGCCGGCGCCACTATCCGCCGAACCGAACTCCGACGAGGGCGGCACATCCTGGCCGCAGCCGGTGGACCCAAGCAGGGCGGCAGCGACGGCAAAGGTCATGGAGACGGTCAGGTGGCGCGACATGTCGGGCTCCGTCGACGGGATCTTTCGAGCCCGCAGCAGTTGGGAAGGCGCCAAGGTAGCGATGGCGAGCGCGCTCAGCAAGCGGGCGGCGTTCGCCAGCAGTCGAAGGTGACCACAAAAGTCCTCATGAGGACTTTTGCATTTCATGTGTATTTATACCCGGTTCTACGGACACCCGTTGAGCGCCTGGATCCAGTCCTTGACCAGCTTGATGCCCTTGGCATCGGGCACGTTCACGCCAAGCGCCGGCATGAAGTCCTTCGTGCCCGCCTTGTCGGCCATTCGCAGGTGAAGCAGGCTCTTGCTCGCCGCACCGGGGGTGACGATCTTGGCGCCCGAGACGCCCATGTCGCCGTGCTGCGGTGGCTTGTTGCAGGTCTTGGTGCCCTTGAGGCTCGTGCCCACGCGCAGGTCCGTATCGGACTGGCCGGCGCCACCGGGCCGATGACAACCAGCGCACTGCACGTCCAGATAGGTGCGGGCGCGGGTCTGCAACGACTGCTGGGCGGCAGCGGCGCTGGTGGGATCGGTCAGCGGCTGGTGCTTGCCTGCGCCCTTGAAGCCTGTGTCCAGCAGACCGCCCGCCTGCCACACGGCCAGCTGCTGGACCGTCTTGCCGGCCAGCTCCACCGGACCGTCCAACTGGTCGCTGCGCACGCCCAGCGGGGACGGGCCCTTGGCGCCGCCATGGCAGCTTTGGCAATCGCCGACCGACGGCACCGGCCAGGTCTGCTTGCCGCCACCAGGCAACGTCCAGGTCTGCTCCTTGCCGGCAACGACCAAATCCGCATCCGTGCCCGCCGCGTTCCAGGCGTAGGTCATGAAACGCCAGCCGCTGGCATCCCGGCGCATGAAGCGCGTCTCCACCGGCGTGGTTTTGGTCGGGTCGGCGCCCAGGCCGAAATGTTTGATCAGCAGCGTGCCCGTGGGCAGGTCCCAGGACGCTCGATCGTCCGCTGGCAGGGGTGTCTGGGCCGGCTTGGCGGCGCCCGGCGCGGCGGGTGGCGGCACGAGGTAGCGCCATTTATGGGCGCCATCGCTCCACAGCGGCGCGTTGACCGAAAACGACAGCACACCGTTAGCAGGGGTGAGTTTGGCCAGGTCGGAGAAGCAGCCGGTCTGGCTCAACTTGGCCGGCAACATCTTGCCCGCCGGCGGCTTGGTCAGCTCGACCACCTTGTGGATCGCCTGGCCCCACAGCTGGGTGACGTAGAGCTCGCCCGCCAGGTCGGCGCCAAAGGCCACAGGCTTGATGTTTGGCTTGTACGCCACCTGCTCGGTGACCCATTTGCCGCCCTTCTTGCGGGTCGCCCAGAAGCGTCCGCTGCCGTAGTCGCCGAAGACATAGGCGCCCCAGAGCGACTTGCTCGCCGAACCGCGATAAACCCTTCCGCCGGTGATCGACTTGCCCAGGTTGTGGCTGTACTCGAAGACGGGCGCGGTGTACTGCGACAGGCTGCAGCCCGGCTTGTAACAGTGATTGCCCTCGACCTGGTTCCAGCCGTAGTTGGCGCCGGCCTCCAGCAGGTCCACCTCTTCCCAGGCGTTCTGACCCACATCGGCGATCCACACCAGGCCCGTGGGCGGGTCGAGAGAAAAGCGCCACGGATTGCGCAAGCCCACCGCATAGATCTCGGGCTTCCAGCCGGGCGTCATGGGGTTGTCGGCTGGGATGCCATAGGGCTTGCCCAATGCCGTGCCGTCCACATCAATGCGCAACATCGCACCCAACAACGTAGTCGTATCCTGGCCGTGGTTGAAGGGATCACCACCCGAGCCACCATCGCCCATACCGATGAGCAACATGCCCTTGCCGTCGAAGGCAATCTGGCCGCCGTCGTGGTTGCTGAAGGGCTGCTTGATCTCCAAAAGCACCTTGGCGCTGGCGGGATTGGCCACGTCCTTGCCCGGCGGCACCGTGTAGCGCGCGATCACTGTGCGGAAGGGTCCCGGAGCGGTGTAGTTGACGAAGAAATGACCGTTGCTGGCGAACTTCGGATGGAAGGCCATGCCCAGCAGGCCGCCCTCGCCGGACGTGCTGACCTTGGACTTGATGTTCAGCATCACCGCCATCGCGCCGCCGGTCTTGGAGTTCTTGAAGATCTTGATAACGCCACCACGCTCGACCACGGCCACCCGGTCGGTGCCATCGCCAGGATGATTCAGGTCGATGGGACCCCAGAAGGTGATGCCCGTGAACCAGGGCACGAAGTCGATGCCTTTGAGAGCGGGCAATTCGCCGTCCACCTGGCAAGGGGAAGCGCCCAGGCCCTTGGGGAGGAGAGCGGCGAGGTCGGGGCCTGTGTCGGGGGACGTGTCGGGTGGCGAGGCGGTGTCTGGGGCCGTGTCCGCGGCCGTGTCCGGAGCCGCGTCCGGGGCCGGGCCCGTGTCGGCGGCCGTGTCCGAGACCGTGTCCGGGGCTGTGTCCGTGTCCGGAACCGTGACCGTGTCCGTGTCCGTTACTGTGACCGTGTCCGGCGCCGTGTCCGGAACCGTGTCCGCGTCCCCTGTGGTTCCGCCATCGGATCCCGTCGCGCTGTCTGTCGCGGGCTGTCCTGTGGCCGGCCCGCCTGGATCGCTGCAGGCGCTTGCGAATGCTGTGGCCAGGATCGCCACGCGAGCCAGCATGGCGCGAATCTGGGGCCTGGGTCGGGTCATAGCAGCCTCTGCTCGGCACGAGGTGACGTGTGGTCCCTGGTGCTGTACGTGCAGCCTGCCGGCGCGCCTGCCCGGGGCCAATCGAACAGCCTGTAACGCAAGGCATGTACTGGATTTACCGCTCGCTCATCTGGGGGCGGCTCCGGGGCGCTGGGAGGCGGCTTGACGGGCCGGCCCGACCAGCAAACGCGTCATGGCCGTGCGCGCCAGGTCCCCGATCGTCGTCGGCGGCGACACGCCCAGCGGATCAACTACCTTGCCGCCATCCCGCAACAACGGCGTCAACCACTTCCCCGCCTTCGCCTGCTCCTCGACCATCGCCAGGGGCACCGCCCGAATCGCCGCCGCCTTCAGCCGCCGATCGGACGACTTCAACGCCGATTGCAGCGACGTCAGGTCCATATTCCGGCGCAATCCCGCCAGGGCCACCAGCGCCTCGCCGCGCACGCGTGCATCCTTGTCCTTGGCCAGAGCCGCCATCTCGGGCTCGGCTGGCAGCCATCCCAACTCGGCCACGCCGCGGGCGATCAGGGCGCGGATCAGCGGATCTGGCTCCGTCTTGGCGTGGTCCAGGACCAGGCCCACCACGCCGATGTCGGTCCAGCCCGCGGCCGCGCCCATGACCTCCAGCACCGTGTGCCGACGCACCGCACGGTCGCCGTGCTCCAGTCCGTCGGTGGCGTGGACCGCCGGCGTATCGCAACGCGCGGCCAGCAGGGTGTGCACGGTGGCCATGGCCAGGTCACGGCCCACCTTGCGCAGGTCTTCCATGGCGAAGGCGGCCAGGCGGGGGTGCTCTTCGACCAGCGCCCCGCTCGCCCGCGAGGCCAGCAGGCGCACCCGCTCATCGCGGTGTTGCAGGGCGATGCGGGCCAGGGTCGGGCCATCGGGGCCGGCCAGCAGACGGTTCATCTCCGTGGCGCTGGCTTTGGGTGGCGCAACGCCCTTGGACAGACCGGCGACCATGGCGGCCAGCTTCTTCAGGCTGGCGCGCGCTATGGCCCCGGGGCGCTTGAAGACCGGGTCGGTGTGCATGGGCAGCGCCTGCAGACGCTGGCTGTGCGCGGCGTAGTTGCACCAGGTCCGCCGCCCTTGGGGTCCACTGCCTACACGTACATCCCGCGCCATGCCGACGCGCATGGGCGGCGGCCAGGCGGGGCCGTCGATTTGCACGGTGGGGGAGGGCGAAGCGGCGGTGGTGGCGTCGCTGGCGGCGGCGGGCGATGCGGCCGTGGTGGCCTCTGTCCTCGGGGTTGTGGCGGTCAGGAGGGCGATCGCCCCGGCAGTGGAGAGGAAGAGCGAGAGCGGTCTCGGGGCGGGCGTCATCATCGGGGCCATGCTAACGCGGCGGGGAGGCGGGTGCACGGGATGGGGGTTCGAGTGCGGGTGCGGGTGCGGGAGTGGGAGCCCGCCGCGGCGTCAGCACCCACCACCGCCCGACCCGCTGCAGCTGCAATCGCGCACCATCCTTCGGCGACAGGTGCAGCCGTTCGGCCAGCGCGGCCACGGTTGGCTTCGGCCCTGGCTCGGTGATGAGTACGGCCAGGGTCAACGGCAGCCGGGTTGCCAGCACGCCGGGGGTGCAGGGCGCCTGTTTGGCGTCCGTTATGGGGGTCAACGGCTGGGGCAGGCCGGCCAGCTGCCAGATGCAGCCCGTGTCATCACAAAGCGCGCGGCAGTCTGTGCGTGACAGGGCGCGTACCCGAGTTCGACAGCGTGACAGGTGCACACGATCGGCGCCCAGACAACGCTCCGGGCCATCGGTGAAGGCACCGGCGGCGTGCAAGAGGCCGCGGCCCACGCCGGAGATGTCATCGCCTTCGCCGAGGGTCCAGGCGGCCAGGTGGGGGGCGTGGACATGGCCTCGCCAGGTGGCCAACTCGAGATCGTCCGCGCGTCGGTGGTGGCTGGCCGTGGTGCCGACCAGAGTCGCCAAGGACAGGAGCAGACCGAGCGCCGTCGCCGTCGCCAGCGCTCGTCGGCGACCGGGGGACAGCATGTCGAGCAGAACAGCCAGCCCCAACCACAGGGCCGGCGCAGCCACCGCCAGGTGCGTCCAGCGCACGGTCTGGGTCCAGCCGCTGGCCACCACCACCACAGCAGCGAGGGCCAGCCCGACCAGGGCCAGCGCCACGTCAGCGGGGCGGGTGCGCCAGGCCAGCGCCGCGGCCGCCAAGACGGCGACGACGAGCAGCACCTCCGGCCGCCAGACCAGGTCCATGGCGCCCGCCGGATCCACCATGGACACGCTGGCGGCACCGCGCTTGACCAGCCAGCCGTGGGCGGCCTGGTGGATCGGCACCGACAGACCGAGGGCGCCCAGCAATACTCCCGGCCCAGCGTCCTGGACCAGGGCCCGCAGTCGCTGACGACGGGCCGTCGACGGGTCCGGCGCGTCGCGGCCAGCGCGGCGACAGGTCCAGATGACCGCCAGCAGCCAAGGGCCGACCCAGGGCAACAGGGCGTAGTGCACCCAGGCAGCCGCGCCGATGGCCCCGCCCGCCAGCAGGTGGCTGCGGCGATCGGGACGGGCCAGTACCGAACGCAAGGCCAGCAGAATCGCCACCGCGGCCAGCAGGGTCAGTCCATAGGCGCGCACCTGGGCCTGGCTGCGCACCGCCCAGGGCGTCACCGCCAGACCGAGTCCGGCCAGTGCGGCCGCCAGGGGCCCCATGGCGCCTCTTCCACCAACCAACAGCCCGGCGGTCATGGCCGCGCACCCCACAGCGGCCAGCAGGGCGCTGAGCAGACGCAGTACGAACAGGCTGTCGGTGCCCTGCAATGCGCCCATCACCAGCAATCGCCACAGGGGTGGGTTCACCCAGCGCTCCTGGTCGAGCCACAAGGCGGATACCTGGAAGTCGAGGATCGAGTCGGCCTCGTCGGCGGTCAGCGGCAGCCAGGCGGCCACGGCCAGGCGCAGCGCCAAGGCGATGCCGAAAACGACAGCGATCGGCAGCAGTCGGTGGGCAGGCGGGGGCATGGCCGGGCTGTAGCACCCGTACTGGCCCGTGTCCACGGCGGTTTGCCTCGCCGGCGCTTTCTGTTGTACTGGAGCCGCAGAGCCTCAGAGTCGGGGAGGATCCAGCGTGACCAGCAGCGGCGATCGATGGCAGCGCCTGTTCTACCAGGTGGTGCTCGTGGGCGGCGCGCTGGCCCTGGGATTCTGGCTGGTGATCCGCCTGAAGGTGGTCACCGCGCCGATGATCGTCGGCTTCATGATCGCCTTTGCCCTGCGCCCGTTGGTGGTCTGGTTGCGCGGCCATCGCGTGCCCGCCGTTGTGGCCCTGACCGTGCCCCTGATCGCGGTGATCGGCTTCGGCGTGGTGGCGGTTGTGGTCGTCATACCCAACATCGCCAGCGAGCTGGTCGCCTTCAGCCAGAAGTTGCCCGGACGGCTGCATTTCGTGCTGACGCAGGCCGATCCCTACTGGGAGAAGACCTTCGCGGTGAAGCTCTCCTCGCTGATCGAACCGTCAGCGGTTCGCCAGACCATGCAGAGCATCGTGCGCGAGCTCGTCGGCCCTGCGACTTCGGTGCTGGGTTGGGTGCTGACCAGCGCCCGCGACCTGGCCATGGGCCTGGTCTACGTCCTGCTGGTCTTCGTGGTGGCAGCCTTCCTGATCGATGATTACGACCATATCGTGGCACGCATTCGGGACATGGTGCCGCCCACGCGACGGGCGCGCTTCGAGGACATCGCCGGACGCATCGACAAGACGCTCAAGGGCTTCCTGCGCGGCGAACTGCTGCTCTTCCTGCTCGCTTCGCTGACCTTCACGGTCGGCTTGCTGGCGCTGGATGTGGGCTTCGCCGCCCTTCTCGGGCCCTTCGTGGCCCTGATCTACCTGGTCCCGTACGTCGGCGTGCTGGTGGGCACCGTGCTGGCGCTGGCCGTGGCGCTGTTGGAGGCGCCCGGCTGGGGCACGTTCGGCGGCGTGCTGACGCTCTTCTTATCCTTCTACACCATCGACCTGCTGTTCATCACGCCGCGACTCATCGGCGGCCGGGTGGGACTGCGACCGCTTGTGGTGCTTCTGGGCATCGTCGCCGGTGGCGAATTGCTCGGTGTGATGGGCGTATTGTTGGCCATCCCCTGCCTTGCGGTGGGTCGGATCGTGCTGCTAGAGTGCCTCGCCTGGTACCGCTCTTCGGAGTTCTTCGGCGCGGCTCCCGAACCGAGCGCCGAACCGAACAAGCCGAACGAGCAAGACGGCGAAGCATCGCCGCCAGCAGCCCCCCTGGAGCCATGACGTGAAGTCCCCGCCCCCGCCCCACGATCCGCCCCCCTCCGCGCCCCCAACCGGCGGCCGCCGCGTACGCCGCGACTCCATGCTCGCCGCCGATGGCGAGCCGGCATGGAGCAAGTTGGAGATGTTCCGTGGCCTGGATGCCTTCGTCGTGCAGGAGCTGCGCAAGGCCATGCGGCCGGTGACCTTCAACCCCGGCACCACAATCATCCAGCAGGGCGACGTCGGCGACGACATGTTCCTGCTCGATCGCGGCAGCGTGAAGATCAGCGTGCGCGACGGCAAGAAGAAGACCGTCTTCGAGCGCGTGCTCAGCGGCCCGGCCATGTTCGGCGAGATGGCCCTGATCACCAACGAGCCACGCACAGCGACCGTTCGCGCCGAGACCACGGCCCGTTGCCTGCGCATCGGCCGCAACGGCTTCGACGCCCTGGTGGCTCGCAATCCACAGGCCTCCGTCTTCCTGACCAAGCTGGTCGGCGAACGGCTGATGGAGGCCGGCACCATCCAGCGTGTCGGCAAGTACGAGGTGATGGGACGGCTGGGCCAGGGCGCTGTGGCCACCGTATTCGTCGCCGTGCATCCCGATCTGGGCCAGGAAGTGGCCCTGAAAATGCTCTCGCACGCGCTGGTCTATCACGAGGGGTTCGCCGAGCAGTTCCGCGAAGAAGCCCGCCTGGTGGCCAACCTGCAGCACGAGCATATCGTGCGTGTTCTGGACACGGCGCAGGCCTACGGCACCCACTTCATCGTCATGGAGCGGCTCACGGGTACGTTGCTCGAGGACCTCATCGAGACCGGTCCGCGCCTGGCCTGGGGGGCCATCCGCCGTATCCTCAAAGAGGTCTGCCTGGCCCTGGACTACTCCCACGGCCGCGGATTGCTGCACCGGGACATCAAACCTTCCAACGTCTTCCTGACCGAAGATCGGCGGGTCAAGATCCTCGACTTCGGCATCGCTGTCAGCGAGGAGGCGTCGGCCGAAGCCAGCGGGCACCTGCTGGGCACGCCCTACTACATGTCGCCCGAACAGGTCCTCGGCCGCCGGCTCGATGGTCGCAGCGACCTGTACTCCACCGGCGTGCTGGCCTACGAGCTCTGCACCCGTCACGTGCCCTTCGACGCCGACACGCTCGACGACCTGCTGCGCAAGCACCTGCACGCAGCGATGCCCGATCCGCGCCAGATCGAGCCGGACGTGCCGGAGGACCTGGTCGAGTTCATCTTCAAGTGCACGGCCAAGGACGTCGAAGAGCGCTACGCCAACGCGCGCACCGCAGCCGCCTTCCTGCAAGCGGCGGGCGAGTTGCCGCTGGTGAGCCGCTTCGAACTGTCGACGCTGGGCATCTCCTACCACCCGAGCAAGCGCAGCGAGGTCAACTCCGCCCTGCGCCGACTGCAGCGGGAACTGGGCAACAAGCAGGGCATCTCCCTGGTCTTCGGCCACACAGCCGCCCGCGGCACGGGCGACTGATCTCCAGCGCGCTCAGGCGCCCGGCCACCATGCTTCACTCGTGGCCGCTGGCTGATCCGGATGGATCGCCAGCAGGTGTGCGCAGACCGCCTCCGGCAGGGGCGCGCGACCGATCGACGACTGCCACGCCGCCAACTCCAGCAAGCACACCCCCTGGTAGACCACCATGGTGCGGTCGATCCAATGGCGCAGCTGCACCGTGCGGGCCTCGTCGGCGTCGTTGGCCAGGTCGGCGGCGATCGACGTCAGGCTGGTCAACCGGCCGCGCAGCTCATCGGCGATGGCGCCGCTGTGGTCGGACAGTCGGCTCTGCAAAAGGTCGATGAAGGCCTCGTGCAATCGGTAGCGCTGCATGTCGCGATGGCACTGGGCGGTGAGCACGTTGTGGGTGCCCTCCCAGCTCTCGGTCACCATGGCGTCGCGATATAGCCGCGGCAGGGGCGAGAAGTCCTCGATTGTGCCGTTTCCGCCCAGTACCTCGATGGCGCGGCACTGCATCCGCGTATTGCGGATCGAGGTCCAGTACTTGTTCATGTTCAGGCCCAGACGCCAGGCAGCCTCACGCTCCGGGTCCCCCTCCATGGCGATCAGATCGAAGGAGCTGGCCGTCGCCGCCACCGCTTCGGCGTACAGGGTCGCCAGGGTCTGGCGGACCAGCGGGAAGCTGGCGATGGGTCGCCGGAATGCCCGTCGCCGGTTGGCGAAGCGTTCGGCGATCCAGAACGCCCGCCACATGGCGCCGCCGCAGGCCAGGGCGTTGAACAGGCGCGAGGTATTGAGCACCACGCCGACGACGTTGGCGAAGCCGCGATCGATGCGCCCCACCTGCCAGGCCAGGGCGCCATTGAAGTCCAGTTCGGCCGAGGCCATGGCCCGGGTGCCCAGCTTGTTCTTCAGCCGGCGCAAAGTGAACTCGTTGACCCCGCCATCGCCGCCATCGGGCCCCAACTCGTCGGCGCCGACATGTCGTGGCACCACGAAAAGCCCCAGGCCACGGGTGCCCTCGGCGGCGCCTTCGGGACGGGCGGTGACCAGGAAGAGCGAGGCGTCGGCGACCGAACAGAACCACTTTTCGCCGTGCATCCGCCACAGCGCCGGCCGCTCGTCATCGCCTTCGCGAACCAGGGTCGCGGTGCACGCGTTGGCGCCGACGTCCGAGCCCCCCTGCACCTCGGTGAGGAATTGCGAGCCCCACATCCTGCTGTCGTAGTCCGGGTCGGTGAGCGGCGGCAGATAGCGAGACTTCAGCCAGGGGTGACCGGTGCGCCCCAACACCTTGATGAGCCCGGCGGTGCAGGCCAGTGGGCAGACGTGGCCGGCTTCACCGTGGTGAGAGGCCAGCAGGACCAGCGCCGCCTGTTCGACGGCTCGCTCGGTGCGGTCGGTCAGGCCCATCACGCCGGAGCCGTAGATGAGCCCGCCCAGCTGGTGATAGCTGGGATCGAAGGTCACCGTCTCGCGACGATCGCCCAGCGGTCCGTAGCGCTCCAGGCGCGGCGTGCAGGGTTCGGTGCTGCAGCGATGCACCAGGTCCTCGGCATCGACCGCCATGGCGCGCCCAAAGGCGCCCAGCCGCTCCTGCAAGCCGTCGTCGGCCGCATCTCCACCGTGCAAGGCGACGAGGTCTTGCAGGGCCTGGTTGCAGCCATAGAAGTCCTCTGGCCAGTCCTGTCGCCAGGCCAGCAGGTCCTGACGGCCGCGCGCGATCGCGTCCAGGCCGCTCGCTCGATTCGCCGCGCCGCGCCGGTCGCCTTCCACCTGCCGTGTCATGTCGCCTCCGCTATGGAATTCGTGGTCGGGTTCGCTGACGTCTGTATCGCATCGCGACGGCGGTTCCAAGCGACGGTTCCGGACACCCCTGCAGCGACTCAACGGAGCCTGGCGTGATCTGCATCACGGCCAGCGGCGGCCGCGCAGCACGCCTTTTGCGCACCTTGACGTGCGAGTCGGTGCCGGTCGCAAAAACGACCAAAACGCTAGCTGCAAGCAACTCGGCTGCATTCCGGCGCATTATCGGTCAAGTCGTCATGTCTTGACACATATCAACCAATTGGTAGATCGATCAGGTAGGCGAATCGATGCCCGAATGGCACCGACCACCCCATACGTTGGGCAATGATGACCTCGGAGAACGCCGGAATCCTCGATAGCTATCGACTGATTTCGGGTGCAGTGGTTGACTTGCGTGAAGTGCCGGCCCCGGCGCGGATGTTTGTCAATGATCTAGCTCTTCGCCTCGCCCAGGGTCAGGGATACAACGAGCTGATCGGCCGCGTGATGCGTCACGATGCGCCGATCTACCAGGGGATGAGCCCCCTGGCGCCCGGCGCCGACGCGCTGCCCGGAGTGCAGGTGGCTCGCGACCTCATCTATCGCGCCGGTCTGGCCGAGGGCGCCATCGAGGCCAAGCCTGGCGAGAGCCGCGACGAGGCCTTGCCGTCCAGCCTGCGCGCCCGAGTCAGTCGTTCCGGCAGAAGTTCAGAGCGCGGCAGCCGGCTGACCACCGAGGAGATCGTCACGGTCGGCGAGGCCATGAACATCCTCGGCATCACGCGGCAGGCGGTCATCAACGCCGTGCGCAGCGGCAAGGTGCACGGCGAGCAGCATGGCAAGCTGTGGATCCTGGCCCGCGACGACGTGCTGGACTACCGCGGCGTGCGGGACCGACGGCGCGCCCGCAGTCGTGAACGCTAGCCGGTCGAACGGAATTGGAGAAGGCGTCACCGTGGGTGTAGACTCGCCACACGGGGCACGAGGCTTCGAAGTCAGGGGGGTCATGAGCAGCTATCCGACGGCGCAGCAGGCGCGGATCAGCCGTGCCACTTCGCGGTGCACGGGCGTGTTTGTCGGCCTGGTGGTCGCAGCATTCCTGGCCCCGGCAATCCTGGCCCCGGTCCCGGCGCACGCACAGGCAGCGCCCGCTGCGGCCAAAGCCAAGATCAGCGCCAAGGACAAGACCACGGCAAAGGACAAGACCACGGCAAAGGACAAGACCACGGCAAAGGACAAGGCCGCCGCCGCCAAGGCCGCTGCCGCCGAACGCAAGGCCCGACGGGCTGCGGAAGAGAAAGCCCGCGCCGCCAAGGTGGCCGACGCCAAGGCCGCCAAACGCAACCGTGCCAACGCGGCGGCCCTGGTCGGTAAGATCTCCGCCGCCAAGCCCGGACCGGAGCGATACCAGTCCATCGACGAGCTGCTGGCCATCGGCGACGACGCCTGGCCCACGGTCCAGGGCGCCCTGCCCAAGTTCGTCGCCCTGGCCGAGGGCGAGGCGGTGGTGGTCGATCTGCTGTTGGGCTTCATGCCGTTGAGCTACGAGGAGCTGATCAAGCGGGCCCCGTCGCTGGGCGATGGTGCCGCCAGTCGTGTGGTGGCTTTCGTGCTCAAGTCGGTCAAGGAAGACGATCCGCAGACGCGCCTGCTGGTGTCCATGTTGCCGCGCAACGAGCCCCGCATCCTGCTCGCCGTGCTGCCCCCGCTGCAGCGTCGCGGCCACCCGCAGGTGATGCCCAGGCTGGTCCAGCTGGTGGACTCGCCGGACGCCAACCTGCAGGCCTACGCCATCGACATGATCGCAGCCCGACGTTATGCCCCGGCCCGCGGCGCGCTTGCCCGTCTGTTGGGCGTGGAACAACGTCGCGCGACGCAGGCCAATCGGGTGGTTCGGGTCAAGTTGATCCGTGCCCTGGCCCGAATCGGTGGCGAGCCCTCGGTGGCGCCGCTGATGGAAGGATTGCAGCTGCCCGACCAGCGCAAGGAGGTCCTGGACGGCCTGAAGCTGGTCGGCCCGCCAGCGGTGCAGAATGCGTTGATGTTGCTCCAGGTCTCCAGCGGCGAGCGGATCCAGATCGCGCTCGAATTGCTGACCCATATGCGCCAGCAGGCGGCGCCGCAGTTGGTCAAATTGCTGGCCCATGGCGATCGCGAGACCCGCAACCTGGCCATGGACGTGCTGGCCCACATGAACGTGGCTGAAGCGCGCGACATGATCGTCGAAGTGGTGCAGCTGCGCCGTCTGGTGGACCCGCAGGATGGCGTGCGGCTGGCGATCACCCTCTACGACGACAGCGTGCGCAAGCTGCTGATCACCCTGTTGGGCGATCCCGACGTCGGCCTGCGTATCTTCGTCGTCGAGCAGATGTGGCGATTGCGCGATCCCAAGACCTTCAAGGCGTTGCAAAAAGCTGCGGCGCGCGATCCCGATCGCCGGGTCCGACTGGCCGCGCTCAAGGCCATCGGCGGCCTCGGCCATCCCCAGGGTGCGGCGTTCTTGCGGCGCATGACCCGGGTGCCGGATGCCGAGATGCGCATCGCGATCCTGGAGGCCCTGGCGCGCATCGACACCTATCACAAGGCCGGGCCGGTCATCGCGCCGCTGCTGGCCGCGCCGGATAACCTGGTCCACCGCGCCGCGCTGGGCGCCCTGCGTCGCATGACCTTCCGTTCGGGCCAGCGACGGGTCGGCCCCTGGCGGTCCTGGCTGGCCGGCGAGAAGGCCCGCGGCAAGTCGGAACACGAGAGCCTGGTGCCCCACGAGCGCCGCTTCCGCGCCCAGACCGGCGAACAGAGCTACCTGGAGTGGGGCACCGAGCGGCCGGCTATCGTGGTCGTGACCGGTCCACCCTTCCGCGACGCCACCCACCTGATGCCCCACATCTGGCGCCTGGCCTCGGACTACCGGGTGGTGGTCATGCAACGACGTCCCGGCCCCTATCGCGCTGCCCGCGCCAGCGATGCCGAGCGCGACCAGGAGCTGCAGGCCCTGTTGGCCCGGCTCGGCGTGCGGCCTGTGGTCCTCTTCGCCGACGCCTCGGGTGCTCACTTCGCACTGCGCTACGCAGCCCGCCACAAGCGCGACGTGTCGCGCATCATCCTGCACGGCGCCTTCTGGCCGACCAGCAACGCCATCGAAGCCTTGCCGGAGCAGGTCAACGCGGCCATGCGCAACGAGATGCGCGTCGACCTGCAGTGGGGCTTGAAAGCGCAATGGCGGGCGCCACGCGAGGTCGCCCAGCGCGCCATCCTGCGCAGCGTGCTCTCGGGCGTGCTGGCCAACTGGGAGTCGGGCCGCCGAGTGCGCACCGACAACCTGGCCATCGACGCCTTCTCGATCGACACGCTGGACCGGGTGCGGGAGTCCCTGCGGAGCGCCCGGATCCGCTCGGTGAACAAGCCGGTGCTGTTGCTGCTGGGCGACAAGGCGCCGTGGCGCAAGACCACGTTGAGCGACGTCAAGAAGCTGCGTGGCAAGTCCAAGAAGCGGGTTCGCGTCGAGACGGTGCCCGGGGCCGGCTGGATGCCCCTGCTCGAGAACCCGTCCTACACGGTGGATCTGATCGACGACTTCCTGAGCTAGATCGGACGCCAATCCCGACAATTGCAATTCGACACGACCCGCGCTGAACGGCGCAGGTGAGGTCTGAGTGCGCGGCCCCGCATGCGCGGCCGCGCAGCAGTGCCTTGGCTCGCGAGTACGCAGCGGCTACGCTGGTGGCAGACAAGGAGCCAGCAGACCATGCGAAATCGCGCCAACCAGACTGCCGCAGGAACCTCCCGCGGCGTGGCGCTCGTCCTTCCGCTCATCGCGGCGATCGGCCTGGCCGGTTGTTGGGGTTCGGCGGTGGAGACGGGCGCAGAAGCGATCTACCACCCGGTGAATGCGCAGCCGCCGGTGCTGCCCGATCCAGCCCAGGGGGAGCCCTCCTGTCTGGCCGATAGCGACTGCGCGTCGCTGGCCACCAAACCCTGTGTCGCGGCGATCTGCGATGCGAAGACCAAGCGCTGCGAGCTGGGCATCCGCCCGGACCACGTCGCCTGCGATGACGGCGACCCCTGCACGGCGGAGTCCACCTGCAATTCCGGCACCTGCCAGGCGCTGCAGGCCACCGATTGCGACGATGGCAACCCGTGCAGCAGCGACGACTGCGACCCGGCCACCGGCTGCACCCACGCCGACAAGACCCTGGCTCCCTGCACCGACGGCAACCCCTGCACGGTCGGCGACCATTGCGATGGCGGCGCCTGCGTCGCCGAGCTCAACGTCTGCGACTGCACCAAGGATGCCGACTGCGCCGAGCAGGTGGGCGGCGATAAATGCGTCGGCCTGGCCCAGTGCAGCGGCGGGCTGTGTGCCATCGCCCCCGGCACGCCCACAAAGTGTGATGACAACAATCCGTGCACCATCGACACTTGCGATCCGGAGACCGGCGCCTGCAGCTACGACGCCGCCGCCGACGGCAACGCCTGCAGCGATGGCGACATCTGCACCCTGGCCGAGCATTGCGTCGGCGGCGCGTGCACCTCGACCACCTCGCTGCCCTGCGCCGCCACCGACACCGGCTGCGTGACCGGCAGTTGCGATGCCCAAAAGGGCTGCGTGGTCAGCCCGGATAACGACGGCGCCCCCTGCGACGACGGCAACAGCTGCACCCAGGGCGACACCTGCAAGACGGGCATTTGTGGCGGCAAGTCGGTCTGCGACTGCACCGTCGACGCGGACTGCGCCGGCGACGCCGAAGTGCCCGCCTGCCTGGGCGTATTGGTCTGCCGGACGGGCCACTGCGAGGTGGACGCCAACCTGGCCACGCCCTGTGCAGCCACCACGGACGCGTGCACCATGTCCCTGTGCACCGCACAGGGCTGCGTAGTCGCCCAGACGCCGCCCGGGGGACCCTGCGACGACGGCACGGCCTGCACCATCGGCGACAGCTGCGCCGGCACGGGCGTCTGCCAATCGGGTATCCCGCTGCACTGCGACGATGACCAGGCGTGTACCGCCGATCTCTGCCTGCCCTCGTCGGGTTGCCTGCACGGCCCCGGCAAGAATGGCGACCCCTGCAACGACGGCAACTCCTGCACCACGGCCGACAAGTGCGCCGGCCTGGTCTGCACCGGCAGCATGGCCGAGTGCGACGACGACAACGCCTGCACCACCGACCTCTGCGATCCCAACAACAGCGGCAAGTGCCTGCACAAAGCCATGGCCTCGGGTGTGGATTGTGATGACGGCGACGCCTGTACCTCAGGCGAGCGCTGCGTGGCCGGCGAATGCCTGGGCAAGGACGTGATCGACTGCGACGACGGCAATCCCTGCACCGCGGACACCTGCACGACCGACAGCAAGTGCATCCACAACCCGGTCGAAGCGGACAGCGACGCGACCTGTGACGACGGCGACGGCTGTACCATCGAAGACGCCTGCGTCGACGGCCTCTGCACCGGCAAGCCGGGCAATTGTCAGTGCCAATTCGACAAGGATTGCATCGGCTTCGAGGATGGAAATGCCTGTAATGGCACGCTGATGTGCATGGCCAACAAGTGCGTCATCGACCCCAGCACGGTGGTCACCTGCCCCGACCTGGGCGCGCCCTGCGTGACGGTGGCCTGCCAGCCCAAGACCGGTCTGTGCGCCGAGACGCCGAAGACGTCCAGCGATGGCGACAAGATCCCCTGCGATGACGGCAACGCCTGCACCCAGTTCGAGGTCTGCCTGGTAGGCGGCGTCTGCGGCGGCGGCACGCCCCTGGTCTGCGACGATGGCGACCTGTGCACCGCCGATCTCTGCGAGCCCCTCAAGGGTTGCACCACGAGCCCGGTAGACGGCTCGCTGGGCCTGCCCTGCGACGACGGCAACGCCTGCACCAAGGGCGATTCTTGCGGCGACGGCGGCTGCGTGCCTGGACCCAATGTCTGCCAGTGCACCAAAGACGCGGACTGCGCCGCATACGACGATGGCGACATCTGCAACGGCGGCCTGGTCTGCAAGCAGGGCGCCTGTCTGCCCGATGGCACGGCCGTGGTCTGCGACCCATCCGGCGGCGGGCTGTGCACCGAGGTCAAGTGCCTGGCCAAGAGCGGCAAGTGCGAGCTGATCAACAAACTCGACGGCAGCGACTGCTCCGACCAGGACAAGTGCGCGTCAGGCGGCCTCTGCCAGGCGGGCGTCTGCATCGGCAGCGGCAAGCCGGCCTGCGATGACGGCGACGGCTGCACCAAGGACAGCTGCGATCCGGTCAAGGGCTGCAGCCACGTGGTCCAGGTCGGCCTCTTCTGCGACGACGGCAACGCCTGCACGGCCGGCCAGTCCTGCGGCGCCGATGGCACCTGCGGCGGCGGCCAGAACATCTGCGAATGCCAGCAGGATGCCGATTGCCCCGACGACAACGACCTCTGCAACGGCGTGCCGGCATGCCTGGGCAATAAATGCCAGGCCAAGGCGGGCAGCGCCGTGGTCTGCGATGCCAGCGGAGATGGCCCCTGCCAGGCCAACACCTGCCAGGCGGCCACGGGCAAATGCACCATGGTCAAGCAGCCCGACAAGCAGGTCTGCGATGACGGCAGCGCCTGCACCACCGGCGAACTGTGCAGCGACGGCGCCTGCGCTGGCGGCGTCAAGGTCGTCTGTGATGACGACAACATCTGCACCGCGGACGGCTGCAATCCCGCCCAGGGCTGCTTCCACCTGAACAACCAGTCGCTCTGCGACGACGGCGATGCCTGCACGCTCGGCGACATCTGCCAGGGCGGCGAGTGCACCCCCGGCGCGGGCACGTGCGAGTGCGAGGTCAACGCGGACTGCGTGGCCAAGGATGACGGCAACCTCTGCAACGGCGTGCTCACCTGCCAGGGCGGCAAGTGCGCCCTCGATCCCAGCTCCATCGTGCAATGCGATCCCTCGAACAACACCTCGTGCACCGCCAATCTCTGCGACGAGAAGACGGGCAAGTGCGCGCCAACGCCGTTCCCGGATGGCACTCAATGCGGCGATGGCGACGTCTGCACCAGCAAGGATCAATGCGTCGGCGGCACCTGCAAGGGCACCCCCTTCGACTGCGATGACGACAACCCCTGCTCCACCGACGTCTGCGACCCGGCTACGGGCTGCAAGCACAGCGCCAACACCCTGCCCTGCGACGATGGCAACCCCTGCACCGACGGCGATGTCTGCGCCGGCGGCTCCTGCACGGCGGGCAAGGACACCTGCGGCGAGTGCAAGAACGACGTCGACTGCGCGGCCAAAGATGACGGCAACCTGTGCAACGGCGTGCTGCAATGCGTCGCCGGCGCCTGCCAGCCCAAGCCGAACAGCGCCGTGATCTGCCCAGACACCGGCAACCCCTGCACCAACGCGGTCTGCCAGCCCGCAACGGGCAACTGCAACAACGAATCGGTCAAAGACGGCGGCCCGTGCGACGACGGCAGCGCCTGCACGGCCACCTCGGCGTGCTTCGGCGGTGTCTGCATCGGCCAGAACGCCCTGGACTGCGACGATGGCAAGCCATGCACCGCCGACAAGTGTGACGCCAAGACCGGCTGCGTGAACACGCCGACCCTGGGCCCCTGCAGCGACGGCAACCCCTGCACAACGCCGGATATCTGCCTGCCCAACGGCAGCTGCCAGGGCGGCATCAATACCTGCGAGTGCACCAGCAACGCCGACTGCGTGGCCAAGGACGACGGCAATCCGTGCAACGGCACCTTGATCTGCCAGGCCAATGCCTGCGTCGTGGCGCCCGGCTCACCGGTGGTCTGCGACGGCAACAAAGACACCGAGTGCGCCAAGCAGACCTGCGATCCCGACGACGGCCAGTGCAAGGCCAAGCCGGTCATCGATGGCACAGATTGCAATGACGGCAGCCTTTGTACCGTAGGCGACACCTGCAGCAAGGGCGCCTGCACCGGCAGCGCGCTGGTCTGTGCCGACGCCAACCCCTGCACCACCGACGATTGCGACAGCGCCACAGGATGCGTCAACAAGCCCGATGACGGCGCCGCTTGCGACGACGGCAACCCGTGTACCCAGCAGGACTCCTGCCAGGGGGGCGCCTGCGCACCGGGGCCCAACAACTGCCAATGCCAGGTCAGCGCCGACTGCGCCAAGTTCGAAGATGACAGCCTCTGCAACGGCACCCTGATCTGCAGCAACAACACCTGCGTGATCGACCCCAAGACGGTGGTGACCTGCCCGCCCGGCAACGGCTGCTCGACCAGCGAGTGCAACGCCAAGACCGGCGCCTGCGACGTCAAACCCGCCGGCGATGGCACCCCCTGCGGCGGCGCGACCCTCTGCGGCGGCACCGGCCAATGCACCGCCGGCAAGTGCGTCGGACCGCACGGCTGCGCCGATGATGGCAACCCCTGCACCGCCCAGAGTTGCGACGGCCAGGGCAAGTGCCTGGCCACGCCTGTCAACGGCCCCTGCAGCGACGGCGACAGCTGCACCATCGGCGATCAATGCGCTGACGGCGCGTGCAAGCCAGGCGCCAATCAGTGCGACTGCAAGGTGGATGGGGACTGCGTTGGCCACGACGATGGCGACGTGTGCAACGGCATCTTCACCTGCCAGAACAGCAAGTGCGCCTTCGACGCCAGCACCGTGGTCAAGTGCCCGCCGGGCGCCGGGTCCTGCCAGACCGACGCGTGCAATCCCAAGGATGGCACCTGCAGCATCGCCAACGAGCCCAACGGCACGCCCTGCCCCGATGGTGATGAGTGCACCACGGCCGAGCAGTGTTTCGCCGGCGCGTGCCTGAAGAAGGGCATCACCTGCGATGACGGCAAGGAGTGCACCGACGACGCCTGCGACCCGCAAAAGGGCTGCGTATTCAACAACTCGTTGCCCAAGATCTGCGACGACGGCGACCCCTGTACGCCGATCTCGCTCTGCTTCCAGGGCACCTGCAACCCCGGCCCCATCAACACCTGCGTCTGCACCCAGGACTCGGACTGCCCGCAGGATAACGACAAGTGCAACGGCGAGATGACCTGCCAGGGCGGCAACTGCAAGGTGGATCCGGGCTCGGTGGTCAACTGCGATCCGGGCAACAGCTCCTGCTTGAAGGTCCAGTGCACGCCGGCGACCGGCAAATGCGACAAGCAGGCGTCGCCCGATGGCACGCCCTGCAGCGACGACAACCTCTGCACGACCGGGGACGGCTGCGTGCTCGGACTCTGCGTGGGCGCGCCGATTCAATGCGATGACAAGATCGACTGCACCATGGACGTCTGCGTGCCGGCTTCGGGCTGCGACTTCCAGGCCGACTCCAGCAAGTGCGATGACAACAAGCCGTGCACCAACGATGTCTGCAACGCCGTCATCGGATGTCTGAGTTCGCCCCAGGTGGGCGCCCCTTGCGACGATGGTGACGCCTGTACGGCCGGCGACATCTGCGTGACCGTGGCCGGCGGCATGGTCTGCCAACCCGGCGTCAAGATGAACTGCGACGATGGCGATGTCTGCACGGCCGACAGCTGCCAGTCCGACGGCGGCTGCGTACACCAGCCGACCAACGGGCCCTGCGATGATGGCAACCCGTGCACCACGGGCGACGTCTGCGGCGGCCTCGGGCCGGCATCCTGCGCCGGCAAGCCGAAGGATTGCGGCGATAACAACCCCTGCACCGCCGACTCGTGCACCACCAACAACGGCCTGTGCAGCCATGTGCCCGCGCCGGGCCCCTGCGATGATGGCGACGCCTGCACCACCGGCGACATCTGCATCGGCGGCGGCTGCCAGGGTGGCGACGCCAAGGTCTGCAACGATGGCAACCCCTGCACGGACGACGCCTGCGACGCCCAGAGCGGCGGCTGCGTGGCCACCCCCAATACCAACCCCTGCGACGATGGCGACATCTGCACCACGGGCGATGCCTGCAGCGATGGCGGCTGCAAGGGCGGCGCCAACCAGTGCGAATGCAAGACCACGGCCGACTGCGCCGGCCAGGAAGATGGCGATCTCTGCAACGGCACCCTGATCTGCCAGGCCAATAAATGCGTGCTCGATCCCAACTCCGTGGTGGATTGCAGCGCCGTGCCGACACCGCCATGCAAGAGCGCCCTCTGCATGCCCAAGACCGGCCAGTGCGTGTTGCAGAACGACGCCGACGGCAACCCCTGCAGCGACAACAGCGCCTGCACCGCCAACGATAAATGCACCGGCGGCGCGTGCAGCGGCCAGGTCATCGATTGCGGCAAGTCCGAGACCTGCATCGAGCGCGGCTGCGACCCGTCCCAGGGTTGCTTCACCAACAACAAGGACGGCGACGCCTGCGACGATGGCGACGCCTGCACCCAGGGCGACACCTGCAGCGCCGGCAAATGCACCGGCAAGAACGCCTGCCAGTGCAAAACGGACGCCGACTGCAAACCCTTTGACGGCAATGACAAGTGCAAGGGCACGCACATCTGCACGGCCAATCAATGCGTCATCGATCCCAAGACGGTCATCAACTGCCAGGGCGGCCCCTCGAGCCCCTGCGTGCAGACCATCTGCGACCCGCCGACCGGCAACTGCTTCAAGGAGAACGAACCCGACGGCACGCCCTGCGATGACGGCACCGCCTGCACCACCCCCGACAGCTGCACCGGCGGCGTCTGCGGCGGCGCCAAGGTGGACTGCGACGACGCCAACGCCTGCACCAACGACATCTGCGATGCGTCGGCCGGTTGCCTGCACCAGTCGGCCACCGGCACGCCATGCGACGACGGCGACAACTGCACCTCGCCCGACGTCTGCCAGGCCGGCAGCTGCGCCCCGGGACCCGATGTCTGCGCCTGCAAGGTCGACGGCGACTGCGACGACGGCAAGGCCTGCACGGTCGACGTCTGCACCAACAACCAGTGCACATCGGGGCCCGCCAACGGCATCGCCTGCGAAGATGACGACAAGTGCACCGGCACGGGCGAGTGCGTCGACGGCGCCTGCAAACCCGGCGCCTTCAACGACTGCGATGACAACTACGCCTGCACGACCGACAGTTGCGATGCGGCCACGGGCGCGTGCAAGAACGAGGTCATCTATGGCTGCTGCACCAAGGACAAGAACTGCGACGACAAGAACGACTGCACGGCCGACTCCTGCAAGGTCGACGCCTGCCCCGACGGCGTGCTCCAGGACGGCCGCTGCTACAAGGTCATCAGCCAGAACAGCACCTGGTTCGAAGCGCAGGACGCCTGCCTGGCCTGGGGTGGCCAGCTGGTGAGCATCGGCAGCAAGGCGGACAACGACTTCGTCCGCGGGCTCGGCAACCAGGCCGGCTGCAGCGACGTCTGGATCGGCTTCAACGACCTGGCCAAGGACGACACCTGGGTCTGGTCCGATGGCAGCCCGGCCAACTACGACAACTGGGCAGACGGCGAACCCAACGAGTGCGAGAACTGCTGCGGCTCCCCCGAAGACGTGGCCGAGATGTGGACCGACGGCACGTGGAACGACATCTGCCTGAAGCTCGACAACCCATGCATGGTCTGCGAGAAGTCCCTCGGCGGCGGAACCTGCAGCAACCAGCCCGTCGCCGGCTGCTGCAAGGTCGACGCCGATTGCGAAGACGGCGACGCCTGCTCCATCGACACCTGCGTGGCCGGCAAGTGCCAGGCGGTCTTCGATCCGACCTGCTGCAAGGGCGACGTCGACTGCGACGATTCCAACCCCTGCACCAACGATGTCTGCGATGCCGGCAAATGCCTGAACGCGCCCAACAACAACCCATGCGACGACGGCGATCCGTGCACGGACGGCGACACCTGCGCCGGTGGAAGCTGCCAGTCCGGCACCAACACCTGCCAGTGCAAGTCCGACGCCGACTGCGCCAAGCTCGAAGATGGCAACGTCTGCAACGGCACGCTGGTCTGCAATGCCAACAAGTGCATCATCGACCCGGGCACCATCATCGACTGCAGTGGCCAGGTGGACGAGACCTGCGGCACGGCCATCTGCAATCCGCAGACAGGTCACTGCAGCAAGAAGCAGCACCCCAACGGCAGCCCCTGCGACGACAAGTCGCTCTGCACCAGCGCCGACAGCTGCTTCAACGGCAAGTGCACGGGCGACCCGCTACAATGCAACGACAGCAATGTCTGCACCGCCGACAGCTGCAACGCGGCCCTGGGCTGCCAGCACGTGCCCACCGCCGGACTCTGCGATGACGGCAACAAGTGCACGAGCGGCGACCTCTGCCAGGGCGGCAAGTGTGTCGGTGGCGCCAACGTCTGCCAGTGCCAGGGCAACGCCGACTGCGCCAAGCTCGAAGATGGCAACCTGTGCAACGGCACGCTGATCTGCAGCAACAACCAGTGCGTGGTCGACGCCAAAACGGTGGTGGTCTGCGATACCAAGGGCGACACGCCATGCAAGACCACCGCCTGCGTCATGCAGACCGGTCAATGCCAGACCACGACCCTGCCCAATGGCGCCTCCTGCGACGACGGCAACGCGTGCACCATCAGCGATCTATGCAAGAGCGGCGGTCTGTGCAGCGGCATCAACAAGTCGTGCAACGACAGCAACACCTGCACCCAGGACAGCTGCGATCCGGCCAACGGATGCGTCAATACGCCGCTGAGCAGCATCCCGTGCAACGACGGCAACAACTGCACCACCTCAGATACCTGCAAGTCCGGCAAGTGCGAAGGCACGCCCACGGCCTGCGAGTGCAAGTCCGACGCCGACTGCGCCGACAAGGAGGATGGCAACTTCTGCAACGGCACCTTGAAGTGCGTCGATCAGGCCTGCCAGGTCGATCCCACCACCGTGGTCGACTGCAGTCACCTCACCGATCCGCCCTGCGGCAAGTACGCCTGCCAGCAGAACACCGGCCAGTGCTTGAGCAAATCATTGCCCAATGGCACGCCGTGCAGCGACGACAACGAGTGCACCAGCAGCGACGCCTGCCAGGGCGGCCTGTGCCAGGGCACACCGAAGTCCTGCGCCGACAGCAACCCGTGCAGCAACGACTCGTGCAATACCACCACCGGCGAGTGCCAGTTCATCCCGGCCACCGGGCAGCCCTGCGATGATGGCGACGCCTGCACCAACGACGACGCCTGCGATGCGGCGGCCAAGTGCGTCGGCAAGAACAGCAACTGCGACGATGGCAACCAGTGCACCTTCGACGTCTGCCAGGCCGGTCAGGGCTGCCTGAACGTGCCCACATCGGGCCCCTGCGACGATGGCGATCCCTGCACAGTCGGCGAAAAATGCGACGCCGGCGCCTGCACCGCCGGGCCCAAGAATCCCAGCTGCTGCGCCAGCGACGGCGACTGCGACGATCTGGACAAGTGCTCGGTCGACACCTGCAAGAATAACGACTGCGAGCGCGCGCCCGTGCCCTGCACCGACGACGGCTCACCGTGCACGATCGAGGCCTGCAAAGATGGCAGCTGCAGCTCGACCACGCCGCCGTCCGATGGCGCCGTGACGCTCTACGCCGAAGACTTCGACGATGGCCAGCCCAACGGTCTGTACGTACAGAACACCAACAAGGACGTCACCTGGCAGATCCTGGCCGGCAAATCGGCCAGCCAGCCCAACGCCTTCTACTACGGCAATACCAAGTCCATGGACTACGACTACGGCCAGAGCATGGGCGACGTGATGCTGCCGCCGGTGCAGCTGCCCGCGTCCGGCCAGGCGAGCTTCAGCATCGACTACCAGCTGCTGGTCAACAACAACGGTTGCTCGCGCGACAAGATCCAGCTCTATGTCAACGGCGTGCTGCAGGTCGGTCAGCTCTGCTCCAGCACGCTGGGCTTCCAGGCGCGCACGTGGAGCCTGAACAACTTCATCGGCCAGGTGGTGCAGATCACCCTTCGCTTCACCACCGTGGACGAGACCTCGAATAAGGGCGAGGGCGCCTACATCGACAACCTGAAGATCCAGGCCACCGGCGCCGCCGACTGCTGCCAGGGCCCGCAGGATTGCGACGACGGCCAGCCCTGCACCCTGGACGCCTGCGACAGCAAGTCGGGTAAATGCAGCAATCCGCCGAATCCGGGCGGCAGCTGCGACGATGGCAACAAGTGCACCGATGTGGATCTCTGCAACGACCAGGGCCAGTGCGCGGGCAAGGACGTCGACTGCGACGATGGCAGCGCCTGCACCAAGGACAGCTGCAACGCGGCCACAGGGTTGTGCGTCAACGCTCCCTACCCCGGCTTCAAGGCCAACTTCAGCGACGGCGTGGGCGGCCTGACGACCACCTCGACCAACCCGCTGATCAGCTGGCAGACCAGCAAGAAGGAGTACACCAGCGCGCCGTCGAGCCTGTACATCGGCAATATCAATCCACTCACCGGCACCCATAGCTACAACTTCGGCCCGGTGGTGGCCACGGCGGCGTTGCCGACCATCTTCATCCCCGCTGGCGTCAGCACGGCGTTCTGGCGGTTCCGGCTCAAGTACGATCGAGACCCCGGCGAATCGACCACCTGCAACTCCCTGGCCGACCGGGTGGCGGTGACCGTCCAGGGCCAGATCCCGCCCAACGGCCAACTCTGCCAGTCGGTGCCCTTGTTCATTCAGGCGAACATCCCGCTCGACAGCGTCATGGGTCAGACCGTGAACCTGGGCTTCGCTTTCTTCGCCAACCAGTCCCAGAACAACGGCCAGGGCGCCTGGATCGATGACATCGAAGTCGGCTGGACGTGCAACTGATCGGCATGCCCAACAACACACTGGACATTCGGCGCTCTTGGCGTAGAGTCCGCCGACTCGATTTGCGCCACGAATGGCGAATCGAGTAGTCTTCCCGCTCGTCGGTGGACAAGTTCCAACACCGACCAAGGCCAGCCCTCGAGGCCGGCGGCATCAGCCCAGACAAATCGGAGTTGTCACCATGAAGATTCGCTTCGCCCTCCTCGCGCTGCTGCTCAGCGCGCTGATCGCTGGCCCCGCGTTCGCGGACGACGCTGGCCCCACCGACACCGCGCCCACGCCAACGGACGCCGCGCCCACGCCCGCCGACGCCACCGCCACTGGCGATGCCGTCAGCACGCCCGACGGCTCCACGCCCACCACGGGCGGCTCGTGCAAGAACAAGTGCGACAAGTACGACAAGGATGCCAAGTGCCAGTGCGACAGCCAGTGCGCCCAGTACAAGGACTGCTGCTCGGACTACGCCGCCGAGTGCATCAAGTGCGGTGATGGCAAGTGCACCCCGCCCGAAGACAACAAGACCTGCCCGGCCGACTGCAAGCCCGCGGCCGGGACTTGCGGCGATGGCAAGTGCGAAGGTGACGAGAAGACCTCCTGCCCGTCCGACTGCGGCGACGCCAAGGGCTCGTGCAAAGATAAGTGCGGCAAGTTCGAAGCCGGCGCCACCTGCCAGTGCGACGATCAGTGCACCCAGTACAAAGATTGCTGCCCCGACTACGACAAGCTCTGCAAGGGCGGCGGCCCGTGCGAGGCCAGCTGCGAAGGCAAGCAGTGCGGCGATGATGGCTGCGGCGGCAGCTGCGGCAAATGCGAAGGCGGCGGCGTCTGCGATGCCTCCGGCCAGTGCGTCGGCGGCACCCCGAAGACCGATGCCGGCACGAGCGCGGCCGACTCCGGCAGCGGCGGCGGCAACGACGCCGGCGCCAGCTCCGGTGACGACGCTGGCGGCGCGCCCGCTGGCGACGCAGGCGGCGGCGCCTCCGATACCGGCAGCATCGCCACGGACGCAGGCGCCACCGACGGCGGCGCCACCGGCGGCGGCACGAAGCCCGGCACGACCACCAACAACTCGAGCGGCGGCCTCTGCTCGGCCAGCAATACCAGCGGCGGCGCGTTCGGACTGGCGTTCCTGCTGCTCGGCGCCATGGGCCTGGTCGCCATCCGTCGGCGCGAGACCTGATCGACGCCCACAAGGGCACCTGACAACTCCCGCGCCCCCCCCGGGGGGCCGCCCCCCGCGGCCCCCGGGGGGGGGCCCCCCCGGGGGGGCCGCGCTGGGTTTTGGGAGGCGCGAGGCGCTTGCGGCCGGCGCCTCCTGCTTGGCGACCGGGGGCTCTCGCACCCGAACCCGCGACCGGGTCCGTATCCGTGACCGCTCGTGGACCCCACCCTTCAGGGCCGGGTCCAAGGCCTCGCCGCACCCGCACCCGCACTCGCGCCCCTGCCATTTGCGCCTTTGCGCCTTTGCGGCTTTGCGGCTTTGCGCGAGTCCTTCCCCCCAATCTGACCACCCGCCAGCCCCATATGGCCGCATTCAACCGACCGCCCAACCAAAAGCACCGAACCCCCGAACCGGGGCCACCATGGCCGCGGATTCGGGGGTTCGCTATGCTACGCTCTGGCTCTGAGCCGCCCGACTTGGGGAGAGGGGCAGGTTGATGTTGTCGGGCGACTCAGAGCCTCACGTATGTCGTGATGCCCACGGGGCATCTTCAGTCGAAGCGGTGCCTTATGGCTGCTTCTTCAACAGTTCCTTCAGTTCCGTCAGCAACGCCACTGCGTCGGCCAGGCCGGGCGCCGGGTCGTAGGCTTCGGGGACCTTCTTGGCCTGGGCATCCAGGGTGTTCAGGGCGGCGTCCAGTGCGGCGATGCCGTCATCCTTCTTGCCATCCCCGGCCGCGGTGGCCGCGTCCACCAGCGCCAGGCCAGCTCGCAGCAGGGCGAAGGAGCGGCGCACGATGGGGTCGGCGAAGTAGGCGAAGCCGCCGTCCGGCACCATGGTGATGCCCGGCACGTTCACCGGCACCTCGAAGCTCTCCTTGGTCTCCACCTTGGCGATGGTGTAGCCGTACTGGATGGTCGACAGCAGCAGCCCGTCGACCAGCTTCTGCTCGGCGCCGTCGGGGGCGATGAGGCGGACCATGATCATGCCGTTCTTCTTCGAGGCGAAGAGGGTCGGCAGGGCCGCTTTGTTGCCGTCCTTGTCCTTCTCGCCGGTGGTCGGCTCGCCCTTGTTGTCGGGATCTTCGGGCGTGGGGCCGACCGGCTGGCCGGAAGAGGGGCCGGTGATGGTGATCTCGCCATCTTCTTCGACCCAGTCGAAGCCGTAGATCTTGTCGACCTTCCAGCCCTCAGCCAGCTTGAAGGTGATCCACAGGTCCTTGGCTACGGGCAGGAGCAGGGTCTCCAGGTCGTTGAGGAAGACGTCCTTGGCGTGGGCGGCGTTCTTGAGGAACCAGGCTGTGCCGTCACCCTTCTGCGCGATCGTGGTCATCAGGGTCGGGTTGAAGCCGTTGCCGACGCCCACGGTGGAGATGCTGACGCCCTTATCCTTCATCTGCTTGGCCAGGCCGACGATGGCCGAGAAGCTGGTCAGACCGGAGGTCGGCTGGCCATCGCTGAGCAGGATGACGCGCCGGAAGGTGTACTCCTCACCCGCCGAGAGGCAGTGCTCCGCGCCCACCTTGAGGCCCTGGTGCAGGTTCGTGCCGCCGCTGGCGACCAGCTTGTCGATGGCCGTGCCCACCTCTTTCTTGTGGCTGTTGGCGTCGAAGACCTTGGGGCCCCAATCGGTGGTGGCGCCGGTAGAGAAGGAGACCAGCGACAGGCGCGTGCCCGCGGGCAGGCTGTCCAACAGGGCGTGCAGACCCTGCTTGACGTAGGCGATCTTGTTGCCCTTCATCGAGCCGGAGCGATCGATGACCAGCGTCAGGGCGACCTTGGCCTGGACCTTGGCCAGGCTCTTGGAGGAGTTGAAGCCCAACTGAATCACCGCTTCGGGCTTGTCCTGGCCGGGTCCCTGCAGGATGCCCGCGAGGGCGTGCATGTCGATGGTGCGATCCGGATTCGCCTTGGGCAGCTTGGTGTCCTTCTCGTTGAGCCAGCCCTCCAGGGTCATGTCCGTGGGCGCGGGGATTTCGCCCTGGGCGACCAGCTGGCGGAAGTAGTTGATGTCCTGGGCGCCGCCGGGCTTGAAGCCGATTCCTTCGTCAGAGTCGGCGGGATTGGCCGAGCCGCCGCCTGACTGGCCCCCTGGTCCGGCTGAGGTGCTGCCAGCGTCCGCGCCGCTGTTGTAGCCGCCGTGGCTGCTGCTGTCGTAGCTGGCGCTCTGCTTGGACGCCACTTCGGCGTTGGTGCCGGGGCTTCCGTCCATGGCTTCCATGCTGCCGCATGCGCCCAACCCGATCAGCGCGAGGGCGAAGAACATCGAGGTCAGGAGGCGGGCGAGCCGACGGGCGGGGCGCTGCCAGGTGCTGCTGTCTCGGTGGGTATTGGCTGTCATCTCTTTCTCCCTCGCTGGCGCCCCCCCCCTCGGCGACGCCTCGCGATGAGTAGATGCAGATCCGATGCCAGCACGCTGACAAAAGAGACAACATGCCGTATATAAAGAATATAAATCCACTTCGAACTGCCGCGAAGACCATCGGAGAGGGACCTGATTCTGTCGATTAATTCAACGTGTTGATTATATCAACAACATCAGGGGGCGTCGGTCTCTTTGGGCGGATTCATTCGCAGGTCCAGGGCGCCGAGTCGCAGCCCGGCATCGACCAGCCCTGGCTGTCGTTCGGTTCCCGCCAGGCAGACCCCCAACTTGGTCGTGTCGTCCACGCAACCCGCCAGTCCCAGCGCAGCGCAGTGCCGGCTGAGCTCTGCGCGCGCGGCGGCCACGCGGGTCCGCGCCGCCTTGCGCAACTCTTCTACCTTGGCCACGCGCGCCGCGTCCGGGCTGGTGACGCCGCAGAGCATCGCCTCGGCTGCCTGCCAGGCGGCGAGCCCCTGCTCGATGCCCTGTCCGACGCGCAGCAGCCCCAGGGCGCGGTGGGCGATGGGCGAGGACACCGCGAGCAGGCCATGCTTGCCGTGATCACAGACTTTCTGCAGGCGCACGACCTGCAAGGGCAGTTTGACCTCAGCGGGCTGGGAATCCCCGTCGCGCGCAATTGCCGTCAATTGCGGTGTGTAGCGGAGCAGGACCGTGCCGATCTCGGCTCCTTGTAGCTGCGCGCGTCCGCGCGCGTCCGTGGCCGCGATGCCGAGATAGACGATGGCCGAACGACTGACGGCCAGTTGCTCCGAGAAGTTGACCAGTTCATCGCCTGACGACGGGTCAGCGTCGCTCGGCGGACCACCATCGGCCGTCCCGCCGGCGTCGGCACCGGTCGTCGAAGCGCCACCATCGGCAGGCGCAATGGCGACGGCCGCAGCAGCAGCACAGGCGGCGCTGGTTGTGCCTTCGTCGACCACTCCCGGCGCCGTTCGTCGGGCCTGGGGTCGACGGATCGCGATTCGGGTCACACCACCATCGGACAGGTCCTCCCACCGCATCCCGGGTACGTCGGTCACGGTCCAGCCAGCGGCGAGTTCCACTTCGATGATCGGCGACGTGGTCAGCGGCATGCCGATGGTTCGATAGGCGTCCAGCAGGACCCACTCCAGGCTGCCGACCGATTGGAGCATCCAGCTGGCGCCGCCGCCCGGCTTGCGCAGCCGCTCGAGCAGCTCGACGTCAAAAGACTCCCCGATGCCGATGGTCGACACCGCGACGGGTCGTTTGCGCACGCTCAGCAATTTGTCGAAGTTGGCGTGCTCGACGAGTCCACGCGATGGGCGGCCGTCGGTCACCAGAATGACGTGTCGATGCAGCAGGTCGGCGTCGATGGATTCGGCCATCTTCAACGCCCGCTCGAGTCCGGCGTGCATGTTGGTTCCGCCAGCGGCGCGAATGCCGTTGTTGGCCAGCTTGGCCGCCGACAGATCGCCAGCCCGTTGCCAGGGCTTGACGGGCCAGATGGTGCGTGCGTGTCCGGCGAATCCAACCACGCCGAAGTGGATGCCTTCGGGCAGGGCGTCCAGCAGTTGATTCAGGCCCAGCTTGAGCTTCCTGTTCTTGCCGGCGCTGGCCATGGAGCCGCTCTCGTCCACCGCGATAACCAGGCCGATATGGCCACCATCGGCATCGCCGGCCATGGGCAGCAGGCGCTGCGATCCGATGCCGATCTGCAAGATGCCGCGGGTGCCGTTGCTGTCGGCCGTCAACGCAGCCATGGCGTGTACGGTCAGGTCCGCGTCGGCCGATGGTTGCGGCAGATCGGTGACCTGGGCGTTCATCCAGCCGCCGAGATCGAACTCCGCGGGCACCTGCACGCGCTTGGAGGGCGCCCGGTCATAGCCCTCGATGTCCTGAACGCCGCCGGCCCGAAACCCGGGCAGACGATCGGGGCCATCAAAGACCGGCCGATCGGCGGCCTGCTCGGTGCAGGCAAAGCACAGCAGCAGGGCGAGCCACTTCGCCGCTGTGCCGGTCCGTCCCTGTGCCCTGCCCTGGCCCATGAGCCGCCGCCTCCTCGCCACGCACTAGAAACAAGGGGGCTTCCGGAAGCCCCCTCGGCCCGAAAAACGTCGTCTTCGGGCCTCACCCCATAGCTTCGCCGCCGTTGGCGGCGGGGGGGGGGGGGGGGG
>CAYTLW010000092.1:8731-31626 GCA_964438735.1 uncultured Enterobacteriaceae bacterium | reverse complement strand
TATGACGCCAAAGCCAAGGGCGGCTGGGCGGTGCTCTCGGTCGCGCTGCTGTTGCTGATCGGCAACATACTGACCAGCCTGGACATCTACTTTCAGCCCACGACCCTGCCGACCTTTCTGGCCATGTTTGTTATGATCGCCGCGGGGTTGGGACTCATCATCCGCTCCTTCCGCGAACTCGGCTGACCCTCCGCTCGAGACCCGGCCCAAACCTGTCATTCATCGGCGCATCATCGCGCCCGCAGTGCCGACCGCCATGGCTACGCCCTCGCCCCTGTCTCTGGTCGCGAGCATCGGACGGCTGCACATCGTGGCGATAGCCGCCCTTGGCACGCTGACTTTCGGCTGGCTCTTCACTGGCGAGCGACCCTGGCTGTTGGCCGCCGTGGTGGCCATCGACTGGTTCGTGGTCAACCTGCTCAACCGCGTCGTCGACCTGCCCGAAGACCGACTCAACAACATCGTCGGCACCGATTTTGTCGCCCGGCACCGCCGGGCCGTCATCGCCGTCGGCGTGCTGCTGCTCCTGAGCAGCCTGCCCGCGGTCCACCTGGTGCTGCCGGCCATCACCCCCTGGCGGGTCGGTTATCACCTGCTGGGCATCGCCTACAACCGGCCGCTGTTGCCCGGCATGCCACGCCTCAAGACCGTCTACCTGCTCAAGAACGGCGCCTCCGCACTCGGCTTCGTCATCACCCTTTTTGCCTATCCCCTGGCCACGGCATGGGCGGCGGACCAGGTGCCGCCTGCCGGCATCACGGGCACCACGCTGCTCTGGACCCTGGCCTTCTTCGTCACCTTCGAATTGTCCTACGAGGTCATCTACGATCTGCGCGACATCCCTGGCGATCGCGCCGCTGGCGTGGCCACTTATGGCGCCGTGCACGGCGAAAAGGTCGCCCGTCGCATCGCTGAGGGACTTGCCTTCATCTCGCTCTCGGTGGCCATCGTTGGCTGGACCACGGGCCAGCTGCCCTGGCGCATCGCGGTCATGGGCGCGGCTCCTGTGGCCCAGATCGCCCTGGTGGCCTGGTTCCTGCGGCGTGGCTTGCGGGCGGCGGACTGCATCCACCTGACCTGGCTCGGCGCCGCGCTGCTGGCGGTCTACAATCTCTGGACGGCCCTGGGACTGCCCGGCAGCCACAGTTGACCAACTCGACGACGTCCAGACCGCGATTGCCAAACGAGGAGATATGCTCGAATTCGCCTGCGCCTGCATCGTCGCCGCCTGGCTGCTGGTGCGCCTGCCCATGGCGCGCGATCGGCGCCGCTTCGCCGGAGAGCTGTTCGCCATCGGCGCCCTGGCGTGGGCCGCCGAGCAGACCTGCATCGTCGCCTACGGCTTCTATACCTACGCGCCACAGTGGACGCTGATGGTGGGCGATGTGCCGCTGATGGTGGCCCTGATCTGGCCCGTGGTCATCGGCTCGGCGCGCGACCTGCTGAGGCCGCTCTGCCCTTCGCCCGTGCGCCTGTCCATGGCCGTGGGCCTGCTGGTGCTGGCCGACGCCGCATTCATCGAGCCGGCCGCCGTCGCTGCCCAGCTCTGGCGCTGGCATCACCCCGGTCTCTTCGGTGTGCCGCCGGCCGGAATCCTCGGCTGGGCACTCTACGCGGCCGCCGTGGTCTACGCCCTGGAACGCCCCTCCTCCAAGCCCATCAATCGCCTGCTGGCCCTGGCCGCGGTGGTTCCATTTGTACACCTCGGCCTGCTGGCCGCCTGGTGGGCTGCGCTTCGTTGGATCGACGTTTCGATCCCGGACTTCCTGGCCCTGCTCCTGGCCGCCCTGGTCGCCATTGGGGTGATTGGCTGGCTGATCGTCGCCCGTGTGGGCCGCCGCGTGCCACTGCGCGCGGTGTTCATGCGGCTGCCGGGGGCGCTTTTCTTCGCGGGCCTGTTGCTGCTGGCAGAGCCGGACGACGGCGTCATCGCCTGGTCCCTGGCCTTCGTCCCGCCGTGGCTGGTGCTGATGGTGGGCGCCGCCCGTGGCGGCGGCCCGCTCAAGGACCCTGCGGGCAGCCTCCCAACAGGGACATCTCGTCGACCATGAGGCCTTTCTTCTTTTCCTTGTTGGTCGCGAACTTGACGTCGAAATACAGCTGCAAAGAGATCGCCTGACCCGCCCAGGGCGCCAACGAGACCTGCTGGGTCTTCCACTGCTGCTGCGTGGAGCCGCCGAGATCCTTGGTCTTGTTCCACACCTCCGTCACCTTCCCGCCGGCGATGACGCGCAAACCGAAGACCTGCACGCTGGAGATGGGGTTGCCCTCGAAATAGACCTGAAAGCGCAGCCCCGGGTTGGTCGCCGGGGCTTTGAACTTGCCGCTGGTCAACGTGCCGGAGTTGTTGTTGCCCGGCCCGATGTCGGTCTTGCCGGGCACTCCGTAGCGCACGCAGCCGGTGCCGGCGTATTTATCCACCGTGTTGAAGTGGAAGTACGCCAGCTTGTTGCCCTTGAAGACCTTCCAGCCGTTCAGGCTGCCCTTGTCGAACGTCGAGGTTGAGTACACGCCCATGGGCGTCTCGGCCTGCAACTGGCAGACCCGGGCCAGACACTTGCCGATGTGGCAGACCTTCTTGGTCACGCAGGCGGCGTCGCCATCGCAGCACCCGCTGGCGCCCGTATGTTCGTAGCCGCATGCGCCCTGGTGGCAGCTCCCCTTCAAGCAGAGGGAGCCGCCGCAATCCTTGGTGGTCTTGCACGTCTTGGCTACACCCGGCCACTGGTGCAGGCACTTGCCGGCGTGGCAGATGTCCTCGCTGGTGGCATCGTCGTCATCACATGAGCCGCTACCGGTGCAGCAATTGGCGATGGGCGTGTAGACGCAGGCGTTGGATTTGCAGCGATCCTCGGTGCAGACCTTGCTGTCGTAGCACTCCGCGTCTTCGGTACAGCACTTGGAACGGGTGGTGTAGACGCACTTGCCGGCTAGGCAGCTCGCCTTGGTGCACTTGGCTCTCACCTTGCAATCCGCTGCCGTGTTGCAGCAGTCGGCCACTGCTACGTGTTTGCACTTGCCGGTCACCTTGTTGCAGGAGTCGGCGGTGCATGGATTGGCGTCGGCGCACTGGCTGGCGATGGTACAGCCCTTGGCAACGTCGTAGCAGAGGTTGGTCTGGTCGTTGCAGTCCTGCCCGTCGCCGCAATCTGACGTGTCCGCACACTGGTACGTGGCGCACAACCCGCGGAAGCAATACCAGGGCTCGCTGCCCGGGCTGCCGCCGCCCGGCGGATTGCAGACCGGATCTGTGGTGCACTTCTTGGGCATGCAGCTGCCCATCACGCACTCTTTGGAGTAGGGGCATTCGCCGGCGCAGTCCGCTGCGTCCTCATTCGTCGTGGCGTCGTCGGTCTGGGCAATCTCCTCGGTCCCCGCGTCCGCTTTGAACACCGGAGCTTCGTCTTCAGGCGGCTGCACGCAAGACGCCACAACGGCGACCATGCCGCAGGCGATCACCCATGAGAGCCGTTCCGTCACGTTTTCCTCTCCAGATGTTCAGCAACGGGTCGGAATGCCCGACACGGAGCCGTCGCGTGCTCGCGACCGGCCGCGCAGGGTAGCGGGTTTCGATCGCGGATCGAAGGGCAGCCTCGCCAATGCCGACCGACTGCGGCGCCAGGGACGCGCACCACGCGCGGCCCCCACAGCCGCTCACGCTGTCGATCAGCCGCCTCGCTGACATTTCACAACAGGTCTGACGGCCTTCCTTACACACCTTTGCGAGCCCGCCGACCTGTCGCGCCGCACACTGATGCCACGCAGCGCGACCGCGCAGCGCCATCGAGACCCGCAGACAGGACAGCGAATGCACGCCTCCCCCGGCGCCGTCGACCCATTGAGCCCCGATCGTCGTCGTCCGTCCGCAGAACGACATGCGCGTCCGGGCCAGACCGTGGCCGATCGGTATCGGGTGCGCGACATCATCGGGCGTGGCGGCTGGAGCGTGGTCTACGACGCGACCCATCTCGGCACGGATCAACGGGTCGCCCTCAAGATGCTGCTCTCCGGCCTTCCTTGCGGCGATGACAAGGCCGAGGCGCGATTTGCCCGCGAAGCGAAGATCACCGCCAACCTGCGCCATCCGAACACGGTCCGTGTATTCGACTTCGGCCGTACGACCGAGGGGGTGCTCTGGCACGCCAGCGAGTTCCTCGAAGGTCCCTCGCTGGCCGACGTCCTCGAGGCCCGGGAGGTGGCGGGCCGATTCATGACCCCGTTGGAGGCCTTCGCCATCGCCGACCCGGTCCTGCGCAGCCTCAACGAAGCCCACGGCAAGGGCCTGGTCCACCGAGACCTGAAGCCAGAGAACATCGTCATCACCGAGGTGGCCGGCGAGCGCGTGGTCAAGGTGCTCGACTTCGGCATCGCCTGGCTGCGCGGTCAAAAGCTGACCCGCCGTGGCATTTCGCTGGGCAGCCCCTTCTACATGAGCCCCGAACAATGCGCCCGGCAGGATCTGGACGGCCGCAGCGACCTCTACGCGCTCAGCGTGGTCCTGTACCGATGTGTGACAGGGGAGTTGCCTTTCGAAGATGACGATCCGCTTGTGGTGCTTGAGCAACATCGCAGCCAGCAGCCGCCCGACCCGCGCAGCCAGACCCGACAACCCCTGCCGGACGCATTCGTCGATTGCCTCATGCGCGGCCTGGCCAAACATCCCAAACAGCGCTTCGCCGACGCGGCCGACATGCGCAGTGAGCTCCAGACGGCCATCGGCGTGCCAGCCCGGCCCGAGATTCACGCCATGGCCACGCCCCTGGCGGCCATCCCGCGTGGCAGCGAGCCCGGCAGTGAGACCCGCTTCCTGCGTTTTGCCGACCTGCCCACGCCGGCCGGCCTGGCCGGATCCGCGCAGACACAATCGACCACGCCCAAGATCAAGACCACCGCCAAGTACGGCGCGGTCACCGCGGACGCCCTCGCCGCCCTGGGTCACCATGCACCCGCGTTGAGCGAGCCCGAGCCCGCTCCCCAAACGCCGACCGAAGACCCCGCGTTGCAGCCGTCTTCATCGCGTCGCCGGAGTCGAGCGCATATGTGGCCGGCCGTCCTGGCCGCTGCCGCGGCGCTGCTCATCGGCGCACTGGCCCTGTTTGGCGGCTCGACGGCCGCTGCGCCGACCCCATCGGTCGACCCGCCCGCTCATACCAGTCGCTGAAGTCAGACGCCTGCCTGGACGTTGGAGCCGCGGTCGACCACGCCGCGTTTCGTCACGATGAACGTGACGGGGCATGCACGGTTGGTACACTCGCCGCACGGAGGCCGTCATGTCCGGCTCGCGCGTCATCGTCCTGGTCCTGGTGATGGTTCCCATCCTGTGGGGCGCCTCGGCCGCTGACGCCGGCATCGTGGTCGACCCCGAACGCAAAGCCGGCGCCGCCGCCTGCGATCACCTGGCTCGCCTCTTCGCCATCGATCACAAGCTGCAGAAGGAACTGGACAAGGGGCTGGTGCGCATCCGATGCGGCAAGTTGCGGCGCCGCGGCAAGGTGGTTCGACGCAAGCTGCGCATTCTGCGCCAGCCCGCCCATGAGCTGGAGGTGCGCCTGGATCGGGTGACCGGCCGGTTGTGGGGGCTGGATATTCCGCTGCTGCCCATCCCGCGTCTGTATCCCCCCAAGGGCGGCTGGCCCGGCTATGTCGCCATCGAAAAGGCCGCCCGAGCCCAGGGTGAATTGAACGCCGAAGCGAGGCTGGTGGAGATCGACCGGGTCGAGGACGAACAGACCGGATTGCACGCTGGCCAGCATCCCTACGCGACCTTGCGCTTCGAACATGTGGTCGAGGGTGCCACCGTGCTGGGCGACCTCGTCCTGGCCCGCATCGACCTGCGCTCCATGCAGCTGGTCCAGCTGATGGCCCGACCCTGGAACACGGTGCGCCCGCCGAAGCGGCGCATCACGTTGACGCGCGCTCGACGGCTGGCCCATCGCGCCCTGCGCGGCCTGGTGCCCATGGAGGTGCCCTGCTGCCACCCGGACAAGGAGGATGGCGACACCGACCTGGCCATCGGCGACGCGCTCGCCGGCGAGGCGACCGTGGACGAGGCCGAGCGCAAGAAACTCAAACGGCTGATGCGGCGGGCGCGAGTTCGCTGTCCCCGCCTCAAAGAGCGCCGCATCTTCGTGCCCAGCGCCTCCGGTCACTTCACCGAAGCGTGGCAGTTTCGCTGCGTGCCGACCTGCACCCTGGCCGGCAAGACAAAGGCCTGCAAGCCGAACGAGGCAGTCTTCACCTACGTCACCACCACCCGCGGCAAGGTCCTGGGCATGAAGGGTCAGATCGCCCCGGAGCGCCGCAACTGGAAGCCGGGATTGCCGCCTTCGCCGGCGCCCATGCGCAACCCGGTCCTGGAGCGTCGGGCCGAACGAATCATCAAGATGGCCGCCAACGGCGTCGAAAAGGACGCCGAACTGCAGCCCGCAAAGTGTCCGGCGGCCGATCTCGGCGCGCGCATCTATCGGCGTTGCTGGACGGCGATGATGACGTCCCAGACGTTCATCGGCCGGGTAGAGGGCAGCAAGGTGAGCTTCCAGCTGCCGCGGCAGGCCCATCGCTGAGCCTGCACCTCAACGTCCTTCACCAATCCGCTACTCGTTGAAGGGGTCCTTGCACGCGGTGCCCTTGATTTCGCTGCCGACGCGGCAATAGATCTCTTCGAAGTGGTTGCCGGTGTGGATGCCTTCGTAGACGCCCCAGGCCATCAGGTCGTTGCCCTTGGTCTTCCAGCTGCCGGAGTAGACGTGGCCCGGCGAGTAGCCGAATGAGTCCGGTGGCGACACCGACGTGACCACCCAGATGAAGTCCTGATTGCCCTGTTCGGCGACGTCGCTGCAGAAGTACCAGCCGTCGATCCGGATGTCGCCGCTGGTGCCGTCCTTGGTCCAGGTACGCCGGAAGTGCCAGGTGTTGCCGTCGACCACCAGTCGTTGGCGGACCTCGTACTTCAGCTTCGTCGCAGGGGTCTCCGAGTTGAAGTCGATGAAGCGCCAGACACCCTGGGCGATCTTGTCGCCGCCGCGGCAGATGTTGCAGGTGAACTTGGTGCCACCGGCTTCCACGCCGCCCCAGGGATACGTGCAGCCCAGCTTGTCGTCGTTGCCCTTCTCGCAGCTGCTCTTGCGGGTGGGCGTGGTCACGTTCGAGGGCACGCTGCAGGGGTACTTGGCCGACTTGCCGTCGTGGGCGCCGGCGTCGACCTTGCCGCCGGCATCGACCGCCACCGCGGTATCCGCTGTGCTGGTCGCGTCACCGCCCGACGAATCGCCGGTCAATGTGTCGTTTGCCGCAGGGGTCGCGCCGCCTGGCGGATTGTTGCTGCCGCAACCACACAGCAGAAGAGCCAGCGTGGCGACGGCGATCAAGGACACGGTACGCATGGGGACCTCCAGCGGATTGCAGCCAGCGTAGCGTACCCCGCCATGCCGGTCGAGATGGTGACGGATGCTGTGGCGCCGCTAATAGCGGTAGAAGCCCTCTCCAGCCTTCCGCCCCAACTTGCCTTCCTTGACCAGCTTCTTGAGCAACGGCGGCGGCGCGAAACGCACCGCGTCGATCTCGCGGGCCAGGGTCTCGGCGATGGCCAGTCGAACGTCCAACCCGATCATATCCGTCAGGCGCAGCGGGCCCATGGGATGGCGGTAGCCGAGCGACATGGCCTTGTCGATGTCCTCCGCGCTGGCGATCCCCTCCTCGAGCATCCGGATGGCCTCCAGACCGAGCGCCACGCCGAGACGACTGCTGGCAAATCCCGGCGAGTCGCGGACCATGATCGGCTCCTTGTCCATGGCCGCGGCGACCTCCAGGCAGGCGATGCGCGTCGGCGGGGTGGTGTGGTCGGTGACCACGATCTCCAGCAAGGGTTGGATGTGCACCGGGTTGAAGAAGTGCAGACCGATGAATCGGCCCGGCGCCGGCACCGAATCCACCAGTCTCGCCAGGGGCAACGAGCTGGTGTTCGTGGCGATAATCGCGCCACGGGGCGCGGCGGCGGCGGCCTGCGCCAGCACCTTGCACTTCAGGGCTACATTTTCGGGCACCGACTCGATGACCAGACCGGCTTCGCCAGCGCCCTCGATCAGGTCCGCCGACGTGCGTAAGCGGGTCAGGGTGGCGCTTCGTGTTTCGTCGCTCACCTTGCCCTTGGCGACGCCCTTGTCCAGGTTCGCGGCGATGCGCGCGCTGGCGTCGGTCAGTCGATTCTCATCCAGGTCCACCAGCACCGTCTGGTAGCCGGCCATGGCCGACACCTGGGCGATGCCGTGGCCCATGGTGCCGGCGCCAACCACGCAAACTGTCTCGATCGTCATTCACTCCTCCGACAGGGCTGCCGCGCACACCAGCGCGTCGCCCTTGCGAGCGGATTCACTTCGTGGTCGGGGACACTATTCAGCCGCGTCTTCCGCCCCCTCGTCGGGCCAGGAAGTCGTCCATTCGGCTGAATTTTTCCTCGGATTCGAAGAGCACGGCCTGGGCCGTGGATTCGAATGCCTGCAAACTGGGGCCGCCATCGGTCACCTGCGCCAGCGCCAGCTTGGTCAGGCGCAGGGCCAGCGGGTCGTTGCGGCAGATGGTCCGGGCCATCTCTTCGGCAGCGAAGAGCACGTGCTCGTCATCCACCACCGTATTCACCAGGCCGATCTCCATCGCCTCGTGGGCGTCGATGATGCGCGCGGTATACAGCAGCTCGCGAGCGCGCCCGAGGCCGATGAGTTGCGGCAGGCGATAGGTCGCACCCGCGGCCGCCATGATGCCCAGGCCCGCCTCCGGCTGGCCGAAACGCGCCGACTCGCCCGCCACCCGCAGGTCGCAGGCGATGGCCAGCTCGCAGCCGCCACCCAGGGCGAAACCCCGCACCGCGGCGATGGTCGGCACGGGCATCCTGGCCACGCGATCGAAGAGGTTGGTATTGATGCTCCGCAGGGCGTCATCCCGGCCGCGTTCCCGCAGCTCGTTGATGTCCGCTCCGCCGACGAAAGCGCGCGTACCGGCGCCGTGAAAGACCACGACCTGCACCTCGGGGTCGGCCCAGCGCTTGCTGAGCACATCGTGCAGGGCGCGCACCATGTCGAGATCGAGGGCGTTGAGCTTCTCGGGACGATTCAGGATCAGCGTCAACACGCCTTCGTTGAGGCGTTCGATCACCTGGGGGACCATCTCGCTGAGATCAGGTTGGGTGTCTTCGCGCATCATTCACCTCCGACCAGAATCCTCACGAGACATTCTCGCAACCCCGTCGTCGGTGCAACCCGTTCCGCTGAGCGCGCGCCCGCCCAATCAATCGAAGCGCACGTACTCGAAGTCGAAGGGGTTGCCGTTGATGCCCCGCTTCGGCGGCGCGATCCAGTTGGCGATGGCACCCGGCTCGTAGACCGGCTTCATCAGCGAGCGGATGTACTGGTCGTCCTCGTCCGAAGGCAGCCACTTGGAGCGGTCGGCGTTGAACGTCGCCTCGTCCAAGAGGTTGCCGTCGAGATCGAAGAACGCGTCGGCATAAGGCCCCTGGCGGCGGTGGAACCGGCGATGGGGCAGGCGCAGTTCGTAGTCGGCGCCTTCCTTGGCGATCGCCCGATTCCAGCGAATCACCGACTTGCGGCACTCCTCGATGTAGTCGTCGCGCAACACCTCGTTCATGGCGTTGCGCAGCGGCACCTCTTCGGTCACCAGGCGGCCGTCGGAGACCGTGATGATCTCCTTGATCTGTCCGAGCGCGCTGTGGTCGTCGTAGCGCTTCGCCTCCTGGTAGCGCCCCTTGAGGCCAGAGGCGAAGTAGTCGGCGGCGTTGGTCGAGACCTCTGAGCCGAACAGGTCCAGGCAGTAGGAGAACCAGTAGTTGATGTAGCGCTGGACGGTGTCCAGGTCGATGCCGCCCTGGGCCCGCGCATCGCCGTTGGGGTCGGCCAGGGTCAACTGGGAGGCGCGGCGGATGATCCGCTCCAACCCGGTGTCGCCGACAAACATATGGTGCGCCTCTTCGGTGAGCATGAAGCGGCACGTGCGCGCCAACGGGTCGAAACCGGACTCGGCCAGGGAAGCCAGCTGATACTTGCCATCGCGATCGGCGAACATGGTGAAGCAGAAAAAGCTCAGCCAGTCCCGGCAGGGCTGGTTGAAAGCGTCCAGGATGCGCGGGCGATCCGCGTCGCCCGACCGCCTGGCCAGCAGCTCTTCGGCCTCGTCCCGTCCCTCGGCGCCGAAGTAGGAGTGCAGCAGGTAGACCATGGCCCAGAGGTGGCGACCCTCCTCGACGTTGACCTGAAAGAGGTTGCGCAGGTCGTACAAGCTGGGCGCGCACTGGCCCAACCAGCGCTGCTGCTCGACCGATGCCGGCTCCGTATCGGCCTGGGTAACGATGATCCGGCGCAGCATGGTGCGGTACTCGCCGGGCACGCTCTCCCAGGCCGGGATGCCGGCGTGGTCGCCGAAGTTGACCTTGCGATCGGGCTGGGCGTCGGCCAGGAAGATGCCCCAGCGATAGTCCGGCATCCGCACCATGTCGAAGTGCGCCCAGCCGTCCGAGTCCGCCGAGATCGCCGTGCGCAGGTAGACGTCGCGGGTCTGGAAGCCCTCAGGCCCCATCTCCTGCCACCACGCCTGGTAGCCGGGCTGCCAGCGCTCCAGCGCCCGCTGCAAGCGGCGATCGCTGGCCAGGTTGACGTTGTTTGGGATCCTGCTGTCGTAGTCGATCGTGCTCATGGGTTCCCCTCCCCGATTCGTTCAGGTGCGTTGCCAGTCGAAGATCGGCTGCTCGGGCTGGCCATACATGGTCAGCGCGCCGCGCTTGCCGACCGCGTTCGGTCGCTGGAAGATCCAATTCTGCCACGCGGTGAGGCGGCCGAAGACCTTGGTATCGCACGTCTCGGCGCCCGCCGCTCGCAGATTCTGCTCCATGCCGGTCAACGCGTCTGGCGACAGCGAGGCCCGCTCTTCGATGGCGATGCGGACCTCGTCTTCCCAATCCAGGTCGTCGGGCGCCCGGGTCACCAGCCCCAGGTCCAGCGCCTGGAGCGGATCCAGCGCCCCTTCGGCCGCCAGCGCTGCCTCGACCGCCGCCGCGTCGCCCAGGAAGCGGCTCTGCAGCCGACTGGCGCCGTTGAGGCCTGCCAGCGCGCCGCCGTTGACGTCGTGGACCGCGATGCTGTTGTCCTGGTCGGGATCGTCCAGCATGTAGGAGCGATCCGCGGCCAGTGCCAGCTCCAACAGGCTGCCGGCGAAGCAGGAGCCCGGCTCGATCAAGGCGAAGATGGAGCGCGCCATGTTGTCCAGCCGCCGCAACGCGCGACCCTGGTGCAAGCGAATCTCCCGCGCCAGCCAATCGCCGCTGGCGGCCAGCTCGCCGATGGCCTGATCCCAGTCCAGCACGCTCTCGGCGTCGCCCTCGGTACGGAGCAGGATCAACCCGTGTTCCGGCCGATTGAAGCGTAACTCCAGCAGCGCCGCGTCGAGCTCGCGGAAGGCCTGCAGCGCCCAGCTGCCGGCGCCGGCTTCGTGCAACGCCGCCGCGGTGGCCGGCGGCATCTTGGTCGGGCCATGCATGGTCAGGTCCACCGTGCGGGCGTCGTCGTCCAGCGTCAGCGTCACGTGGGTCCAGGACAGCACCAGGCGGCCGTCATCGGCACACTCCTCCGTTCGCTTCAACGGCGACAACTCGATGCCTTCGACCGACCGACCGTCATCGCTGGCGGCCAGCTGGGCAGCCACACGATCGTCCAGCCCCTGCTGCCAGCGGGAGCGGGTCCAGCCGCCGTCGATCAGGCCCATGCGCAGGGCGTCGCGGTAGCGATAGCCCTCGGCCTTGATGCAGAAGAGGTCGGCCAGGTCACGGCGCACCTTGCGTTTATCCACCAGACGGGTGAGCCCGCCGGTGCCGGGCAGCACGCCGAGCAGCGGGACCTCGGGCAGGGCGACGGTGGACGAGCCGTCATCGATCAGGTGGATCTCGTCGCAGGCCAGGGCCAGCTCGTAGCCACCGCCGGCACAGGCGCCGTTGACCGCGGCCAGGAAGCGCTTGCCCGAGTGGGCGCTGATCTCCTCGATCTCGCACCGGGTCTCATTGGTGAACTTGCAGAAGTTCACCTTGAAGGCGTGGCTGGACGCCGCCAGCATCTTGATGTTGGCGCCGGCGCAGAAGACCTTCGGCACGTTGGAGGTGATCACCGCCACGCGCACGCCGGGGTGCTCGAATCGCAGCCGACGGATCGCGTCGGCCAGCTCGATGTCCACGCCCAGGTCGTAGGAGTTCAGCTTGAGCTGGTAGCCGGGCCGCAGGCCGCCATCCAGGTCCACCTGCAGGGTCAGGGTCGCCTTGGGGCCCTCCACCTCGAGCTTCCAGTGACGATATCGACTGGGGTGGGTCGCGAAGCTCACCGGCTCCAGGGCCGCGTCAGGTTGCTCGGTCGCCATGTTCGGGGTCTCCCCTCGCGCGCGACGGCCGGCACCATCGCCACGGTTGCGCACGTCAGTCGGCGCGTCCATCTCAGCACTTCGTGTCTTGGCGGAGCTGCCGGGGGCTCCGTCTCGTCAGCGCCGCGGGGAGATCCCCGGCGCGACGTGGCCCGTTTTCGGACCTCGGAGCGCGAACGTCCAGCCCAAGCCTGGAAACCGCCGAAATCGCCGCTGATCAAGCGCGGTTCCGATCGGCCGCCCGGGTCGCTCGTTGAGCCGATCAGCAACGGTTCTTCATTCGATCGGGTCGCCGCCCAGCAGGGCCTCGATCTCGCGCACGATGCGCCGGGTGTAGCCGCGGACGGCGTTGCGCAGTTCTCCCTCGAGGTGCGTCGCCTGCTCGCGGCCGAGCTCCGGCGCCCCGGCGCGCAACAGTTCGGGCAATTGCTGGTAGGCCAGGCGATCGTAGCTGTCTTGAGTCGCCCGAAGCAGCCGTGCCACGCCGCGTTTGCGGCAGACCAGGCGGAACTCTTCGACCGCCTCGTCCACCATGTCGAGTACGTGCTGCAGATCCTCGTCGCCATAGGGTCTCGGGTGGCCGACCAGCAGGTCATCCAGCCAGGCGTGCTGGATCGTGCCGTGCTCGTCGCCGCTCATGTCGATCTGGGCCGGCGTGCCCAGGTCGACCACCGGCAGCGGGCGGTCGCGCAGCGCCGCCAGGGCCCCTGCGTTCAGGATCGGCCGCCGCGCCCCCGTGGCCAGGATCAGGCCGTCCACCTTGGCCAGGATATCGTCGGCGCCCGCAGCCAGCGGCACCCAGAGCCCCTCTTGTTTGGCCGGCACCGTGCGATTGATGCGAGTGACCTGCCAGTTGCCCAGCGACTCGCTCAGCGCGGCCGCCTTGCGACCGATCTCGCCCATGCCGATGACGGCCACATGCCATGGCTGCCCGTCCGGCTCGCCCAGATGGTGACGCAGCCAGTCCACCGCCAGCCCATGCACGCCGCGGGTCGTGGCCCCGAATCGGGTCAATCGATGCACCCGCTTGACCACCCGCCCCACCGTCGTCTGCAGCGCGTTGAGGTGGGCTGAGGCCGTGCCGATGTCTCTGGCGGCGCCCAGGGCGCGATTCAGCTGGCCGGCGATCTCCCGCTCGCCAACGACGAAGGACTCCAGGCCCAGCGCCACGCGCACCAGGTGGCGTGCGGCCCGGTCGCCGGTGTGCAGGTAGGGCCGCGGCAGGGGCGCCGGATGGCCAACCCGTTGCCAGCGTTCGAGCATCTGCCCGCGCAGCAGCTCACCGGCCCAGCGGGGATCGGGCGCTTCGAGCAGCCACTCGACGCGGTTGCAGGTCTCCAGCACCACCAGGCCCTCGGCGCCGCAGGAGGCCGCCAGCGCCGCAGAGAGCTCTCGACGGTCATCCTCGCCGAGCATCAGCGCGTTACGCCACGCCGTCGAAGCCACGCGGAAGTCGCAGCCGGCGACGGCCACCGGCACATTGCCCAGGTCTCGTCCGGCGCTGGTGGTGATGTTCAAAACCGGGTGCTCGCCACTCACGACGGCACCCCCGCGTCCTGCAAGCGGGCCACGGCGGCCAGGCCGGAAGACGCAGCGTCGGCCATGCTCACCCCATCGACGTAGCTGCCTGCCAGCGTGGCCCCGGGCAGGTCTCGCTCCACCGCCGCCAGGGCAGCACCGACCCTGTTGCGGTGGCCGACCACGTACTGCGGGATGGCCTCATGCCAGCGCAGCACCTTGTGAAAGGTCAGGGGCAACGCGTCGTCATCGGGCAGGCCGAAGACCTGCCGCTGGGCGGTGCGCGCCAACGCGACCAGCTCGTCGTCGGGCAACTCGACCGCCTCGGGATCGAGGGCGCCGCCGATGAACGCGCTGTTCAGCCAGTGGCCCGGTGGTGCCCGACCGGGAAAGAGGCTCGACGGTAGCAGCACGCCCAGCGTGCGCACGTCCTCACCCCGCTTGATGAGGGCGCCAAAGCCACGCGGCGTCAGCCCTTCGCGCTCCTCCCCGCCCATGTGCACCACGACCATGGCGCAAGTCTTGACGCCGCCGAGCAGCTCCGCCGCTTCGGGCAGGGGTTGAGTCAACAATGTGGCCGCAGCCGACGCGGGTGTCGCCAGGATCAGGCGGCGTGCCGACAGGGACGCGGCCGCCTCGCCATCGCTCAGCGTGAGCACGAAGTCATTGGCCTGTCGGTCGATGCCCGCCACCGAGGTGCCGGTGCGTACCGAGCCAGGCGGCAGCCATTCGGTGATCGCCGATGCCAGTGAACCGAGCCCGTCGCGCAGGTTGTACATGCCTCGCTTGCGCTTGGGCGCGCTGCCGTTGGCGGCTGCCTTGGCCGCCTTTTTGGCCTTCAGGGCGCCGCGAACGATGCTGCCGGCGTCGTTCTCGAAACGCCACAGCTTGGGAAAGGCATCGCGCGCGCCCAGCACGCTCGGATCGCCGGCATGCACGCCAGAGACGAATGGACCGACCAGGTCGGCCGCGGCTCCGGCGCCGAGCCTGCGCTTCATGAAGTCGGCCAGGGTCTCGTTCTCATCCGGCGCGCCGCCAATGAATGGCTCGGCCAGCACCCGCATCTTGCCGCCCAGCGACAGCCAGTCGCCGAACAACGCCGAACCCGGCCCGGTCGGCAGTTTGCGGGCCCGTCCGCCGCGATAGATAAAGCGCCACGCGGGCGGCTGGGCGCTGACCACCTGCTCGTCCAGGCCCACCGCTTCGATCAACTCCCAGATGGCGCTCGCAGAAGACATGAAGGAGCTGGGGCCGCGTTCCATGAGCCAGCCATCCTGGCGAATGCTGCGCATCTTGCCGCCGACCTCTTCGTCTGCTTCCACCAGGCAGACGCTCCAGCCGGCGCGATGGGCCGCCACGGCCGCGGCCAGGCCGGCCACGCCGCCGCCCACGATGGCCAGGTCGACCCGTCCGGAACCGACTTGCCCGCCCATGTCCGTCCTCCCGTCTTGTCGTCGCCCGATTCAGGCTACTGGCCTAGGCTTGCTCGCCGAGGCCATGCACCGCATCCACCAGCGCCTGCACACCCGAGATAGGTGCCGCTGGCCAGATGCCATGCCCCAGATTGACCACCCAGCCGGTGCGCCCGCCGATGGCGCGATGCATCTCCTCGATGCGCGCCTTGATATGCGCCGGCGAGGCGAATAGCTCGGCGGGATCCAGGTTGCCCTGCAGGCTCACCCCTGCGGCAGCGGCAAGTTCAGCGGCGTGGGCCAGGTCCACCCGCCAGTCCACACCGATGGCGTTCGGGCCCGCCTTCAAGGTGCTCTCCAACAGGTGGCCAGGGTGACGCGCAAAGAGCACCACGGTGGCCCCGCGATCGCGCAGGGTCTGCACGATGCGTCGGGTGGTCGGCAGCAGCAGCCGCTCGTAGTCTTCTGCACGAAGCTCGCCCGCCCAGGTATCGAAGAGCTGCACCGCGTCGACGCCGGCGTCGATCTGCATCTGCAGGTAGTCGATCACCACGTCCGCCAGGCGCTCCAGCAGGGCCTCCAACGTCTCAGGCTCGCGGTGCATCATCGCCCGGATGGTCGGGAACGACTTCGAACCGCCGCCCTCCACCATGTAGGTGGCCAGCGTCCAGGGCGCCCCGGAGAAGCCGAGCAACGCCACGTCGTCATCCAGCAGGCGTCGGATTTCTCGAATCGCGTCGGCCACGTAGCCCAACTCGGCGACCACATCCGGGCGCGGCAAGGCCGCCACCTCGGCGGCGGTCTGCACCGTGGGCGACAACTTCGGCCCGCCTTTGGGGAACTTGACCTCGAGCCCCAGGGCCTCGGGGATGGTCAGGATGTCGCAGAACAGGATCGCCGCGTCGAAGCCGAAGCGGCGGATCGGTTGCAAGGTCACCTCGGCAGCCAGCGCCGGCGTGCCGACCATCTCCAGGAAGCTGTGCTCCTTGCGCAGCGCCCGGTACTCCGGCAGGTAGCGTCCCGCCTGTCGCATCATCCACACGGGCGGCCGATCGACCGCCTCTCCACGCAGCGCCGCGATGATGCGTCGCCGACCCGTCCACGTCATGACTACCCCCGTCGCAGGGGCATCACATCGCCCCTCGGCCGAAGTCTAGACGAGCCTCAGAACTGGATGTCATGGCTCTGTCATGCCGACACAACAGGCGCCATCAGGCTCAGGGATTCTTGTCGGGGTAGGGCGAATTCCAGCACTGGCGCAGGCAGAACTTGCCCTGGCTCTTGCCGTCCTGATCCTTCAGGTCCATGCAGTCGTAGCCCTGCGGGCAGGGGCCTTCGGGAGCCGACGAGCAGACGATGCCGCAGTGTTTGTGCTCCTTTTCCTCTTCATCCTTGAAGTTGAAGCAGCGATTGGGCTTGCCGCCGCACGCGGTGGCGTTTTCGTCATCGGGATCGCAGGGCGCGCAGAACTTGCCCTCGGCCTTTTTGCACTTGCCGGTCGCAGGCACGCAGACCTGCTCGAAGGCACACTCCCAGTTCTCCTTGCAGCCGACCTTGACGCATTTTCCGCCCTGGCACTTCTTGGAGAAGTCCTTGCAGTCGAAGGTCGTCTTGCAGCCGGGTTTGCACAGGTGCGCCTCCATGTCGCAGTAGGTCTCCTTTTCGGGACACTCCGGCGGGCCCAGGCAGCCGCCCGGAATCTTGCAGTGCTCGTTCTCGCACACGGCAGCGGCGGCCTTGACCTTGCAGTCCTTGTCGGAGGTGCACGGATCGGTGCAGCGGAACAGGGAGCAGACCTGCGGCGGTGAGCAGGCGTTGTCGGAGGTGCAGCCGTTGATGCACTTGCCGTACTCGGCCTGACAGATGGTGCCGTAGGGGCATTGCCCATCGTTCTTGCACAGGCCGGACTTGGGCGCGCAGGAGCCGGTCTTGGGCATGCATTGTTTGTTCTTCAGCCAGGCAAACTCGGTGCAGGCAAACCCTTTGGGGCAGCCGGAATCACCGACGCAGACCATGGTGCAATGACTGCCGCCGCCCTCGAAAGGCATGCAGATGCTGCCCACCTCGGCGTTCTTGCATTGCTCATCGAGGCTGCATGGCTCGCACTGTTTGCGCGGCTTCTTGCACTCGCGTAGGCAGCCATCGCAATACAGGTCGCTGGCACACTCGGAGTTCTCGTCGCACTCGCCCTGGCCCGGCGCAACGCATTGCACGGCCTGGATCGGGCCACCATCCCCGATGACCTCGCTGGCCGTCACGTCGCCAGCGCTCGCGCCGCTGTCGGCGTCGCCGGTTGCGGCGTCCGGCAGGCCCACATCCGGCAGACCTGTGCCGCCGCCTGGGCCCGCAGGCGTGGGTTGAGAGCAAGCCAGGGCGCTCAGCGCCACCAGCGTTGTCAGGGTTGCTCGGGTCCAGCGCAGCCAGCCATCGGTTCGCATCACCACCGCCTCCATCTCCAGGACCCCGCCGCCAGGGCGGACCATGTCAGGGACGCAGTCGCAGGGACAAGGCCAGGCCCCCATTGGATACCGCAAACAGGCGGCTGCCGGCCAGCAGCGGCGCCGCCGCGAAGCCGAATTCGTCGATGATCCGGGACAATCCGTGGCCGTTGCTGCGGTCCACCAGGTGCAATCCGTCGCCGGTTGGCACCACCAGCAGGCCACCCGCCACGGCCAGTCGACCTGAAGGTGCGCCGGCCAATCGCCGCGCAAAGACCCGCCGACCGCTAGCCAGGTCGACCACGTGCAACACGCCGTTTCCAGCCACCGCGTACACCCGATCACCGCTGACCAGAAGCTGTCCCAGGCCCTCGGAATCGTACCGCCACAGCCGCTCACCATCTTTGGTGGCATGGGCGAAGAGGCCGGTGTTGTGGGCCGCCGCCAGGACGGCCGTACGGCCGGATACGGTGGTCAGCACAGGGGTCGAATCGACGTCTGTGTAGGGCCCCTTGCGATCGTCGCCCAGCCGTCGATCCCAGACCAGACCGCCATCGCGTGCAGCCAGCGCGACCAGTTTGCCGTCCGCCATGCCGGCGAAGACGATGTCGCCAAGCAGCACGGCCGCGCCATGCCCCTCGATCAAGAAGTCGCGTGCCAATCCGCGCCCATAACGCCACGCGATGGCACCGTTACGCCGATCGATAGCCGTCAACAGACCCGGATCGCTCATGGCGTATACATGTCTGGGTCCCACGGTCGGGTCGGCGTAGGAGACAGCGTCCAGGCGCCGCGAGCGCGGCCAGCGCGAGGTGCCCTTCAGTCCGTCGAGGGCGTGTACGGTTCCTCCGGCGGTGATGACGTACACCACGCCATCGTGCACCGCAGGGCGGCCCTGCACCGCGTCGCCGTCCTTCAATTGCCAGACTACCTGTCCGGACACTGTCGCCAACGCGCTCAGACCCGTACCCGAAGGACAGTAGAGCAGTCGAGCATCGGCCGACAAGGCGGGCGTGCCCCACAGGCGCGGCTTCCAGGCCATGGGAGCCAGGGTCTCGATTCGCTGACGCCAGTCGACGCTGAGCTTGGGGCCGGCCGCAGCCGACGTCGTCATCGACGTCGCCGCGAGCACGGCGGCCAGCAGGACCGGCAGGATGCGCCGCAAGACTACAGACCTGCGAGCTTGGTGCTCGCCTCGGCGAAGACGAAGCCCAGCGGGCCGTCAGCCGGCTCCTTGTCGCCGGGTTTTGCCGCCTTCAAGGCCGCCGCATAGGCCGCCTTCGCCTTGGCCGCATCGGCTTTGCCGACCCCCACATTCGGGCTGTACAGGTCGCCGATATGCACCTGGGCTGAGGCCTTGCCGAACGCGGTCGGCGTCAGTGCGGCGATCTTCTGCCACTCGGCCGCGGCTTCATCGAATCGCTTCAAGCCGGTCAACGCCGCTGCCCGTTGCTCGCGCAAGGGCAGCTCCATGCCCTTGCCTTCCTGGGCAGGAAGCGCCTTGTCCACCGCCGCCAGCTGGCTCTTGTAGTCGCCCTGACGCGCCTGCGCCGCACCGGCGAGTACGCCGATCAGGCCGCCCGCCTCGTCCTCGGCACCGGCAGCCGCGGCCACGATCGCCGCCGACCGTTCCTTCTCGCTGCCCCAGGTCTGGCCCAGCGGGCGATTGGGATCCTCGCCCTGCAGGTCAGACGGCGGCACGTAGATCGAACGTCCTGCGGCCTCAAATACCGACGCCGTGATGGCCGCGTCGGCGCGGGTCGAGGACTCGGACATGATCTGGTAGAGCCCCACGGCGCCCCAGATCAGCGCGATTCCGCCGACGATGCCGACCACCGGCCGCCAGTTCTGCTCCATCCAATCCGTGAGCGACCAGAGCTGCTCCTCGATGATTTCGGGGGCTTCGAGGTCGCGCTGCTTCTGCTTGTAGGTCTTTCGTACTCGACGGGCCATGTTGGGTCTCCGTTGCCATTTGCCGGCCGTGGGCGATAGTGCGAAACTACCGGCCTTGTCAAGCGATCGTGCACCGATCGACCCGCTGACGCCACATGCCGAGACATCCACAAACGAATCCGAACTCCGCCGCGCTGCAACCCGCGGTCTTCACCCGGCTGCTGCCGATCATCGGCCAGATGGCGGAAAAGCCCATCCCTTTGCACATCGGCGATACCTTCCTGTCGCCGCCCGATGCCGCCCGTTTGCAGGACGTTGCCCCTTCCTTCGGCGACAGCATCTACGCCTACTCGGCGCCCAATGGCCTGCCCGGACTGCGCGGCGCCTTCTGCGATCGCTGGACCCGACTGGGCAAGCGAGACCTGGACCTCGATCGCGTGCACATCACGGTCGGCGCCACCGGCGCGGTCTCCACAGCCCTGAACACTTTCGTCCTGCCCGGTGAGGAGGTCCTGCTCCTGTCGCCCTTCTGGCCCCTGGTGCGCGGCATGATCACCGCCCTTGGCGCGATCCCGGTTGAGGTGCCCTTCTACCCGGAGCTGCACGCCGGTCGCGGCGTCGCCGAGGTGCTCGCCCCCCACGCAAACGAGCGCACGGCGGCGCTGTACATCTGCTCGCCGAACAACCCTTCCGGTGCCGTGCTCGACGCTCAACAATGCAACGATCTGGCGGCGTTCTGTTGTCAGCACGACCTATGGGCCATCAGCGACGAGGCCTATGGCGATTACGCCTTCGCGCCCCACGAACACCGATTTATTGCCGACCTGCCGGGCATGTCCGAGCGCACCGCTTCGATCTACACAGCGTCCAAGAGCTACGCCATGGCCGGACTGCGGGTGGGCTTCCTCGTCGGCCATCCATCCTGGCTCGAGAGCGCCCGCCGGGTGACCACGCACAACGTGTACAACGTGCCCGAAGCCTGCCAGCGCATGGTCCAGTTGGCCATCGAGCAGGGCGACGATTGGGTCGCCAACGCGCGCCAGACCTACAGCGATGCAGCCGACCTGGTCGCCAGCGGACTTCAGGCTCGATTCACACCCGCAAGCGGTGGCGGCTTCGTCTTCGTTGATCTGTCCGAAGAGCTCGGCGACCGTGATCTGCTCGCCTGGCTGGTGGAGCTGCTCGACGACGGCGTCTCCCTCTGCCCGGGCAGCGCATTCGGTCATCACTGGCAGCGGTCTGTAAGACTCTGCTACATGTCGGTGCCATCGGAGACCCTCTCCGTGGCCATCGACAGGCTCAATGGCGCCCTCGATCGTTTGCGGAAGGGACCTCGCGACGGCGGCGACCCGGCATCGGGTTGATGGGATCATCGATGGGCAAGCACTCGGCGTTGCGACTGGGCCATATCAGCGACCTGCACCTGCTGCACCTGGCCGGCGTGCCCCTGCGCGCCTGGGCCAGCAAACGTGTGACCGGGCTGGCCAACCTGGCCCTTGGCCGACGCGGCGCCCACTCCCGCGCCATCGCCGACGCCCTGCCTGCTGCGCTGGCCAAAGCTGGCGTGGATCACGTCGCCATCACCGGAGATCTGACCAACCTCTCCCTGGACGGCGAATTCCAGTGCGCCCGCGACCTCGTCGAAGCCATCGGCGGACCCGAGCGCGTGACCCTGATCCCGGGCAATCACGACGTCTATACCCGCGGCGCCCTGCGCAGCGGCCGCTTCGAACGCTGGTTCGGCCCGTGGCTCGTCGAAGCCGGTGCCGATCCCTCGGCGATCGACTCCGCGGTCGCCGCCGGCCGCGGCGCCTGGCCGGTCATCCGGGACGTCAATGAGCACGTGCGCATCTACGCCCTGTCCAGCGGCGTGCCCACCGGACCGCTGGTGGCCCAAGGAGTCATCGGCTCGACGCAGCTCGCCAGGATGGCCGCAGCCCGCGCCGACGAGCCGGCAAGCGTGCGTCACCGGATCGTCCTGCTGCACCACAATCTGCACCGCCGCAGCCCCCTGCACGAACGGACCGCGCAGTTGGTCGATCGACCTCGCTTGGTGGCCGCGCTACGCCGGATGGGGGCGACCTTGATCCTGCACGGACATAGTCACGACCCCAACCAGCATCACCTGATGGCGCCGGCGCCCGACGGCGAAGAAGGCCGAGCCATCCCCGTGCTCGGCTGCGGTTCCTCGACCTGGAATCGACCCGATCGGAGCCACTTCGCGCACTTCAACACCATCGATCTGGACACCGAGGGCGGGATTACCGCCCGTGCCTTCGTCTGGCAACCCGACCGCGGCGCATTCGTGCCGGAACGAGACGATCTCGTCGAGCGCGCCCTCGACAGTCGCCTGCCATGGTGAAACGTTCCGACAAGGGCGCAGACAAGCGCGCCTCGGACAAGCCGACCGGCCGCCTGGCAGCGTATTTCACCGCGACTCGATCGCCCCTGACCGCCGCCGCACTCACCCTGCCTCTGCTGACCTTCTACGGCCTGGGCTCGATCATCCTGCCGGAGACCCGCAATGGCGTGGACATCGTCTCCACAGGTCTTTCGTGGGCGTTCAACAGTTTCGACGCCAGCGGCTGGCAACCCTACGCCCTCTTCTACGGCATCTTGCTGCTACTCAACCTCGGCCTGATCGCCTGGCTCAAGCGCAGCAATCGCTTCGACGGGCGCTACTTTCTGCCCCTGATCGCCGAGTGTGCGGTCTACGCCATCGTCACCGGCACGCTCTCCTCCTATCTCACCCGCAATGTGCTCGAAGCTTTCCACCTGGCGGCGCTGCCCCTGTCCATGGATCGCTCGATCGGCCCGGTCGCTGGCCTCTTTATCTCCGCCGGCGCCGGCCTGCACGAGGAGCTGGTCTTTCGCCTCGTGGGCATCGCAGGGGTCGCGCGGGTCCTCCTGGGGTCGGAGTGGCGCGCACGCACCAGCCGCCTGCTGGTGATCGTTGTGGTCAGTTCTCTCGTGTTTTCCGCTGCCCACCACCTGGTCGAGCCGTTTCGCTTCTCTGCGTTCTTGTTTCGCACCTTCGCCGGCCTCCTCTTCGCCGCCTTGTTCCTCGGTCGAGGATTCGCGGTCGCCGCCTGGACACACGCGCTCTACGACGTCTGGGTCATCGTCGTGCTGGGCCGCTGAGCGCATCGTCACGTGAGTGAGTTGCTGTCGCTCCCGATCACGGCCAAGGCAAGACCATGGGATCCAAGGGAGTCTGACTCTGACAGCG
>CAYTLW010000092.1:0-8631 GCA_964438735.1 uncultured Enterobacteriaceae bacterium | reverse complement strand
GGCGATCGGAGCATAGAAAACGCGCGACCTGCGCCACGCACCGGTTTTGAGGGCAGAGCCGACGTGGAGAGGGGACAGCGCCGCAGCCTGGGGGGGGCGCGATGCAAGTAAACACCACGACACCCAAACGGAAACGCGGGGCAGGGACGCTGGCATTGCCGGTCCTGTTGACGCTCCTTCTGGCCCTGAATTGGGGCTGTGGCGACAGCGAGCCGACGGACCTGATGGCGCAAGCCGGTGCAGGTCAAGGCGCAGACGCCCAGCTGGCAGACGCCGCCGGTGCCGGCGCCGGCACGGCTGGCGCGGCCGGTGATGCCGCCACGGACCTCGGGCCACCGGAGGCCAAAAGTGGCAGCTTCGGTTGGAAGCCCCGCAAGGACGACAAGGGCTGCCCCGGCGCCGCCCTGTGCCCCTGCGACGCCAACGAGGAATGCCTCAGCGGCTTCTGCCTGGAGAACCCGGGCGGCAAGAAGAAGTGCGCCAGCACCTGCATCGACCTCTGCCCCGAGGGTTACGAGTGCGTCACCGCTGGCAATCACCAGGGCAAGAAGAAGGTCTGCCGCCCCGCAGACCCGACGCCCGATTGCGAAGCCTCCGACGAGATCTGCGACGGCAAGGACAACGACTGCGACGGTCTGATCGACGATGACTGCACGATGCCCACCTGCCCCCTCCAGGTTGGCTTCGACAGTGACCCCGCCGGCGACGTCATCCTGGCCGGCACGCCCATCGCCACGCAGTACGCCCCCTGGCTGCTCGATGTCAGCGCCGCCAACAAGAACCCGAACCACCCCGACCTGGCGATCACCTTCGATTCGGACAACCCCACCGGTGGCGACAACGACCTGGCGACCCCCGATCAGCACAACCTGCTGATCATCGCTGAAAACGAGGTCGACAACGACGGTGATGGCCTGATCGACGTGCCAGATGACGAGGCAGCCGGTGGCGAATTGACCTTCAAGTTCAAGAAGTCCGTTCACGTCTACAGCCTGCGCCTGGTCGACATCGAGGAGCAGGGCGGCACCATCTCGGTGACCTTCAAGGGCGGCGTGGTCGAGGTCTTCCCGATCCCCGCGCTGACCAATGGCAGCATCCAGGACTGGACCTTCAACAAGGGCGGCGTGACCGGGCTGACGGTCAAGCTGGCCGGTTCGGGCGCCGTGGACGCGCTGTCGTTCTGTCCGGACGCCGAGTGCGTGCCCGGCCAGGAGATCTGCGACGGCCAGGACAACGACTGCGACGACCAGGTCGACGAAGCCGATGGCGGCGATCTGTGCAGTGATGGCGACGTCTGCAATGGCATCGAGACCTGTGGCGCTGGCTCCTGCAACAGCGGCGAGGCGCTCGACTGCGACGACGACAACCCCTGCACCGCCGACCTCTGCGATGCCAAGACCGGTTGCAAGCACATCGACGACGACGGCAAGCCCTGCGACGACGGCGACCCGTGCACCGACGGCGATCACTGCAAGAAGGGCAAGTGCGGCTGCGGTCCGACCATGGATTGCGACGATGGCAATCCCTGCACCAGCGACACCTGCAAGGGCGGCAAGTGCAAGCACAAGACGGTCGCCATGGGCACGCCCTGCGACGACAACGACGCCTGCACCAGCGGCGATACCTGCCAGAAGAAGGGCTGCGTCGGCAGCTCGGTCGATTGCGACGACGGCAAGATCTGCACCATCGACAGCTGCCATGCCGGTCTGGGCTGCACCCACAAGCCCAATCACGGCGCCAGCTGCGACGACGGCAACGCCTGCACCTCCGGTGACACCTGCATGGGCGCCAGCTGCGACAGCGGCGCGGCCATCAACTGCACCGACGGCAACCCCTGCACCGACGACAGCTGCGATCTCTCCGATGGCTGCCAGAATACGCCCGCGCCCGGCGGCTGCAGCGACGGCAACGCCTGCACCCAGGGCGAGTCCTGCCAGGGCGGCAAGTGTGTTGGCGGCCAGGGCGGCGCCTGCGACGACGGCAACCCCTGCACCGACGACGCCTGCGACACCGGCAAGGGCTGCATGCACAAGGCCAACGGCCTGGACTGTGACGATGGCGATCTCTGCACCCAGGGCGACGCCTGCAAGGCCGGCATCTGCACCGCTGGGGGCAAGGTCGATTGCGACGACGGCAACCCCTGCACCGGCGACTACTGCGCCAAGGCAGCCGGCTGCGTGCACCTGCCCATTGGCGGCAGCTGCGATGATGGCAACGTCTGCACGGTCGGCGACGCCTGCAAGGCCGGCGTCTGCACCTCGGGCGGCGACGCCTGCGGCTGCCAGAGCGATCTGGACTGCGCCGGGCAGAACGACGACAACCTGTGCAACGGCACCCTGAAGTGCGACAAGTCCTCGTTCCCCTACCAGTGCAAGGTCGACGCCAGCACGGTGGTGTCCTGCAGCGACGCCGGCGACTCCGCCTGCCTGAAGAACACGTGCGATCCCGCCTCCGGCAGCTGCTCGCCAGTGGCCGAGGCCGACGGCACGCCCTGCGATGCAGACGGCTCGAATTGCACCAAGGGCGACGCCTGCAAAGCCGGTGATTGCGCCGCTGGCGCCGTCGCCAACTGCGACGATGACAACCCCTGCACGATCGACGGCTGCGACCCGGCCAAGGGGTGCGCGCACAAAGCCGACGACGGCGCCAAGTGCGATGATGGCGACGCCTGCAACGGCGCCGACCTGTGCACCGGTGGCGACTGCAAGCCGGCCTCGGGCGGCTGCGCCTGCCCCCTGTCGAAGGGCTACTGGAAGAACCACGCCAGCGCGTGGCCCGTGAACTCCTTGACCATCGGCGGCGAGACCTGGACCAAGTCCGCGCTCATCTCGGGCCTGCTGGGCAAGTCCAGCGCCAAGGACGCCACGTTCGCTTTGGGTGCCCAGCTGACCGCCTCGAAGCTCAACGTGGCCGCTGGCGCCGCGGCCGGCGAACTGGCTGCGGTCATCGCGGCTGCCGACGCCTTCCTGAAGTCGCATCCCATCGGTTGCAATCCCAAGGGCGCCGCCCGCACCAAGGCTCTGGCGCTGAAGGACAAGCTCGACAAGTGGAATAACAGCGGCAAGGGCGGCGACTGCCCCTGCACAGGTGGCGGCCCGCTGGATTGCGATGATGGCAATCCCTGCACCACCGACGGCTGCGACGCGGCCAAGGGCTGCACCCATCAGGACATCGACGGCGGCGCCTGCGACGACGGCGATGCCTGCACCAGCGACGAGTCCTGCGTGGCCGGCGTCTGCATGGCAGCGGGCGCCCCGGCGTGCGACGACGGCAACCCCTGCACCACCGACACCTGCCTGCCCGACAAGGGCTGCTGCCACCATCCCGACGACAAGGCCAGCTGCAGCGATGGCGACCCGTGCACCACCGACGACGCCTGCAAGAAGGGCAACTGCGCTGGCGCCGGCAGCCTGGATTGCAACGACGGCAACCCCTGCACCACCGACGCTTGCACCGCCAAGCTGGGCTGCACGCACACCGCCGACGACGCGGCGAGCTGCGACGATGGCAACGCCTGCACCACGGCCGACGGTTGTGAAGCCGGCGCCTGCGTCGGCGGTCCTGCGCCCGGCTGCGAAGATGGCAATCCCTGCACCGCGGACGCCTGCGACCCGGCCAAGGGTTGCGTGCACAGCAACGGCGGCGGCGGCTGCGACGATGGCGACGCCTGCACCGGCCCCGACCAGTGCGTTGATGGCAATTGCACGGGCGGCAGCCCGGTAGATTGCAACGACGGCGATCCCTGCACCTCCGACACCTGCGATCCCAAGACGGGCGCATGCGCGCACGACCCGCTCACGGGCAACGCATGCGATGACGGCGACGCCTGCACCGCTCCCGACGTCTGCAAGCACGGCGTTTGCAAGCACAAGGGCCAGCAGGATTGCGACGACGGCAACCCCTGCACCACCGACAGCTGCAACCCGGCCACCGGCAAGTGCTCCAACACGCCCGTCGGCGGCACCCTGAAATGCGATGACGGCGACGCCTGCACCGTCGGCGACCACTGCAAGAACGGCCAGTGCCAGTCCGGATCAGTGCCCTCCTGCGACGACGACAACGTCTGCACCACCGACGGCTGCAAGTCGGCCTCCGGTTGCTTCAACACGCCCATCGATGGCGGTTCCTGCGACGACGGCGATGCCTGCACGGCCAGCTCCATGTGCAAGGGCGGCGCCTGCGTCGGCGGCAATCCCAAGGAATGTGGCGACGGCAATCCATGCACCAAGGACGTCTGCCTGCCCGGTAAGGGCTGCTGCCACCACCCGGATGACAACGCCAGCTGCGATGACGGCAACGCCTGCACCGCCAGCGACGCCTGCTCCGGCGGCGTCTGCCACGGTCACAACAACGTCAACTGCGACGACGGCAATCCGTGCACCGACGATGGCTGCGCGCCCGACAAGGGCTGCGTGCACCACAAATCCAGCGGCGGCGTCTGCGACGACGGCGACCTCTGCACCGGATCGTCGGCCTGCCAGTCCGGCGTCTGCACCGGTCAGGGCGCGCTGGATTGCGACGACGGCAACCCCTGCACCAAGAACTGGTGCGACTCCGCGCTCGGTTGTCGCGTCTCGCCCATCAGCGGCGCGCCCTGCGATGACGGCAACGCCTGCACCAAGGGCGATGCCTGCGCTGGCGGTACCTGCCAGGCCGGAGGCGTCAAGGTCGACTGCGACGACGGCAACCCCTGCACCACCAACTGGTGCGACCCGGCCACCTCCTGCCACACCCTGGCCAAGGACGGGCCGGCTTGCGACGACGGCAACGCCTGCACCACCGGCACCATCTGCTCCGGTGGCGGATGCGCCGGCGGCAGCCCAGTGGACTGCTCCGACGGCAAGGCCTGCACGGCCGACTCCTGTGACCTGGCCCAGGGCTGCAAGCACGACGCCCTGACCGGCAACGCCTGCGAGGACGGCGACGCCTGCACCTCTGCCGACGCCTGCAAGGCCGGCCACTGCAAGGGCGGCGAGGCCGTGACCTGCAACGACGACAACGTGTGCACCAAGGACGGCTGCGACGCCAAGTCCGGCTGCACCACCAGCCCGATCAGCGGCCCCAACTGCGATGATGGCAACGACTGCAACGGCCCCGACGCCTGCAAGGCCGGTGTCTGCAAGCCCACTGGCGACAATGGCTGCTTCTGCCAGCGCAGCAAGGGTTACTGGAAGACCCATCCGGGCGCGTGGAAGCTCAAGATCGTCGTCATCGGCTCGCTCCAGCTGCCGCTGAACGACTGCATCCTCAAGGTCCTGAAGAAAGCCAACGCCAAGGACGCCACCTTCGCCCTGGCCGCGCAGCTGATCGCCGCCAAGTTGAACGTCGCCGCCGGCGCCGACTCCACCGCCATCTCCGCGGTCATCGTGCAGGCCGATCTTTTCCTCAAGGCCCACATCCTGGGCAGCAACCCGCAGGGCGCGCAGCGTCAGCTGGCCCTGATCATCAAGGGCAAGCTGGAGATCTGGAACACCGGCAAGTGCGTCTGCAACCCCGGCGGCCCACTCAACTGCGATGACGACAACGCCTGCACCGCCGACGGCTGCGAGCCCGGCGTGGGCTGCACACATCAGCCCGTCAACGGCGGCTGCGACGATGGCAGCGCCTGCACCAGCGGCGACGCCTGCGCCCACGGCAAGTGCAAGCCCGGCGCCAACGTCGACTGCGACGACAACAACCCGTGCACCGACGACTCCTGCGATCCTGGCCACGGCTGCCAGCACGCTGCGACCAGCGGCGGTTCCTGCAGCGACGGCAACGCCTGCACCGAGGGCGACGTCTGCAAGGCGGGCACCTGCAAGTCCGGCAGCGACAAGGACTGCAGCGATGGCAACGTCTGCACCGCCGACGGCTGCTCGAGCAACTCCGGCAACTGCACGCACCAGGCCCTCAGCGGCGGCGCCTGCGACGATGGCAGCAAGTGCACCACCGTGGACGCCTGCAGCAAGGGCAAGTGCGTCGGCTCCAAGGCGCCCGATTGCGACGACGGCAACCCCTGCACCGCCGATGGCTGCAAGGCCGACAGCGGCTGCGCCCACAAGGCCCTGACGGGCGCCTCGTGCGACGACGGTTCGGCCTGCACCAGCGGCGACGCCTGCAAGTCCGGCACCTGCAAGCCCGGCCAGGCCGTGGACTGCGACGATGGCAACCCCTGCACAGCCGACGGCTGCGACGCCGCCAAGGGATGCACCCACAGCAATACCGACGGCGCGCCCTGCGATGACGGTAGCAAGTGCACCACGGTCGATACCTGCAAGTCTGGCGCCTGCGCCGGCAGCAAGCCGCCGAAGTGCGACGACGGCAACCCCTGCACCGACGACGCCTGTCACGCCGACAAGGGCTGCGTCAGCACCGCCGACAACAGCAACACCTGCAACGACGGCAGCAAATGCACCACCAAGGACATGTGCTGGGAAGGCAAGTGCGTCGGCAAGAAGCCGCTGGACTGCGACGACGGCAACGTCTGCACCAAGGACACCTGCTCGCCGAAGACCGGCTGCTGCCACAAGCCCGTCGACGGCGGCCCCTGCGATGATGGCAACAAGTGCACCCAGACGGACGTTTGCAAGGCCGGCCAGTGCTGCGGCACCGACCCGCTGACCTGCGACGACGGCAATCCCTGCACCGACGATGCCTGCCACAAGACGAAGGGCTGCGTCGCCAAGGCCAATGACGGCAACGCCTGCGATGACGGCGACGCCTGCACCACCGTCGACGGCTGCGTCGCCGGTACCTGCCAGGGCAACAAGCCGCCGAACTGCGATGACGGCAACCCCTGCACCATCGACAGTTGCAAGGCGAAATCGGGCTGCTCGCATGCGCCCGCGCCTGCGGGAAAACAATGCGACGATGGCAACGCCTGTACCTCGGGTGATGGCTGCAAGAAGGGCGCCTGCCACGGCAAGCCGGTCGATTGCGACGATGGCAACCCGTGCACCGCCGACAGCTGCGACCCTGACGGCAAGAAGACTGGGGCCAAGGGCTGCCGTCACATGGCCAGCGGCGACGGCAAGTCCTGCGATGATGGCAACGCCTGCACCACCAGTGACACCTGCGCCGCCGGTACCTGCAAGGGCGGCCCGGCACCCGATTGCGACGACGGCAACCCCTGCACCGCCGACAGCTGCAACGCCAACTCCGGCTGCACCCACACCGCCAGCAACGGCGGCGCCTGCGACGATGGCAACGCCTGCACCACCAAGGATGGCTGCTGGGATGGCGCCTGCGTGGGCGGCGCGCCCAAGGGCTGCGATGACGGCAACCCGTGCACGGCAGATAGCTGTGACAAGGCCCAGGGCTGCATCAACGACGGCCTGACCGGCAACAAGTGCGATGACGGCAACGCCTGCACGCTGGCCGACCTCTGCAAGGGCGGCAAATGCCAGGGCGCCGGCGGTCCCGATTGCGACGATGGCAACCCCTGCACCGACGACGGTTGCGACCCTGACGGCAAGAAGACTGGGGCCAAGGGCTGCTTCAACAAGGCCGATGACAGCAACGCCTGCAGCGATGGCAGCAAATGCACTACCAAGGACGCCTGCCAGGCCGGCAAATGCGTCGGCGGCCCCGCCCCGACCTGCAACGACGGCAACCCCTGCACCGACGACAGCTGCGACCCCATCAAGGGCTGCGTGGCCGTCAACGACGACACCAACGCCTGCACCGACAACAACAAGTGCACCGAGGCCGACGCCTGCAAGGCCGGCCAGTGCGTGCCCGGTGGCGCGGTGAACTGCGACGATGGCAACCCCTGCACCTGGGATAAGTGCAAGCCGGCGGTCGGTTGCGTGTACCCGACCTGCGACGGCAAGGGCTGCGATGATGGCAACGCCTGCACCGTCAAGGATCGCTGCTGGGGCGGCAAGTGCGTCGGCAAGGGCACCCCTGACTGCAACGACGGCAACCCCTGCACCGTGGATAGTTGCGTCGCCGACAAGGGCTGCGTGCACAAGGCCGGCAACGACGGCAACGCCTGCGACGACGGCAACGCCTGCACCACCAGCGATGGCTGCAAGGCCGGCTCATGCGCCGGTGGCCCGGCCAAGACCTGTGACGACGGCAAGGCCTGCACCGACGACAGCTGCCACCCGGCCAAGGGCTGCGTGTACAAGGCCGACGACAGCAACTCCTGCAGCGACGGCAACGCCTGCACCAAGGGCGACCGCTGCGGCGGCGGCGAGTGCGTGGGCGGCGGCAAGGTGACCTGCGATGACAGCATGGCCTGCACCGACGACAGCTGCGACCCGGCAAAGGGCTGCGTCTTCGTCAACGACGACAGCAATCCCTGCGACGACGGCGACGCCTGCACCAGCAAGGATGGCTGCACCGCTGGCAAGTGCGCCGGCTCCGTGTCCGTGTCCTGCGACGACGGCAACCCGTGCACCGACGACGCCTGCGATCCCGCCAAGGGCTGCACTGCCAAGGCCGACGACAGCAACCCCTGCGATGACGGCGACGCCTGCACCAGCAAGGACGGCTGCCAGGCAGGCAAGTGCGTCGGCCAGGCGCCGCTGAGCTGCGATGACGGCAAGGCCTGCACCGACGACAAGTGCGACCCGGCCAAGGGTTGCGTGTTCACCGCCGACGATTCCAACGCCTGCGATGACGGCTCCAAGTGCACCACCAAGGACG
>CAYTLW010000091.1:0-31803 GCA_964438735.1 uncultured Enterobacteriaceae bacterium | reverse complement strand
GCTAGAAAGCGCTGCAGGCTTTGACCTCGATCGTCATCACCCCGACCGACTTGTCGATGTGGGCGTTGGACCAGGACGGGTGCGACTTGTGCTTGCTGGACTTGCTCACCGAGAAGGCGGCGGGCGTGTCTCGGATGAGCAGGTTGTCGCCGACGACGACGTCGGCATGCTCGCCCACGTGACCGGGATTCTGCAGCCGGATGGCGGACCCGAGCGTGCCTCGAATCATGCCGCGCTCGAGGCTGGCGCGGCCGCCCTCGCCGATGAGCAGGCCCGCGGCCAACGTGCAGGGCAGGCCGCCGCTCGGGCTGCCGTGGCTTGAGAATGCGGTGTCTCGAATGGTGGCCCCGTCCAGGATCAGGCGCCCGCCATTTGTGACCACCGCGCCGAATCCGCTGTTGTGGGCCAGCAGCGCCTGGCTGGCGGTGGTGAGCTCGCTTGTGGGCGCCTGCACAGCCAGTCCTCCCAAGCCATTCTTGGATACGTCTGCGTGCACCTCGGCGGTACCCACCGCTGCGATCAAGACACCGGCGCGCTCGTTGTGTCCGATGACGCAGTCCGGTCCCACGCGCAGGTGTACGACGCTGGCACCGTCGGCCTGCCCCAGCACCACCCCATCGGCGTGGTCGGCGTTCGGGTGACGTCTGGTCTTCTGAATGACGCTCCGATCGACGTCGAGGATGCCGTTGTAGACCGCGACGCCATAGGTGCGATTGTCCAGCACCCACGCGCCAGCGACGCTGTGTACCAAACCGCCGCCCCGCATACCGTCGCCGGCGATGTACACGCCACCACCCAGGTTGCCTCCGATGGCGCTGTCTGCCACCCACCCGGTGACCACTTCGCCACCCTTGCCCCCGGCGACGCGGGGTGAAGGTCCGGCCCGATCGCCAACCAGGACCTGGCCCACGCCGCTGGCCAGCAATCCGACGCCCGCGTTGGCTTCGATTCGGGTCTGCCGCAGGACGAGCTTGGGCGCGCCCACGACCTGCACGCCGTGGCCGCCGCCTTTGCTGACCGACTGCGTATGTTTGATCGTCGCACCGACCACATAGAGGCTGCAATTGATGGCCGAGATGCCGGTTCCAGAACCCTTGCGGACCGTCATGCCGCGCACCGCGACCGGCCCCGCCGCGCCGGCCGGTTTGAAGATGAGGCCACCGTCGACCACCGTGTCGCCTGCCCCCGCGCCGGCGACGGTGACCGAGCACGGCAGCGTGACACCGCCGACGAATGTGCCGCTGCCGAGCACGATGGTCTGTCCGGGGGCCAGCTGTTCGACAGCGTCGGCCAGGGTCGGCAAGGGCCGTGCCGGGGACCCGTCGCCGGCAGCCTGGCCGCAAACGGCGCTCACGTGGAGGGCATCAGCTGGCGCCTCGGGCCACGTGCCGTCACATGGTGGACCGTCGACGGTTTCCTGCTGAGCACAGGCGGCGCCCACCACGAACGCCAACGCGGTGGCCACAATGCGTCCGCGCACGCGAATGCTGGTCATGCCGCCCTCCAATCGACGCAGACTAACATAGGGGATTCCAGCGTCGGAAACCCCGCCGCGGTACGCCGACGTTGTTGACACGGCAGGGGCCTGCGGCCACGATTCCGGCCGGACCACAGGGCGTGGAGACCGGCCAGGATGCACCCGTTGATGATCGAGCGGAACCGAGCGCAGGCTGACACCGCCGCCACTTGGGGCTGGCGCCGTGGATCGCTGATCGTCGTGGCCGTCGCCTGCCTGGCCACGTCTGCTGTTCCCAGCGCTGCTTTCGCGGCCGACGCCGGCGATGCGGCGCTGACCGTGTCGAAGAAGGCCTACAACGCGTACAAGGCTGGCGACTACAAGCGCGCCGCCATCATGTATCGGGCCGCCTGGCATACCAATCCGAAGATGCTGACCTACCTGTACAACTCGGCCCGCGCGGCCCAGCTGGCTGGGTCGCTGGACGACGCCGAGCGCGACTACCGCCTGTACATCGACAAGGCGCGGCGAGACAGCCCCGAGGTGGCCAAGGCCTGGCATCACCTGGGCGAAATCGGAGAGTCCAAGACCGCGGCCCGGAAGCTCGCCGCCAAACGCAAGGCTGCCGCCGGCGGCAAGTCGCACAAGCGCGACCGACGCCGCAGGGTGGCGCCACCGCCGCCCCCGCAGCCGTCGAAGACGGACAATTCGGGCCTGGCTGTTCCGGGCTGGATCCTGGTGGTCGGCGGGGCAGGCGCGGTCGTCGGTGGCGCCGTGTTCCTGTCGGGCGCCTCGGCCGATCAGCGCAACCTGGACGCCAAACAGCAGCTCAAGGATGCCAATGGCAAGATCGTCGGCATCACGCATCTGGCGGCGATCGCCGAGCAGAATCGCATCAACTCGGACCTGGTCTTTGGTTACGTGCTCGGTGGTGTCGGCCTGGTCGCGGTGGGCGCCGGGGCATGGCTGCTCGTGGCCTCGTCATCGCGCGTTTCGCTGGCGCCCGGACCGACGCCCCGTGGCCTGTCGCTGGCCTGGCGTTTCTGACCGTCGGCAGGACCAATCTCAGCGGCCCAGAATCTCTTCGCTGTCGTACTGCACGGTCTCGTCGACCGCATCGGCGCCTGTCTGCATCTTGACCTGCAGTTGACGTCGATGCAGCGGGGCGCGATTCGGGCGACCGTCGGCAGCCCGCTTGCCGCCCCAACGATGTTGGATGCGATCGTCGTACTGGTCAGCGATCAGCATCACGGTCTGGACCGTAGCTCGCAAGGTATCCTCGGTCAGCGAACCACTGATGGTGGCGTGCTTGAAGATCACGTCGCCGTGTTGATCAATGCCAAATCCACCCAGGTCGAACTGCTCGTTTTCCGCCAACAAGAAGGCCAGCAAGTCATAGTCGACGGTCGGTTCGGAGACGACGATCGCTCGGGTGGTGACGATCGCGGTATCGCGCCATGGGCGCACGACGACATCGATGCGAGCGCTGCCCGCCGTGACGGTGAACTCCGGCGCATCCATGGAAGCCTGCACCTCGTCACCAAACACACGCACCATCAGCCGGGCGCACTGCTTGTAGCATTCCTGCTGGGCTTCGGTGATGAAACGTTGCATGGCGGATTCCCGTGGTGATGTGCCAGACGGCGGCGGTCGGGCAGATCGTGCCATCGTTGCCATCGTCATGCCAACAACTCGTCGACTACACGTCCGCAATCGCTGGACTGCGTTGACCTGTCAACGATGTGGGCTTGTCTGAAGGTGCAGGTTGTCGCGCTTCATCGGTGCTTGCAACAGGCGGCAGGATAAGGTGAAGTGGCGCGCGCCCTCGTTGGCTAAACTGTGGAGCAAGACGTGAAGCAGCCCTCCAGACCCGACTATATCAAGACCGAAGAATTCGCCGGCTTGCCGTCCGGCGAATTCCAGCCCCCCAAGGTGTTGCCCAGCTGGGCAGAACTGCCGCTCTTCAGCGGCATGTCGGCGGACGCACGGGCGCGTTTCCACGACGCCATGGATGCCATCGACTACGCCGATGGGGCGAACATCATCACGCAAGGCGAATCGGGCGAGGACATGTACGTCCTCGATTCGGGCAACGTGCGCGTGACCGTGCGCAACGATGAAGACGAGGTGGTCTTCGAGAAGGTCGTGCCGGCGCCGGCCATCTTCGGCGAGATGGCGCTGATCACCCACGCCCCCCGTACCGCCACCTTGACCGTCGTCGGCGAGGCGAGCTGCCTGCGCATCCAGAAGGAGACGGTGCTCGAGCTCTTCGCGCGTGAGCCGGATACTGCGGTCTTCCTGACCCGCCTGGTCGGCGAACGCCTGATGGAGACGCAGGGCATCCGTCGGGTTGGCAAATACGAGGTCATCGGACGCCTCGGCGCCGGCGGCGTGGCCACGGTCTTCGAGGCCAAGCATCCGCAACTGGGCACGCCTGTGGCGCTGAAGATGCTGTCACACGCCCTGGTCTTCCACGAGGGTTTCGCCGAGCACTTCGCCGAAGAGGCCAGGCTGGTCGCGCAGCTGCAGCACGACAACATCGTGCGGGTGCTGGATACGGAGCAGGCCTACGGCACGCACTTCATCGTCATGGAGAAGTTGACGGGCACCCTGCTGGAGGACCTGATCTACAGCGATCAGAACATCGGCTGGCAGAATACCCGGCGCATCCTGCGCGAGATCGCCGAGGCCCTTGCCTACTCCCACGGTGAGGGCTTCATCCACCGCGACATCAAGCCTGAAAACGTGTTCATGCTGACCGACGGGCGGGTCAAGTTGATGGACTTCGGCATCGCCACAAAGGGCGGCGCCGGCGACCAGGGCAAGGTGTTGGGCACGCCCTACTACATGTCGCCCGAGCAGATCTGCGGCCAGCCCGTGGACGGCCGCACCGACCTGTACTCCCTGGGCATCCTGGCCTACGAGCTGGTCACCCGCGATGTGCCCTTCGACGCCGACTCCATCGACGCGCTCTTCGCTTGCCACATCCGCAAACCGCTGCCCGATCCCCGGCGTGCGGTTCCGGACCTGCCCGACGACCTGCACGAGTTCATCATGCGGTCGACGCGCAAGAAGCCGGATGACCGCTTCAAGGACTGCGCCGAGGCAGCGGCCTACCTCAAGGCCGCGGCCGAGGTCCCGGTGCTGGATCGCTTCGGCATGACGACCCTGTCGGTGACCTACCACGAGAGTCGCAACGCCCAGGTCCAGCAGATCATGGCCGAGGCGGAGGCGAAGCTGAAGGGCGTCAGCGGCGTGGCCTCGTTTACCGGTCATCGCTGGATGCCGGTTCCCGCCGCCGCACCGCCCCCGCCGCCTGGCCTTCCGCCGGCTGCACCGCCGGCCGCCCCACCGCCAGGGCCGCCACCGGGACCACCGCCCGAGGCGACGCCAGCGGCAGACGACTGACCGACTGGCACACGCATTACAACGCCTTTGACAGGTCGCCGCCGGGCAGTATGCTCCCGACATGGCGTCGAATTGGCACGGCTTGCCAAGCTGGCGCACGGACGCTCGCCCATGCCATCGCCGGCTCCTTTACAGCGCACGATCCTTCGGCCTGGACGCTTGCCGACCAGTCACCTGGTGATCGCCGGCATCCTCGTTCTGGCCGTCGCCGCGTCACCGTCCGACGCAGCCAAGCGCGATGCGGGTAAGTTGGAAGATGCCGAGGCCCTGGCCATCGAAGCGAAGGCCTATTTCAAGGGCAAACTCTTCGAAAAAGCGGCCGAAAAGTTCATGAAGGCCTTCGCCATCTCCCACAAGCCGGCACTCGCCTTCAACGCCGCGCGCGCCCACGAGGAGGGCAAGAAGCCACGCCAGGCGATCGCCATCTTCCAGATGTATGCCGGCCTGCGCGACTCGAGCAGGGCGGGTAAACGGGACGCGAGGCGCCGTATCAAGGCGCTGAAGAAGATCGTGAAGGCCCAGGACGAGGCGGCGAAGAAGGCCGCAGCAGCCAAGGCGGCCGCTGACAAAGTTGCAGCGGATAACGCGGCCGCGGCGCGCGCGAAGGCCGCTGCTGCTGGGGGCGGCGCCGGGCCCGATAAGGGGATGCAGGGAGCCGGCGGCGTCGTATCCAAACCTGCGCCTGCGCCCGAGTTCCCCATCTGGCGCACCGCCGGCGGAGGCGCCTTGACGGTTTTCGCGCTGGTCGCGTGGCTCAACGCCAACAGCCTGTCGACCGAAATGCCCGAGGAAGACGTGACCGACCAGGCCTCGATGGCCCGATACCTGGAGCTGGCCGACGACGCGCGGCTCTGGCAGGGCGTGGCCATCGGTTCGGCGATCGTTGGCGTCGGCGTGCTGGCCTGGGGGCAACTGGACTACTGGTGGCTGCAGCGAGGCGACTCCGACAGCGCCCTGCGCGTCTTGCCAACGGTGCATCGAGACGGCATCGGATGGTCGATTCGCGGGTCCTTCTGAGGGGATTTGCTACGGTGCCCGGGTGGAGGACGCTATGCCACAGCATCGTCGACTGATCGCTTTCAGGTCCGCCTTCGCTTGGGCCCTGATCCTGCTCCTGAGCGGCTGCATCGGCGAGCTCAAGAGCGAGCAGGAGCTGCAGGCCAAAATCGACAAACTCGCCGACGCCAGCAGCAACATCGACGATGGCGTCGGCGATGTGACGTCGCCCGACACCGTCGCGGAAAAGGACGAGGCATCGGTCCCCAAAGACACCGCCACCGCCAAGGATACGGCGGGCCCGCCCGAGTGCGTCACCGACGATGATTGTGAAGGCAAGGTCCTGGGCAAGACCGCGTGCAAGCCGCCCAAGTGCAACGCGGGCAAGTGCGAACTGGGCCAGCTCGAGACCGGCACGCCGTGCGTCTTCAAGGGTGTGGTCGGCGAGTGCGAGCAGCCGGTCTGCTCGGCCGAAGGCGCCTGCCTGAAGCAGTCGCGGGACGACGGCACGGTCTGCGGTCCCTACACCTGCGGCAAGAAGTGCGAGGCCGGCACCTGCGTGGCCGCCGTGCCGGCGGATTACGAGGACGGCAACCCCTGCACCAAGGACTCCTGCAAAGATGGCATCGAGGTGCTTCACGAGCCGATCACCGACCTGAACCTGACCTGTGATGATGGCGATCCGTGTACGCAGAAGACGGCCTGCTTCGAGGGCGCCTGCAAGGGTGAAGCGGTCAAGTGCGACAACGGCGTCGCCTGCGCGGTCGGTTCGTGCAAACAGGGAGTCGGCTGCGAGTTCGAAGGCAAGAACAGCCTGTGCGATGACGGCGACCCCTGCACCAAGGAGACCTGCGACCAGGACAAGGGCTGCGCCGTGTCCGGTTATGCGGACGTCACGGTGACCTGCGACGATGGAAACCAGTGCACCGACGGCGATCATTGCGCCGACAAGGGCGCCTGCACCGGCAAGTCCAGCTGCGACTGCAAGACCGACGCCGACTGTGCGGACAAGGCCGACAACCTCTGCCTCGGCGCACAGATCTGCACCGCTGGCGTCTGCGTGGTCGACCCGGCCAAGAAGGTGGTCTGCGACCCGGCGTTGAACACTGCCTGCCTCAGCCACGACTGCCAGGCGGCCACCGGCAAGTGTGCCCTGGTGCCGGCCAACAAGGGCAACAGCTGCGACGACGGCAACGCCTGCACCGACAAGGCGACCTGCCAGGACGATGGCACCTGCGCCGGTCCGCTGGATGTGAAGTGCGACGACAAGAACGCCTGCACCGATGACGCCTGCGACCCGGTCAAGGGCTGTGTCTTCGAGCAGAACACCGCCAAGTGCGACGATGGCGACGCGTGCACCAGCGATGACGCCTGTGCGGCGGGCGGATGCGTCGGCAAACAGAAGGTCTGCGACGACAAGGTGCCGTGTACGACCAACGCCTGCAGCAAGAAGACGGGCGCCTGCAGCTACAAGCCGCAGAACGAGATCTGCGACGACGGCAACCCCTGCACCAAGGACCTCTGCGACGCCAAGGCCGGCTGCACCAAGAAGGCCGATGACGCCGGCAAGTGCGACGACAACGACAAGTGCACCACCAACAGCTGCAAGGGCGGCAGCTGCATCGCCAAGTACACCTGCGACTGCAAGACGGGCGAGGAGTGTGACGACAAGAACCCATGCACCAACGACAGCTGCAAGTCGGGCAAGTGCAGCAACACAGCCGTGGGCGACAGCGCCAAGAAGAAGTGCAGCACGGGCGATGCCTGTGAGATCGCCAACTCGGGTGTCTGCACTGGCGGTCAGTGCAAATCCACCGGCAAGAAGAAGGATTGCAGCGGCAAGAACGACGCCTGCAATGTGGGCGCCTGCGACCCGCAGACCGGCGAATGCGTCAAGTCGGCCAAGGGCAACGGCACCACTTGTGACGCCGACGGCAGCGGTTGCACCACTGGCGACCAGTGCAAGGGCGGCCTGTGTACCGCCGGGCCGAAAGTCGACTGCAGCGCCAAGTCCGGCCCCTGCACGGTGGGCACCTGCGTGTCCAAGTCCAAGACCACCCACGCGTGCACGGCCAAGGCCAAGAAGTCGGGCACCGCCTGCGAGGATGGCAAGTACTGCACGGTGTTGGATAAGTGCGACGCCGCCGGCGTCTGCAAATCCGGCAGCCTGCGCACCTGTGCCGAGCAGAAAGATACCTGCAACCTGGGCAAGTGTTTCGAGGCGGAGAAGAAGTGCGGCAAGACGCCCAAGCCACCAACGGCCAAGTGCAATGACGGCCAGTATTGCACCGTCAGCGACCACTGCCAGGGCGGCAAGTGCATCGGCGGCGCGGCGCGCAGCTGTCCGGATAGCGGCGCGTGCAAGTCCCCCGCGTGCAGCGAGAACAAGAACAAGTGCACGCTGGTCAACGACAAGGCGGGCGGTGCCTGCGAAGACGGCAGCAAGTGCACCACGCCCGACAAATGCGACGGCAAGGGCGGCTGCAAGGCCGGCCCCACCAAGGGCTGCAAGCCACCGTCCGGGTGCATGGACGCGTTCTGCGACCCCAAGACGGGCGCCTGCCAGACCAAACCCACCAAGGCGGGCACCGCATGCAATGACGGGGAGCACTGCACCCAAGGCGACGTCTGCAATGGCGCCGGCAAGTGCAGCGCCGGCGGCTGGAACTTCTCCGACCCGCTCTGCCAGTGCAAAGACGACTCCAATTGCGACGACAAGAAGCAGTGCACCAAGGACGAGTGCAAGAGCAAGAAGTGCGTCTTCACCATCGACGACGGCGTCGAATGCGAAGACAACAATGCCTGCACCACAGAGAGCAAGTGCACCAAGGCCGGCCAATGCGCCGGCACCAAGTTCTATGACTGCAAGGGCAATGACTGCAACGATCCCTATTGCGTCCAGGCGGTTGGCAAGGCGATGTGCAAGCTCAAGCCCAAGGCCGCAGGCACCAAGTGCGACGACAAGAAGAAGTGCACGGTCGACGACAAGTGCAACGCAGCGGGCAACTGCACCAAGACGTCGCCCAAGAATTGCAGCGACGGCGTGGCCTGTACGCTGGACTCCTGCCAGGCCAAGGACGGCAAGTGCCTGCATTCGGATAACTGTGACGACGGCGACAGCTGCACCAACGACACCTGCGACAAGGGTAGCGGCAAGTGTGTCTACACCTCGGCCAAGGACTGCAATGACGGCAACGCCTGCACGCTGGATGATTGCGAAGACGGCAAGTGCACCAACGACCCGCTCACCGGCAAGGCCTGCAGCGACGGCAACGCCTGCACGGTCTCCGACACCTGCAAGGCCGGCACCTGCGGCGGTTCAGCGTTGACGTGCAACGACGCCAACCCGTGCACGAAGGAGACCTGTGAGCCGGCCAAGGGCTGCGTCTTTGTCAAGCAGACCGGCGCCGTGTGCAACGACGGCAAACCCTGCACCGTCAAGGACAAGTGCAAGGATGGCACCTGCAAGGGCGTCGCGCGGACCTGTGACGACAAAAACAAATGCACCACGGACAGCTGCCTGACGACCGGTTATTACAAGGGCTACTGCCACAACAAGAAGACCAGCTGGACCAAGTGCGGCGTGCCTGGCTGCCAGCACACGTCCCAATGCCCAAAATCCAGCGACCCGTGCCTCAAGGCGAATTGCAAGAAGTACTACCACGACTCAGACTCAGGCTACTGCCAGTACAAAGAGGCCTGCCTGGGTTCCCAAGTCGGTGGCGGTGGTTGAGTTGGCGTGGAGTTTCTGAATGATCCTTGTTTCCTTCCGCCGCGTATCGGCGCCTGCCGGCTACGTCGCGGCCTGCATGCTGTTCAGCCTGGTGCTTGCGCCAGGGTGCAGTGACAAGGCCGGTGATGAAGATGACAAGTCGCCGGCTACCCGCGTCCTGGCTGACGAGGCCCGGGTGGTTCTGGCAGGTGGCGGCGGCGGACCTGCTCACGCCTTTGATGGCTTGCCGGGCGGCGACGTACCCGCGGGCGAAACTCCGGGCGTCGGCTTCGCCCTGCGCCAGGCCTCGGCCGAGTTCCAGATGGTCTTCGGCCAGTTCAAGATCGAAGAGACGCCGACCAGCGACTGGCGCGGCGTGCACAGCTTCATCGGCGTCGATGACAAGCCATTCTCGCTCTCTGATTTTCAGATGGTGGACGGTTCGGGCGCCGTGGTGGCCCGCGGCAAGGTGGTGATCGGCGGCGCAGGCGACGCCGTCGATCTGGCCATCGACCTGACCGCCACCGGCGACCTCAACCGCATCTCGGCGGCGTTCGCCTGCCGGCCCGACGAGCACTTCCTGGGCCTGGGCGGGCAGAGTTGGGATGTAGATCATCGCGGCTGGACCGTGCCGCTCTGGGTGACCGAGGACGGCCTGGGCAAGTATGCCGACGACGACTACCACGATGACTGGCCCTTCAAAGGCAGTCGGCATGACACCCACACGCCCATGCCGGTGCTGCTCTCTTCGGCTGGCTACGGGCTGGTCGTCGAGACCGACGCCTACGTGAAGGTCTCGCTCTGCGACGAGGCTGACGAGAAGGCCCGTGTCGAGGTCTGGGATCGGCATCTGCGCCTGCGCCTCTTCACCGGCAAGGATCCGACCGCCATCGTCGAGCGCATGACCGCCTGGCTGGGCCGGCCCAAGATGCCGCCGCCGTTTGCGTTTGGCTTGTGGATCGACGCCATGTACGGGCCCGAGAACGTGCTCCGGGTGGCCAAGAAGCTGCGCGATAGCAAGATTCCCACCTCGGCGTTGTGGACCGAGGACTGGCGCGGTGGCTACGCCGAGGGGTCGGGCGGCTATACGCTGGAGGAGAACTGGAACGTCGATCCCACGCTGTATCCCGACCTGCCGGGCCTGTCCGCCAAGCTGCGCGGCATGGGCTTCAAGTTCCTGACCTATAACAACACCTTCCTCAGCTCGAGCGCCGACATCTTCGACGAGGCGCTGGCCAAGGGGCACAGCATCAAGAAGGCCGACGGCAGCCCCTACAAGTTCCAGGGTCATAAATTCGAGTTGGCCAGCCTGTTGGACCTGACCAGCCCGGCGGCGCGCGGCTGGGCGCGGGCCATCTATGAAGAGGGCATCAACAAGGGGTCGGATGGCTGGATGGCCGACTTCTGCGAGTGGACGCCGACCGACGCGCTCTTCGCCAGCGGCGCGGACGGTCGCCTGGTGCACAACGCCTATCCGCGCATGTACCACCGCCTGAATCGCGAACTGCTGGACGATCGCTTCGCCAAGGATGGCATCGAGAGGCTCACCTTCGTGCGCTCGGCGTGGCTGGGTTCGCAACCCCTGGTGGACGTGGTCTGGGCCGGCGACCAGCAGACCGATTGGAGCCTGGGCGACGGCATGCCCAGCGTGATCCCCATGGGTATCGGCCTGGGTATCTCGGGCTTTCCCTGGTACGGCCACGACATCGGCGGCTACTTCTCGGGCTTCACCAAGACCACGACCCAGGAGCTCTGGTATCGCTGGGTGACCCTGGGCGCCCTGTCGCCGGTCATGCGCACCCACCACGGCAAGTCGGCCAAGAAGAACTGGAACTGGGAATCGGACGCCGGCTCCACCGCCCACATGCGCCGCTGGGCGAGCTTTCACACCCGCCTGTTCCCCTACCTCTGGCAGATGGCCCGGGTCGCGCGCGCCCACGGCACGCCCATCATGCGCCCCCTGGCGCTGGGCTGGCCGGACTTCGAGCCCGGCTGGACGGCGACCGATCAGTACATGTTGGGCGACCGGCTGGTGGTGGCGCCAATCATCGAAGAGGGGGCCACGAAGCGGCAGGTGCGGTTGCCGGCCGGCCGCTGGTATCGCCTGCGCTGGGGTGAACCCGGCAAGCCGCCGCCTGCGACCGGAGACGTGATCGAGGTCGCCGTAGGAGACGGCGCGGTGCAGGCCGAGGCGGCGGTGGACGACATCGCCATGTATGTGCCCGCGGGCACCGTGCTGCCGTTGATGCGCGACGAGATCACGACCCTGGCCGGCGCGGACGGCAAGGCGCCGAAGATCTCCGGAGACCGCGAGTTGTGGCTCTGGCCGGGCGGCGACGGCGCCTGGAAGGGCGACATCGACGTGACCTGGAAGGCCAATGGCCTGGCCGCCTGGGGGGCCAAGATCCGCTGGAATGATGTGCCCATGAGCGCGGTGGATGGCGTACTCGAAGTCAGCGGAGCGGGCACCCTGAAAGTCGGTGAATCCGGCACGTTGACCATTGCCAGTGGTCAACATACGGTCGGCAAGGTACGTATCAGGTTGCGCTGAGCTCGGGGCTCGGGGCGAGGAAGGAGCGATGGCCGTTCGCGCTGGCAAGGCACAGCTCCGGGCGCTGATCGGCGAGGTCCTCGAGGGTCGCTACGAGGTCCAATCCCTGCTCGGCGAAGGTGGCATGGGCACGGTCTTCGCCGGTGTGCAGACCTCCCTGGATCGACCGGTGGCCATCAAGGTGCTTCGGCCCGAGATGACCACCTCCGAAGAGATCGTCAAGCGCTTCACCCGCGAAGCGAAGTTGACGGCGAGGCTGAGCCATCCCCACACCATCAAGCTCTTCGACTTCGGCCAATCCGACGACGGTCTGGTGTACCTGGTGATGGAGCTGCTGGAGGGCAGCGAGCTGTTCAGCGTGTTGAGGGAGCGCGGCCCCCTGCCCGTGCCGCGCGCGCTGCGAATCGCCTGGCAGGTCGCCCGAGCGCTGCGAGCTGGGCATCGCCTCGGCATCGTGCACCGGGATCTGAAGCCCTCCAATGTGCGCATCACGGAGGATGACGGCGGACAGGACCACGCCATCGTCCTGGACTTCGGTTTCGCCAAGAAGCTCGACGAGAGCGTCTCGCAGCGGCTGACGATCGCCGGCACCCTGCTCGGCACGCCCGCATATATGTCGCCCGAACAGGCGGCGGGCAAACCGGTCAGCCACGCCAGCGACATCTACGCCCTCGGCGTGGTCCTGTTCGAGATGCTGACCGGCCGGGTTCCGTTCGCCGACAAGTCCATGTTCAACATCCTGATGATGCACAAGACCCAGCTGCCGCCGCCGCTGGCGGAGGTGCGGCAGGAGTTGGCCTCCTATACGGAGCTCCAAGCGCTCGTGTACAGCCTGCTCGACAAGGACCCCAAGGCACGTCCCGGCGCCGATGACCTGGTTGAACGGCTGGCCGCGCTGATGCGGGACGTGGCGTCGATCACCGCTGCGGCGCCCTACCGCGTCTCGGTCGGCAGCGCAGAAGACAACGAGGCCACGGCTTTTGCGCACGCCATTGATGACCCGGCACCCGAGGGCGACGGACCGACGGCGGTGGGCCTCCAGGCCAGGGCTGCCGCGGCCCGCTTGCGAGTGCAGAGCGAGCGGCGACATGCCAAGTCCGACGTCTTCAGCGCCACGGTCGCGGCGGAAGAGGGGGCCACGGAGGTGCGCAATGGCGCACGGCCCAAGAAGCCCGATTCGGCCACCCATGGCCGCATGCCGCGAAGTCGAGCCGAGGTGAATCGCGACTTCGCCAGCATCTCCCAAGGCGGTGGTGCGACGGACGTGCCCGGCGAGTCAGGATCACGACCGAATTCGTCAGTGGGCAGCGCGGCCGAGCGTCCTGCGTCCAGCGCGGTGACCAATGTACCCCGCAAGCCTGTGATCTGGCCGTGGATCGGGCTCGGCGTATCGGCACTGCTGGTCGCTGTTGGGGTCGGGTTCGCGTTGTGGAGCGGCGGCGACGACGCCGCGCCAGCCGCGACGCCACCATCGAACGCGGCCTCGCCGGCACCGAAACATGTGGCAGTGCTGGCACCGGATACGCCCAGACCAGACGCCACGGCCAGGTCAGGCGCCGACGCGTCGGCAGCGGCCAGGGCGTCGGCCCCTGCCGAGACCGACGCGGGCGAAGGGCAGCGCGCAGACGTGCCGGAACCTGAGCAGAAGCCTCCGCCTGCGCAGGCCGCAGAGGCGGCGGATCCGGTGGAAAAGGGCCATATTCGATTGACTTCCATCCCCACAGGGGCCGCCGTCTACCTCAACCGCAAGAAGGCGGGCGCCACACCGATGACCCTGAAGATCCCCCAGCGCAAGCGGCGCAGTCGAATCGCCATGCGCAAACGCGGCTACAAGACCTGGGGTCTGTGGATCAAGCGGGATCACAGCGAACCGGTGACGGCGGAGCTGGTGTCGCGTCGAAAACGGTGACCAGACGCCGGATCATCGCGATCGCACAGCACGCGCCAATTGCCACTTGACAAGCGCAACGGAGCGCGCATCATCCGCCAACGGGTCGGGAGTTTCCCCGGCCTGAAAGAGGACCGAGCATGTACAACGTGCACTTCGACCATAACCGCGCAGCGCAGCCCATTGGCGACGTTGTGTTCGGCACCGCAGAGGCGCCGTGACGAGTTGAGTCGGAGCAGGTCCACTCGGCGAGCCGCGGCAAGACAAGCCGCGGCTCGAGTGCGTTTTGGGCCCTCTCGAGTCGCGGTCTGACAGACCCGACGATGAGCTGGTGGAGCCGTTAGCTGAGCTCCACCGGCGAGGGGGTGGCCATGACAGGCCAACATGAAAACACAAGAGGCGGCCTCCGCGAGGTGACCGGCGTGGCATGGCCAGTTGTCGTGTCGATGCTCTCGTACACCGCCATGGGCGTCACGGATACGCTCTTTGTCGGTCAGCTCGGAACCGCCGAACTGGCCGGTACGGCGCTTGCGGCCACGGGCATCATCCTGCTCTGTTCGTTCTTCCTGGGCGCGTTGCGTGGCGTGAAGGTGCTGGCGGCGCAGGCCACCGGCGCAGGGCGACACGCCATGGCCGTGTCGGCCGGCTGGCAAGGGCTGTGGCTGGCGCTCCTGGGCGGCGGCGCGGTGGCGTTATTCGGCCTGGAGGCCGAACGTGTGGCAGCGCTGCTGGGCGGACCGGTCGAGGTGCAACGTCATACGGCGACCTACTTCGCCATCCGGTGCCTGGCGACGCCGGCGTGGTTCGTGCTGACGGCGCTTGGAGAGTGCTTTCAGGGTGTGGGCGATACCCGCACCCCCATGCGCTACACCCTGCTGGCCAACGGGCTGAACGTGGTGTTGACGGCGATCATGGTGCCGGGTCTCGGCCCGGTGCCGGCCATGGGCGTGGCGGGTGCTGCGCTGGCTACAGCCATCGCCTTCAACGTCGCGGCGCTGGGTCAGTTGTGGCGCTTCCACCAGCGCTTTGGCGCCGTGGGACCGCTGAATCGGGAGCTCATGCGGCAGCTGCTGGCCGTGGGCGCGCCGGTGGGCGTGCGCTGGGTGGTGGACATCGCTGGTTGGGCCTTGCTGACGACCATGTTGGCGCGGCTGGGCAAGGCCGAGGTGGCCGCCAACCAGGTGGCGATCCGGGTGGTGAGCGTGAGTTTCCTGCCCGGCTACGGCATCGGCGAGGCGGCTTGCATCCTGGTGGGTCAGTACGTGGGCGCCCGGGATGAGGCGGCGGCGAGGCGGGCGTTCTGGTCCTCCTTGCTGCTCTGCAGCGGCCTGATGGGCGCCTGCGCGGTGGTCTTCTGGCTGATGCCGGAGATGATCATCGGCTGGTTCAGCAGCGACCCGGAGGTGCTGCGCATCGGCGCCAGGTTGCTGTTCTGGGCGGCGATCTTCCAGCTGGGCGACGCCGTGGCCATGGTCGGCATGGGAGCGCTCAACGGGACGGGCGATACCCGTTTCGTGATGTTCCTGTCCATCGCCGGTTCGTGGTGCGTGCTGGTGCCCCTGGGCTGGATCTTCGGCACCTGGTACGGCATGGGCGCCGCTGGCGTCTGGCTGGCGGTGACGGCGGAGATCGCCGTGCGTGCTGTGCTGGTCACCGTGCGCTGGCAGGGCGGTCGCTGGCGCGACAAGGTCGTGGTGGCGGCGCCTGCCTGAGCGAGGCTCAGGCGGTCGCGCGCGCGGTCAATACGTGCAGGCCGGAGGCCGTCGGGGTGACGCGTTCGAGCGCCATCCCGGCGGCCTCCAACAGCGCCTCGAACTGGCGTTGACTGCGCTCTTTGCCACCCGTGAGCACCATCATGCTGACGTCGAGCAGGGACGCCGCGCAGGGTCCGGACTCGCTGAGCAGGTTGTCGACGATGAGCAGGCGGGCGCCAGGGGCCATGGCCCGCCGGCAGACGGCCAGGATGCGGGCCGCAGCATCGTCGGCCCAGTCGTGCAGAATGAAGCGCAGCAGGTAGCGGTCGCCGCCCGCGGGCACGGACTCGAAGAAATCACCGGCCTCGAATTGCAGCCGCTCGTCGATCGGCTGCAGACCCGCCACGACCTCGGGCCGATCCAGGACCACCGCCCGCAATGATGGATTTCGCTGCACGGCGGCCAGGGCCAGGTCCCCCCGACCGCCGCCCACATCAATGAGCAGGCCGCAGTCAGCCAGGTCACAGGCGTCCAGGATCGAGTCATCCCAGCCCGCGCCGCCGGACATCACCTGCTGAAAGAGCGCAGCGGCGTCGGTTGAGTCGGCCAGCTTCTCGAAAAGAGGCGCTCCATGCACCGTCTCGAAACCCGTCCGGCCCGTGCGCACGGCGTCGTACAGGCCCTGCCAGGCCCGCCAGTGCAGGTCCCCACCGCCAAACAGCGCCGCGGCCCGAAGAGAGCCATCCACACCCGAGCGCAGGCAATCCAGCAGGGCGGTCGTGGCGTAGCGACCGTCGGTTTGGAATTCCAACAGGCCGATGGTCGCCAGCGCGCGCAGCAGCCGCTCCAGGGAAGGTCCATGGGCCTGACAACCGGCGGCCAGTTCTTCGACCGTTGCCGGACCCTCGGCCAGACGATCGGCCAATTCGAGGCGCGCAACTGTGTAAACCGCCTGCGAGTACCAGTAGCCGCTGAGCAGCTGCATCATCGCGGCGCGGGCCTGGGGGTCAATGACAGTCATGCTTCCACCTCGTTAGAAGCAAGGGGGCTTCCGGAGCCCCCTCGGGATCCAATCCATGCCCCGCCGTGTGTGTCAACGCCCTGGCCCGCCGATGCCCCCTCGGCTATGCTCGCGCCGTCCTGCCCATTGTCAGGAGATGGCGCGTGGTCGAACCGCTCAGAACCCGCTGGACCTGGTCGCTGCGCACGCCGCCGTCACGCCTGTGGCCGGCCGTGTCCTATACCGAGCGATTCAACAAGGCCATCGGCTTGCCGGAGCCCGACTTTACCGATGTTCCCCACCCCGGTGGCGGCACGGTTCGCGACGGCGCCGCGACGGTCATGGGGTGGGCGCAGCGCTGGCGTGAGAACCCCTACGAGTGGATCGAGCCGTCCTGGTTCGAGGTAACGCGAGACTACGAGGCGGGCCCGCTCAAGCGCATGGTCTCGCGCATGGAGGTTGAACCGGGTGAAGATGGCGGCAGTTCCTTGTCCTTCATCCTCGAACTGACGCCCAGCAACGTATTCGGCTGGGTGGCCGCTCATGTCGAGACCCGTCGCTTGAAAGACGCCATGGGGCGGGTCTACCGCCAGATCGACGACGCCATGCAGTCCACCGACAACATGGCCAACCTGAGCATCGACTTCGACCCCTACGAGCTCCTGTCGCCGCGACTGGACGACGGCCAGGAAGCGATGTTGACCCGTGGCATCGCCACAGCGCTGGCCACCAAGGCCGCCGATGCCGAAGCATTGAAGCGAATCGGTGATCTGATCCGCATGGCTCCCGACCACGTCGTCGAACGCATGCGACCGTGGGTCCTCGCGCGCCGCTGGCAGACCGATCGCAACGGCACGTTGGACGCGTTTCTGGTCGCTGCGTACGCCGGGCTGGTCGACCTGAACTGGAGCGTGCTCTGCCCCAACTGCCGCGCCGAATCCGAGGACATCTCCACCCTCGGCGAGCTCGAACCGCAGACCCACTGCACCGCCTGCAACATCAATTACACCACCGAGTTCACCGAATCTGTCGAGTTGACGTTTCGTCCGACCGGCAATATCCGGCCCGTTGTGGTTGGAACCTACTGCATCGGTGGCCCCGGCAGCGCGCCCCACGCCGCGGCGCAGCAGTGGCTGGCAGCGGGCGAGGAACGGCAGGCGGAGATCGTCCTCGAGTCCGGCTCATGGCGGGTCTTCGGTGCCCGCTCCAGCCACCAGCGCTACCTGCAACTGGACGATCAAGGGGGCGACGAGTTGCAGGTGGACATCGGCGAGGACGGCACGTTCGAGCTCACGGGCACACCAGCGGCCGGTCGCATCAAGTTGCGCGTGGTCAACGGCTCGCCCCATGACCAGATCATCCGATTCGATCGGGCCGCCTGGCGGGACGACGCTGCCACGGCCTCGAAAGTGACCACGCGAGCCAGCTTCCGACGCTGGTTCTCCGCCGAGGTCCTCAGCCCCGGCACCCATGTCGACGTGGGCAGCATGGCGGTGCTCTTCACCGACTTGAAGGGCTCCACCGCGCTCTATGAACAGGTGGGCGACGCGACAGCATACGCCCGCGTGCGCGAACATTTCGGCGTGCTGCGTAAGATCGCTGCCGACAACGGCGGTACGGTGGTCAAGACCATCGGCGACGCGATCATGGCCGTATGGTCCGATCCGGTGGATGCAGTAAAAGCTGCGCTGGCCTTTCAGCCTGGTCTTGATGCAGATCCGGCGACCAACGGATTGGTGATCAAGGTGGGCGTACACCACGGCCGCTGCATCGGCGTCAATCTGAACGATGTGCTCGATTACTTCGGCACAACCGTCAACCACGCCGCGCGACTGGAGAGGGTCGCCGGTGGCGGTCAGGTAGCGCTATCCGATGACGTGGCCTCCCAGCCTACCGTGGCGGCGTTCCTGGCCGACCTGGAGCCGGCTTCGTTGAGCGAGGTGGAGGTCGAGTTGAAGGGTTTGAGCGGCAGCCATCGCGTGGTGGTGCTGAGCGCCCGACGAGACGAAGATGACCTGGCATGACGACGAACAGCCCGGCCGACGACGACGTCGAAGGCCACCGCCGCGGCTGAGCGAAGCCAATCTCGAGGCGGCGGCTGCGCGCTACCTGCGCCGCTTCTGGGCGCCGACCGCGTCGCTGCGGCGAATCCTCAACAAGCGCGTGCACGCCGCCGTTCAGGCCCACGGGGACGACCCCGTGGCCGGCGCCGCCATGGTCGAGGCGTTGCTGCAGCGGCTGACCGACGCCGGCGTGCTCGACGACGCGAACTACGCCACCGAGCGCGCTCGGCAGCTGCACGAACGCGGCATCCCAAGCCGCCGCATCCACCAGCGACTGCGCGAAAAAGGTCTCGCTTCAGAACACATCGACGAGGCGCTGGCCACGTTGACCGCGGACGAGCCCGACGCCGACCTGCTGGCGGCCCATGCCTACGCGCGACGGCGGCGCCTTGGGCCCCATCGGCTGCCGGAAGCACGCAAGGAGCGGCGCAAGCGCGATCTGGCGGCCATGGCGCGGGCGGGTTTCTCCTATGATCTCACACTTCAGGTCATCGACGCCACAGGTCTGGAGCCGTCCGAATAAGCGCACATTCTGCCTTGTCGCAGGTTGCAACATTGCAGTAGAGTCCTGGGGCTCGCTCGCTTTGATGGGGTGAGCCCCCGCCTCCAGGACGAGACCTTGGACTTCAGCGAAAAACCCCAACCCACGCATCCAGGCATGGAGCGACTGCCGGGTGAGCCGCGCGGCGAGCGCTGGCCTCACCTGACGTTGCTGGTCGGCGCCCTGCCCGGTCGCATGTTCCGCTACGTTGAGCCCGAGACCACTTTGGGGCGGTCTGGCGAATGCGACATCCACTTCGTCACCATCGGCGTATCGCGGGTGCACGCCATCATGCGTCGCCGTGACGATGGCGAGATCGAGGTGGTGGACTGCGACAGCACCAACGGCACATTCGTCAACGGCGATCGGATCGAGAAACACGTCCTGAAGGATGGCGACAAGGTTCAACTCGGCCCGGACGTGGTGCTTCGTTACAACATGCAGGACGCCATCGACGAGGCGTTCCAGCGGCGCCAGTTCGAGGCCATGACGCGCGACGCCATGACCGGCTGTTACAACCGCCTGTATTTCGACGAGGAGCTGCACAGGGAGTTGTCCTACGCGCAGCGCTCCGGTGGCTCCATCTGCCTGGCTATGATCGACCTGGATCGCTTCAAGTTGGTCAACGATCAGCACGGCCACGCGGCAGGCGACCAGGTGCTGGCAGCGGTGGGTGCCGAGCTGCGTGGGATGTTGCGACAATATGACCTGGTGGCCCGCATCGGCGGCGAGGAGTTCGCCCTGCTGATGCGCAATGCGCACCCTGTCGACCGGCAAGGTGGTGGCCGAGCGCTTGCGGCAACTGATCGAGAAGCTGCAGGTGCCCATCGGCGGCGGCAAACAACTCGAGGTGACCGTGAGCGTGGGTGTGGCCGGCTTGTCGGAGCAGCGCGATGCCGACGCGACCCTGCTCATGCGCATGGCGGACTCGCGCCTGTACACGGCCAAGCGCCGAGGACGGAACTGCACGGTGTCCACCGGCGCCATCATCGGCGAAGACCAGCACCCCACGCACAAAGTGCAGGACGATCCGGCCATGGAGATCGCCCGCAAACGACTGCGTACGACCGTGCCCATGAAGGTCGAAGAGTAGACAATCTCAGCGTCGCTCTGCGCGCAAGCGATCGGCCAACGGCCCGTCGGGCAACGGCTGACGCACCTGTTCGCCCGGATCGGCCAGCAGATCGAAGCTGTATTCGGCCGGCACGTCGTACCGTTCGACCACGTACTTGCGCCGGCCATCGGACAACCCGGCGATGAACTGGTCCGCCTCGGCGGGAAGCGTCGGGCAACCCTTTGCGGCGCTGCGAAAATAGAACCATCGATCGTCGGTTACATCCGGTTCGCCATGGCCGAAGATCGCCGGGCCCAGATCGACGCCGGGGCCGTCATTCACCGGGTGCCCGGCCAGGCCATGTAGGGTCGGGTAGAGGTCCAGCCCCTGTACGCGCCGACGCAACGTCCGTGGCGCCTGAATGCGTGGATCGATCACCATCAGCGGGATTCGCAACACCTCCTCGTGCAGCGTCGCGTGGTGGGCGGTGGAGGCATGTCCGACGTGGCCATGTTCCAGCAGCTCTTCGCCGTGATCAGAGGTCAAGACAAGCGAGGTCCGAGCCATGACGTCGCGGGTTTGCAGGGCGTCCAGGATGGTCATCAGCCAGTCGTTCATGCGCAGCACGCCCGAGGCGTACATGCGCCGCACCAGGTCGCGATCGGCAGGGTCCAGGCGGAATTGATGGCGCGGCACAACAAACTGGCTGCCGATGGAATCGCGCAGACGATCGGGCACGTTCTGCAAGCCCACGGCATGTTGATGCGCCGCTGATGCGGTGTAGGGCAGGTGGACGAACTTGTAGTGAAACCACAAAAAGAAGGGCTCCGGCGTGGCCGCGATGGCGTCGAGCAGGACCGAGTCCTCCGGTCCGGTCGGCGGCTCGGGGGCCGCGTGCTGCTGGTAGCCGAGGTTGGCGTAGTTATCCAGGCGATTGAGGTAGCTGAGATTGGGCGTCTGCCAGCCCGCCGCGCGCAGGTTGGCGGCCAATGCCGCAGTACCGGGGTCGGGCGTCGACCACTCGAAATGCACACCGTGGTGCGCGCTGGATCGGCCGGTGAATACCGAAAGCAGAGCCGGCGAGGTCCAGGGCGCGTTGGCATAGGCGTTGGCGAATCGCACGGTTCGGCCAGCGTATGGCTGCAGGCAAGGGGTCAGGGGCACGCCCTCGAACTCGTCGACGAAGTCCGGCCGCCAGGCGTCGATGGTCAGCAAAACGAGGTTGAAGCGGCTGGTCACGGCAGTTCTCCCCGCCAGCGGGCCGTGCCGTCGGCGAAGCGTCGTCGTGCAGCCCGCAAACCGGCCGGCCAGCCCAGGTCGAGCACATCATCGCCGATTTCACAGCCAAACAGCAGTCCTTGTTCTGCGAGGTTGCGCAGCGCGGGGAGATGGTCTGCGTCACTGGCGCCCACTGGCAGCGACGCGTCCTGGGCGCTGCCCGGGGCCTCGAACAGAAAGGTATGTAGCGCCCCCGGTTGGGTGGGACGCGGCGCGAGCAAGGCATCGATTCGATGACGACCTTGCCCGAGCGGCGTTGTCTGCACGCGGGCGGTGGGACCCAGCGTTCGGGCCTGTTGCTCGCTCATCCGCACCAGGCCGAACCAGGTCGCTTCAGCCGGCGCGCAGCCACTGTGCATGGCGTCCCGGGCGCGCTGAAGCCCCCGCTGATCAGGCAGCTGAACGTGGTCGGGAAAGAGGATCACGGGCCGATGACCCGCGGCCCTGGCGCGCCCCCTGGCGACAGCGTCGAGCACACCCCTGGGCTGCTCCTGGACCGCGATGCGCAGGTCGAGCCCGGCGATCGATACGCCGTCCAGCCAGCTGCGCAGGTCGGCCTTGTCCGGGGCCACGACGACCACCACCCGTTGCATATCGGCGGCGAGGGCTTCGCGCAGGCTGCCTGCGATGGCCGGTTCGCCGCCCAGGGCCACCATCTCCTTGGCGGCGTCGCCGATCAGCGCACGCACCCGCGTGCCCAGCCCGGCGGCAGGGAGGATGGCGACGTGCTTCATCGCAGTCTGACCTCCTGGCGGCCGCCATCGAGCTTGCGCACCCGTCCTCCTGGTTCCACCACCTCGACAGCGATGCCTTCGGGAACCTCGAAGCGCAGCACCTCCGCGCCGGCGGGCCCGGAGACGTCGAGGCTGACCGGCCCCATTCGCGTCGGTGCATCGCGGACATGGAAGGGCACCCCGCGCCACCAGGTTCGCGGCACGCCGCCGAGCAGGCGCAAGCGGTTGCGGGGCCGACCATCTGCATCCGGCATCTCGGTCACCAGCGCGTGCCGCAAAAGCAGCAGAGCCACGCCAACGCCGCCGGCACAAGGTTCACTGGCCAGCAGGCGGGAGCTCGGAACGTGCGAGGGCACGCTATCCGCCGGCCTGGCCCACGGCAACATCGAGACCTCCCTGAAGGTGCAGACGTCGCGATCCATCGCCAGCGAGAGCAGCGCCGCGGTGCCGGTCCAGAAGAGGTCACGGCGGCCGGCCCGCAGGCATTGCATCAGGAAGCCGACCCCATAATGGGCGTCGATGGCCAGTCCGTCGCCAGACGCGGCGGTCCAGGCGTCGAAACGAGGCAGGCCGAGCACCAGGCGATCCTCCTGGATCAGCTGGCCGGCGATGGCCGCCCAGACAGAATCGCCAGGTCCAAAGAAGTCGACCGCTGCGAGGAAACCGCTGGCCATCAACTGGTGGTAATCCCCCGGGTCGCCGCCACCGGTATGCAGCCGATAGCGGTCATCCGGGCCGGGGGTTGCGAGCGTGCGCGCGGTGGCATCGCGCCACGAGGTGGCCTCGTCCAACCAGCGCTTGTTGCCGCTGCGCTCGGCCAGGGCCGCCAGGGCGACGCAACCGATGGCGTCCGTGTGCACAGCCTGGGTGGGCCAGCCGAGATCACCGCCATAACGTCGTGGCGGCAGCAGACCGTCCACCAGGTCTTCGCCAGCCTGGATTCGCGCAGTGGTCTTCTGGCGTTGGGCCAAGAGCCAGCGACCGCAATCGAGCAGGCGTTCCCGCTCCGAGTCATGCAGACCCGCCTGCCACGACAACCCGGACAGGGCGAGCAAGTGATCGGCCTGCCAGGGCGCCAGGGCGGTGCGGAGATCGCGCAGGGGGTGGCTGTCGTCGAAGTGCGCTTCGTCCAGCAACGAGACCCGAAAGGAGCGCATCGCCAGGTCCGTCAGGCCCCAGCCCGCCAGACCGCGCAACAGCCACTCCTCTTCGAGCCCGAACAGGTCACCGGCATAGACCGACGGATGCTGGCCATAAGCCACCCGGTCGTCGCCGTCGATGAAGAGAGTGCCCTGAACCAGCAGCCGGCGCAGGGTGGCCTCCAGCACCGGGTCGGGCAACGCGAAGTCACAGGTCGGCGTCATGGTCGCCGCCACCCGTTCCACAAGACGCGCGCGCACGGCGTCCTGCGGCTCCAATGGTGGCAGGCCGGTCGTCCGCCCCAGGGGCAGGCGCATCCGGCAGACCGCGCTCTGGCCGCCGCTCAAGTCCAGGTGTCGTTGCAGGACCTGCTCGACGCCATGCCCCGACGAAAGAGGTCGCAACCAGCCCGCCGCCACCGTCAAGGCTACGCTGCCATCGGGGCGCAGGGCCTGCAGGCCGTCGCCGCCCAGCTGCCAGTCCAGCGGCAAGGGAGTCGGCTGCATGCGGTCGCGCAACGCGAGGCCGATGCGCGCGGTGGCGTCGCGCCGGTGGCGTCCGCGGGCGCGCACGGTCCATTGCAGGTCGAGGATGGGCGTGGGCGCAGGGTCCACCACTGAGGTCATGGCGGCGGTCAGGTCACCATGCTGCCAACCGAATCGCAGGATGGGTGCGTTGCGGTCCAGGGTGCGGGCGGGCACGCCGCCATCGGGTTCGCCCAGGCGCAAACCGTCCAGGCCGAAGCCCAGGTGCAGGCAGCGGTCGTGAACGTCGCCCCAGGGCACCGTCACTCCGCCATCGACCGAGATGCCGGCCCGCCCATGGGCGCGGGGCACGCCGACCGAACTGGCGTAGGCCACGCCGCCGCCCGGAATCAGGCTGCGTTCGGCGGGCAGGTGGCCGGCGGCCAGCAGTCGGCGCCCCAACTCCCGCAGTTCGATGGGAATGGCCGGAGTCTGAGGTCGCGGCTTGACCTCCTCGGCCTGTTGCCACGACGGCTCGATGCCGGCCAATCCGCCCATCCACAGGCGACGGATGGCCAGCACAAACGGCTCCACGCCAGGCAGCGCAAGCCGCAGGGGCTCGGCCACCGCCGGGCGCTGCAATTCCAGGCGAATGGCGACCACTCCTGCGGTGACGCCGATACCAGAGGTGTCTACCAGCCGCCGACAGGGCCACGCCTGGCCGTCGGCGCTCAGCAGGTCGGGCCGACTCAGCCATCGGCTCAGCCACGCCAGACCGCCGACGCTGCCGAGCCGCAACAGCTCCAACTCGACGGCCGCGACGGTCGCTCCGGTCCGATTGCCAAGGTGCAGCGCCGCGGCATCCGAGGCGTCGATGAAGGTGGCCGGATCGCCATCGCAATGTAGCGGCATGGTCGGTCGCTCAACGATCCCCGGCTGGCGCTCGACAGCCAGCTCAACAGGCGACTCCGAGTCAGGCTGCACCGACAACGCGGTGATGTGCAGTGAGTCCGGATGCTCAAACGGGCCACCACCCGGCGGCTGAATCACGGCCACGCCTACCGCTGGCAGGCCCTGAAGCGACCAGGTGGTGACCGAGTCGGAGCACGCACCCGGCTCCAGCAGTTGTTCCTGGCCCCCTTGGAGCAACGCCACGGCATGCACGTCCTGCGGCGCCGTGCCCGGCCACGCCACCCGCAGACCGCGCAGCGTCACCGGCTCCGACCAGCTCGCCTGCACGCGATGTTCGAGGCTTGGATCAGCCACAGAGCGATACTCGCTATGACCTTGCAGGGCCGGCCGCCCGGGCCAGGCGGACCAGAGCGCCGTCAAGGAGCCGCGCGGGGACAGGCTGCTGGCCGATACGTGCACGCCACGCGGCAATCCACAGGTCACGGCGATGCCTCAGGCACGGCCCGACGCAATCGATCGGCGCTCATGGTCGCCCGCGCGAATACGTACCCGGCCAGCAACATGGTCGGCAGCGAGGCGCCCAATAACAGCCCATGGCCGGCGAACGCCGCGCCGATGGCCAGCGTCAGCGCGGCACAGAAGATCAGCCCGGCACCCGCGGCGGCCAGATCGAGGCGGCCCTCGCGACGCTCCTGGGCAGCGGCGCCGGTCGTACCCGCCACCGGACCCCACCAGCCGGGCGGCCGCACGCGGGTATAGAAGGCCGTCAACACCTCGCGGCTCTCGGGCCGGGTGAGCAGGGTGACCGCCACGATGGTGCCCCAGCCCACCAGGAAGAGGACGCAGAACGCCTGCCAATAAGGTCGATCCTTGAAGCCGAGCGGGAACCACACCAGCCAGGCCAGCGGAACGCCGGCGACGAAGGCGGCGATTTCACCCCAGATGTTCAGCCGCCACCACAGCCAGCGCAGGGCCGCCAGGGGCAGCATGAACAGGCCCAGGACCGAGTTGATGAAGTTGAGCCAGTCCGCATCGATGACGCCGATGAGCAACTGGGCCCACAGGAAGGCCACCGCGGTGACGCCCACCGTCGCCAGGCGGCAGAACCAGACCTGCTCGGAGATGCTGGCCTGCGGTCGCAGGTGGCGGCGATAGAAGTCGTTGAAGAGGCCTGCGGTCATGAAGTTCAGGAAGGTGTCGATGGTGGACATATAACCGGCCACCAGGCCGACCATCAGCAAGCCCATCAAACCGGGGCCGGCATGCTCGCGCACCAGCACACCCCAGACCTCGCCGGGCGCCACGTCGTCGCCCACCAGGGCGATGCCGGCCAGGGCGATGATGACCAGCGGCACGACCCGTACGCAGAGGGAGAGCACGGCGCCGAAGACCTGGCCCAGGGCCGCGTCCGCCTCGCTGCGCGCGGCCAGCGAGCGTTGTACGGAGTTGGAACCAGTGCCCGCGATGCCGAACAGACCGGCCGCCAGCAGGGCCAGGGCGGTCATGGGTTCCACCGACCACTTGCCCCAGGTCTCGCCCACGGCCGGCGGGAAGGGCTGCAGAAACTCCGGCCCGCGCAGGCGCTCCACCTCGGCCAGGATCTCGCCCATGCCGCCGGCGGCGGCCACCAGGACCAGGGCCAGGGCGACCCGACCGATGAGCAACAGGGTGAACTGGGCCACGTCGCTGAAGGCCACGCCCAACAGGCCGCTCATGGCGGTATAGGCCATGGAGGCGCCGCAGAAGACCAGCAGCACCACGTCCACCGGCCAGCCCAGGAAGGGGGCCATGATCTGGGCGAATCCCTGCAGCACATAGGCCAGCACGATGGCGCTGGTGACCAGGGCGCTCCAGACCACGAAAAAGCCGCGAAATCGGGCCGCGGCGACGCCGCCGTAACGGGCCTCGTAGATCTGGCCGGCGCTGACCAGGCGCAACCGGCGCCAGTAGCGGGCCCAGAGCACGCCCACCGGCAGCGCGGCGATGGCGGTCAGCCAGTAGAAGCGATGCAGACCGACGAAGCCGCCGCTGAATATCACCAGCACCCAGAACGCGTCCGCCCCCGCCGCGCTGGCCACGTCGGACAGGCCGATGATCCACCAGGGCAGGCGGCGACCGGCCACGAGCCAGTCTTCAGCAGAGCGGCCGGCGCGGCGTGCGAAGACCGCGCCGATGCCCAGAACGATGACGATGTAGGCGGCGATGACGAGCCAGTCGGCGGCCTTCATGGGCGCCGAGGCTAGCACATCGACATCAACCAGCGCGGTGGGCAGCGATCAGAGCGTCCACCACCGCCGGATCGGCCAGGGTGCTGACGTCGCCCAGGCCGGTGTACTCCCCGGCGGCGATCTGGCGCAGGATGCGACGCATGATCTTGCCGCTGCGCGTCTTGGGCAGGCCCGGCGTGATGAGAATGCGATCCGGCGTGGCCACCGGGCCGATGACCTGGCGAACCTGCTGCTTGAGCGCGCCGACCAGCTCGGCATCGTCACGGCCCTCGTATTGCGGCGTGATGATGCAGCAAGCGAAGATGCCCTGACCCTTGATCTCGTGCGGGAAGCCGACCACAGCGGCCTCGGCGACGGCGTCGTGGGCGACCAGGGCGCTCTCCACCTCGGCCGTGCCCATGCGATGGCCGCTGACGTTGAGCACATCGTCGACCCGGCCGGTGATCCAGTAGTAGCCATCGGCATCCCGGCGGCAACCGTCGCCGGTGAAATACAGGCCTGGAAAGCGGCTGAAGTAGGTCTGCTTGAAGCGACTGTGGTCGCCCCAGACGGTGCGGGCCTGGCCGGGCCAGGCGCGGCGGATACAGAGATTGCCGCTGACCTCGTTGCCCTCCAGCTCGTTGCCCTCGTCGTCCACGAGCAGGGGCTCGATGCCGAAGAGCGGCAACGTGGCGGAGCCGGCTTTGGTTGGCGTGGCGCCGGGCAGGGGCGAGATCAGGATGCCGCCGGTCTCGGTCTGCCACCACGTATCTACTACCGCGCAGCGCTTTTCGCCGACGACATCATGGTACCAGTGCCACGTCTCGGGATTGATGGGCTCACCGACGGTACCCAGCACGCGCAGGGAGCGCCGCGAGGAGTTCGTCACGTAGCTGTCGCCCTCGCGATGAATGGCGCGGATGGCCGTCGGGGCCGTGTAGAAGAGGTTCACCCCCAGGTCGTCCACCACCTGCCAGTAGCGGCCGGCGTCCGGGTACATGGGGGTGGACTCGAACATCACGGTCGTGACGCCGTTGGCCAGCGGTCCGTAGATGATGTAGCTGTGGCCCGTGATCCAGCCGATGTCCGCGGCGCAGAACCACACGTCATCCGGCTGCACATCGAAGACCAGGCGATGGGTCGAGGCGGTGTACACCATGTACCCGCCGGTGGTGTGCATCACGCCCTTGGGTTTGCCGGTGGAGCCCGACGTGTAGAGGATGAAGAGCGGATCCTCGGCGCCCATCCACTCGAACGTGCAGGTCGCGCGCTGACGGTCGCACTCCTCGTCCAGCCACCAGTCGCGACCACCGAGCATGGGCACATCGGCGTCGGTGCGCCGGGCCACCAGCACGGCGTCGATATCCTGCAGGCCGTCCACCGCCCGGTCGACGATGGCCTTGAGCGGCAGTTTGCGACCGCCGCGCAGGCCTTCGTTGGCGGTGACCACCAGGCGGCTCTGGGAGTCGATGATGCGGTCGCGGATGGCCTCGGACGAGAAACCACCGAAGATGATGTTGTGCACCGCACCAATGCGCGCGCAGGCCAGCATGGTGTAGGCCAGCTCGGGGATCATCGGCATGTAGATGCAGACACGGTCGCCACGCTTGACGCCGTGATGGCGCAGCACATTGGCGACCCGGCAGACCTCGTGCTTGAGCTGCCGCCAGGTGATGTACTCGTACTGACCCGGCTCGTCGCGTGCCCAGATGATGGCGGTCTTGCCCGCTTGCGTATCCAGGTGCCGGTCGACGCAGTTGTAGCAGGCGTTCAGGCGGCCACCGAGATACCAGCCGATATCCACGTCGTGGTAGTCGCGATCGACCAGCGTGTGCCAGGGGTGAAACCAGTCCAGCCGGTTGGCCTCTTCGGTCCAGTACGTCTCGGGATCGACCAGCGAGCGGCGGTACCGTTCCGCGTACTCAGCCATGGTGGCCACTTCGGCACGTTCGGCAATCTCGGCCTTCACCGGCAGGGTGGGGGCGTCTCGATTCGAGGACTCGCTCATATGCTCGCTCCGCGGCGGGTGTTCGCAGGTTTTGCCCACCATTGCGCCGGCCCGTCAACCGGCAGGTCGCGGAGTATGCGTGCGTGCTGAAGAAGGCCGTTCACAAACCACGGTTCGCGCCCCTGCTCCGCTTCCTTTATGCTGCAGGGGCGCTCCCCGCGCTGCGCCCGCTCCCGGAGTCTGCTCATGCATCCGATGACCGCCACCCGCCTGGCCGCCGTGACGCTCCTATGCGCTCTCCTGCCGGCTTCGCTCGCCGTCGCTGCCGTGCCGTCGACCCTTGGCATCGAAGGCCGGATCACGGCCTCGACCGGCGCTCCAGTCGCCGACGGCGTATACGCGTTGACGTTCCGTCTGTACGCGACCCAGAGCGCGCAGCAGGCCCTGTGGACCGAGATTGCGGCCAAAATCAGCGTCAAGGGCGCCACCTTCCGCCACGGGCTGGGCACGATCAGCAAGCTGGACGCCAAGCAGCTGGCCAGCGCCGCGTGGCTCGGGCTGCAGGTGGCCAAGGAGCCCGAGTTGGCCCGCCAACGCCTGCACTCAGCTCCCTTTGCACGCCTGGCCGCCAGCGCCCATGGACTCGCCTGCACAGGCTGCGTATCCATGAGCGCGCTCAAAATCGACGGCGACCTGGACCTGGGCGGCAACGCCATCAAAGCCAAGGTCATCAGCGCCGGCTCCATGCAGGCCCAGGCGGTGACCGCAGGCGCCTTCATCGGCGACGGCTCCAAGCTCACTGGCGTCGGCGCCAAGGCTGGCAACTGCCCCGCCGGCAAGGTGGTGACCGGCATCGCCGGCGACGGCAGCCTCGTGTGCGCTTCAACGGCGGGTGCGCTGCCCAAGGATGGCCTGGAGCAGGTCTCCAACGGTGTGTTGACAAATGTCTACATCGCGTCGGCCAGCAGCAAGAACACACCGGTGAAGATCGAAGACAACAACCCCATCGGCGTCTACGACACCATCGACCTGCCGGATATCGGCAACGTGGGCGAGCTGTCGGTATCGGTGAAGCTGACCAGCTCGGACATCTCCGGCCTCGAGGTGATCCTCTACGATCCCAACAACGCCAAGTACGTGCTGCACGACAAGTCGGGCAGCGGCAAGTCGCTCGATACCTCCTGGCCCAAACCCACCAAGCTGGTCTCGGGCAACCTCGGCGCGTGGAATGGCAAGAACCCCAAGGGCAAGTGGCGCCTGCGCATCGTCGATGCGAAGTTCCTCAACAATGGCATCGACGGCGCCCTGCTCTCCTGGTCTGTCGGCGGCGGCGGGCTGTCCAACAAGGTCGTCACCGGCAAGGGCGTGGTCTGGGGCAAGGGCGGTCTGCAGACCCAGGCCAGCGCCGGACCGCCGGCCAAGTGCTCCGCCTTGCTGACGGGGCGGCTGTACATCGACACCGCCAAAGGCGGCTTCTACATCTGCGACGGCGGCGACTGGCGCAAGGTGATCATGGAGGGGCTGTGCGGCAACAAGGTGGTCAACTCGGATGAGACCTGCGACGACGGCAACCTGGTCACCGGCGACGGCTGCACCGCCAAGTGCCAGAAGAATGTCTGCGGCGACGGCATCGTCTGGATCGGCAAAGAAGAGTGCGACGACGGCAACAAGATCGACGCCGACGCCTGCGGCAATACCTGCAAGGCAAACTTCAAGGCTGTCGCGTTCAGCAATTGCGGCCAGACCAGCAAGACGGGACCGTCCCAGAACCAGTGCAATGGCGTCTACAACGGCACCACGCTGGCCGGCAAGGTCACCGTTGCCAGCGGCATCCAGCAGTGGACGGTGCCGGCTACCGGCACCTATCGCATCGAGGCCTGGGGCGCCCAGGGCGGTAAGGGTGTGCTCGGCGCCGGCGGCAAGGGCGCGCGGATGCGCGGTGACTTCCTGCTCCAGGCGGGCACCAAGCTGAACATCATCGTCGGCCAGGCCGGCCACAACAACAACAAGTCCAAGTTCAACGCCGGCTCGGGCGGCGGCGGCAGCTTCGTCTGGAAGGCCAACGACACCGCCAAGCCGATCCTGGCGGCCGGCGGTGGCGGCGGATCGGGCGGCCAGCAGGGCACCAGCCACCTGGGTGTAGGCGGCACCACGGCGGCCAATGGCACCAACGCCAACGGCAAGAATCCGTCCACCGGCGGCGTCGACGGCCACGGCGGCAACGACAACGGCGGCACCCACAGCCATGGCGGCGCCGCTGGCGGCGGCTGGAAGAGCGCCGGCAAGGACAACGTCTCCGCGGCCCAGGGCGGTCGCTCAATCCTCAATGAGAAGGCCGTCGGCGGTAACTGGGGCTCCTACGGCAGCCACGGCGGCTTCGGCGGTGGCGGTGGCTCCAATATCGCCGGTGGCGGCGGAGGCGGTTGGTCCGGCGGCGCGTCGGGCAACCAGCCGTCGGGCTGGCACGAGAACGGCGGCGGCGGCGGCGGCTCCCTCAACCAGGGCGCCAATCAGAGCAACACGGCCAACGTGCAGACCGGCCACGGCAAGGTGACCATCTCGCTGCCGTAGTTCGACGGTCCCGAAGTACTTCCCCAGTTTGGCGTCCAAGCCATGTGCCGCTTTGAGACGGTTCGTCCAAGGTGGTCGAGGGCGCAAGCCCGACGAGCCGCGAAGCGGCGGTATTCGTTAGCCTGGGGCGTAAGCCCGACGAGCCGCGAAGCGGCGGTATTCGTTAGCCTGGGGCGCAAGCCCGAC
>CAYTLW010000090.1:14459-31837 GCA_964438735.1 uncultured Enterobacteriaceae bacterium | reverse complement strand
CGAGTCTAGTGCACGAGCCTGCGATCCAGCAAGGCGGGTGCTAGCCCTGTTTGCGATGCGGGTAGGCGGCTTCGCGGTTCTGGAAGCTGAGGATCTTCGAGTTCTGAATCACGCCGTCGCGAATCTCGATGGATTTGCGTGTCACGATGTCCTGATCCCAGGCTTCCGGTCCGCCCATGACGGTGGGGATGAAGGGCAGCAACGCGCGGCTGATCTCGTCGGTGGCCGAGCGCCACATCAGGCTCGGCGTGTGGTCGACGGCGTAGTAGGTGATGCCGTGACCCACCTCGAAACTGGGATCCTCGAACGAGGTCGGCCTGGCGAAGTCGAAGCCCATCTTCTCATCGCAGCTGACGTCGACGATGAGCGTGCCGTGGCGGCAACCGTCCAGCTCGGCAGTGTCCAGGAAATTCAGCGGGTTGTCGGTGTCCTGGAAGATGCAATTGACGATGACGTCGTAGCCCTGCAGCTCGGTTTCGAACGCTGTTCGGGAACCATCCGGGGCGACGATATCGCAGCGGTTGGTGCCGGTGCGCTGGTCGAATTGGCGGTGACGCACGCCGGGGATCTGGCCAAGGACCAACTCGGGCGGACGGCGGGTGAAGCAGTCGATGTGCGTGAAACCCAGGCCTTGCAAGGCGTGGATGGCGCCGCGACCGCAGAGGCCGAAGCTGATGACTGCGGCACGGGGGATGCGGCCGTAGTGTCCGGTCACGCCGGCCAGCGACAGGCCGTGCACGACGCCGCAGTAGCCGGCGAGCTCGTTGTTCTTGTGGAAGATGTGCAGGTCCTGCACCTCGCCGCGGCGCCACTGGAACATGGCCTCCCAGGCGATGAAGGTCAGCTTCTTGTCGATGCCTTCCTGGGTGATAGGCCCGCCCTGCACGCAGTGGGGCCAGCCCCAGATGATCTGGCCGGGACGCCACATGTGGAAGTCGTCCTCGGTGGGTTTGGGCAGCAGGATGATGTCGCTGCTGGCGTAGAGGGCGTCCGTGTCCAGGACGCCGCCGCAAGTGGCGGCGATGGCCTCGTCGCTCCAGCCGAAGCGCTCGCCATATCCCTTCTGGAAGCGGATGCGGGCGCGCAGCTCGGGATCGATGCGCTCGATGTGTGCGGGATCGATGGGCGCGCGCTTCTCGTTCTCTTTGTTGTAGTGGCCGATGACGCCCATGGTCAGGGGCTTGCTGCTCATGTTGGCTCTCCGGGGTGATGGCGCCGCAGGTTCGCGGTTCGCCGCGGGCGGCAGGGTAGCGGGGGAGGGCCGGCCGGGCAACCCGCTCTGTTGCACTGGATGGGCATGACCTGGCTGTTTGCACGCGGCGCCCCGCGTTTGTAAGGTGCCGTCTGCGCTGGTCGAACGACTCCCCGCACGGCCAGTCGGCTGCCGGATCCCCCACGGCCCCGTCACCGGGGGCCATCGGATGCCCGATCTCGGCAGGAGGAGGGTTGATGGTCCCCCTGCGTACAGGGCAACTCGCCCTGGTGGTGGCGTTGATCGCCAGTTTCGTGGTCGCAACCCCAGCCGACGCCCGCAAGCGTCGCAAGGCCAAGGTCACCAAGGCGGTGAAGGTCGACAAGAAGGCCGCCCCCGCGGCCGTCGATGCGGCCCCAGCGGCGGCCGACAACAAGGGCGCAGCCGCTGCCCCGGCGGGAGCACCTGGAGGGGCTGCCGGCGCCGTCTCCGGAGCCGCCGCGAGCCCGGCAGCCGCACCCGCCAAGGCCATGATCCAGCCGCCGCAGCCGGCGGCCCTGCCCAAGAAGCCCTTCATCAAGAGTGATCCGAAGCGGGTCTTCCTGTTCCTGGATCCCATCGTCGCGCCCGCCGAGGGTAAAGGCGATGGCGGCGCCCTGGCCGGCGTGTTGACGTCCCTGGCGCGGGCCCGCCTGAACGCTACGGAAGCCGTGCGCCTGAAGACCTGGCATGAGATGCCGGAGGTGCCCGAGGTGATGGCCCGTTTTGGCGACCTGGACAAGAGAGATCGGGTCTCCTTGATCACCATCAAGAATGTGACCGGATTCGATGGCCTGGTGCGAATCGCCTACGCCATGGATGGCGACAAGGTACGCCTGAAGATGGTGCTCTACGACTTTCGCAACGGCACCATCTCGCGAGTTCGCGAGATTCGCCGGCCGGTGGACGCGGCCCTGTTCCGGGTCCTGGAAGACGACCTGATCACCTTCGCCACCACGGTGCGGCGCAGCTATCGGGTGACCTTGCGCATCTCATCTCAGCCCAAGGGCTCCAAGGTGCTCATCAACGGTCGGGCGGCCGGCACGACTCCTCTGGTCACCGAACTGAAGGGCGGCAAACACACCGTGCGCATTGAAAAAACCGGCTTCCGATCCTACGAGCGTAGCTTCACGCTCAGCGATGGCGACCGGCTGGAGATCGAGGCCACGCTCTACAATCCGCTGGCGGCTCGATTCCTCAACGCACCGCCGGGTTATCGCGTGGACGCACGTCATTTCGACGCCGGATACCGCTATGTGTGGCTCAATGTCGACCGGCCGGACGTGAACGCCGGGCACTTCTTCGAGCTCGCCTGGAGCCTGCGACTGGGCCCGTGGGACATCGGCGCTGGCTGGGCCACGACCAGCATGCAGGGGGAAAACCAGATCGACACCTTCCTGGGCCCGCGCAAGGGGTTGCAGCGCTACGACATCTCGCTCAACCGCTTCACCGCGAACGTGCGTTATCCCCTGCTGGAGAAGTACGCCTTCGCCTCGGTCAACGCCCTGGGCCGCGCCGGCATGACCTTCGCCAATACCGACGACGCCGAGCGCAGCCTGGACAAGTGGTCGGTCTCGGGAACGGCGGCCTTGGAGTTGTCCTCGCGCCTGATGCGGCAGCGCAACTTCGGCCTGGAGCTGCGCCTGCAGCTGGGCCTGGACTGGCTCGGTACGCTGCCCTACACCGAGCGCACGTTCAGCCTCTACGGCACCGGCAAGGTTGAGGAGCAGGAGCGTTCGTTGTGGGGGCCCTCGGCCGCCCTGGCGCTGCGAATGGTGTTCTGGAACGACATCTTCTGAGCGGGGCCGCGACGGCACACGTGGAGGTGCAGATGAGATGGACAAACCCGATACCCCTGGCCCTGGCCGTTTTGTTGCTGGCCGGCGCATGTGGCGAAGCTGGCGCAGACATGGCCGGCGCCGCGGCGACGAGCTTCGGCTACCAGAATCCGATCTTTCAGAACACGTTTCTCATCACGGCAGACACCGTCAAGACGTCTGGCGGTTCGAGCAACACGGCGCATCCGAAGTCCCCCACCTTCAACTGGCAGGCGACCCACTACAAACACGTCATCGTCGCGGTCTTCAACGAGCCGATGAACATCAAGGATAACGTGATCCAGAACACCGATCGCATGGTCTGGATGTGGCATAGCGGCCTGAAGGCGGGCAAAGAGGGCCTGGTCGAGTGGGACGACGGCCTGGCGGATCCGGTCACCGACAAGCCGGCCGTGAATCTGGGCCCCGGCACATACTACTGGGCCGTCTGGGCGTTGGATCTGCACGGCACGCCCGCCTTGTCGTCCATCGAACACTCCCACGTGGTGCAGTGAACCGCAGGAGGTTGGTCATGAATCCGATGCGCAAGACTGGCAGGTCGCCCTGGGCCGTCGCTGGCACCATCTTCGCCCTCTGCGCCCTGGTGATGGGCGTGGCAGGTTGCGACGCTGGCGAACGTGAATACGACGACGAGGCGGCGCCGATCTGGCAGAGCCTGCTCTTCGACGACACCCAGCGCATCACCAATACCGACATGACCACCGGCCACTCGCAGCCGGCGGTATCCTGGAAGGCGACCGACGAAAAACACGTGGTGGCCGGGCTGTTCAGCGAGCGCATCGGCGTGACCGACAACCAGATCAGCAATCCGGACAAGATCGTCTGGCTCTGGCATAGCGGCCTGGGCAAGGGCCACGAAGGCAATGTCCTGTGGGCGCATGGCAACGGCAATCCGAAGCCGCTGGCCAAGGGTACGTATTTCTGGGGAGTCTGGGCGTTCGACGATGAGGGATTGCCCTCCTGGTCCACAGAGGAGATCCTCCACGAGGTGAAGTGATCACAGCGGTCTCATCGAACGCATCGATCCCCGGCGCGCCTTTGTAGAGGACATCATGTTCGAACCACGCTCCCTGGCGGTGTCGCTGGCCATTGCGGCCATGCTGACCCTGACCTTCTCCTGCACCAGCACGACTCAGCAGACGGGCATCCCAGCCGATACGGTCGCCGACGCTGCCGTCGACGGCGAGGAGGAGGACACCTGGGTACCGCCGCCCGTGGCCGTCGCGGTGGCCGTGGGCCAGGCCCATGTCTGCGCCTTGATGAGCGATGACGTGGTCAAGTGCTGGGGCAGCAACGGCAAGGGACAGCTGGGACGCGGGCTGCCACCGTCTGGCACCGACGCCGACAAATTGCCCGAACCCGAACCCACCACCGAACTGAGCACGCCCATCGCCATCGTCGCCGCCTGGCTGCAGACCTGCGCGCTGCATGAAGGTGGCAAGGCCTCCTGCTGGGGCGCCAACGAAAAGGGACAGTTGGGCAACGGCAAGGACACCATGGTCTACGGGGTCGACAACCTGGCCGCCGAGGTGGAGCCCGACGCGGTGCAGAATACAGGCGGTATCAAGTCCTTCGCCATGGGCAAGAGCCACGGTTGCGTGGTCGGCACCGACAAACGGGTCCGCTGCTGGGGCGGCAACGAGTTCGGCCAGCTGGGCAACAACAAGGCCCTGGACAGCCGCAAACCCGACTTCGTCAAGATGGCCGCGGGCCAGGTCGCCGTGGCCGCGGGTGAGGCGCATACGTGCGCTGCCAACAAGGACGGCTCGGTACGCTGCTGGGGCAAGGGGGCCGATGGACGCCTTGGCCATGGCGCCGACACCGATTCGCCCTCACCCCAAGAGGTCCAAGGGCTGTCCGACGCCACCGCCCTGGTCGCGGGTCGGGCCCACAACTGCGCCTTGCGCACCGGCGGCAAGGTCTCGTGCTGGGGCGCCGGCGACAAGGGACAGCTGGGCGACGGCAGCGGCAAATCGGCCAACAAGGCGGTCGAGGTCGTGGGTTTGAGCGATGTCACCGCGCTGGCGGCCGGCAGCGACCACACCTGCGCCCTGGTGAGCGGCGCGTTGCACTGCTGGGGCGGCAATGACTTCGGCCAGCTGGGCCAGAGCACCAAGTCCGTGGTCACCAAACCCGAGGCGGTCGCCGGGCTGGGCACCGTGGTCGCTTTCGACGCCGGCGGCGGCACCACCTGCGTGCTCAGCGACGAAGACAAGGTCCAGTGCTGGGGCGACAACAGCAGCGGCCAGCTCGGCAGCGCCGCCAGCGGACCAGTGAGCGCCCAGCCGGTGCTGATCACCTTCCCCGTGCCCGTGGTAGAGCAACCGGATGCCGGTCCGACGGACGGCGGCATGGTCGATACAACCCAGCCTGATGCCGGGGGCGAAGACGCAGGCAAACCCGACGTCGGACCGCCCATCGACGCGGGCGGCGACACCGATGGCGGTTCCACGCAGCCCTCCGGCGGCGTCGTGTACACCGAATCGGGAGAGGTCGGCACCAACGTCATCGTGCAAGCCGATGACAGCAAGCCGAACAACATCTGGCCCGGCGGCGTGGTCGTCGCTCCCCCCGGCGGTGGCAGGATCCTCTTCTTCCTGACCAAGAAGGAGGAGATGAACGTCTCGGATGCCAACGGCTTCAACGACATCATCGTCGCCGGCTCGATCATGGAACCCACCGGCCATGGCGCCCTGTCGCCCAACGGCAACAAGGTCGCCTATCTCAAGGGCAAGGGCTCCGGCGCCAAGGACGTGGCCCTGGGCACCATCACCTCCAAGGGCACCGACGCCTACAAGCTGGCCAGCGACGTCTCACGCGCCTCGGCTGTGGCGTTTTCACCTGGCAGCGACCGCCTGGCCTGGTACAGCGCCACCGGTGAGGTCCGTGCCACCGTAAACGGCTTCAAGAACCCCAAGCCGCTCAACAACGAGGCGCTGCCCTTCGGCACGCCAGCGGTCGTCTCTTCGCTGGGCTGGTCTCCCAAAGGCGACAAGGTGGTGTTCACCATCAAGCACAAATCCGACGGCGGGCCCGTCTCCTCGGATATTGCGGTCGTCGGGGCAGATGGCAGCGGATTGGTGCGGTTGACCAACGACGCCATCCTGGACGTGGAGCTGGCCGTGGCCAAAGACGGCACGGTGTGGTTCCAGCGCATTCATAAACCTGAGGTAGCCAGCGAGATCTGGCAGGTCACCGTCGATGGCGGACTGCCGAAGAAGGTGATGACCACCGGCACCGCGCTGCAGCGGTTGCCGCAGCCTTCGGGGGATGGGCATAAGGTGCTCTATATCTCCTCGACGGGGTACAAATCGGGGGCGTTGACGTCCCATAATGTGCTCAGCGGCAAGGGGAATATCGTGTCGCAGGCGGCGGTGAATGGGTTCTGGTTGTAGGGCGGCCTGCGGGTGAGTGGTTGCCTCGAGGTGGCAGGAAGGCTCGCGCAAAGCCGCAAAGACGCAAATGGATGAAGGGGCAGGGCATCAGCAGGGCTGATGTTGGAGCGGAGATGAGCATGGTGAGGAGTATGTTGTTGAGCGTGTTGTTGGCAGTGGGCACGTCGGCTTGTGGCGCCGCTGAGATTCCCGATGACGATGTGGGGGAGGAGATTCCGCTCGAGAAGCCCAAGCCGAAGCCAAAGCCGGCCGTGATTGGGGAGCCGGCGCCCGATTTCGACCTGCGTTCCACGTCTGGCGGACGGGTGACCCTGTCGCAGTACAAGGGTCGCGTGGTGGTGCTGGAGTGGTTCAATCCGGACTGCCCGTTCGTGAAGTGGGCGCACGGTCAGGGGCCCTTGGCGCGGATGCCGACCAATTATCGGGACCTGGGTGTGGTCTGGCTGGCGGTCAACTCGGGCGCGCCGGGCAGGCAGGGGCACGGCCTCGCCCGCAACCAGAAGGCGGTCAAGGATCTCGGCCTGCTTCATCCCATCCTGCTGGACCCGGAGGGTGGTACGGGGCGCCTGTACAACGCCCGCCGCACACCCCAAGCCGCTGTCATCAATCGCAAGGGTCTGCTGGTCTACAACGGCGGCATCGACAACTTGCCCATGGGCGAGATGGCCCGCCCCCACGAACAGCCGACCAACTACCTGGACAACGCCATCAGCGCCACCCTGGCCGGGCAGCCGGTGCGGGTAACCGCCGGGCCGTCCTGGGGCTGTTCGGTCAAGTATGATTGAGAGGTGTCAGACCCTCACATATCATAACTTTGCCATGTAACCCACTGAACCAAGGTTCGGCCATCACAGCGGCGAGAGCGCCATCGGCCCAGCGGCTCTGTAGCCGAGGCGATTGGTGATCTGATTGGCCTTGCCTTCGATTTCGACCGGCATGACGTAGAGTTCCGAGTCCTTCAGCTGCGCTGCTGGTGAGCCGGGAGCGATGGCGTTGCCTTGACTGTTCCAGGTCGGCGTCGCGCTGTAAGTGAACCACTCTCCATCGGGCGAGAGGTCGAAACTGCGCATGACGCGATTGGCGGGCAGGTCGCTGTCCGGGTTCTTGGTGTAGTTTGTCACCATCTCCTCGGTCAGCGTCTTGCCGATGTCTGCCGCGTGGATCGACAGGATGTCAATCCAGGGCTTCTGGACGGCCTTGTTGCAACGTGACTCCGCCAAGAAGTACAGCGTCTGGCCGTCATTGGAGAACCGGGGCTGGCCCCGGACCGAGGTGCGCATCCAGGCAGCCACGTAGTTGCAGGCTTCCTTCTGGTAGTTCTTGTTCGCCGGCACTGTCACCAGGTTGGTGAAGCTCTTCTGCCCAGCGGAACCGACAGGGTAGCGGCGCAATCGAAAGTGGCTTTGCACAGTGGTGAACAGGACGATGGTCTTGCCGTCGGGTGAGATGGCCGCGGGGTCGATGTCGCTATACTGCGACCCGGTGCCGGCGCAGGTGTCGGGACCCAACGGATTCTGGCAGATGTAGTCATGCTGGGTCAGCGTGCCGGCGTGCCAGGACCAGACCTTGAGCGAACGGATGGTCGGCGTCAGGAAGAGCAACGTCTCGCCATTGGCGCTGACCCGGAACCTGCCGCTGTAGGTCGAGTGCTTGCCCGTCACGTCGGGATCTTCGCCAGGCGCCATGACGACGACCTTCTGCCACTCGCTGCTGGCGCCGTCGAGGTCGCGGCGGCGGATCTCGTATTGCTGGACGAGCTGTCCCGCCGGCTTGGGCACCGGCGTGGAGTAGTACAACCACGAGCCGGCAAAATGCAGATCCCGCACGGCGGTGATCTTGTCGAACTTGTTGATGATGAAGCGCAGCGGCGGGTCGCCACCGGGCTGGTGATGAATCAGCGCCGGCTCGTAGGTGAACAGGCCGTCCTCGTCGGCGGGACCCAGGGCGATGGCGGCGTACTTCAGGTTGGACGACAGGGCGCAACCGTGGTCGCAGCTCATGCCGGGCGCCTTGTCGAAGGCGTGTTTGCTGAGCTCGAAGCAGGACTCGCTCGCCTCGAAGGGGCTGTGGCCGGTGCCGAAGTTGGCCGAGTCGGTGATGGCCTTGGGGCTGTGGGCGTCGACCAGGATGAGCTGGCTGGTCGCGCTGTCGAGCTGCGAATAGGCCTCGTAGGCGATCCAGAAGGCTGGCAGCTCAGGTTTGGCGCTGATGTCCGGCGCTAGCGTGGTGTCGGTCTGGGCGGGTTGGCTGCCCACATCGCCGTTGGCGGGTGTTGATGGCGTGCCGGGTTGTTCGCCCGGGCCGCTGCAGGCGGCGAGCAGGGCCAGGATGCAGGCGATCCGAATCATCTCACACCTCGCAATCATTCGATGTCAACGAGGTCATGATGTCGGATTGACGCCCGACATTGCAAGGGAAATCCCTCTTGTCGCCAGCGCTTCAGTTGATGGAGCAGCTATCGTAGTACTGGATCTCCGGCGTGAAGCGATGGTTCTTGAACTGGGTCGGGCACACGTGGGTGTGGTAGCGACCGGCCAGCAGCACGGCGCCGGACTTGTCCTTGATGTCGTGCACATGCCCGTTCTGCGCGTCGAATCCGGCCGAATCGGGCGCGCTGCCATCGGCTTCGGTGCAGCCCATGATGAGCGTGCCGTCGCACATGACGCCGAAGACCTCCATCGCGGCGCTGCCGGGCGTGGTCGAGGTGGTCAGACCCATCCGTTTGAGCACCTCGAGCGGCCCGGGTGTGTTGGTGTGATAGTGATACGTCGTACCGGCGGGGTGGCCGTTGTAGTTGTCGAAGGTGTACTTCTCGTCCTCGATGTCATCGCCGGGGGCGGCCAACGGGTTGAACATGACCACGCTGTCCAGGGCGACGCCCGCCGCGCCCATCTTGTACTCCTGGAAGTGGCTGCCCGCCGTGCCGTCCACCAGGCCGGTCGTGATGGTGACGCCGCGCGGCTTGGGGTTCAGCGGCAGCGTCAGGGTGATGTTCTGGTCCGAGAGCAGGTTGGGATTGGGCCTGTATTCGGACCCGCGCGAGTAGTCGAAGTCCGTGTAGTTGCTGTGCCCCTCGCCGTAGTAGTAGCTCTTGTGGGGCGGCAGGCCGATGGTCTTGATGACGACGTTGCTGCCGCTGAGCTGGATGTCGACGCAGCGGAACCAGTCCTTGTAGAAGGTGGGCACGTCGGCGGCGATGTTCGTGTCGCAGTTGTCGACCGTGCGCAGGCTGCCGGTATCGGTAGCGGTCGGTTCGCTGGCGCAGCCGGCGAGTGTCAGCGTCGCGGCCAACGTGGCCAGGAGCGCCAAGGTGAGCAGATTGGCGAACGGGCGGGGCAGGGCGGGATGTGTCATGGCCTTCCAGGGACAGGGTGGAGGCCGCCACCCTACCGGCTGGCCGCTGAATTCAGTTCGCGCAAGCACCGAAATCAATGATCTTGCTGTACAAAGTGGGCGGATAATCCTGCACACACTTGTCGATGTGCACGGTCTTGCTGTTGCTGTTGCTGCCCTCGCCGCAGACGAGGTCGGTGTGCTGTTTGTAGGTGAAGGATTTGGCCGCCTTGTCGCATTGGAAGAGGTGGGCGGAGTTTTCGCCCGAGCTGCCCGGCCAGCAATAGCAGGGCGCGTCGTTGGCGATCGGGAAGTTGTTGGTCTGAATGGGGTCGCCGCTGCAATCCGTGGTCTTCCAGAAGCCCACCTGCACATAACTCGACAGATCGTCGGTATTCTTGGTGCAATCCTCGTCAGAGGTGCCTTCGCTGGAGCAGGCGCTCGCGCCAGAAAGGGCCAGTGCGGCGATGCATAGCACCTTGAGCATGGCCGTTGTCAACGTTCTGCCTCCCATCGTGCTCCCCTCCGCCCGGCCGCCCGTAGGCGCGCGCCGGAATGGTATCTGCTACATCGGTGTTCTGCCTGGCATGCCCGCGCTCCGGCACCTGGTTTCGCTCGTCATCCTGCTCAGCCTGTGCACGTTGAGCCCTTCCGCCGGGGCCTGGCGGCAAGCGCACACCGCGACCGGTTTGCCCAAACTGTGGCACGCGCCGCCGCCGCTGCCGACCCTGGTGGCGCCGGGCGAGGAGCGCGTGGCCCTGCAGGCCGCCATCGACAGGGCGGTGGGCCACTGGACGGTGCCGGAGTGTACAGGTCTGCGCTTCGGGCCGAAATCCAGACGCGTGACGGTCACGCCGGTCTGGACCTGGCCGGCCCAGCGCCGAGCCGCTGCCTGGACCGACGTGGTGGCCCTGGACCACGGCGGCGCCATCATCGGCGCCCACATCGAGCTGGACGCGCGACTGCTCTTCGCCAGCCACGATCCGCCCGACCTGGACACGGTGGTGATGCACGAGCTCGGCCATGTGCTCGGTCTGGCACATGCCGGGCGGCACGACGTGCTGATGTCGCGGGGGGTCATCGGCTCGGGCCATGGGGCCTGGTTGTCGGCCGACGACCGGGCGGCCATCTGTGCGCTGTATCCGGAGGGCGTCTTCGATGGCGCGTTGATGGCTGAGCAAGACGAAGACGGCGACCCCGGACTGGTGTGGTTCGGCGCCCTGGCCATCGCGCTCCTGGGCGGTGGCGCAGGGCTGGTATTCAGGCGCGCTCGCTGGGGCTGTTGAGGGTGGCCTCTGGCGTTTGGTGACCCCGAATTGGCCGGTCGGGCCTCTTGCTGTTCGGACGGCTGCGGGTCTCTGCTACCCTGTGAGCGGAGGCCAGACGATGAGACGGTGCGGAGGACGGGGTTCAGCTTGCTCTGACGCGCGCCCGCTGCACGTCGCTTCGGGCTTCATGCTGCTGTTTGCGCTCGTCGCGACGGCGCCAGGTGGATGCACGGTCAATCCCGTGCCGACGCCAGGTGACGAGGCCGCCGATCCGGCCGTGCCCGCAACCGATGCGGGCTCCTTTGCCAGCGAAGATACAAACAAGGGCACCGGTGGCGGCCTGGCAGATTCGGGCACGCTCTCCGATGACGACGACGCCGGCGGTGTCTCCACCGACGCGAGCGCCGAGGAAGACGTCAGTAGCGATGTGGCCGAGCCGGACATGGGCAGCACAGGGGACGCAGCAGCGGCTGCCGACGCAGGCGCCACGGATACCAGCGCGGCAGATGGCACCGCTGGCGGCGATGTCGTGTCTTGCGTGCCCGGCAACAAGAAGTGCCTGGGCAAGCGCGTCGCGACTTGCACCGCCACCGGCGACGGTTGGACGACCATGGACTGCCCGCCATCACGCTCCTGCAACAAAGGGCACTGCAAGAAATGAGTTCACGTCTGTCGATTCTTGTTCTCGCCATGTTCGTCGCTGCGTGCAGCGCGGAGCCGACGACCCTTCCAGCCAAGGCCGCGTCTGCAGGCCAGGACGCGAGCGGGCGACTGACTGACGGTCTGGGGCAGCTGGACGCGGGCGGAGTCGACAAGACGATTGGCGATGAGGATGCCGCGACCGATGGCGGCTCAGGGTCGGTCGGTTGGGAGGCAGGTGGCAGCGGTGACGATGTCGGTGTCGGCGACGGTGACGGTGTCGGAGTCGGTGACGGCGTCGGTGTCGGTGACAGTGCCGGTGTCGGTGACGGTGTCGGTGACGGTGACGGTGTCGGTGTCGGTGACGGTGCCGGTGACGGTGTCGGTGTCGGGGTCGGGGTCGGTGTCGGTGTCGGTGGCGGTGTCGGTGTCGGTGTCGGTGTCGGGGTCGGTGTCGGTGTCGGTGCCGGTGCCGGTGTCGGTGTCGGTGACGGCGGCGGACCCGGTGACGGTGGTGGACTCGCCGACAGTGGTGGACTCGCCGACGGAGCTGCGTCGGGGGATGGTGGCGCGAAGGCCGATGGTGTCGCTGACGGCGCGGGTCCGGTGGATGGTGGCGTGAAGGCCGATGGCGCAGGGGCTGCCGACGCTGGCGGCGGGGCTGACGGTGGCGGCAATGCCGGCTCGGATGCCGCCGGTGGCGCCGATGCACAGGGGCCGGGCGATAAACCCAAGGTCCTGGTCGAAAACAAGCCGCCGCTGATCGAGATCGCCGGCTACGGCGGCGCCACGACGCCTTCGTGCCAGGCCGTGGATGCCAAGGGCAAGCCGCTTGCCGATCCTGGCGACTTCATCATCTCGGCCACCGGCGGCGTGCTCGACAAGGGCACGTTGAGCTTCGCCAAGCCCGCCAATGCGTTGGTCACCTGCAGCAGCGCCCAGACGAAGGCTTCGGGCAGCGGGCTGGTCTGCGTATTGCACCCCGGATTGAACCAGGGCCTGGCCGGCCTGAGCAGCGGACTGCTGGTGCTCGATGCCAAGGACCTGGCCCAGGCGTTGACCGGTCAGACCAAAGCCATGGACGGCTTCGTGGCCTGGACGGACGGGGTGGCCAGCGCCGCCGATAGCGCGTTCGATAAAAACGCCAAGCTCCTGCTGCCCCACCCAAAGGGATTGCCGAGCGCCGCGGCTTTGCTGAAGGCCGGGGTAAAGATGGGCCCGGACGACAAGGACTGGCCCGGCAAGCTGGACGCGGTGGGCGCGGCCCTGAAGGCGATGCAGGTCGCGATCGACAAGCTGCCCAAGGGCCCTGTCGCCGATGGCGACGTGACGGCTGTTGGCAGCGCGCTGTCGGGTCTGCAGAAGTCGCTGGTGAGCCTGGAGCAGGCCAAACCGAGCCCCATTGCACTGGTCGAGAACCTCGCCAAGGTGGAGTCCTTGCTGACCAAGCAGCTGCCGGACCTGCTGACCAGCTACATGGACGAGGTGGGCGCGCAGGCCAAGGCGGCGGCCAAGGCCAGCCCGGGCCAGCCACCGGCCAAGGCGAGCCAGGCGCTGATGCAGCAGTCGGTGGTGGCGGCAGGCACTTTGCGCGACCTGCTGACCAGGCTGTCCTGCCGGACCAACGGCCTGGTGCTCGGTCTCATCGCCGACAAACACCTGGGCGACACCACGCCGCTCAAGGGCGGCACACCCTCCATCACAGGCATCTACGGCTTCTCCCAGGCCGTCACGCCCTGCACGAAGCTGAACCTGCTCGGCGAGAACTTCGGCAGCAAACCCGGCCTCTGCGGCGCCATCCTGATCACCTACAAGGCCAGCGGCGGCACGATCAACAAGGTCAAGTCGATCCTGGGCAAGATCAACAACCTGCAGACCATCGGCAAGCAGGGGCTCTGGTCGGCGACCAAAGAGAGCACCGCCGCGGTCGAGGAGCTGACCAAGTACCTGGGCATGTCGGCCACCAAGCTGTCGCCGCAGGTGGGCAAGAACGTCATCCTGATGTGGAGTCAGCCCGACAGCTCCCTGGGCGGTCCGGCCCAGACCATCCGGCTGGGCGTGGTCCCCAAGCAGGCAAACGACTTCTGGCTGCCCAAGATGATCACGCTCTACCCCATCTGCCGCACCCATGGCAGCGGGCCGAAGCTGACGGTCAATGTGATGAAGGCGGGTTGCTGACGCCGATTGCGGGAATCTCGTCGGTGTCGCGATCGTTGTTTGCTTTGTTCGCAATGCACAGCATTACAAAGAATAGCATAAATAACTAAAATCAGAGTAGGTTTGCGGCAAGCTCCGCCAGCTCAGATCGCTCGCCCTTGGTCAGCGTCATGTGCCCGGCGATGGGCTCGGCCTTGAAGCGCTCGACCACGTAGGTCAGGCCGTTGTTGATGCTGTCGAGGTAGGGCTGGTCGATCTGGTAGGGATCGCCGGTGAAGACCACCTTGGTGCCCTGTCCCACGCGCGTGAGCACGGTCTTGATCTCGTGCGGCGTCAGGTTCTGCGCCTCGTCCACCAACATGAACTGGCCGGGCAACGAGCGGCCGCGGATGTAGGTCAGCGCCTCCACCTCCAGCAGCCCGTCCTTGACCAGCTCCTCGTAGCTGCGCACGTCGTTCTTCTTGTTCACCGACGTGAGGTACTCGAAGTTGTCGCGCACCGGCTGCATCCAGGGGGCCATCTTCTCGGCCAGGTCGCCGGGCAGGTAGCCCACGTCGCGGCCCATGGGGAAGATGGGCCGGCTCACCAGCAGCCTTCGGTACTCGTCCTTGGCGATGACCAGGTCGATGCCCGCCGCCAACGCCAGCAACGTCTTGCCCGTGCCCGCTTTGCCGATGAGGGTGCACAGGCGCACGTCCTGGCGCATCAACATGTCCAGCGCGAAGTGCTGCTCGCGGTTGCGCGGCATCACTCCCCAGATGGGATGGCGCATCTTGCGCAAGGGCTCCAGGTGGTCGCCATTGAGCCGCGCCAGGGCGTTATGCCGGCCGTTGCCGGTGGTCAGCGTCAGGTACTGGTTGGGGTACAGTTCGACGGCATGCTCGCCATTGGGCAGCTCGTCCACCGGCAGGGAGCCGCTGTCGAACAGCCGGTCGATGAGCGTCGCATCCACAGTCAGCTCCGCCGACCCGGCATAGACCTCGCTGAGATCCTTGCGCTCGGGCTCATAGTCGACCGCGTCGATGCCCAGCGCGTTGGCCCGGATGCGCAGGTTGGTATCTTTGGTCACGAAGACCAGCGGTACCTCGGGCTCACGCTCCCTCAGGCCGATGACGCTGCCCAGGATGGCGTTGTCCATGGCGTGGCTCAGCGAGAACTGCGCGTGTTGACGCCCGTCGGCCACCTGCACGCGAATCATGCCGCCGTTGTGCAGCGACACGCCGCTCTCGAGGCTGCCCTGGATGCGATAGCTGTCGATCTCGCGCGCCACTCGTCGAGAATTGCGCCCCAACTCGCTCTGGTCGCGCTTGAAGCCGTCCAGCTCCTCGATCACGTGGATCGGGATGTTGACGACGTTATCCTCGAAGGTGTGCAGGCAGTTGCTGTCATGCAACAACACGTTCGTGTCCAGTACGAAGTTCTTCTTCATCGCACCTCCAGGGGCCACAAGCGACCGGAAAGCGGGCGTTGATCGCACGAATCCGCGGCCCGGTCAACGGGCGAGGTGTCAGACCCTCACATATCATATAATTGGCGTATAACTGCCTGATATTCAGTCAAGGCTAGTAGATATTCAGGCCGAGTTGCACCGCCAGCATGTCCAGGTTGGGGGGCGAGAACTGCTCATCGGCCGTGGCCAGCGGCTCCCGCGACCAGAGGAAGTCGATGTTGAATGTGCCCCAGAGCTGCATGCCGACCGAAAAGCGCATCGGCACAGTGTCGTAAAAGCCCAACGACGTCATGATGGTACAGCGAACTGCCTGGGACGCTTCATCCAGCTTGGCCAGGCTCATTGTGCACGGATCCTCGAAAGCCTCCTCTCCATACACCGGAAACACCCGGAGCGTGCCGACCCCAAACCCCGTGCCGCCACTCGCCTTCAACGTCACGGACTGCGAGACCGCAAAGCGAAGGTGGGCACTCAGCAACAAGCGGAAGCCGAAGAAGCGCACGTTGCCGAGGTGGGTGCCTTTTGTGGCGTCGTTCAGGCGGCCTTCTGCACGGGCGCCCGCGACGCCGACTCCCAAGAAGAGCAGCGGCCAACGTCCGCGATAGGGATCGGCGAACCAGGGCCACAGCGACTCACCGCCGATCCACCTGCCGTTCAGATTCCAATCCAGGGCGATGTCCTGTACGACGTTCGACGCCCATCCCCACAGGTAGGCCACGCTGCCGACCAGGTGGCCCCTGCGCAGCCCGGCGATGTCCGAATTGCCGTAGACCATCATCACCGTGTATCGCGGCGGCAATTCCAACTGGGCGATCTCGTCGAGGAAAGCGGTGACGACCTCGGCTCCCCGTTGGCCGCGAATCCAACGTCGCTGGACGTAGCGCCTGGCGGCGGTGAGCAGGCCATTGACGCTCGACTCGGGCATCCCGCGCAGGAAGTCACGCCGATCCAGCGCCGCGACGATGCCGTCGCTGCGCGCCATGTCCAGCAACCAACGGTCAATGTCGTTGTAGCCATCGCTGCGACCATGAAGGGAGCGCATGGTGACCTTGTAGTTCCGTAACGTCCCTGCATCCTTGACGGTTGGCGGCTCGAACGCCGACTGTGCGAACACAACGCCCGGCAGCGTGCAGACAATGAGCGCGCTCGCCAGCAGGACCCTGCCGGTCGCCGCCGACATCAGGCCCCTGGCGTGTCGCAGCTCCCAGCACATGTGCACTTCCGAAAGATGACGCTGATGAACACCGTATCTGCCGGCAAGTTGGCACGCAAGGACATGTGAAGGTCTCAAACGCCGTCCTGTCCCGTACACGGCTCCGTGATGCGCTGCTTTCGGGTCGCCAGCCGCCCCTGGCCCTACTTCACTCGACCGCCCGGTTTCGCAGATTTACCCGCCCCAAAGAGGCCCGGCGCCCGCCGATGGCGACGGTCGTGGATGTTGTACTCGGCGACATACTGCCGCCACACGACCCGCCCTTGCTTGCTTTTGGGGCCGACTATGGCGACCGCCCGCTGCTGCGGTCCCACCGACATGCCGTGGCCGAAGAATGCCAGGCTATGTATGCCCACAGCGCCAGTCTTCGGATCGTGGTGCGGGAAGGCCTTGAGGTACTGCACGTAGCCATCGCGAAGCCGCATGACGGTGGCGCGTCTGCGGCCCTGGACCACCTCGACGGTGCGTCCGCGGGCCGAACGCAGCAAGCGTACGATAGCCATGTATTTCTTGTTCGGGGTGATGGTGTTGACAAGCACGACGCCATGCGCATCCATGGGCAGGACCACCTTGCGGCGTGGGCGGCGACTGCGCAGCACGAGCGAGGTCTTGGCAGGTAGATTTCGGCGTAGTTTGGCCGCACAAGGCGGTACCACCTCGCCGGCGAGCCCCTTTCCCCGCCACTGGAGCGCCCAGAGGGGGCCGCCTTGGATCTGGATGCACAAGCGACCGCGGGTGTCGATTCCCTGCCATGGGTGGGCCGTGGGGGACGCGTCGGGTGTCAGACGGCCAGGTGTCGGCTGGGATTTGGCTTTCGCCGGTTTCGCCGGTTTCGCCGGTTTCGCCGGTTTCGC
>CAYTLW010000090.1:0-14359 GCA_964438735.1 uncultured Enterobacteriaceae bacterium | reverse complement strand
TTTCGCCGGTTTCGCCGGTTTCGCCGGTTTCGCCGGTTTCGCTGGCTTCGATTGGGCGGCGATGGTGGCCTGCGTTGGCGACAAGAGGAGGCTCAGCGCGACCGTTGCCGCCAGCCAGGTTGTCACGCGTTGCATCTTCGACCCCGCCGATCCACCGACACCCAGCCTACCATGACTGGCATTGCGGCAGCGGTTCCGCAAGACTGTAATCTGCGACGTGAACCGGGTCTTCGATGCAGTCGAAAGGCGGATCGGGAGGGGCCCGCCCGCGTCGTTGAGGCCAGTCGAAGTCGGGACCGACCACCAAGCGACCAACATCCGACCCACCCGCTCGAATCGCAATGCCGGGCTTTGGCCTGTCATCTCGCCCAGGGAAGGCGGCGCGGTCGTCGGGTTGTTGGGGTCATTCTGAATCGCCGGGCATCAACAACGGCGTCCGCGGAGGCACCATGAGGCGACGGCCAGGCAACACGGCTGATGACCGTCCCGACGTCGCGAGCCCACACGCCGCCCACGGATCCTCTGGCGATGGCATCTTCGGCCGCTGGTCCGCCGGTCCCGGCGGTCTGCCCGTCTATCACCACACCTGGCTTCCAGGGCAGGGCGCGCCAGTCGACGAACGCGTTCCGCAAGATGAGCGCGATCCCGCCTTGCACCTGCACGCCTTCGGCAATCGCGCCATGACCGCGGTGGCCTGTGGTCGAGGCTCGGTTCGGCTGTTCGAGGCCAGCCGTGGGGCGAGATGGTTGCAGGGGAAATCTGCGCTGGACCCCCGATTGTCGGGCGGTCTGTTGCACGTGGTTGGCGGCGACATATTGGAGGCGACCTGGCGCTCCGACGGTTCGGATTCCGAGCCCGGCCGTGTCATGGATATCGAATTTGGTCCTACATGGTTGTGTAAGAGATTGAAAAGTGATCGGTTACATTTAGAGCAGCTCCTCTTCATGCCTGATGGCGAGGACGCCATCGTGCTCTCCATGTCTCGGCTGACCTGGTTTGGCGACCGGGCGGCGACGCTGCGAGTCGGCACGTACTGGGGCCTGTCCCCCGAGCCTCTGCCTCTGCTGGTGCCCGGTCCGGTGCGGCGCTGGCTGGGCCGCCGTGTGCGCTGGCGCTTCAAACAACTGGCCGCGGGACCAGGGCATGGTGGCGGCATATGCGGCATCGTGGCCGAACCGCAGCTGAAAGGACGGCACCCAGCGCGCCGCCACGCCGTCGGTTCACACGACCACCGGGTTGCGTTGTTGGCCCTGGACGAGCACCCGGTGGCGGCGGTCTGCACGGATATCGGGCGCTACTTCGGCAGCGGCCCGGTCGGCGCGCCGGGCGGTCTGGCTGCGCTGGCGACACATGCAGATGGGCGACCTCGTCCCACCCCGGCATGCCTGGCGCTGGCGACCGACGTGACCGCGAAGCCCGGTCGGACGGTGGAGTTGGCGTCGGGTTTCGCGGTGTTCCCGCGCAGCACTGCGGGGCCGGACGAAAGCAGGTCGCTGGCCGAGTCGGACCCAGTCGACAGGGTGTTGAAGCAGTATCACGGTCGCGTACCCGAAGCCTGGGAGCGCACGGTCCATACGTGGTCGGCCAAGGCGCCGAGGTTGTCGCTGCCCGACCACCCCGATGCAAGCCGCGAGATGACCTGGAGTGGTGTGCAACTGGCCCAGGCGGCCATTCGGGACGACTATTTCGAAGCCTGTCGCGTCACCCAGGGCGGCAACTACCTCTATCTGCACGGCCTGGACGCTGCACCGCGCGACCTCTGCCAGCACGCCTTCGCCGCCCTGCACGTGGACCCGGACCTGGCGATTGATACCCTGCGCACGGTCTGTCGCCTGCAACGCCCCGACGGACGGCTGGCCTGGGATCTGTCCGGCTACGGCGTGCGCGATCGCATCCCGCTGGAGCCCGGCGACCTGGATCTCTGGCTGCTGTGGGCCGCCGCCGAGGTCTTCCTGTTCACGCGGGATGCGGCTGTATTGGACGAGGTGCATCCCTACCACCCACGCGACGAGGGGCCGACAGCGACGGTGCGCGAGCACCTGCGGACCGCCTTACAGCACTTCGAGCTGGATGTGGGCGTGGGTTCGCATGGCCTGCCCCGCCTTCGTTGGGGCGACTGGAATGACGAGATCCTGCTCCTCGTGCCGACACCCTGGTCGGTGTTGCGTACGGCACGGCGCGGCGAGTCGGTCTTCAGTGCCGCCCTGGCCGTGCACGCCCTGGCTCGATATGCCGAACTCTGCACCTGGCTCGACGACCCGCAACAGGCCGCGCAGGCCACCGAGCTGGCCAGCGGACTGAAACTCGCATTGCGCGACACCTTCACCGGTCGCTGGTGCACCCGCGCGTGGGTGGGCAACGGCGTCGAGGTGGGCCGGGACAGCCTATACCTGGAGCCCCAGCCCTGGGCACTTCTGTCCGGCGCCCTGGACGACCGGCAAGCGGAGCGCCTCGTCGCCGAGATCGATGAACGACTCCGCAGCCCGTCGCCCATCGGAGCGGCGATACACGACCAGCCGGTGAGCGGGCGCAGCTCAGCGCCTGGCACCCTGGAGAACGGCGGCGTCTGGTACGCAATCTCAGGGCCGCTGGTGCTGGCCCTGGCCGAGCGGGATCGCGAGATGGCCTTGTCGGAGTGGCGCAAGGGTCTGCTGGCCGGTCACGCAAGCGCCTATCCCGAGCGATGGTTCGGCACCTGGAGCGGGCCCGATTCGTTCAACTCATTCGCCTCGAACGATCCCGGGGGTACCTGGGTCGGCAAGGTGCCAATCCTGAACTTGCAGGTCCTCGCCGCCCGCGACTGGCCGGTGATGAACGCCCACGCCCATGGCTGGCCGCTGGCGGCGGGCGCCTGGCTGGCGGGTCTGCGCACCGACGCCAGGGGCTATCGCTTCACCCCACGCTGGCCGGAGCGGCTGCTGGAGCGCGGCTTTTCGTGGTCGTGCGAGGCGTGGAGCCTGACCTGGGCGCCGGACGAGGTCTCGGGCCACGTGCGGCCGGCGGGCCAGGACGTGGTTCGCATCGAGTTGGAGCTGCCGTCAGGGTGGAATTCAGCGGACGTGCAGGTGGTGGTCGATGGTCAGCAGGTCGCAAGACACATGGCGGTGGGCGACAAAGGCGTCGCTTTCGAGGTGGGCGCTCGCGCCGGCGACATCGTGTCTTTTTCATGTCGGCGGCCTGACTCAACCGGCCACTCAACGAATAAACAGTAGGTTACGATATAGAGATATGATATGTGAGGGTCTGACACCTCATCATGACACCTCCAAGAATTGCGCGACCAGATTCGCGGCCCGGCGGGGCTCCTGGATCAGCAGGCCGTGACCGCTTCGTTCGAAGACCTCGAGGCGGGCATCCGGCATGGCGTCCTGCAGCCAGGGGCCGCTGCCGGGGTAGATGGAGCAGCCGCCGTGCAGGAGCAGGGTGGGGCGGTGGATGTGGCGCACGGTCTGGCGCCAGTCGCATACCAGCAAGTCGCTGGCCAGGCGCAGGGTGGAGGCGGGCACGTCGGGCATGCCGCGCAACATGTCGGGGCTGCCGGCCAGTTTGATCATCAGGCGCTCATCGCTGCGCCACAAGGCGCGCAGCCAGCCTCGGCCGATGGTCCGGGGATCGCGGGCGATGGCGGCCTGCAGTTGAGCGACCTCGCCTTCACTGGCGCGTCCGGACAGGCCGTGTGGCCAGTCGGGGCCGGCGGGCACGCGGGGGGATTGGTCGATGCAGACCAGGCGATGCAGGCCCTCTCCACCGTGGCGCTCGAAGTGCTCGAAGAAGGTCAGCGCGCCCATGCTCAGGCCCACGGCGTCGCAGCCGTCGGGGGCCCAGGTGGCGATCACGGTCGCCAGATCGTCGGCCAGGCGCGCCATGGTGGCTCGGCCTCGGAAGGGATCGGAGGCGCCGTGGCCGCGGGCGTCGTAGAGGATCACCGGTCGATGAGGTGCCAGGCTGCCGGCCAGGGCTTGCATCACGCCATGACTGCCGGTGTAACCATGAAGCAACAGCACGGGACGTGCATGCGTCTGGCCGCCGTGCCAGCAGGCGATGCGGGCGCCATCGTCCATCAACAGGTCCCTGCGCTGGATCAGGCGCGCGCCACGAGACCGTGAAATGAAGTAGTGGAGCAGCCCATCCGTCTGGCGACGGGGGCGCAATGATGCTAACTTGCGCGCCCTCGACGGCCCCTCACCCGAAAAGGCCGTCAGGAGGTAAGTGGTGATGGACGGTATGGGTCGCAAACTGCTCGCTCCCGCAATCGGCGCGGTGGTTGCGCTTATGGCGACGTCGGCATTGGCCGACTCGGTGCTGAAGCAGGCGCCGGAGCACGAAAAAGCCATCGCACGTTGCGCGCTGCTCAAGTCCGCCAGCGAGCTGCCGCCGAAGAAGGTCGACGAGTTGCCGCGCGATGGCGAACATCGCGTCTACAAGATCACCGGTCATCGCGGCAAGATCTACGTGGCGTTCATTTTGGGCAATGGCGAGCGGGCGGCCTGCCAGGCGCTGGCCGTGACCAAACCAGTCGCCAAGGCGCGAGGCACCTTCTTCCCCGGCAAGGGCGGGCAGGACGCCATGGTTGTTCGGGGCGACGTCTGCAATCCCACCGATGGCTGCCCATCGATGCTGGTCTTCGCCACCAAGCGGGGCGAGATGATCTCGGCCTTGCGTCGGGATGGTTGCCCGCGCGGCGAGAAGTTGAAGACCGAGTCACTCTTCGGCGGCTCGGAACATAGCTTGCGTACCGTGTGCCAGTCGACGGTGGGCGAGAACGAGACGGAGACCATCACGACGATGGTTCACGTTTTTGATAACACCGCCCAGACCTTGATCACCTTCTCCCACGGCACGGCCAAAAAGACGGTGGAGCCGGCGAAGAAGGGCCGAGAAAAGCACTGCACCACCAAGGCGCCGGGTTGGCTGAAGGTCGCCATGCGGGGCAGCATTCCGCTGCTGCGTACATTCCAGCCCATGGATGCCATCGAATCGGACGATGACTTTGGCCTGCCCGCCGCAAAGCCCGCCGCCGAGGGCGCCAAGGGCAAACCCCAGGGGCGCCAGACGGTGTGGAAGTTCGACAAGGAAGAGAAGACGTTCGTGGAGTGGGAGGACAAGCGCCAGTCCCGCGGCTACGTCGTCAAGCCGAAGTGCCGCACGGTCAAGGCCGCCAAGCCGGCCAAAGGCACCAAGTAGTCCCCCTGGCCATGAGCGCCACGCCCGCGATGTCGGCCCCGGCGCGCCTGCTGCTCCTGTCATGTCTTGGCCTGACCTTCGCGTCCTGCGTGCGCACGGCGCCGGTGGATGATGGCGATGTTACCGCGGATTCGGCAGATGTAGCGGCCGACGCGGCGCTGCCGGCCGATGACACCGCGCCAGATGTCGGCATGGCGCCCTGCACCCCGACAGGCACTCCCGATCGCATCTGGCTCGGGTTCAATGACCTGCCTGAGAACATGCTCGGACTACAGCCGGTGCTGCACGGCGGGTCCAAGAGAGGCTTTCACTGGGCCGTGCCGCCGGCGGAGTGGACCATCGAGGTGCATGTGGAGCACGCCGCGCCGTGGTGTCCGGACGGTCACCCGGCGCTGCTCTGGGGACCGCTGGAGGGGGATGGCCCTGCGCCGCTTGCAGCCGGAACGCCCGCCGGCCAGTGGCATGATCTCGGGGAGGACGGCCACGTCTGGCGAGCGGTGATCCAGACGCCGCTGCCCGGTGGCCTCGGCATGTTCGGACTGCGTGCCGGGATTGGGGGCCTGGCCAGCGACACCGTTCAACTGCAGGTGGCCGAACGCACACCGGCCATCGACCCCTTCGACAAGATCGACAACTGGGCCATCACGTTTTCCAGGGACCAGGGCAAGCTGTCGGTGACCTTCAAGGCGGGGAAGTTCAAGGTCGAGACCCTGAAGCCTGGCAAGGCCGATGGCACCCCCGACTTCGACGAAGCCCTGACCGCCCTCGGCTTCCAGGGCGGCGACGCCACCTTCAACGCCGCGGTGCGCAAATGGCTCCTGGCGGCCATCCAGCGCTGGATGCGCACCTTCTATCTGCTGAATCCGGACACCGGCGCCATCAACGCCGACAGCGTGCGCATTCAGCTGCTATTCGAGGGTGATGATGGGCTGCCCGCGGCGGACAAGCGGGCGCAGCTGGGCTGGTCGCAGATCGCAGTGGGGGGCGAGGATCCCGGCTGGAAGCCCGGCGACAATACCTTCTTCGGCCGGGCCCAGGTCGACTGGCATAACAAGGTCGCCAACGACGACACCGAGCCGGATCTTGGCGTCTTCACCACCGCACTGGTGCGCATGGTCCTGACCAACAGCACCGGCGCCGCGTTGATGGACGCCTATGTGCCCTCCGCCGGTGGCGCTCCTTTCGGCAGCGTGCAGGGCGACGCTGCGTTCATCCAACCGGGTTTTGATGCCGAAGCCCTGCCGCCCGGCACACAGCGCAGCCGCGGCCTGCAGTTTCATTTCGTCGCCGAGCTGCTGACCCTGGGCATCGCTTCGATCACGGCCCACGAGATCGGCCATTCGCTGGGTATGGTTCGCAGCGGGCTGCCCCCCAAGGGCATGCTGGCCGACGTGGCTGGGCCCTGGGCGGTGCAAAAGGTGCCCGGCGGACATATCGACACGCCCGGTTTCAACCTGATGCAGACTGGCTCCAGCTTCTCCTTCGGTGACCTGCTCAGCGGTCCGCCCCGTTTCGCGGCCAGCAACCTGGGCTACCTTCGGCGACGCCTGCTGATGCTATAGTGGCTCGGGTACAGGAGGGGGTGCCATGAGCACGTCGCAGCCCGAGGCCGAGTCTCTGCCCCTTCCGAAGTGCGCGGCGGTGAGCGGGGCGTCTGGATTCATCGGTGCGCACCTGGTCCAGCATCTGCTCGACCAGGGGGTGGCGGTCTCGGCGCTGATCCTGCCCGGCGATGCCGCCCCTGCGCTGGCGCCATTCGAACTGCGCCGCGTGCACGGCAATATCGCCTCCGGTGACGGACTCGACGAGTGGATGAAGGGCTGTGATGCAGTCTTTCACCTGGCCGCTGTGTACGCCCTCTGGTCGCCTGAGCCGGCTAAGATCCACCGGGTCAACGTGGGAGGCACCCAGAACGTGATGCGCGCCGCCCGCGCTGCCGGCATCCGCCGCGTCGTGCACACCAGCAGCATCGCGGCGGTCGGCTCCCGCCCTGGACGCCTGCAGGCCAACGAAGAGACCCGTTTTGACGAGTGGGAGATCGCCGACGATTACGTGCGCTCGAAGTACGTCTCCGAGTTGGCCGCCCTGGCTGAGCGCGACGCGGACCTGGAGGTGGTGGTGGTCAATCCCGCCTTCCCGCTGGGCCCAGGCGACCTGGCGCCGACGCCGACCGGTCGGGTGGTGCGCGATATGGCCACAGGCCGTCTTCCGGTGCTGATCGATGGCGGCCTGAACGTCGTCGATGTACGCGATGCCGCCCGGGCCCATCTGCTCGCGTGGCAGCGCGGGCGCTCAGGCCGTCGCTACATCCTGGCCGGCCACGACGTGACCCATCGCGACCTCGCATTGGCCGTGGCCAGCGCCGCGGGCCGTCGCCCTCCCCGCCTGAGGGTGCCGGCGGCCGCCATGATCGCCGCCGGTCGGCTATCGGAGCGCCTGGCTGATCGGGTGACCCATCGCAACCCGATGATGACCGAACGGGCTGTCCGCTACACGGTCGGGCGTTACCTCTGGTTTGACGGCAGCCGTTCCCGCCAGGAGCTGGGCATGACCGTGCGGCCGCTGGAGCAGACGGTGCACGCCGCGGTCCGCTGGTTCCTTTCTGCCAGTGATTCGGCCAACCTCCCGTAGCTTTGTGTGATTATGTGACAACATCTTGACGCGGCGGGCGCCCGACAAGGATCCTGCCCGCCTGAATGAGCGATCCCCTCGCCAACGCAATCGACGAAGTTGCCACCGGAAATCGCCGGGGCTGGGTTTTCGGCGTCGCCAGCTTCCTGGCCGCGTTGCTGTTGGGCGCATTCTTCATCCAGATCGTCGAGACCGCCGCTGTCTACGGCAGCCAGACGCGGTTCGTGACCGACGCTGGCGTGGCGGAACTCCCGTTGGGGCCCTCCAGCAGCCTGGTCTGGGCTGTGGTCGCGTTGCTGGCGCTCCTCGCCGGCCGGATGGGCTGGCATGTTGGCCGGCGCGATGCCGCCCTGCGCGAAGAGGTGGAGCATCGTCGCAACCTGCAGCTGGAGCTGCGGCAGACCACCCAGCAGCTACGCGAGGCTCGCAACAGCCTGGAGCGACACCTGGCCCAGGACGGACTGACCGGCGTGGTCAATCGTCAACACTTCGACGGGGCCCTCGAGCGGGAACTGCGTCGCTCGGCACGCACGGGCAAGCCGCTGTCGTTGACCCTGTGCAGCATCGACGGCATGTCCGCCTACAACGGCGCCCGCGGCAACATGGCCGGCGACCTCTACCTCAAGCAGGCCGCCCGAGCCATCGAGTCCTGCTGCCGCCGGCCCACGGATCTGGTCGGGCGATTCCACGGCGACGTCTTCTGCGTGTTGTTGGGCGAGACCGAGGCGGCGGGCGCTGCCAATATCGGCGAGACCATTCGCGCCACGGTCGAGCGTGTGGCCGCCAAGACCTTGGAAAACGGGCAACCTGAGTTGTTGACCGTGACCGTCGCGGTGGCCACCCTGCAGCCCGATCAGGCCAGCACCGTCGAGCAATTGCTGGTCGAGGCCGTAAGGGTCCTGCACGTGGCCAAGGGCGAAGGCGCCAATTCGGTGCATGCGGCCAGCGTCGACGCCGAAGATTTGTTGCAGGCCTCCGGCGCCCAAGCCTGAGTCTCAGACATCAAGGCATCAATCAGCAGACATCAAGGCATCAACCCCGGCGTTTGTGGCGCAGTTCGCGCTTTTTAACATTGTTTTAACATTGGGGTGCCGTCTATTTTGCCGTCTATTTTGCAGTGCGACTCGGCTACTTCTGAGTCAGGTGCCACACGCCATCCCACTCGTCGGGCGGCGGTGAGTCCAGGAAGAAGTTGCAGCGATTGGCGTAGAGCACGGCCAGTCCATCGCCCGGGTTGGCGGCCAGGCAGGCCTCGAAGGCGACCCGCGCATCCTTCCAACGGCGGTCGGCATACGCGGTGACGGCTCTGTCCCACTCAGCCAGCGCGACATCCATGTTGGGGAACTCGCCCTCGCCATAGGCGTCCATGGCCTCGTAGACGGTGACCGGCTGCTCCTTGCCCTTGACCCGGATCTTGTCGACCTCGCGCAGCACGTACTCACCCTGCAGCTCGGCGCGGGTGAATTCGCTCAGCAAGATGCGCGCGTGGTAGGCCTTGGTCGCCCCCTCGAGGCGGGCCGCCAGGTTCACGCCGTCACCGATGACGGTGTAGTCCATGCGCTTGTCGCTGCCGATGTTGCCCGATACCACCTCGCCCGTATTGATTCCGATGCCTATGGACAGCGTCTCCTTGCCGTCGGCGGCGCGTTTGCTGTTGAAAGTGCGCAACGAAGACCACATGCCGATGGCCGTGTTGAGGGCGTTGTCGGCGTCGGTGGCTTGCGCGAAGGGAGGGCCGTAGACCGCCAGGATGGCGTCGCCGATGTACTTGTCCAGGATGCCACCACCGGACATCACCAGGTTGGCCATGACGGTGAAGTAGCCGTTGAGCATGGCCACGGTCTCCTGCGGGCCGCAGCGCTCTGAGAAGGCTGTGAAGTTGCGAATATCCGAAAACAGGATGGTCGCTTTGCCCACCGTGCCGCCCAGCACGGCCTCGCCGCCGGCGAAGAGACGGTCGGCGATCTCCTTGGGCATGTAGCGGGCCACCGTGGTCTTGAGCCGCTTCTCCACGGTGACGTCATCGACCATCATCAGGAGCCCGATACGCGCGCCGGACGGATCGTTGAGCGGCAGCAGGCTCATGTTCACCGAAAGGGATGCCCGCTTGCGCACGCCACCCGATCCATCGACCGCATCCTCGCGGTGCAACGCGACGTCGACCGCGTCTTCGTGCTCTCCGCTCTCCAAGCCCCGCGCGACCGCCTCGGCGACCCACTCGTCGGCGCCCGTGAAGTAGCGCGCCGCCGTGCTGCCGACCAGCCGTTCGGGCTCCTCGACATGGTCGAACAGGCGCAGGGCCGCATCGTTGACTTTGACGATGGCGCCTTCGACGTTGAACGTCAGCACCGCCGTGTTCATGCTGGCAAGGATGGCTTCGTTGTAGTTCTTGACCCGGATGACCTCCTCGAAAAGCTTGGCGTTCTCGATGGCGATGGCCGCCTGGGCCGAAAACGCGCTCAGGCGCTTGACGTCGAGTTCGGTGAAGGGGCCACCCTGCTTGTTGAGCACCTGCACCACGCCGATGGCGTTGCCAGACTTGTTGGCGATGCGCATGCACAGGATGGTGTCGGTCTTGTAGCCGGTCTTGCGATCGATCTCCTTGTTGAAGCGCTTGTCCTGGTAGGCGTTGGCGATGTTGATGGTCTGCCCGCTGGTGAACACGCTGCCGGCGATGCCGACATGTGAGGGGATGCGGATCTCCGTGATATCGAGCCCCTGGGCGATGTTCGTATAGAGCTCGCCGGTGCGGGGATCGTACAGGAACAAGGTGCTGCGATCGGCCTCCAGGATGTCGGTGACCGTTTCCATGATGCGCTGCAGCAGCGGTTGCAGTTGGATCTCCCGCGAGATGGCCGCGGTCACCTCCAGCAGCTGGCTCTCCTGCTTGCGCACGAACCGCACCTCCCGGCGCACCAGGTCGCGCACCTGGGAGCGGAAGGCGAAGAGCACCACCAACAGAACCAACACAACGGCCAGCGTCAGGGCCAGGAACTGGTTGTCCTGAAAGTCGTCTTTGAGTCGCAGGATACGGATCGTCAAGCCGGCGTCGGCGTGGTCCGTGACGGCGTTGGCGGGGCTGACGGCCGCGGGCGTCGGAGCGGGCGGGGGTTCCGCCAGGCTGACTGAGGCCAGTCCGACACAGATCGACAGGGTGAGGAACCAGGCAGTCGGCAGCACGCAATGGCGACGGCGCAACATCATGGACGCAAAAGGTACTGCGCCACCCGAATCGCGGCAAGGGGAAGCCGGCAGAACGGGGCGTGTGCCCGGGAGGCGCCGCCGTCTCTCGTCAATGGTGGTGGCCACCGGGGCCGTGCGGATGGCCGTGCGCGAGCTCTTCCTCGCTGGCCTCCCTCACGTCGACCACCTGCACATGGAAGTGCAACGTCTCGTCAGCCAGCGGATGGTTGCCCGTCGCCAGCACGCGATCCTCGAGCACCTCCATGACCGTGTAGGCCACCTCGACCTGCTCATCTTCGGGATGATCAGCGACGAAGACCGTGCCCTGCTGCAGCATGGGACGCATCTCCTCGGGGAAGGCCTCCAGCGGGATGGCCAGGTCGAGCTCCGGATTGTGGGTGCCGCAGGCGTCCTCGGGAGCGATCACGACGTCGAGTTCGTCGCCCTTGACGTGGTCGACCAGGGCCGTCTCCAATCCGTCGACGATGTTGTTATGCCCATGCAGGTAGTGCAGCGGCTCATCCGGTTCGGACTCGTCGGCGACCTCGCCGTCGTCGAGCTTGAGCGTGTAGGCCAGCGCCACCACGCGATCCTTGGCGATCTTCATCTCTCTACCTCCGGCCACCGTGTTGGGCCTGCTCAATCGCAGGTGTCGGCGACCACGAATTCGCTGTTCTTCTCCACCGTGATCAACACCACGGTATCTGCCTTCAGCTTGGCGTCCAGTGCCTTCCAGGCGTCCTCGAGTAGCGGCACCCAGGTCGGCTGCACGGTCCACACATGCAGCACCTGCTTGACCCATTTGTCGGCCGGCCGCACGTTCTGCGTGCTTTCGTTGATACCGGCCAGCTTCTTCTTGAGCAGGGTGTCCGCATCCTGGGCGGTATACTGCATGTTCATCGGCCCCTTGTAGGCCCGGGTGACCGATACGCCGACCTTCTTGCCGTCGATCATGGCTTCCCAGTCGGTGATGGAGCCCTTCTTGCGGTATCGGATCTCGGTCTCGGTCTTGAACACCTTGGCGCCGGCGCACTCGGCCAGCAGCTGCATGCTGAAGACCTCTGAACAGATCGAACTGCCGCCCGCGTTGGGGCCCTCGTAGCGCTTCAGCGGGCCGGGCGCGAGCAGCTTCTTGTCGAATTCCTCGTCAATCTGCCAGGTATTGAGCAGCAGGCTGGGTGCTGCATTGTCCACCTCGGCCGCGATGGTGTTGCAGGCGCCGCTGATGGGGCCCCACGCAGTCTTCTTCGGGCCGGCAGTTGCGGTGTCGGGGGCGGCGGCCGTGTCCGGGTCTGTGCCCGCGTCCGTGCCGGCGTCCGTGACCGAGTCTGTGTCCGTGTCTGTGTCCGTGTCTGTGTCCGTGTCTGTGACCGAGTCGGTGCCTGAATCCGCAACCGAATCCGCGCCCGCATCTGGCGTCTCCGAGCCGCCATCACACGCCGCACCACCGACCAGCAGGCCGGCGCTCAACAGCAGGGTGACGGGCCAGCGGCGCCGTGGATCGCGCATACGCACCTCCGCACGCAGCGCCGTGTATAGAGGATCCGGAGGCCTGTGTCTCCCCCGCTACTTCACGTTGTTCACGCGCAGGCAGACCTTGTTGCTGACCTCGCCGGTGAAGTTGTGGGCGATGAAGCCGCCGGCCAGGTCGTAGCGCGCCCAGCCGTAGAGGCCGCCCATGTACAACGTGTTCGCCGCCAGCTGGATATAGCCGTTGTTATTCCAGCCCTTGAGTTGGCTGGCGGAGAAGGTGGTGAAGCCGCCCGGACAGCCGCCTGTATGTGGTGTTCGGATCTCCACCGTCGGCTTGGAGGTCTGCACGAAGTACTTGTGGCAGACGTAGGGCACGTGGGTGTAGTGGAAGTGCACCTGCTGGTGTGCGTTGCCGTGGGTCCAGTCTCCATAACCGCCCCAGAACGTGGCCGCGCGGGTGCCCTGGAAGTAGAAGTAGCCGTTGCTGCCGTTGGTGCTCGACGTGGTGCGCACCGACCAGCCCTTGGGGCAGGCGCCGGTGCTCTTGACGCCGGTGAAGACTGGGAAGACGCCGTTCTTGGTGCCCGAATCGCTGTCCACACCCATGACCTTGATGCAGGCGCGATCGACGTGGGAGGTGTGATAGTGCCGACGCACGTATCCGCCGTAGTCACCGTGGGAGTGCGAATCGATGGACCAGGTGTCGATGTAGCCGAAGAAGAAGCCGGAATCGTTGGCCATGGTATGCGACCAGTTGTTGTTGCCCCGGGTGTAGGCAGATGGCACGTCGATATATCCCGTCGGGCAGCCGCTGCCCTTGCGGAACATGGCCGAGACGTGGGGTTTGCCGCTGGAGGAGTGGAAGCGCCTGGTGCAGACGCGATACGGACCGTTGTTCTTGTGGAAGCCGGCGTAGATCTGCTCATGGCCGTAGCTGGGGCTGTTCATGCCGCCCATGGTCATGCCCCGCTCGTTGATGTTGATGTAGGTCCACTGGTTGGGTCCACGGACCGTGCTGACATAGTCGGTGGTCCAGCCGGTCGGGCAGCTGCGGCCGCTGCGGTAGACGATGACGCCGAAGAAGTCGCGGCCCGTGTTCTGTACCGCTGGCGCGGTCAGCACGGCGGAGTCGACGTAGGCCTTGTTGGCCGCATCCTTGCTGCTGGAGGGGTTGCCCAGGTTGTAGATGCGGCTGTTCTGCATGTTGAAGTTGCCGCTGAAGCAGTTCGGCTGACCGTTGCTCAGGACACCACGCTGTACCTGGCCGCTCGGGCAGGACTTGTTGGCCACCGCGTAGCTGCCCTTGGCCTGGAACTTGTCGTGCAGCCAGCCGTAGTTGCTGGTCCACAACTGCCCGGAGGTGTTGAGCATCATCTTGCGGTAGCCGCTGCTATCGCCCTTGTAGAGCCAGATGAAGGGATAGCCGCCGTTGTTGCTGTAGCCGGTCGTGCCGTCGGTGCGGAAGACCATGGTGCGGCTGTTGCCGTACAGCTTGACGTGCTCGTTGTCGCTGTAGTCGCGCAGCCAGGCGTCGTTGACGTTGTAGCGATGGTTGTGCTGGTTGCCGTCCTTCCAGGGCGTGGTGCCGTTGTCCAGCTTGGCGGCACGCAGGTTGTTCACCTCGCCCTGGCTGAAGTCGTCGGCGGCGATCTTGCCTTCATAGGCGATGTTCACGCAGCTGAATTTGCCGCTGCTGTTGACCGCTCGCAGGACCTTTCCTGCGCCGCAGTTCTGATTGGACAGGACGAAGTTCTTGCCGCTGTAGGTGCTGTTGGTGTCCTTGTCCTTGATGCAGACCGTGTTGCCGTTGCTGTCGATGCCACGTGAGACGTAGCCCGAACCGCAGAGCTTGTTGCTCAGGGCGAAGTTCTTGCCGCTGTAGGTGCTG
>CAYTLW010000089.1:0-32598 GCA_964438735.1 uncultured Enterobacteriaceae bacterium | reverse complement strand
CAAGCTACCTGGCTCGAGTCGTCGCGATGGGGTGACGTGGGGCTAAAGTCGAGCCAAGAACTGCGACGATGACAACCCCTGCACCGTAGACACCTGCGCCGCCGCCTCCGGACAGTGCCAGCACGCCGCCAAGTCCCTGGAGGGCAAGGGCTGCACCGATGGCGACGCCTGCACCAGCGGCGACATCTGCAAGAGCGGCCAGTGCATCGCTGGACCGACCAAGATCTGCGACGACGACAAACCCTGCGTCGAGGTCGGCTGCGACAACAAGACGGGCAAGTGCGTCTCTGAGAGCACGCCCATGAACGGCAAGGGGTGCGACGCCGACGGCAATGTGTGCACTGAGAAGGACACGTGCAAGTCGGGCAAATGCATCGCCGGTGTGCCCAATCCGTGCGATGACGGCAATCCATGCAGCGTCGATGACTGCCACAAAAAGAAGGGCTGCCAGCACGCGCCGGCGCCGTCGGGCCAGTCCTGTGGCAGCGGCAAGATCTGCGTCTCGGGAACGTGCAAGGCCGCCTGCCTGACCTGGGATCTGCACGCCATGGGCCCGGCCAAGGGCCACTCCTACCTGTTTGGCGTCGCGGCCATGGGCGGTGGCGTGGCGGCGGTCGGGCGTACGCGGCAGGGCAGCGTCTATCACGGCTGGGCGGTGATCGTGAACGCAGAGGGCAAGGTCACGACCAACGCCATGCTCAAACCCGCCGGCTACATGAGCTGGCTGATGGATGCGGCGCCAGGGCCGGGCGGCAGCGTCTACGCCGCCGGTGAGTTCCGGGCCAGCAAGTACGGCTCCAGCGCCGCGGGTTGGGTGACCCGTTTCGACAAGGGCGGCAAGGCGGCCTGGCACCTGCCCATCCAGGAGGGCAAGCAGGCGCGCTTGTACGGCATCAGCGCCGGCGCCGATGGCAACGCCGTAGCGGTCGGCCAGGTCTATACCACCACGCTGCACTACTACGACGGCTGGCTGGTAAAGGTCTCGCCCACAGGCAAATTGCTGGCCAAGAGCAGCCACAACATTGGCAAGCTGAAGGTCTCCGACCTGTTCTACGGTGTCGCCCACGCCAACAATGGCGAGACATTCGCAGTGGGCCAGACGCGACCCGGTTCGACCGCCTATGACGGCTGGCTGATGCGCTTGAGCACATCCGGCAAAAAGATCTGGAGCCAGACCTTCGGCGTGCCCTCGCACGACACCCTGCGCCGGGTGCGTGCCCACCCCTCGGGCGTGGTGGCTGTCGGTTATGGCTACGCGGCCAACGCGAGCTACCAGGGCCGCTTGTTGCTGGTCGGCGGCGGCGGCAAGTTGAAGTGGAGCAAGATGTTCGGCGGCAAGTCCAGCGACCGCTTCGAAGACGCGGTCGTGCTCGGCGACGGCAGCGTGGTGGCCGCCGGTCGGACGAATATCAGCGGCAAGAGCTACCAGGGCTGGCTGCTCCGCGTGTCCGCAGATGGCAAGACCACGCACGAGCAGAACGCCGGCACCACCAAGTCGGAGTCATTCTACGCGCTCACCGCGACCGCCGACGGTCACCTGGTGGCGGTGGGATATGGCCAGGGCAACGCGAGCGTGCAGCAAGGCTGGCTGCGCAAGGTGGATCAGAAGCTCGTGGCCGGCTGCAAATAGGCCCGCCGACCTGGCCAGGCAGAACTGCCCTACATATCGGCCTGTGCAACGCCGATGCCGAGGATGATCCCGATGGTCTTGTCGCCCCTGACTTCGCGATAGACGATTCCTGCGAAGGGGCCCCATTCATCTGGATTGCGCCCCGGATCTTCGAGTTCGCCCGTACCGTAAACGGCCATGATGGTCAGCTCATCGCCGATGGACAGGAGCTTGACGCCCTTGTCGCGATCGTCGGCGAGCACCGTCCACTGGGGCCGGGCGTAGATCATGAAGTGGCTCTCATCGCTGAGTGCATACATCAGGTAGGCCTGCAGATTGGACTGGAAGGCGAAGGGCTGGTAGCCGCCGGTGATGCCGCTGAAGCCGACGCCGCCGGTCACCGAGAAGCCCAGCTCATCAGCCGGATAGCCGCCGATGCCCACGGCCCAGTTCATGTTGTAGACGAATCCGCCCCAGCCGCCGCCGAAGGTGATCTCGCTGCCCACGGCCACGCCCACCTCGTCTTCGGCGATCATCATGTACTGGAAGGTGTAGGCCATCATGCCGCGGCGCCCTTCGAGGGTCGGATGGTAGCCGGTCTCCACCGTCAGGCCGGTGTACATATTCATGCCGAGGTCGCTGCCCGCCGAAGCGGACGCCGGGACCAGAACCAGTGTCAGGAGAACGACCGCTGGAAGCAGAGTTTTCTGCCTCCGCGACCGTCGATCAGCTGCTGCTGCGCTCATATGCCCCCCAGGAACGGCCTCGATTCCTCGTCTTGCTTGCGCTGAGAATCATGACGGGGCACCCCTCGTTGTTCAAGTCCACTCGCCGTGAATCCGCGTCTCGGCTACGCTTTGACCGCGCGGGGGCTCGGCCGCCCGCCGGGAGAGGCGCTTGGCGAACATCGGTTACATCCAGGTGGTGAGGCATTGCAACCACTTCTGTGGGTTCTGTTCCAACCCCACCACGCCTTACGTGCACAGCTTTGAGACCATGAAGGTGCTGGTCGACGACTTCGTGCGCCGCGGCTACTTCGGCATCATCCTGACCGGCGGCGAGCCGACTCTGCACGACGAGCTGGATGTCATCACCCGCTACGCCCGCGACCAGGGCCTGCATGTGCGCATGATCAGCAACGGCTGGCGGCTGTCCGAGGATGACTACGCCCAGAGCCTGGCCGACGCGGGCCTGCAGCACGTGCACATCTCGGTGTACAGCCACAAGCCGGAGATTGAAGAGCAGCTGCGCGGTGTGCCCAAGACCCTGGGCCGGGCGCGCAAGGCGGTGGACAACGCCTTGCGACTGGGCATTGACGTCAACATCAACTGCGTCATCAACAAGCTCAACTGCGACCACCTGCACGAGACCATCGCCTGGTGGATCGAAAACCACCCGGGTGTGCGCCACTTCGTCTGGAACAACCTCGACCCCTCCATGGGCCGCGCGGAGGTCAACCAGGACCAGTACCTGCACCGCCTGAGCGACTTCGAGTGGTCGCTGAACGAGGCTTGCCGCCTGCTGGATAGCAGCGGCCGCACCTTCCGCGTCGAGAAGGTGCCGCTCTGCTACATGACCGACTACGCCTGGGCCAGCACCGAGACCCGCAAGATCGTCAAGGGCGAAGAGCGCATCGTGCACTTCCTCGACGACATGCAGACCGTGCGCCAGACCACGTGGGGCCACCTCTACGCCGAGGAGTGTCGGGTCTGCTCCCTGCAGCCCATCTGCGGCGGCCTCTTCGACCGCGGCGACGGCTACGATCCGGCCGAGCTCAGCCCGGTCTTCATGGACATGGATCCCATCGTGCGACGGATCATCCAGGATCCGGCCGACCCCAGCTATCCCCTGCGTTCGCTGGCGGCGTGGAAGGCGGACTTCGACGAGCGCCGGGAGGTGGCCCGCCGAGAGGCCGAAGCCAAGGCGCGCGAGGACGGCGGCCAACCGCAGGAGCGTCAGGGCGGCACAGAACTGCCGGTGGTGGGCCTGGTGACCGACAAAAGCGTCAAGGCGTTCGAGCGCAAGCGGCGCATCGAGGGACGCCAGGCCGAGCGCAAGGGCGTGCGCCTGGAGACCGACAAGGTGACCCGTCGCGGCGCCTCGGCCACGACCGAAGCCGACTGAGCTCTATTCAAACCGGGCTCGTCAGCCGTCGGCGCCGTCCGGCTGCTGGATGCCGCGGATCTCGACCCACTCGCGCTCGAGCATGTTCAGGATGTCGCGCGCCATGGCCATATTGCGCTCGTTGGCGGTCAGGCGACCGGCCCGCGCGATGGCTTCCATCTGGCGTTCAATCTCCCGCATGCGGTCGCAAAGGGCGGACAGCGTGGCCAACTCGCGATCGCGCCGATTCTGGCCGGCGAAGTGTTCGTTGTAGGCGCCCAACACCTGGTCGGCGGCTTCGGCCAGCGCCTCGACCATAGCCAGCATGGAGGTCTGTTCGCGGGCGTTGCGGATCTCCACCAGCTCCTGCTGCCAGGCGCTCATGCGCTGGCGCACGATGCCGATGTTGGCGCGATTATGCTCCGAATGCAGGCCGATCTCCTGCAGCCCTTCCATGCGGGCCAGCACGGCCTCCAGCTGCTCGATCATGCGCTGCAACAGCTCGGGTCGACGGCTGACCCGCGGCTGGCCACCGAAATGTGCCGCGTAGAGCTCAAACTGGCCATTGGCGACGTTGGCCAGGGTACCCGCCTGTTCGTCCAGGGTGCCCGCGTCGCGGGCCGCGCGCACGTGGTCGTACTCGGACTCGAACAACGCCAACTGCTCGGCGATGACGGCGCGATCGCTGTCTGAATCGATCAGCCGATGGGCGGCGATGAGTTCGTCCAGGCGCGTGCCCAGGGTCCTCAGGTCGTCGACCATCTCCTGCAGCAGGCCCAGGTCCCGGCTGGCCCGCGCCCGACCGGCGAAGTGCCGACCGTATTGCAGAAAGACCGAGTTCGCCCGGCTGCCAATACGGGCCGCTTCGATGCCGGCAGGGCCGGCCTCCTTGATGGCGTCGGCGATGGCCGACCGCTCGCCGCGATACAGCTGCAATCGCTCCTCGGCCAGGGCCAGCACATCATTGCGCAGGGCCGCGTCGCCGTTGGCCTGCAGACGCCGGGCTTCCCGCTCGATGGTCTCCACCGCCTCGATCATCAAGGCGATCATCTCCGGGTCGCGGGTGACCCGATTCTGGCCGGCGAAGTGCAGGTTGTACTGCTGGTGCATGGCATCGAGGCGCTCCATCAGGGAGTGCAGCAGGGCCTGGTTCATGGTCGATTCCTCGTCGCACACAGCCCTGGAGCGGAGTCCCCTGGGCAGGTGGCGGATGGTGACGGCCGCGCAGCGTAGCCGGTGCCCGGTCGCATCTCAACGTCGCGCTGCCAGGTGTCGATCAATCAGGGTGAAAGACGCCGCTTCAGCTGGTCCTCATAGAGCGATTGAGGCACCAACGCGGCGCCCAGGCCAGCCCCTTCGACCCGATCTGCGGGCGCGGTGCCTTCGCCATCGGCATGGGGCAACTTCGAGCGGATCTCCATGCCCGGCGCCGTGCCAATGACATAGCCATGGCCCCAGTTGTACGAGATCAGCGTGCCTTTTCCGCGCGTATTCCAGAGCACGTTCTCGGTCGCCGTTTGACCTGCGCCGGTGCTCCAGTCATGGCGATTCTTGCTGGCCCAGCCATCGTCGAAGCGACTGCTATCGACCAGGTTGGCGGTGGCCAGGGAGTGGTGAAACTCCGAGTAGCCCAATCCGCCGATGTCGTACTTGGGCGACAGCAGCGTCTTGCCGTGGCGACTATCGACCCGCAACCAGACGCAGCCGGTCAGGCCAAAGCCCCAGTTCTGGATGAAGTTATGCCGCCCAAACCGCGCGCTGCAGTCGCGCGTGAGCAACTCCGAGCTGGTGCGCACCTGGAAGAGATAGCCATTGCCGCCGCCGCCGCGATGCTGGGCCCGGGCCATGTGGCAGTCAGCCAGCGTCACCCGCTTGCTGGCCCGCACCACGATGCCGCCGGACTGCACATGGGCGTCGGGCATGAAGCCGTTATCCTTCGGCTGCGGCGGCGCAAACGAGGCCACGTCGCGAACCCAGCCATCGGCCACGCCGCGCAGCTCAAGCAGCTGCACCTGGTTGTTGACCCAGGCGTCGGTCCACGACACCGCATTGGCCAGACCCAGACCCTGCACGCCGACCTCGCGCAGCCAACCCGTGGTCCGCTTGACGCTGGCCTTGTCGCGCAACTTCGCAGGGTAGCGAAGGGGTACATCGACGGTGATGGTGTGCGGGCTCGCGGCCGTGTCCACGGCCACCACATCGCGCCGGAAGAAGGGTTGCCATTTGCCGTTGAAGGCCTTCCACGTCCCCTTCATGCCATGTTCGGCGACAAACTCGTCGGTGATCACCCAGCCGATGTCCACATCGTCGCCGGGCTTCAACGCGCCGGCATCCTTGACCGACAGGACGGTGGCGCGGGAGGGCGCGTCCTTGGAAAGCAGGTGTTCGCTCTTGTTCTGTGGCGGATTGCCGATGGTGATGTGGGCGGTGTGGGCCATGTCCTTGTGGCGGGTGAAGACAATGCGGCTCTTGGCCGGACCCGCGCCACGGAGGACGATGTGGCCGGTGGAGACCTTCAGCAGACCGTCGCAACGCCAGGTACCCGGCCCGAAATGCACCACACCGCCACCCGCCTTGGCCGCCGCGTCGATGGCGTTCTGGATGGCCTTGGTGGCGTCTTTCTCGCCGGTAGGGTCGGCGTTGAACTGCTTGGCGACGTCGAAGATGGTGCCGGTCAGCGTCTTGGGCGGCTCGACTGCGCCATTGTGATAGCCAGCCCAGGAGAAGTCGTGCAGGGCCTGGTTGTCGACGGTGAAGCCAGGAGTCCAATCAGCGGGGTAGAGGGGGGTTCGCCAGGGGGTGGGGGCCGTGGCCGTGTCGGTGTCTGTGACCGTGGCCGTGTCGGTGTCTGTGACCGTGACCGTGTCGGTGTCGGTGTCGGTGACCGTGTCGGTGTCTGTGACCGAATCCAACTCACAGTGTGATGAGGTATCACACTGCTCGTCTCGCTCCGCTCGCCCCGAGTCTGTGGCCGTCTTGCCACATCCAAGGGCCGGCACCAGGAATCCGGCGAGGAGGAGCGCGAGGTACCTGTTGGAGTCGCCCGCGCCCGCCGCTGCCGCTACAACCACGCCTTCTCCCCATTTTTCAGCTTGCAATACCCCTGCAGCGGGTTGCCGACGGTCTTGATGATGTCTTTGGCATCGGGCTGCGTGCGCTCGCCGGCGATCTCGGCTTCGATGGTGCGCCGCATGAGGGTATTGAGCAACATGACGTGGTGGCAGGGGATGTGGGGCTCGGCGTGGGGATTACCGATGCCGCTGTCGTCGGTCAGGAAGATGTAGCGGGCCATGGTCAGCATGGCCATGCCGCGCAGGATGTATTCGGCCCGGTCGCCGACGCCGCTGGCCGCCAGGCCGTACAGGCGGATGCCCTGGGCCCTGGCGATGAGCGCCTGGTCGATGGCCTTCATCAGGTTGTAGCTCTGCGGCGGCGCGTCGGCGACCACGAAGGCGACCCGCGCCACGATTCCGTCACGCCAGGACAGCTGGTTCATGTCGGACAGGCCCGCGTCCATGGCTTCGGGATAGTTGCCGCCGCCAGCGGCCTCCTGCTTGTTGAGGTTGGCCACAAAGCTGTCGACGTTTTCGGTGAAGTCGAAGGAGCGGGTGACGTACTCGTCGCCTTTATCCCGGTAGACCACCAGGGCCAGGCGCAGCGAGAGGTCGGGCTGCGAGGTCTTGATCTTGCCGGCGATGTCGGCGATCTCCTTCTGCAACCAGGTCATCTCGTCGCCCATGCTGCCGGTGGCGTCGAAGACGAAGGCGATGTCGGCCTTGTTCACCTTCGGCGCCTTGGCCTTGAGCATGAAGGTCCACTCGGTGCCCGACGGCAGCCCCGACGTGGTGGCCGCGGCGCTCAAGCCCACCGGCGGCGAGATCTCGATCTGCAACTTCTTGGCCTGGGGGTCGCCCTCCAGGGCGGGCAGCCAGAGCGCCTTGCCGTCGGTGCCCGTCGGCCCGTGGAAGTGATCCTTGCCGTCCGAGAAGACGCGCACCCGGGCGGCCGGCACGGGTTTTTCGTCGCTGTCCACGACCCGGATCAGGACCCGGCCGGTGGTCTTCATATCGGGCAGCTGTCCGTCGGACTTCATCGCTTCGTCCACGTACTTGGTGAACAGGCCGAAGTTGAGGTTGTCATCCCACTCGCCCGCGGTGAGCTGGCTGGCGTTGACCGGTTGTGGCTGCTCGCCGACCTCGCCGGGGCCCTCGCTCGGCTCTTTGGCGCCCTTGTCGCTGGTCGAGGCGGGCTTGTCGCCGCCGGTCTTGCCCGACGATGGGGGCGTGGTGCCGTAATCGCCGCCGTAGCCGTCGAATCCGCCGCCGGCGGCGTCATCACCGCAGCCGGGGGCGAAGATCAGCAGGAGGGAGGCGCAGAAGGCCGTGACGACCGGGCGCAAGGGACTGTTCGAGAGGGTGCTCTGGGAATTCATGGGGGACTCCGTGCCGACAGGGCATCATGTGCCAGATTCTCGCGTCAATTGTGCCCTACAACCAGGCGACGTCACCATTGGAGAGCTGACATTGCCCCTGCTCTGGATTGCCGACGGTCTTGATGATGTCGTCGTTGTCTGGGTGGGTGCGCTTGCCGGCGATCTCGGCTTCGATGGTGCGCACCATCAGGGTGTTCAGCAACATGACGTGGTGGCAGGGGATGTGGGGCTCGGCGTGGGAGTTGCCGATGCCGCTGTCGTCGGTCAGGAAGATGTAGCGGGCCAGGGTCAGCCAGGCCATGCCGCGCAGGATGTACTCGGCCCGGTCGCCCACGCCGCTGGCGGCGACGCCGTACAGGCGGATGCCCTGGGCCCGGGCGATGAGCGCCTGGTCGATGGCCTTCTGCAGGTTCTGGGTCTTGGGCGGCGCGTCGGCGACCACGAAGGCCATGCGAGCGACCGCGCCCTGGCGCCAGGAGAGCTGGTTCATATCCGACAAGCCGGAATCCATCGCCTCTGGATAGTCGCCACCGCCGCCGGCCTTCTGGTTTTTGAGGTTGCCCAGAAATACATCCAGGTCATCGGTGAAGTCGAACGATCGCGTGAGGTAGGCGTCGCCATGGTCGCGATAGACGATCAGGGCCAGGCGCAGCGAGACGTTGGGGTGATTTTTGGCGACCTTGGCGGCGATGTCGGCGATCTCCTTCTTCAGCCAGTTGAGTTCATCGCCCATGCTGCCGGTGGCGTCGAAGACGAAGGCCACATCAGCCTTTGTGACCACGCTGGCCTTGGCCTTCAAGGTGAGGGTCCACTGGTCGCCCTCGGGCAAGGGGGTCACCGTCGGGTCGACATTCATGCTGCCGGGCGGTGCGACCTCGACCTGGATGTCCTGCGCCTGCAGGTCACCTTCGAGGGTCGGCAACCAGAGCACGCGGCCGTCCGTGCCGGTGGGGCCCTGGAAGTAGTCCACGCCATCTGAGAAGACGCGCACCCGTGCGCCGGCCACCGGCTTCTTGTCGCCGTCGACCACGGTGATGATCTTGCGGCCGGTCGCCTTCAGGTCGGGCAGCTGGCTGTCCGACTGCATGGCGTTGCCGATGTAGGTCTTGAACAGGCCAAAGTTCAGGTTGTCATCCCACTCGCCTGCGGTGAGCTGGCTGGCGTTGACGGGCTGAGGCTGTTTGCCGGCCTTGCCGGTGCCCTTGGATGGCGCCGGCTTGGTGGCGCTGCCGGAGTCGCTGCCGGACGGGGGTGTGCTGGCCTTGCCGCCGCCGCTCGAACCCGTGGGCACGGTGCCGTAGTCGCCGCCATAACCGTCGAATCCGCCGCCGCTGGTCGATCCACAGCCAATCATGAACAGCAGCATGAGGCCGCAGGCGCAGCCGGCGAGGGCGCGATGATGGGGGGCGAAGAGGGCGACAGGCTGGGACTTCATGTGGGACTCCGGCGGCCGGCTGGCGGCGTTGGGCGCTGGGAACGCGTGACTGCGGCAAGGAGTTGCAACAACCGTACCAGGGCGCGGACATGCCGGCGGTAGTCCCGGGAGGGCCGTTCAGCCTTGCGATCTGGGGCGTGGTTACCGGGAAACCCGGCCCGCCGAGGCCCCGTCGGCCTGACATTGGTGTCACGCCAACTGAAACGGATGTCATGGTCCTGGGGCCCCAGACGGTCGGTATTGCGCCAACCAGAGCGCCATGCCGACCGGGCCGTGACGGATCGAATCGCGCGCCGCCAATCCCTGGATGAAACCGCGCGACCCTGAACCAACAGGGCCGGCGCCCGCCATCGGTGCGGCGCTGGGTGCGCCCCTGTGGAGGAAGAAATGCCAACCGCCCGCCCCCAAAAACATCCTCGCTTGAACCTGGTCGTGCTCTGCCTGCTGTGCTTGGCCGTGGTGGCCTGCAGCGACGACACGCGCGACAGCACCTGCATTGACGACAGCGTCGACATCGACTGCAGCGGTCGACTGGAGGTGAGCGAAACCCAGACCGGACTGCCCCAAGCCCACGGCGCTCTGCTCAACCTGCCCGTCGCCGCGGCGGCCCACGGCGAGGCCGTGAACCTGCGGCTGGTCCTGCGCAACACCGCGGCGGTGGCCTCCGCGGCGCCCCTGAACATCATCGCCATCAAACTGGTCGAGGATCCCGCACCCGAGGGTGGCGCCCCCGCGTTTCAATGCTTCAACAGCGACGCCAGCGCTGCGTGCGCCGACCTGGACCGGCAGTGGCAGCCGGTGGTGCCATCGGGCGCGACCATGGCTGGCGCCGTATCGGCATCGCAGGTGCTGATCCGCTACACCCGCAACGACGACGCCGAACGCAGCGCGCAGTTGCACATCGTCGTGAGCGGCGATCCGACCCTCGAGGGGAACCTCTATGTGCTGCGTCTGGTCGCCATGCCCGGCACACCGCGGCTCAAGATGATCCCGGACGTGCTCCACTTCGGCCCGCTGCCGGCGGGCGAGAGCCAGGAGCAGACCATGGGCATGGTCAACCAGGGCGACGCCAGCCTGCTGGTGCACCGACTGGACCTGCTGGCGCCGGCAGGATTCAAGCTGCGCACCAAGTCGGAAGATGGCGGCGTGTTGACCCACGAGGCCTCGGCCGGAAAACCACTGCTGCTCTCGCCACCGCTGAGCATCCCTTCGGGCACCGGCCACGACATCGTTGTGATCTTCACCGCCAATGACGACAAACAGCGCCAGGGCACCCTGCGGGTGGGCAGCAACGACAACAGCCCTGGCGGCGGCGTGGCCCAGCTGGTGGCCAACGCCAATCTGCCCTGCATCAAGGTGATCCCGGCTGGCGGGCTGGACTTCGGCGCGGTCCAGGTCGGCGGCCAGGCCCTGCGCGAGATCGTGCTGCGCAACTGCGGCGGCAGCCCGCTGGTCATCCACGGCATCGACCTGGATGCGGGCAACTCGAGCCCGGAGTTCGACGTCGTATTCGACGCCATGAAGGCACAGTCGCCGCAGATCGACGCCGAGAAGGGACCGACCCAGGAGGCCCCCATCACCCTGGGACCCAACGCCAAGGCCAGCTTCACCGTGCGCTATCAGCCGAGTGTCGAGAGCGCGCTGGATCCGGCCACCAACCTGCCGGCGCCCGACCTGGCCGATGTACGCGTCTTCAGCAACGCCCTGCACAAGGTCAACACGATCCACTGTCGCGGTGTCGGCGTATTGCAGGTCTGCCCGACGGCCAAGATCAAGGTGCTCGAGGGCGAAGAGGTGGTGCCCCAGACCAACCTGCACCTGGTCGGTGATGAGAGCTTCGCCACCGGCGGCGGCCAGGTCACCAAGTACAAGTGGCAGGCGACCAAGCAGCCGGCGGGTTCGATGCAGGTCTTCTTGCCGTCGACGAGCTTCCCCAACCCCACATTTGCGGTGAATACGGTCGGACAATATGAGTTCACGCTCCGTGTATGGGACGCCGCTGGCACCGAATCGTGCGAGGACGCCAAGGTCCAGGTGCTGGTCCTGCCGGACAAGGCCATCCATATCGAGCTGCTCTGGAACACCCCCGCCGACCCCGACCAGACCGACAGCGGACCGGGCGCAGGCGCCGACCTGGACCTGCACTTCGCCCACGCGCTGGCCAACGGGCCGGACATCGACTGCGACGGCCAGCCCGATCCCTGGTTCTCCAATCCCTTCGACATCTTCTGGTTCAACAAGACGGCCAATTGGGGCAGCAGCACGAGCGAAGCGGACAATCCGACGCTCGACCTGGACGACACCGACGGCGCCGGGCCGGAGAACCTGAACCTGGACCAGCCCGAGGGCACCGTCAGCAAGCCGAAAGCCTACGACGTGGGCGTGCATTACTGGAACGACCACGGCTTCGGCGTCTCCTACGCCACGGTCAACATCTACGTCGTCGGCGTGCTCGCCGTGCAGTACGCCAACGTCGCCCTGAAGCCCTTGGATATGTGGTACGTGGGCCGGCTGAACTGGCCCAACACCATGTCCGGCGGCAGCCAGAATCCCCTCTCCACCTGCCACCAGACCGTGGGCGCCAAGCCATGCGACGGCCAGGGCAAGTGGTGGCAGCCACAGGGTGAGCACTGCATCACGCCCTGCTACATCAATCCGGCGTTCGTCGGCAGCGGCATGGCGCAGGGTTGCGTGCCTTGAACCGCAAAAGTGATCTAGATCCCTTTTGCACAAGCCATTGATATTACATATCATCTCTTGAACACGATCGCGTGCTTCCGGCGGCCCTTCGCCTCCCTGTCCAACCCCGATGCCCCTTGTTATCGTGGTCCTCCCCCGCGGAGGCCCATGCCCGCCATCGCCGCCCGAGCCCTCCTCGTCCTGTCGACGCTGTTGCCCGGCGTATTCCTCGCTGCGACGTCGTGGTCGCAGCCGGCCGATCTGCCTGCGGAATGCAGCCGACTGGTCATCCAGCCGCACCAGGAGGTGTTGATCGAGCGGCTCATGAGCGCCAAAGCCATGGCCGGGGTCATGCCGGTGCGCAATGGCGACATCCAGGTCAAAGCCGCGGCCATCGAGGCCACCTACCTGCTGGGCGAGGCCCACGATACGGGCACCGCGCGCTACCGCCTGCGCCCCGGCAGAGCCGACGAGACGCTCGTCGACGGAGCGGCCTCACGCATCGGTCGCATGGTGCTGGAGCGAATCTCCCCTTGCGTCGAAGAATCGGATCGCCAGGCCATGCTCTGCGTCGAGCGCAACGGTCGGGCCGCCCTGGCTGCCCTGCACCTGCAGCTCAAGGCGCGCCTGGATGGCGGCGCTCGAGACCTGCAATGGCGCTGCCTGGACAAGGGCGCGGGCGCAGACACCGGCGGCGACACCAGCGGCGACACGACGGCGCGTGAACTGGCCCGAATCCGCACGCTGGTCGGTTCGGATCGGGCCGCCGCCGGCGCTGCGCTGGAGGTGCTGGTGGCAGCCCTGAAAGAAGGCAAACCCAGGGCGAAGACCGGCCTGGACCTGGCCATACTGCACCATCAACTGAGCCGCCCCGCCGGCGTTCGACCCTGGCTGGATGCCACCCTGGCGGCGGCCGAATCGAGCGATCCCGCCGATCTGCAGGCCCGCGCCGTCGCCCTGGCCATGTCCGGCAAGCAGGCCGAGGCAGCGACGACGTTGGCGTCATGCAGGGACGCCCGCCCGCCCTGCTCCCCGTCGGCAGCCGCCGCGCTCCTGGAGCGGCTGGATCGGCCTCGCCTGGCCGTCACCCTGCTGGACGAGAGCGCTCCCGACAGCGGCAAACCTTCCGCCGGCCACTACCTGACCCGCATCCGAATCACCGCCGCGCACCCCAAAGCCGGCGGCCTGCAGGAGGCGAAGCGCTGGCTGGATTCCGCGCTCAAGGCGTGGCCCGAAGACGTGCCGCTGCGCGAGCAGGCGGCGACCTTGGCTGCCGAAGCGGGCGACTTTGGCCAGGCCCTGGATCAGGCCACGACGCTCTACCGCCTGGCGCCGGAGAACGCGGCGACGTTTGAGTTGATCGCCGGCTGGATGCGGCAACTCAGTGACCCGGCGCTGGCAGATCCCAAGGCACGGGCCGCGCTGCAGGGCCGTTTCGACGCCCTGGCGACCCGACTGGCGAAGCCGGATGCGAACATCCTGGATCGCTACCTCGGCGGCCTGGCGGCCCTGCACGCGGGCAACACCGGCCGCGCAGCCGAGCTCCTGAAAGCCGTCGCCGGCGCCCACCCCAAGCACGTGCAGGTGGCCATCCACCTGGCCCTGGCCCACCTGAAGTCGGGCGAGCAGCCCACGGCGCTGGCCCAGGCAGACCGCGCCATCAAGCTGGCTCCGGAACACCCCGAGGCCTGGTATGTCGTGGCCCAGGTGCGCGTGCATGGCGATCGGCCGGGTGCCATCGCCGCCCTGCGCCGCCACCTGGAGTTGAGCCGCCGCGATCCAGGTCATACCGCCGCGTTCGACGAGCGCATCGAGCGCGACCTGGGCCTGCTCCAGGCGGGCGAATTGCCGGCAGGCTGGCAGCCCCCGGCGCAGCCGCGCGCGGGCATGGGCGGTTCGGCGGTCAGCACCGGCGACCAGGGGCCCGTGCCGGCAGGCGAACCGCTGCAGCTGCCGGCACCGCCCGGCGCGCTGGCCATGCTGGCCGCCCTGGCGTTGCTGGGCGGCCTGTACTGGTGGTGGCGCAGGCAGAAGTAGTCCCCGCTGGAACCTCATGGTCGTGCTCTCCGCCATTCTATCCCTGACCCTGCTGGTGGCCGCCGGTGTGGTCATGGCGTTGGCGCTGCGGCCCTCCGATGCCGACCTGGCGACCCTGGACGGCCCCCAACGAGAACGCGCCTGGCTGGGCCTGCTGGCGCTGGGCCTGGCCTGGGGCCTGGGCGTGGTGCCCACAGCCGCGTTTCTGATCTTCTGCGCCACCGGCTGGCCCGTGGACTGGGCGACGCTCTACGGCTGCGCCGTCACCCTGCTGATCATCGCGGCGTTGTCGTGGCGGGCCAGGGGCGGCTCCCGGAACACCTCGCTCGTGCCGCCCGCCTTCCTGGACGCCCTGCGCCGGCACCACATCCCGCTGGGGGTCTGCGTGGCCATCGGCGTCTTCTACCTGCTGCGCTACGACCAGAGCGGCTACACGCTGATGGAGTCGTGCATCCACGAGCTGGGCTTCGTCGCCGCCGGCGGGCTGCACCTGGACGTCAGCCCCATGGTCAGCAACGCCCAGGACGCACGCCTGGCCGTGCCGGCGGTCATGTCCGGCTTCCTGGCCGTGTTCCAATCCCTGGGCCTGCACGCCCTGTTCGGCTTCTGCGGTACCATGCTGGCCTTCGGCGGCTACCAGGTGGGCATCGCCCGCGGCGGCCAGGGCAGCGGCTGGATCGGCATGGCCCTGCTGGCCTTGAACCCCTACGTGCTGCGCATCCCCCTGGTCGACGAGAACCTGGTCACCCTGGCGTTCTGCGCCGCCCTGATTCCCTGGTTGATGCTGCGTCACGCACCCTGGCTGCAGCTGGGCGTCATCGCCGGGTTGATCCTGGGGATGCGCCACATCCTGGTCCTCTGTGTGCCCGCCCTGCTGCTGGCCTGCTGGCTCGACGGGCGCAATCTCCGCCGTCTGGTCCTCTTCGCCGGCGTGACGCTGCTGGCCACCGTGCCCTGGCACCTGCATCACTACCTGGCCCTGGGCTCCATCTTCCGCTTCGAGAGCTTCTCCCAGATGCCGCCGGCGCCCCATGACTTCGGCTTCGGCACGGTGATGTGGAATGGCCTGCTGAACTGGCCCCTGCACGACCACATCGTGCGCACGCCCCACAACCCCTTCCCCACCTTCGCCATGTGGCCGCTCTTCGCGTTCGACCACCTCGGCGCGGCCCTGTCAGCGGCTGCATTGCTCGGCGTCGGCGTCAGCATCTGGCGGGATCGCGGTGATGCCGCCGTGTGGCTGCTCTTCTTCGTCCCGCCCATGGCCGCCCTGGCCGTGCAGGAGAACTGGGACTATCCCAACAAGATGAACGTGATCCTGATCCTCGCCTGGGCGCCACTGGCCTGGTGCGTGGACGGACTGCGGGCGGCCCGCACGGCCATCGCCGGGCGGCGACCGATTCTGCCGTTGCTGCTGGTGGTGGGCATCATCGCCATCGTAGGCCTGGGTCAGGCGGCGGCCGACTGGCAGGTGCCCGTCGATGAACGCTACGCCGGCGTCGAGGCCCGCCGATACGGCGCCCCGGGCGTCTTTGGCGGGGAGCGTTGGGACTACCTCGAGGAGCCGACCCTGCTGACCCGAGCCCGCGAACAGGCCAGCGACGTTGGCGTGCTGCCGGATTATGGCCGGGCGGGATCGCTACAGCGGGGCCTGACCACCGCCAACCTGCGCGCCTTGTGGCGCACCGCGACCGGCCCGCGAACGCCGCGCAAGACCACGCCATGGGGCTGGTTGCCGGGCGAGGTGCCGGCACACGGCGAGCCCGTGACCCTGCGCCTGGACCTCAGCGCGCCGCCCTGGCAGCGCGCCGACTGGATGCGCGTCGACACGGGGCCCGTGGACATCGACCTGACCCGAGACGCCGGCGTACAGGTGATCGGGCCGGTGGCCGTACCCTGGAGCAGCCGCCCCCTGAGCCTGCTCGGCACGCCCGCCGGGGCGCCGGTAAGCGGGGTGATGATGGTCTTCGGCGACCACGCCTTCCTGGCCGATGGGCGGAGCCTGAGCGCCCGCCAGACCATCCGCTACCGCGACCTGCGCGAGGAGTTCCAGTGGCTGATGCTGGGCGACGGTCCGGACATCCCCAACGCGCCCATGTGGGCCGGGCGACGGCATCGCGCGCTCGATCGACCCTGGCTCCGGGTGCGGGTGCCCGCCGGCGGGTTCGACGCTGTGCTGCTGATCAGCATCCTCGGCGCCCGCCACATGGCCTGGAAGGCCCACCTGTCCGCCGACGGGGTGCAGGTGGAGAGCGGTCGGGCGGTGGTGCGTAACTGACGGTCCCGGGGCTCCCGACACGGGCTATCCAGGACGCTCTCGAGAGGCCGATCAGTTCAGGCCTTCGGGACCCAGCAGGTCGGCGTGCGCTCGGTCGCCCGTCGACAGGTCCTCAAACAGGGCGCGCGCCTGCGGACCCAGCTGCTCTGTCACCAGCTCGGCGTGGGCCGCGGCCATGGCGTCCTCGAGACGGAAGGACGTCGCCAGCGCAGAGTGCAGCGAGACGTCGCGCGGATCGTCACGCAGCATCTCTTCGATGTCGTTGGCGAGTTTGAGCAACATGGCCAGGTGCTCACTATCCATGCCGTCGACCTGCAGGCCGCTGCCGTCGACGAGTGCACGCACGGCGCGCACCCGGTCGGCATGCTCGCGCTCCTCACCGGCCAGGCGATGAAAGAGGGGGCCGTACTCCTGGTTGTCGGCAAAACGCAGGGCGAACTGGTCGTAGATCCGGGCCGCTGCTTCTTCGATTTCGACCGCTGTATCCAGCAATTGCAAGGTCTGTGGCATGTCGGGCTCCGTCCGGTAAGGGAGGATTGGGGCGCAGAATTTAGCCGGCAACGCACCTCGGGTAAAGGGGAGCTACGCATGGATTTGGATGAGGCATTGCCGCGCCAGGTCTGATGGCCGGAATCTGCCGCGACCAGAACGCAATGCGGCGGGTCGGTCACCCGGCCCGCCGCAAAGCGCTGGTCGTTCAGTGGACGTGTCTACTTGTCGTCGTCGGCCTTCTTGCCGTCCTTGGCCCCCTTCTTGGCGGCTTTCTTCTTGCCGTCCCTGGCGTCATCCTTGGCGCCCTTGTCGCCATCCTTGGCGCCATTCTTCTTGGCGCCCTTGGCGCCCTTCTTGGCGCCCTCTTCTTTATCGTCCTTGGCGCCATCTTTGGCGTCCTTCCACTTGCCCTTGCCGTCCCACTTCTTGCCGAGCCAGCCGGGTTTATCGCCATCCTTGTCGTCGCCCTTGTCGGCGCCTTTGGCCAGGCACTTCAGCAGCGCACCGAAGCAGACCTTGGGCCCCTTCTTGGCAGCCAGGCATGCGTCCACCATCTTCTTGCATGGCGGCGCCTTCTGCGCCTTGTTGGCCAGCTTCTTCTCGCCCTGAATCGCCAACGCGCGCAGGCGCATCAGCTCGATCTTCTCACCGCAAGCCGGCGCATCGCCAATGGCCTCGAAGTGTTCGGCACACAGCGCCTTGCCGGTGACCTCGTCGATGAACTCCGGCAGCTCGCAGGCCACCACACCGTCGAAACAAGCCGCCGCGTCGCCGCCGTCGCTGGCGCAGGTGGCCGCCTTGTCGTAGCACCATGGCTCCAGGGGCGAGAGGTTCTCGCCGAGCGCAAACGCCTCCGCGGACAGGCTGGCTTCCGCGCTGAGATCGGATGCCTCCGCCTCGGCGACCGGGCCTTGCACGGCCTCATCTGCGGCGCATCCCGCCGTCAGCGTCAAGGCGGTCAGCACCGCCAGCCATGCCATTGTGTTCAACTTTCTCATCACCTCTCTCCTCTGCGGTTGGCCGCCATGCCCTCATTCATCGCAGCGGTTGGGCGCCGGCCGACTTGTTGTGTTCGACCGGCATTAAATTCGACACGCGCGTTCGGAAGTTCCGCAAAGGAATCTTCAAACCCGTGGGAGTGCAGGCATTTAGTGAGCAGCATGGCGCTGCGCGGGGCTGCCGATCAGGGCTTCGCGGTCTTCCCGGCCGTCAACTTCGCCGCCGTGAGCCCCTTGTCGACCTTGCCCATCGCCTGGCCCAGCAGCTCGCTCAAGCCGCGCGCTGCGGCCGCGTGATCATTGGCCGGCACACTCTTCTGGCCCATGTAGAGGTGCCGCCAGAGCACGTCGTCGGTCTCGAAGCGGCGCAGATCCAGGCGCATGGTCAGCCGCACCTGCCAGCCCTTCTTGCCGGCGACCACCTCGAAGGCGTCCACCCGTCCGCCCAGCACCCACGTCGGCGGTCGATCGCCCAGGCTGCGCACCACGGTGGCGAACAGACCGGCCGCCCCCAGGTGACCAGCGATGGCATCGGATAACATGACGTGCGGTCGATCCGCCCAGCGGCGCTCGCGCTCGTAGTGCACCTCGACGGCGGAGCGACGGACCAGCATCGCCCGGCGATCGTGCACCCGCGACACGTCCAGGTCGCCCACCAACAGGGTGCCCGGGTGGCGTCTGGCGGCGCTCTCACCTGCCGGTACCTGCAGGGCGAAGTGACGCACATTGTCCTTGCGTGGGCCGAAGCAGCCGACCAGCAAGAGCGGCAGCAGGATCAGGCCGACCCTTTGGAGCAGCGATAGCGACTTCATTTGGACGCCTCCCGCCCGCGCAGCAGCAGCGCCGGGTCTCGCGCGATATCGCGGCTGAAGGTGCGCAAATCCTCGCTCGACTCGCGCAACCTGCGCAAGGTGATGAGCGTATCTCCACGTGCGGCCTTGAGCGCCAGTTCGACGCTGGCCAGCAGGCGCGACACCATCTGCAACGCGCCGCGCACGCCGACGATGGCCCCCTGCAGCCCCTCGAAAGACTTGTTGATGTCGTCCGAGGCCAGGCGCGATTCGAGCCGACGCGCCGCCGACTGCGCCGCCGACAAGGCCGCCATCAGGCCCCCTGGATCGACGCCGCGCAGGATGCGATCCAGCTCATCGAAGGACGTCTGCGCGCGCCCGCCGGTGGTCTTGAGGATCTCCTTGGCCACCCGCAGGGTACGCGTCGATGCGTGCGACAGGCGCACGGCCCCCTCACCGGCGAGGGCGAATTGATGCGCGGCCCGCTTCAGGTCCGGCCGCAGCTCCGCCAGGGTGGCGTCCACGTTGCGGACCAGGTGATCGGTATCGTCCAGCAGGCGCTCCGCCCGGGCGCGGTTGGCCGGGCTCGTCCACTGCAGCAACTGGTTGCTCAGGGTCTCGATCTTGATCCGGATGGCCTCTGCCTTGCCGCTGATCTCGTCGGTGAAGCTCAAGCCGGCTGGCAGCATGCTGCCTGGTTCGAGCACCGCGCCGCGTAAGTCGCCCGGCGTCAGATTGATCGTGGTCAGGCCGGTCAGGGCGCTCTTGTCGAGTGAGGCCTGGGTGCCCTTGCGCAGGGTGGTGCCGGGGTCGATGGCCAGGGCCACCTCGATGGCGCCCGGATCATCGGCCGCCACGCCCATGCGCTCGACGCGTCCGATGCGCAGGCCCTGGTACTTGACCGCCGAACTCACGTCGAGGCCGCTCACGCTCTCGTGAAAGCGCACCGTATAGCGATCCACATCCGCCCACATGGCCGATCCGACCAGCCACACCACCACGCCCACCAACAGTCCGACGCCAACCACCACGAAAGCGCCCAGCCGCACCCGTTGGGACCGCGTCAGGTTCATGGCTGCCCTCCGCCCATGAGCGCGCTCAACATGTCGCCGCCGCCTTGCTCATCGGGCTGTCGACGCTCGAAGAACGCCGACACCATGGGATGATCGGCCGCCTGCACCTGCTCCAATGTGCCGCTGGCGATGACCTTGCCGGCGTCCAGCATGGTGATCCGATCGGCGATCCGCCGGATGCTCTCGAGCTCGTGCGTGACCACCACCAGGGACATGCCGAATCGCTCCTTCAGGCCCAGCAGCAGCTCATCCAGGGCCGCCGCGGTGATGGGATCCAGACCCGCGCCCGGCTCATCGCAGAAGAGCACCGCCGGGTCGGTCGCGATGGCCCGCGCCAGCGCCGCCCGCTTCTTCATGCCACCCGACAGTTCCGGCGGCGTCAAATGGCCGCGCCCGGCCAGGTCCACCAGGGCCAGCTTCATACGCACCATCTCGTCGACCAGGTGCCGCGGCAGGCCCGTCCGTTCGACGATGGGCAGGGCCACGTTTTCGTGTACCGACATGGAGTTCAGCAGGGCACCGCCCTGGAAGAGCATGCCGATGCGGGTCAGTACAGCGTCGCGTTTGGGCTCGTCGGCCTCCACCAGGTCCACGCCCAGCAGCTCGACCTGGCCGCCAGCGGGTCGATACAAGCCGATCATGTGCTTGAGCAGGGTCGACTTGCCGCAACCCGATCCGCCGAGGATCACGTGCACCTCGCCCGGCGCCACCTGCACGTCCACGCCATCGAGCACCGTGAGCTCGCCATAGCGGGCGACCAGGTTGCGCACGACGACGGTGGCGGCGGGATCGGGCATGCGGTGAACAACGCTCCTTCTTCAGCGACCTCAGAAGTAGAACACCAGGCTGGCCAGGGCGTCGGCCACCACCACGGCGAAGATGCCCGCCACCACGCTGGAGGTGGTGCTGCGGCCGACCGCGTCCGCGCCACCGCGGGTCGCCAGGCCATACCAGGCGCCGATGATTACGATCAGCCAGGCGAAGACCAGGCTCTTGAACAAGCCGACGAAGACGTCCTTCATCTCCAGCACCTCGCCCAGGCGAGCGGTGAAGGCGACCGGCCCCAGGTCGAGGTAGGCGATGGCGACCAGGAAACCGCCCAGGATGCCCAGGGCGTTGGCATAGATGGTCAGGATGGGCTGCACGATGGAGATGGCCAGCACCTTGGGCACCACCAGGTAGCGGGTCGGATGCAGGCCCATGGTCCGCAGGGCATCCACCTCTTCGGTGACGGTCATGGTGCCCAGCTCGGCGGCGACCGAGGCGCCGCTGCGGCCAGCGACCACGATGGCGGCCATGAGCGGGCCCAGTTCGCGGGTCATGGACACCACGATCAGGTCCACCACGAAGACGTCGGCACCAAATCGACGCAGCTGGGCGGCGCTCTGCAGGCCCATGGTGGCGCCGACCAGGAAGGCGATGAGGCCGACCACGCCCAGGGCGCGGCTGCCCATGGCGGACATCTCGTAGCCGATCACGGGCAGGCGCAGCCGATGCCGACCCAACAGGGTCTCTACAGTGAACCAGGCGGTGTCGGCACAGAGCAGAACGAAGCCGACGAAGACCGTCCACAGGTGTTCGGTGCGGGCGCCCAAGCCCTCCAGATAGGAAGGCGGCGGAGGCGGCGCGGGATCGGCGTCCGGCAGGGCGGGAAAGAGGGCCAGAGTGCGCTGGATCTCGGCCGACATGCCGCGCAGGTGCAGCGCTCGCCCCGCCTGTCGCGCGCGCCGATGCATCAGCGACAGCAGCGCCACGCCGGCGCTGTCGATGGCCCGGACGTGGCTGACGTCCAGCTCGATCGGACCCTCGCCGTGAAACCAGGCATCCAGACCCGCGGCGGCCTCGGCCACGTGGTCCTGGGTGAGTTGTTCGGGCAGCCTGGGCATGGGTTCCGCCTGCGCACGGCGAGGCTACGGGGGCAGGACGACGGCGGCAAGGGCGCCTCCAACGTGCTGAGCCAGCGATCGCCCCGGCGCCCGATCGGTGTCCGAATTGGCGGGATTCGCATGCGCGCGATAGCCTCGACCAGGCGGCCCCCAGCCGCTCCCCACGCTCACCGCCTGTTTGCTGCGGAATTCACGATGCGCGTCTGTCCGGAATGTGGCCAGGAGACCAGCGCCGATACCTGTCCCCACGACGGACGGGCGACGCTGGAGAGCGGCGCGTTTGCGGTCGAAGACCACTGGCTCGGCAGCACGATCGCCGACAAGTATGTGATCGGGGAGGCCATCGGACAGGGCGGCATGGGCACGGTCTACAAGGCCGCCCACCTGGGTACCGGCGGGACCGTGGCGGTCAAGCTGCTGCATCGGGATCAGCTCGGAGATGCGCAGGCCATCAAGCGATTCCACCTCGAAGCGCAGAACTCCGCCGGTCTTACACACGCCAATACCATTCGAGTGACCGACTTCGGCGTCACCGAGGGCACGCCCTACCTGGTCATGGAGCACCTCGAGGGTCGGCCGCTCAACGAGGTACTCGAGTCGGTCGGCAACCTGCGCTGGCAACGGGCGGTGAGAATCGGTTCGCAGGTCTTGAAGTCGCTCTGGGAAGCACACGAGCATCCCCGACGCATCGTCCACCGGGACATCAAACCGCAGAACATCTTCGTGCTCGATCAGCGCGGTGATCGCGACTTCGTCAAGGTGCTCGACTTCGGCATCTCGCGCGCCCTGGAGTCCAGTGGCCTGAACACGATCGGCATGATCGGCACGCCTTACTACATGTCGCCGGAGCAATGGCGCGGCGATGCGCTGGACGCGCGCTCGGATCTGTATAGCGTCGGCTGCATCATCTACGAGATGCTCGCCGGACATCCTCCGTTTCAGGTGCCGGATGAATCCGCCGCCTCGCACGTCATCGCCATCCTGGCCCGCGCCCACGCCGAGCAGCGTCCGCCGACGTTGACCGACAAGGTCGCCTCCGACGTGCCGGCTGGGCTGATCGAGCTGGTGGACGAGCTGCTGGCCAAGGACCCGGCCGCTCGGCCCAAGAGCGCCCACGACACGTTGAATCGACTGGGCCAGTTGCAGCCGACTCCCTGGCGAGGCGACAGCCAGCCGACCGATCCCCACGCCATGGTCGGCGGCAAGCTGGTCTCCTTGTCCACCGAACACGCGGCCCTGCACGACGCCAGGACGCTGGACGATGATGAGGCGTTGCCGCAACTCGAGGCGCCTGCTCCGGCGCCCCTGCAGGAGGAGCCCGGCGCCCCCCCGGAAGACGCCGAGACCTCAGACGATCCTGGCACGCCGGATGCCGTCGACCTGTCGAGCACCGCGCGGGTGGCTCCCGATAGCGTGCGGCTGCCAGCGGTCGAGGTCGAGGTGGTCGAGCCCGCGCCAGCTCCGACCGGCCGACGGCGGACCTGGCTCCTGCTGGCCGCGATGGCCGTACTCGCTGGTGGCGTGCTCCTTGCCCTGCACCTGGCCGAAGCGGACAAGCCCGACCCGGCCGCCTACCGGGCTGCGCTGCGGGATAAGCAGGCCAGCGCGGCGCTGCGCACCGAAGCGATCCAGTTCCTGCTGGGCGACGCGAGCGAGTCCGTCGGCGGTCTCAACCTGCGCGGCGCGGTGCTGAGCGACGTGCAGCTGGGTCAGAGCAATCTCACCGAAGCCGACCTGCAAGAGGCCGACCTGCGCAAGTCCGACCTGCATCGGGCGGTGCTGCAAGGGGCCAACCTGCGCAAGGCCAACTTGAACGAGGCCAACCTGCGGGGCGCCGTGCTGCGCAACGCCGATCTGCGCGGCGCCCAGCTTCGCGGCGCCATCCTCACGGACACGGTCTTGGACGGCTCGCGCTACAACGGCAAGACCACCTGGCCAGAGGGCTTCGACCATCGCAAGTCCGGCGCGGTGGGGCCCGAGGCGGTCCTGCAGGGCGTCGATCTGCGCGGCGCTGACATGCGCGCTGCGCAGCTGCCCGAAGCCAACATCAAGAACGCCAGACTGCACGGCAGCAACCTGGAAGCCGCCGGCCTGCAGGGCGCCAATCTCAGCGGCGCTCGGCTCATCGACGCCGTGTTGCGCAACGCCGACCTGACGGGCGCCGATCTGCGCAACGCCGACCTGAGCGGCGCCGACCTGACGGGCGCCAAGCTCGACGGCGCCAACCTCCGCGGCGCCCGCTACAGCAGGGAGACGCGCTGGCCAGCGAACTTCCAATTCCAGCAATCGGGCGCCTTCGGCCCGGGCGCCAGCCTGGCGCGAGCCGAGCTTGGCGGTCGCAATCTGAAGGGCACGGACCTGCGCGATGCGGACCTCAGTCGCGCCGACCTGCGCAAGGCGGATCTGCGCAACGCCAGGCTGCAGGGCACCGATCTGAGCGAGGCCCGCCTGGCGGCGGCGAAGTTCGGCGGCGCCGTATATGACGGCGCGACACGCTGGCCCGAAGGCTTCGACGCCCGCCGTGCCGGGGCGCGCTTCGACTCCGGCACTTCCGATAGCAGCGGCGCCAAACCAACCCCAAACAGCATCGCCCTGCAGCGTAAGCAGCCCGCAAGCAGCCGCTCTCGTCGCAGGGCTCCACGGGTCAAGGACCCCGTCGTGGCCCCTCCGCCGAGCCCACCTGCCGAACCGAAACCCGAGGCGCCCAAGCTGGTGTCACCCGGCAACCGCAAGTTCGCCGAGGCCGACCTGCGCGGCGAGGATCTGAGCCGATTCGATCTCAGCGGCGTCGACCTGCGCTTCGCCCGCTACAGCGCCGGCACCCGCTGGCCCAAGGGGTTCAAGTACCGCACCTCGGGCGCGCTCGGGCCGGGCGCCATCCTGCCCGGCGTGGTGCTGCGCAAGTCATCCGTACGGGGCGTTGACCTGCGCAAGGCCAACCTGCGCAGCGCCGATCTGCGACAGGCAGATATGCGCGGCGCCCGCCTGCAGGGCGCCGATCTGCGACAGGCCCGCCTGCAGGGCGCCAGGATGGAGCGCGTTCAGCTCAAGGGCACCCGCCTCAACGGCGCCATCTACTCGCGCACCACCGTCTGGCCCACCGGCTTCAATCCCGACAAGGCCGGGGCCGCACGAGTGGACTAGCCAGGGGGACGTCGCCATGGCCACGGCAGCACCGACCCCCGCCCGCCGCTTCGGACGACGGTGGGCCATCGGCCTCGGTGCGATCGCCGTGCTGCTGCTGGCCGGCTGGTGGGCCCTCAGCGGCGGCCAGCTGGATCGCAGCGGACCCATCGCTCCAGGTCCGCTACCTGCCGACATGTTGTCCACACGCGACGCACGCCACGGCGCACCCTTGCCCTCCGGTGTGACCCACGCCACGGCGAGCCGACGCATCCTCTTCGGTGACCTGCACGTTCACACCACCTTCTCCACCGACGCCTTCATGCGCAGCGTACCCCTGGTCGGTGGCGAGGGCGCGCTGCCGCCATCGGATGCCTGCGACTTCGCCCGTTACTGCTCGCAACTGGACTTCTTCGCCCTGACCGACCACGCCGAAGCGCTCACGCCGCGCCACTGGCGCGACACTACAGACGCGATCCGGGCCTGCAACGCCGCCGCCGGCGATCCGGCGCACCCGGACCTGGTGGCCTTTGCCGGCTGGGAGTGGTCCCACGTCGGCGCCACGCCACAGACCCACTGGGGACATCGCTGCGTGATCCTGCGCGACGATGACGACGCCCATCTACCCGCCCGACCCGTGGCTGCAGACGGCCTCGGCAGCGTCGCCCGCGGCGCCGGCGTCGGCACGCAGTTGCTGCAGGCGCTCGCGCCGATCCTCGACTTCTCCAATCGGCATCGCTACCTGGACCTGCTGCTCTACCGGCGCGAGGTCGGCAGCGTGCCCACCTGCCCGCGCGGCGTGGACACCCGCAAGCTGCCCGCCGATTGCCGAGAGTACGCCGCTCACCCCGGCGAGCTGTACGAGAAGCTGGGCCAATGGGGTTTCGAATCGCTGGTGATCCCCCACGGCACCTCCTGGGGTTTCTACACGCCGCCCGGCTACGAGAAGACCAAGGTGCTGAAGGCCGACTGGCGGGATCCGAAACGTGAGCAGCTCCTGGAAGTCTTCAGCGGCCACGGCAACTCCGAGAACTGGCGCGACTGGCGGGCTGTGAACGGCTCGGGCGACACCGCGACCTGTCCCGAGCCGACACCGGGATACGAACCCTGCTGCTGGCGGGCCGGCGAGATCATTCGCAGTCGCTGTGGCGATGCGCCGGCGCAGGAGTGCGAACGTCGGGTTCAGAAAGCGCGCTTGGACCACGCCCGCGCAGGCGTCGCCGGCCATCGATCCGTGCCAGGGGCGGAGGTCGCCGATTGGGGGGATTGCGGTCAGTGTCGGGATTGTTTCACGCCCGCCTTCAACTTCCGACCGGGCGGTTCCGTCCAGGGTCAACTGGCCCGACGGGCGTTCGTCGACGGTCGCCCGACGCCCGTGCAGCCGCGCGGCCTGGTCGGCTCGAGCGACAACCACACCGCCCGCCCCGGCACCGGCTACAAGGAGTTCGCGCGCCGACAGATGGCCGATCCCACCGGTCCGGTCAAGGAGCTGTGGCGAGACATGTTCTTCCCCGGCGTGGGCGAGCCGACCGCCGAGTCGCGCACCCTGGATCGCCAGCAGGTGATGGAGTTGCCGCCCTTCGAGGTGGTCCACCTGGAGCGCCAGGCCTCCTTCTTCATGACCGGCGGCCTGGTCGCGGTGCACGCCGACAACCGTTCTCGCACGGCCCTCTGGGCGGCCATGAAGCGGCGCGAGGTCTACGCCACCTCGGGCGAGCGCATCCTGCTGTGGTTCCACAAGGTGCATGGCGAACGTCGCTGGCCCATGGGCGCCGCGCTGCCCTGGTCCGAGACCCCGCACTTCGAAGTCGTCGCCCAGGGCGCCCTGGAGCAGCAGCCCGGCTGCCCCGAGCGCATCGCCAGCGGACTGGGCGCTGAGAAGCTGGCCCGACTTTGCCTGGGAGAGTGCTTCCATCCAGGCGACAAACGGCGCCGCATCAGCCGCGTCGAGGTGGTCCGCATCCGACCTCAGGTCCGTCCCGATGAACCGGTCGGCCCGCTCGTCGTCGACCCCCTGCTCGTGCTGCCCTGTCCTGCAACCGGGCCCTGCCGGGCGCGCTTCAGCGACCCCGAACACGCCACGGCCGGACGAGATGCCTTCTACTACGTGCGCGCCATCCAGGAGCCGACGCCGGCAGTCAACGCCGGCGGCGTGCGTTGTGAGCGGGATGCAGCCGGAAACTGCCTGCGCGCCCAGCCCTGCTATGGCGACTACCGCACGCCACTGGACGAGGACTGCCTCAGCCCCGCCGAAGAGCGGGCCTGGTCCTCACCCATCCTGCTACGACACCGGGCTGCATCCGGGAACGAGGGCGCGTGAGCGGTCGCCTGGGGAGAACCCTGCTCGTTGTCGGCGCGCTGGCCGGGCTGGCGCTGGCCGCCTGGGACCTGTCGCGATCGCCCGAATCGACGATCGCCTCCGAACCCGAAGTGGACGTCATCGCCACCGTCAATGGCCAACCAATCGGGCGCGCGGCCTTGCACCGATCCTTGCGCAACGTGGCCAGCGAACGCCGCCAGACGCCCTTGGACGCCGCCGCCCGCCGCTTCATCCTCGATCGGCTGATCGACGAAGAGTTGTTGATCCAGGCGGGCCTGGAGATGGGGCTGGCGGGGCGCGATCCCGGCCTGCGCGCCGCCCTCAGCGCCGCCACCATCGACCTGGTCACCGCCCTGCCACAGGACGAAAACCCCACGGACGCCCAGTTGCAGGCGCTCTACGGCAAACGGGCAGATCGCTTCCGCACCAAAGACCGACTGCAGGTCCAGATCGGCGACTTCTCTGCCGGTGAAGAGGGCGCCGAGATGGCCCGCCAGGCGCGCATCCACTGGCAGCAGGGCCAGGCGCCACCGGCGACCACGGTGCCCCTGCCCGCCGAGCCCATCACGGCCGCCGAGTTGGAGCGACTGGCCGGGCCGACGTTGACCCGCGCGGCCCTGGCGCTGGCCGACGGCGAGATCAGCGAGCCGGTGCGCGGGGGCCGAGGCTGGCACCTGCTGCGAGTACAGCGGCGCGTGCCGGGCCAGGCCCTGACCCTGGACCAGGCCCGCCCGGCGTTGCTGGATGCGTGGCGCAAGGAAGCCGCCGAGCGCAAGCTGCGCGCATTCCTCCAAGCCCGCCGGGAGGCCAGCGATGTGCAGGTCCTCGCCGCGCCTTGATCCGCTGCGGCCAGTCCGCGCCACCTGCCTGCTGGCCGCCGTGATCCTGGCGAGCGTGTTGTCGCCGGTGGACGTGCACAGCCATGGACGCAGCGTGTCGTACTCGGCCTGGCAGCTGGACGCCGGCGGGGCCTGGGTGCGCGCCAGGATGGCCCGACGAGATCTCGCCAGGCTGCCCGCCACCCCCGCTTCCATGACGACAGTCGGCGCCGAGGTGGCCTCGCTTTCGGCGCTGATCAGCCTCGACAAACGCTGCCAGTTGCGCCCCGGTTCGGCGGTGATGCTGGGCGCCGAACCGGGCTGGCTGGCGGCAAAGTGGCGACTGGACTGCCCGGCTGGAGCCTCGCCCGTGCTCCGCCTGGGCGCGCCTGGCAGAGCGATCACCGGCCACAGCCATATCGCCCGCATCGAGGCCGCGACGAAGGCGCCTGCCATCGCGGTCTTGACCCCGGATCGGCACACCACCGAGATCCAGGAACCGGCCGATTCGGCCTTGGAGGCGGCATGGCAGGGCGGCCCCATGGGCGCCTGGCACCTGCTCAGCGGCGCCGATCACCTGGTTTTCCTGTTGCTCCTGGTGCTGGCCGCTGCCAGCCTGGGCGGCGCTGCCCTCTCCCTGACCGGGTTCACCGCAGGCCACACGTTGGCGCTGGGGCTGGCGGCCTTCGGAGTCTTTGCGCCACGCGCGGCGGCCATCGAAGCGCTCATCGGCCTGTCCATCGTCCTGCTGGCGGTGGAGAACGCCTGGCTGAGCGGAGATCGCCGGGGCCTGGCCCTGCCGGGCGTCGCCATCATCGGCGCCGGGCTGCTCTCTGCGCTCACTTTTGCCACCGGTCAGCCGGGTGGCTTCGCCCTCGCAGGCGTCACGGTCTTCGCCGGCTGCCACTTCGGCCTGCTGCGCAATGGCCAGCGCACCACCGTGGCCCAACCCCTCATCGCCGCCGTCTTCGGGCTGGTGCACGGCTTCGGCTTTGCGGGCGTCCTGGGTCGCGGCGAATTGCCGCCCGATCACCTGCTGGCCAGCCTGTTGGGCTTCAACCTGGGCATCGAGGTGACCCAACTGGCGCTGCTGTTGATGTTGTGGCCCCTGCTCCGCTGGCTGCAGCGGCACGCGGGCCGGACCAACCTGGTCGTCATCGGTTCAGCGTTGGCGCTGCCGGCGGGCGTGTTCTGGGCCGTGTCCCGGTCGCTGGGCCAGGGATAGCCCGCACCGGTCACCGCCTGTATTCGGCGCCTGCCACAGCGACCGTTGCAACGTCTGAGAGTTCACTCTTTGCTGACCACACCTGCACCGCTGATCTCCTTGACCACTTTCGGCGGGTCGCCGCGATAACGCACACGCGCCGCACCGGACAGGTTCAGATCCAACTCGGCGGTGGCGTTCACCAGCACGTCGCCGGCGCCGCTGAGCCGCAGGGTCACCTTCTCGGCGACCAGGTCCCCGGCATCCACCTTGGCGGCGCCAGAGATGCGCATGGACAACGACGAAGTCCGCCCTCCCACAACCGTCCGCGCGGCGCCGCTGACCGTCAGCTCGAAGGGCGCGCCGCTCAGCCCGGTGAGGCCCGCATCCACCGCGCCGGAGACCTTCAACGCCGCCAGGGAGGGCACCGTGCCGCTGACCTCCAGCGGCAGATTCGGCCGCACTTCTTCCTCGAACTCGATCTTCAGCGTGTCGTCCACCACCGTGGTCTTGAGCAACGGCACCACGTCGTCGTCGCCGCTGACCACGAGCGGCGCCGCTTCAGCGCTCGGATCGACGTGCATTCGTAGCTTGGCGAATCCCTTGACCGATACCTTGGTGAATGCGCCGAGCTCACGTGTATCGACGGCCTTGTTGCCGCTGCCTTTCTTGCCGCAGCCAGCAGCCAACAATGGCACGAAGAGCAGAAGGAGGAACAGGGTCAGGCGCGTGCAAGAGCGAAGGTCGAGTGCCATGAATGAGCTCCTCTGCCAGGGGTTCGCGGCGCAGCCTAGCGCGGGCGGGACCCGGCGAACAGGGCCCGCGGTGACGCTTCTGCAGCGCTCGCCTCCTTCTGTCGTCGATTCGACGCCGTGGTATACCTGCCGACGCTCCGGGAGGGATGTGTGTTCGGCTTCCTGTTGTCCGCCCTGGCCTCCGCGGCCCTGCTCGCTGCCGCCGGTTGCATTGGCGCGCTCGCCTGCCGGCCCCGCGACCGCGCCGCCACGGCGACCGACGCAAACCCGTCCGAGTCCGTCGAAGACGACCCCGCCGATGGCCCCGCGCTCCTGCTCCTGGCCCTGGGCTGGGGCTTTGGCCTGGTGCCCGCGGCGGCGTTCTTCTTCTACCTGGCCACCGGCGCGCACGTGGGCTGGCCCACCCTCTGGCCGGCCGCCGCCGGGTCCATCGTCGCTTGCCTCGCGGGTTGGCGCTGGCGCTGGCGCGGACAGACCGTGCCCCCGCTCTGGGACCCCGCCCTGGCCGCCTCGCTGCGCCACCATCGGGTGGGCATCCTGGCCGCCCTCGCCGTGGGCCTGCTCTACGGCCTGACCTACGAGCAGCGGGCCTTCTCGGCACTGGAATCCTGCATCCACCAGATGGGCCTGGTCGCCACCGGCGCGCTCTCCTTCGCCGACGACGTGCTCTCCGATCGCACCCAGGACGCCCGGCTCGGCATCCCCGCGGTCATGAGCGCATTCCTGGCCCTCTTCCAGGGCATTGGCCTGCGCCTGCTCTTCGCCCTCTGCGGCGGTCTGATCGCCCTGGGCGGCTACACCATGGCCCTGGTCCTGGGCGGCGGCCGCCTGTTGGGCCTGGCCGCCTTGGTCGCCCTGGCGCTGAATCCCTACGTGCTCAAGATCCCCCTGCTGGACGAAAACCTGGTCGCTCTGGCGTTTTCGGCCACGTTCGTGCCGTGGCTGCTGCGCGGCCGCTCGCCCTGGCTGCTGATCGGCCTGCTAGCGTCCCTGGTGCTGGGCATGCGACACATCCTGATCCTGGCCCTGCCGGCCTGGCTGTGGGCCGTGGCCAGCGGTCCGGAACGCCGCCGCGCCCTGCCGCGCTTCCTGCTCGCCCTGTTCATCGGCACCCTGCCCTACCACCTGCACCACCACCTGGCGCTCGGTTCGGTGCTGCGCTTCGAGTCCTTCTCCCAGCTACCCGCCTTCGCCCACGACTTCGGCGTTTTCGGCACCGTGCAATGGCATGGCCTGCTCAACTGGCCCCTGCACGACACCCTGGTCCGCACGCCGCATATGCCCCTGCCCATGTGGGCCATGTGGCCACTGGCCCTGCTGGACCATTTCGGCTGGCTGGGCGCCGGCATCGCCGGGCTCGGGCTGTGCGTGGGCTGGCTGCGCGACCGACGGGTGTGGCTGTTCTGGCTGCTCTGGTTCGTGCCCGCCTTCGCGTCGCTGCTGGTCCAGGAAAACTGGGACTATCCCAACAAGATGTTCGTCATCGTCATCCTCTTCTGGGCGCCCCTGGGCTGGCTGCTGGACGGATTGCGAGCCATCTGGCGTTGGCCCACGGGCATGGCCGGTGGCGTCGCCTTATGCGGTGGCGCCATGTGGCTGCTGGCAGGCTCCCTGTCGGACATCCGGGCGCCCGCCGACACCCGCTACATCCAGCACTTCGGCGCCGACGCCACCGAGCTGGCCGAGCTCCTGGCCCACGATCGGCGACGGATCACGGAGATCGACTTCTTCCCCGACTATCCGCGAGTCAACGACTACCGCGCCTTCGGCAGCGGCGACTCCCTGGCCCAGCTGGGCCACGACGTGGCGAACTTTGCCACCGCCTGGAAGACGGCCCCCTGGGGCTGGCATCCCATCGAGATTCCGGACCGTGGCAAGCCGGTAGTCGTCGAACTGGACCTGTCCCGGCCGCCGTGGGAAGGCCAGGCACCACTGCGCGTGGTGGACGAAGTCGCGCACGTAGACGCCACTACCGGAGAGGGCGTGCAGCTGGCTGGACCGGTGACGGTGACCTGGGATGCCCGACCGTTGACCGTCTTCATCACTCCGCCATCGGTACCCGTGGCCGGCATCTGGTTGCTCTTCGGGGATCAGCGCTGGCTGCTATCGCCACCGGCTGGTGATCGGCAACATCGCGACCGCTTCCACGACGTGCGCGGGGAGTTGCAGTGGCTGATGCTGGGCGATGGCATGGACGATGAAAAGCAGCCCCTGTGGCGCGACGCGCGGGCGGTTCCGACGGGTGGTCGCAAGCTGCGTATTCGGATTCCGGGTGGGGGTGTGCAGTTGGTCATGACGGCGGCGATCTTGTCGGCGCGGCATCTCGCCTGGCGAGGCACCGTCGACAGGGGCGGCGTGAAACTGGGACCGACGCGGCGGGTTCTGCGGAACTGATTCACGGGCGCGGTCTCCGTCACGGTCACGGACACTGGCACGGTCACGGACTCGGACGCGGACACGGTCTCGGTCACGGACTCGGGCACGGACGCGGATACGGACGCGGGCACGGGCACAGACACGGACACGGATACGGACACGGGCACGGGCACGGACGCGGACACGGTC
>CAYTLW010000088.1:0-32627 GCA_964438735.1 uncultured Enterobacteriaceae bacterium | reverse complement strand
CTTCGGGACCGTCGAACTAGCGGTGTAGATCGTAGATATCGACCACGACAAAGCCGAACCCGGCCCTCGGCGAGCCTGAGAGAGACCACATCGAGGCCGAATTCGAGTCTTCGACGCCTTCGGCCGAGTTTTCGAACAGGACGCCCTACCGCCCTACCAGCTACCAGATGGTCTGGATCGGATAGCGCGAGACCGTGGCGTCGCAAGTCACCAGGGTGAGCTCTTCGAGCGACGCCTGAGCGATGAGCAGCCGATCGAAGGGATCGCGGTGCAGAATAGGAAGCTCCAACACAGCGCATGCATGGCGATGCTGGATGGGCAACACCTCGAATCCGCTGGCGTGAAGATGCCGCGTCAGGAAGGGCTCCGCGGGTCCGGGAAGGTCGAGTCGGCCCAGGCCCACCTTGATCGCCACCTCCCAGGAACTGGCGACGCTCCAGTACACCGACGCAGCGCTCTCAATGGCGTGCCGGGCTGCCTCCGATAACCGCGCGTCGTCGGTCAGCCACCACAGCCCCGCGTGGGTGTCCAACAGCAGCCTCATGCGCCCAGTGCCTCGGCGACGTCATCGGGCAACGGATCGTCGAAGTCGTCGCCGATCCGGATCTGGCCCTTGGCGCTGCCCGGGCGGCGAGCTCCTGCCTGGGACTGGATGGGCACCAGGCGGGCCACCGGGACGCCAGAACGCGCGATCACAACCTCCTCGCCGCCGAGCACCCTGGCAACGAGTTTCGAGAGTTGGGTCTTGGCTTCGTAGATGCTGACGGGCTGGCCTGACATGGCGACACCTCCTCTCCGAGGATACTCGGCAGCTCCTCCTTGGTCAACCATCTGGTCAACCAATTGGCTCTGTGGCTCCTCAATGCCTCGTCGTGTGCCATAGTAGGGCCGATGTCCCTTCCACAAACTCATCCCCCACGCGCCGGCGGGCTGCATCACCGATACAGCCGAGGAGCTGCTTGAGAAGGGCAAGAGCGGAGTTGTCGGTGAGCAAGCGAGGCCACTCGCCGATGGCCCGGTGCGCCCGGGAGCATGATCGAGACCTGTCAGCGACATGCACAATGGCGGGTACGCCGAGTTCGCCCAACTTTAGCACTGCCTTGTGGTTGGGGCGATGCGCCCATAGCCGCCCGACGGGTTTCTGGAAGCCACAGCCATGGCCAACAGGCAGATGAGCACCTGCCTGACTCCTCGACTGCACCGGCGCCGCCAGGCCCCTCAGTACCGTTCGGCCATCAACCGGCAGTCGCCGCGAATGCCAGCACAACGCCGCGCAGGAACACCTCTGGGTCACCAGACCGCGAGTTCATAGAATTCGCGGATGACCCGGTCCGAGGTCAACAGGCGGGCGTTGGACCGTTGCGCCAGGGCGACAATCGTCCGGTCGACCGGATCGCGATGCCCCCAGTCGAGCGCCACGTTGCGGAGCCACAAATCCGTGTTGACGGACACGACCTGCACGGGCAAGCGCTCGACCCTGGCCGCGTACTCCGCTGCTGGCATGCCGAGGGCCAGTTTGCCCATTCGCTGCTTCCAGGCGATCTCCCAGATGCTCATGGCGCAGAGCAGGAATTCGTCGGTGCCGGCGCCACCCAGAATCTCTACGGCGGTTGGCGACAACCGTGCTGCATCGTGGGTCCACCTGAGCAACGCGTTGGTATCCAGCACGGTGGTCATGTGTCCCCCAGATGCTGCTCCCAGACGTCGCTTACCGGCGCCTCGAGTTCAGCGTCAGGCGGCAGAGAGCAACGCCCGCGTACGTCAGCGAACAGATCCTCGACCCGCTCGTATTCCACCACGGGCACGATACGGAGCACCGGCTGGCCGCGGTCGGTGACCACAAGCGATTCCCCACTCGCCTCCAGACGACGAAATATGGCCAGCATGTGGGCTTTCAGGTGGCTCTTTGAGACCGTCTCCATGGTCGCACCTCCACGGTCAATCTAACTATAGTTATAACTATAGTCAATTGACGTCGAGTCCGCGTTGTCCAGAGCCTGGTGCTCAGGCCCGTGGTCCGCGAAAACCCGTGACAGGCCTTTCGGGGCGGCACGAGTGGGCTGCTGGCGCCGGTGAGAGCGTCCCATTGAGCACAACGAGCACGAAGATCGGGAGGACCTTGCTCCCGGTGCGCGCTGCCATCGGTAGCGCTCCTCGGCCTCGAGCGTGGGCAGGGAACCTCTCGCCCCGCGTGGAGGCCGTCAACGGTCGCCGTGCACCAACGCCGCGCCTCGAACGACAGTCCTGGTACGGTCGCCAGTTCACTCGAGGTTGCCGACGAAGCCGACCTGGCGGTCTGGCGTGCGGCGACCGCAGCCGAACGCCTGGCAGCCGTCACAGAGATGGCCAGGGAATGGCTGGCGCTGCGAGGTGAACATGGACCTCTTCCCAGACTTCGCGGATCTGCCGAAGGCGTTCGGCAGGCACGGGGTGAGGTAACTCCTGCTTGGCGGATATGCCGTGGCAGTCCACCAGACGCCGTGGTACACGAAGGATCTGAACCTGTGGCTGAGTGACAGCCAGGAAAACCGCGAAGCGTCTGCCGCCGCGCTGGCCTGCCTTCGGCAACCTGGTCCATGTACACGCATTCCTTTTCTACCCTCCCGGTCGCGTTGCTGATAGCAGTCTGCCTGTGCGCCACCGCCTGCGGCGATGAGGAGGCCGACCTGGCCGACCTGCGGGCACCCGCCGCCTGGTCCCTCGACGGCACATGGGAGTTGGCCGACGGATCGCTGACCGACACCCCGCCGACGACCTTCGACCGCAAGGTGCCGGTACCCGGTCTCGTGACCCTGGCCACGCCCGCTTTCGAGCACGTGGGCGAGGCGTGGCCGGCGGCAGCGTCCGGGGAGAAGCTGCGCGCGTTCTGGTATCGCACGACCTTTGACGTGGCCGAGACGGACTATCATCGTTCGAGCCTGCGCGTGGGCCGGGTGAAGTACGGGGTCAAGGCCTGGTTGAATGGTCAGGCCATCGGCAGCGGTCCAGGGGCGTTCACGGCCCACCAATGGGCCGCTGGCGACGCCTTGAAGAAGGGCGCCAACGAGCTGCTGATCCGTGTCGGCGGCGATCCTCGAGCCGTGGCTACGAGCCAACCGACCCACCAGGATCTGGAGAAGGATCGCTGGATCCCCGGCATCTACGGCACGGTCTCACTTCGTCAACACCACTCGCCACAGATCAACGTCTTCAAGGTGGTGGCGCTGCCCGAGACCGGCGAGGTCCGCGTTCAGGTGGAGCTGTACAATCAACACGCCGACGGCCGAGAGGTCCGCGTTGAGGTGCGGGCGTGGCCTGTCGCCGAGTCGGGCGCCCAGTCCGCCCCCAAGGCGAACGCCTCCGCCAGCCTGAGCGCGGGCGCTGTCAAGTCGCTGCCGCTCGAGTTCACCATGCCCGCAGCCATGCCGTGGACGCCCGAGGCACCGAACCTCTACGCCCTGCAGGTGGACGTGCTCCGGGCGAAGGACGGTGCCATGCTGGACCGCCGCTCCGGCCGCTTCGGCTTTCGCACCGTTCGCTGGAAGAGCTCCGAAGACCGCGCCAAGCGGGGCTTCTACCTCAACGGCGCCAGGCTCCCCCTGCTGGGCACCAACGTCACCCTGCATCGCTACTTTGAGGATCAAAGCGCCGGTGAGTTCCTCTGGGATCGGCAGTGGGTCATCGACTTCTTCAAGCTCGGCAAGTCGCTGGGTTGGAACACCTACCGCATCTGCGTCGGCCGGGCGCCGGAGCTCTGGTACGACGTGGCCGATGAGGTCGGCGTGTTGCTGGCCGACGAGTTCATGATGTGGACCGTGCTCTCCAACCAGCACCAGAAGTGGTCAGAGGAGGCCATGACCGCGGAGTTCACCGCCTGGCTGCGCGAGGCGTGGAATCACCCCTCCATCGCCTGGTGGGATGCCAGCAATGAGACCCTGAGCCCGCTGCCGGGCAAGGTCATCAACAATGTGCGCAGCCTGGATCCCACGCGGCAGTGGGAGAACGGCGGCTTCAACCCGCCTCAGGGCCCGGACGATCCCATCGAGGATCATCCCTACAAGTTCATGCACATCATGGCCAACTCGCTGGCCAACCTGGAGGACAACGACGGCAAGGCGCCCCAGGGCAAGATCCCGGTGCTCAACTTCGCCACCCACAAGGCGCCCACACACCCATACATCCTCAATGAGTACGGCTGGCTGTGGGTGAATCGCGATGGCACATGGACGACCATGTCCAAGCCCGTCTTTGAGGCCTTGTTGGGTACCGGGCCGCATGCTCCAGCGGTGCTGTGGGAGGCCCACGCCTACCTCGTCGGCGGCATGACACGCATGTGGCGGGCCAAGCGGGGCTACGACGCCATCAAGCACTTCGTCTTTCTGGGCTACTCGCGAGCCGACGGCGAGACCAGCGACAACTTCCTGGACGTCAAGAATCTGAAGCTGGAGCCGCGCTGGCAGAAACAGATGAAGTGGGGGTTTGCCCAGGTGATCCCCTTCATCGACCGATGGCAGTTGGCGCCGGCCAAGGACGGCACGCTGAAGGTGCCGCTGCTGGCCATCAACGACCGCGCGGTCAAGACCCAGGCGCTGCTGGCGGTGATGGCGGTCGCCGCCGGCGGTCAGATCGCCGCCAGCGAGGCGCTGCAGCTCGACCTGGAGCCAGGCGGGCAGTGGCAGGGGGCGCTGGACCTGGCCGGTGTAGCGACCCCGATCACGATCTATGCCGCCATGGCCTGGCAGGGCGCCGACGGTGAGCAGGTCAGCGCTGATGTGCGCAAGGTTGGCCTCGCCCATGTGGGCATCGCGGCGCCGGACTTGCCGAAGAGAGAGGACTGGCCGGCGGCTGGCTCAACTGCCCCTTGAGCGCCATGCTCAGGCAGGCCAAATGCTGCTCGAAGATGTTGAAGCGCACCGTGAAGTCGCTGCCCAGCCACAAAAACAAGGCGACGGGCGAGCGCTGGTGCTCCTGCACAGTGGCGCTGTCCGGTTCTCCAACCGCCGGCGCTCAGCTACGGCTCCAGTGCTGCGCATCATCGACAACGGCTGCCAGGACGAGTACATCAAGCCGGACGCCACCGACCATGGTGAAACCAGAGGCCGGGTCACCGATGACCCGGATGACAAGGACGCACAGGAGTTCAGCGGCGGCATCGACAGCGCCGACGGCGACAGCACCATGCACGTCGCCGCGCCGCCGTCAGTCACCCCCTGAACGCATAGCGGGAGGCCCCGGTGTTGTTGCGAGCGTGGCCCTACTGGGGCACGGGGCTCATTGCCCTGTGCCTGTATACGCTGACCGGCATCGACGTCGATTGGGCCACCTGGCGGCCGGCCAACTGCATGCCCGTGGAGTGCTTCTGCGAGGCGTTGCGCGATGGCTGGGTGCGCCAGCCGTCCAACAGCTGGTCCAACATGGCCTTCGTCCTGGTCGGTCTGCTCGCCATGCGCGGCTATCCGGCCGTCGCCGGGCGGCCCCATGTGCCCATGCGCGACGACTGGCTGGTGCGCGGCCTGTACGGCTTCACGGCCCTGGTTATCGGCATCGGTAGCTGGTGGTATCACGCCTCGTTGACCTTCGCCGGGCAGTGGATCGACGTGCTGGGTATGTACCTGCTGCCCACCTGGCTGATCCTGTACAACCTGCTACGGGCCGGTCATCTGAAGCGTGCGGCCTTCCTGCCGTCGTGGCTGGTCGTCAACGGCTTGCTCGGCGTCGGCCTGGTGGTCCTGCCCCTGTGGCGTCGGCCGGTCTTTGCGGGTCTGGTGGTGGTGACCTTGTTGAGCGAGTTCATCGCCCGACGGGCCGGCGCTGGCGGCCTGGAGAAACGCTGGATCCAGGCCGCGGTGGCCGCCCTGGCGCTGGCCTTCGGCATCTGGTGGCTCGACCTCAAGCACATCCTCTGCGACCCGCATAGCCTCATCCAGGGTCATGCCGCGTGGCACATGTTGTGTGCAATGGCGGCCTGGTGGATCTGGCGCTACTATGCCTCCGGCCGTCACGCGGCGGCGTCATCGGACGGTGAATCAGCGGACGGCGCTGCAACCGCCCGCTGAGTGCAGCCTCCGGAAGCGCCCCATGTCAGCCGAGCAGGACACCTCGCCATCGGGTCGCAATTCGGGCGGCGCTCGGCCCAAGCTGGCCCTGGCCCTGGCGTTGCTTCTTGGCTGCAGCCTGGCCGGTTGGATCGCGCTGGGCCAGCTCGAGGATCGGGTCGAGACCGAGATCGCCGCCCTGGCCGCTGATGCGGGCCTGGAATTGACGCTGGATGAGGTGCACATCTCGCCCCTGGGCCAGGTGGAGATCACCCGACTGCAGGCGCGCCGCCCCGATGGCAGCAAAGCGCTCTGGGTGGGGGGCGTGCAGGCGAAATGGCGAGTCCTGGACCTGCTGGGCGGCCGCCGGATGCCGGCCGAGTTGCGCCTGGTGCGACCGGCTGTGGAGTTGCGGCTGGTGGACGGGCGGCCCGTCGAGGTCCGTCGCTGGCTGGCGGCGTTGCGCCGACGTCTGGGGTCGCCGGCGAGCGACGGGGATTCGCAGCGGGTCTCCCGGGCCGGCTGGCGCGGTCCGGACGCCATGGGCATCGTCGGTGGCGTGCTGCGCATCGAACCCACGGGACGCGGCGGCGGGCTGCTGACCGGCGGCCTTTTGCTGGCCGACCTGCACGTGGACCTCGTTCGGGAGCGGGGCGGCAAGCTGAGCGCTCGGCTGGAGTCGCCGGCCCACGCCACCTTGCGCGGTCGAGGACAGGTGGATGACGAGGGCTCGATGTGGCTGACCGGCACCTTCACGCCGGCGCTGCGGGTGCCCCTGCCGGGTGCGTTCGCCGGCGCCGAGGCGATCGTCAATGGCGTGGGATGGAGCTCGAAACACGGTCCCCACCTGGCCGGCATCGCCGTGGAGAAGGACGGCCACAAGCAGGTGCGCGTCGCGCGCGTCGGACTGGCCGAGGGCAAGGCTGGTGGTGTGCGCATCGATGGCGTCGCCGTGGAGCTCGATGCCGGGCTGCTCGACGGTGCCGTTGGTCGGGCCGTGACCACCCATCTGGGCATTGAAGGCCTCGCCGGCGGTCGTCTCGAGGTGGCCTCCATCACCGGTCGGCGGCGCACCGATCCGACGGGGCATCGCCTGGAGATCGAGGCCAGGGAGTTCATCGCTTTGCTGCCGGCGGGATTGGGCCGTGGCGTCGCCGAAGAGCTGCGCGTGGTCATGCCTCAACCAACAACCGGCACACTGGATCCTGGCGATGCCGTGGTCGAGATCACGCGGCCGGGCTTGTTGTTGCGGGCCGGAAGACAGCCTGCCGGCAGCCCGCTGGCCTCGCTGGCAGCATTGGCCGACCGCTTGAGCGTCGAGGCGAAGCGGCCCCTGGCCTCGGTTCCGGAAGCAGACGCCAGGTTGCAGCCCGGCTGGCAGCGACCGGGCACAGTTTCAGTGGCCGAACGACGGGCCATTCGCAAGAAGCAGACCAAGGGAGAGCGTCGGGCCGCCCGGCTCGAAAAGCGGGCCCGCCGCAAGGCGCGACTGGAAAAGACCCGCGTCGGTGGCGCCTATACCGCGCGATTCGCGGGCCCGCTGCGCAAGCTCAAGGCCTCGTTGTTGGGCGTGGCAGCGTCGATTGCCGGACTGGATGGCCCTGGTCTGGTCCGCGCGCCCCAGGTGCGCATCCGCGAGGGCAGCGCCGAGGTTCGCGGCAAGACCGGAAGGCTGGCCACCACGGGCCTCGATGCGTCCTGGCTGCGGGCCGATGATGGCAGCGCCTCCTTGCAGGTCGAGGGTCGACTGGAAGCGGGTCAGGCCAGGCTCGGTCGCTGGCGACTGCGCGGTGATGTCACCGAAGCGTTGGCGGTCGGGCCCATCCGGCTCGACCTGCAGGGACGTGAGCTGGCCCGCATCGGGCGGGCATTCTGGCCGCACCTGGGCATCGGCCCACGCCCTTCGATGCACCTGAGTCTGCGGATTCACGCCGGCACCGGACCGCAGCCCTTGCAGATTGAGGGCACCTTTCGGTCGCGCGACGTCGGGCTGGACTGGCGACGCTTCTCGCCCGTGCCCCACACCGACTTCGTGGTCGATAGCACCTTCGCGTTGCGTGTGGGCGCAGGGCGACGCGGCACCGTTCGCCTGGATGTGCCCGAGGTGCGACTGGGCCAGGCGGTCATGCGGGGTCGTGTGACCGCGGGCAAGCTCGCCGTGGAGCCCTACGTGGACCTGCGCCTGGAGCTGCCAAAGCAGGACTGCGGCCGGGTGGCGGCTTCGATCCCGGCCAGCCTGCTGCCCACCATCGGGCGCATCAACGCGCGCGGCCCCATCTCGTGGTGGGTGGATCTGCACCTGGACGTTCTGCACCCCTACTTCTCGGAGCTCGACCTCGAACTGAAGGATGAGCACTGCCAGGTCGACGATTTTGGCAGCGTCGATGTGGCCGGGCTCGCCGAGCCGTTCTCGCGCAAGGTTAACGAGGATGGCTTCCTGCTGGACAAAGTGCGCATCGGTCCCAAGTCCGGTTCCTGGACGCCCCTGGCCCACATGCCCCGCTGGCTGCCCTACTCGATGACCACCACCGAGGACGGCTCGTTCTTCTCCCACCGTGGCCTGAACCCCTTCCTGCTCAACCGCGCCATCCGCCTGGACCTGCACTATGGGCGCTTCGTCTATGGCGGCTCGACGCTGACCCAGCAGCTGGTCAAGAACCTCTACATGACGCGCTCCAAGTATCTCGGCCGCAAGCTCGAGGAGCTGCTCATCGTCTGGCAGATGGAGCGCACCCTGGCCAAGTCGCGCATCCTGGAGATCTACGCCAACGCGGTGGAGTTCGGTCCCAGACAATACGGTGTCACCCGCGGCGCGAAGCACTATTTCGACAAGTCGCCCGGTCGGGTCACGCCCCTGGAGGCCGCCTGGCTGGGTTCCATCAAGCCGTGCCCGGCCTGTGCCGATGGCCATTTTCGCGCTCGACGCTATGGGCCGTGGTACCAGAAGCGGCTGCTCGAGATCATGACGCGGATGCACTACTTTGGCGTCATCACTCAGGATCAGTACGACCGCGAGATGAACACCGTGCCCCGTTTCACCGGCTGGCCGGCGGGTAAATTGGCGCGGCGTTTCAACCTGCCCATCCCGCCGCGCAAGCTCAACAAGGCCGACCTTGGGCGGCGCGCCGCCGAGGTCGACGAGGAGGTCCTGCAGCAGGAGGCCGCCGAGCGCCGGGAAAAGATGCGGCTGCGTATCGTCGAGCGCGAAAAACGCCTGCGGCAGGCTCGAGAAGACCGGGAGGCGCGCAAGCTGCGTCTGCAGAACGAGCGCCAGGCCGTGTTTCAGGAGCAGGTCGACAAGCTGCAGTCCAAGGGGCCCAAGACCGCTCGTGAGCGACGCCTGTTGGCCCGTTCCAAGCGCCTGGCCGCGGCCGCAAAAAAGCGTGCGTTGGCGCTCAAGGCCGCCGGTCGGCGCGCCGCCGAAAAGAGCTGGGAGGTCCGGCAGCGCGAGGCCATCGCGGCCGAAAAACGGCGTCGGGAAGCCGCGGCAAGGGCGGAGTCCAAGACGGCCGCCAAGCCCGGCAAGGGCAAGAGCGCGACCGCCAACAAGGCTGCCGCAGCGGGCAAGAAGAAGCGCCGCAAACGTCGCCGCAGCCGCAAGCGCCCGGGCAGGAGTTGAGCATGTCTCGTCGTCGGCGCCTGCGCGTCCCGCGCGCCGTGGCCGTGGTCCTGGGCTGCCTGGCACTCGCAGTTGGATGCGGCCCCTCCGAGGAGCCTGAGCCGCCGACGCACGAGGCCGGGCAGGGCACGACGGTCGCCCTGGACTTTGCTGCTGCCGACTTCTGGGCGACGCCGCTTCCCGGGGACCATCGCCTGAAGGCCGATGGACGGGTGGATCTGTCGGGATTTGCCAATCCGGACGAGGTGCCCATCGTCACCGACACGCTGGCGCTGCTGGACGGCATCGCGGACGGCTTCGGCACCACCTCGGCCATCCACCTGCCCCTGACCGCCGCGATTCAGCCGACGAGCCTGCCGGACTTGAAGGGATCGCAGGCGGCGGATGCGTCCGTCTTCCTGGTCGACCTGGACACGCAGGGCGCCGAGGCCGGTCTGCGCTATCCCGTGCACGTGGCCTTCCATGCCGATGCAGGACCCTTCAGCACCACGAATATGCTCGGTGTATTGCCGCTGCAAGGCGTGCCGCTTCGGCCCGGCCACCGCCACGCCGCTGTGGTGATGGACGGCGTTGTGGACCTGGATGGCAATCCCCTGGTGCGTTCACAGGCCATGGCCGACCTGCTCGACGGTCGGGTGCCGGCGGGCCTGAACAGCGACCGAGCCGCCCCCTGGATTGCGGCCGTGGCGCGCCTGAAGAAGCTGGGCGTCGACGTCGAACGCGTGGCTGGCGTGGCGGTCTACACCACCTGGCACCCCGGCACAGGGCTGAAGGCCGTGGTCGAGCACATGGCGGCGTTGCCCTTGCCGACGCCGGTGACCGAGGTGGTCGCACGGGAGGTCTTTGACGGCTACTGCGTCTACGAGACCCGATACAAGATGCCCGTCTACCAGCACGGCGAGCCGCCCTACAACGGCGGCGGCGGCGACCTGCGCTTTGACGACAAGGGCCGCGCCCTGCTGTCACGCCACGAGGCCGCGCGCCTCTTCGTCACGGTGCCTCGCACAGCGATGCCCAAAGCCGGCTGGCCCATGACGGTCTTCATCCGCACCGGCGGCGGCGGCGACCGGCCGCTCATCGATCGCGGCCCGCGCGACGCCAAGGGCAACACCATCACGCCCGGACAGGGCCCGGCCATGCATTTCGCCCAGGTGGGCTGGGCCGGCGCCAGCCTGGACGGCCCCCTGGGCGGCATGCGCAACCCCACCGGGGGCGACGAACAGTTCCTCATCTTCAACATCCTCAACCCGGCGGCCATGCGCGACAACCTGCGCCAGTCCGCCGCCGAGTTGAGTCTGCTGCCCGACATGCTGGCGGCCCTGCGGCTGGACGTCTCGGCGTGTCCCGGAGCGACGGTGCCCGGTGGTGGCAAGGGCCGCTTTGACATCGCCCAATTGGCGCTGATGGGGCACTCCATGGGCGCCACCATCGCGCCGCTGGCCCTGGCCGTGCAGCCCGCCTACAAGGCGACCATCCTCAGCGGCGCAGGCGGCAGCTGGGTCGAGAACATCCTCTTCAAGCAGAGCCCGCTCAAGGTGCGCCCCCTGGCCGAGGCGATGCTGGGTTATCCCAAAAAGGGCCTGGCGCTGCATCGCCACGATCCCTTTCTCAACCTGATGCAGTGGGGCGGTGAACCGGCCGATCCGCCGGCGTATGGTCGACAGCTGGCCCGGCATGCGGCGCCTGGCACCGGACGTCACGTGCTGATGCTGCAGGGCATCGTCGACACCTACATCATGCCGACCATCGCCAACGCCACGAGCCTGTCGCTGGGACTGGACCTCGCCGGCCCGGCGCTGGATGCCGCACATCCCGATCTCAAGGAGTTTCCGCCCCTGTCCAGCCTGCTGGCGCTGGTCGGCGCCGGCACCGTGGACCTGCCCGTGCAGGCCAACATCCTCCACGATCTCGGCGCCTGCAAAGGCGACAACTGTACCGGCGGAGCCGTCGTGCCCATCACGGCCGTGGTGGTTCAACACGCCGAGGACGGCATCGAGGATGGCCACGAGGTGGTCTTTCAGTCCGAAGCGCCCCAGCGGCAGATTCGCGGGTTCTTGAAGTCCCTTGCGGATACAGCGCTGCCGAACGTACCGAAATAGCGCGCCAGGGTCAGAACGACCCGCGAACCGCGAAGCCAAGCCGCTCCCCACGCGGGCCGACGGTAGGCCTCAACTGCAGGTTCATGCTGGCTGTCTTGCCGGCTTTGTTGTTGATCGCGTCGGCCTCCTGCCAGGCGTCGATGGCGAGCCCGGTGTTGACCAGGAAGACGGCGCCAAAGAGGGCGAAGAAGGCGGTCGAGTCGTGATCCTGCAGCTTCTTGCCGCCGGGGAACTCGTGGAACTGCTCGACATAGGTCAGCGCGACGGCGCCTGCGACCAGCGGCACCGAGACGTACAGCGGCTTTTCACCGTTGTAGATGTAGCCGGCGCCGGGCACGAAGAAGTTCAGGCCCGCGGCCAGCCAGCGGTTCTTCTCGCCCGCATGGGCGGTGCCTGGCAGGGAGATGGCGGCGACGGTGGCCAGGGCGACGATGGCGCCGAGTACGGCGGCGGGGGCCCTCGGATAGCGGTTCTGCGTGCGATTCATGTGATGCTCCCGGTGCCGCCTGGGCGGCTGTGATGGTGGACGATTCTGTTGCTGGCTGCAGGGATCGTCGGGGACCGATCGGCGGTCGGTATCGGGGCCGATCGGCGGGGCAGCACGCGGTCGCGTCAGTTGACTGGCTGGCCGTCCGGAGACGCCGAGGCGCTGCCTTCGTCGGCTGCGCTCTCCCCGTCCTCGGCGTCCTCGGCACCCTCTTCCACATTCCCCCGCTTACGCGCTCGCTTGGCTTCGAGGCGGGCCGCTTTTTTGGCGGCGCGGGCTTTCTCCCGCATGCGGCGTTCAAAGGCGTAGTTGGGTTTCCTGGCCATGACTCTCCGGTTGGCTGGGGAAGGGGCCGCTCTTTGGGCGACCGAGGGCACAGGGTAACGGGTTTTTCTCGATTCGTCGCCTCGCTCTCAAGGCTTTCGCCTGGCGTCGTATTCGACCCAGAACCATCCCCGCACATCGCCCTCTTCAAAGCCAGTGGCCTGGTCTTGCGGGTACGCGGTGGCGAGTCGCTGGCGCAGGGGGCCGGCGAGGTTCACCGTGGCGCCGTGGCAGGTCAGGCAGAGCGCGCCGGTGTCGATGGCTTCCAGGTAGGCCTGCCGGCCGTCACCGAGGCTGAACAGGCGCCGTCTCTTGACCTCCGAGACCATCTTGCCCGCGGCCGCCTGCACGGCCGCCCTGGCCCAGCGCGGCGCCTTGTTGGCCGGGTTGCGCAGCTTGTGAGAGGTGCGGCCGATGCGCAGGCCCTGTTTGCTTTGGGCGGCGGTGAGGGTGGGCGCGTCGAGTTTGCAGATGTCCACCGCGGCGGCCGACCCCTTGGCCTCGAGTTCGGCCTTGAGCCGCTTGCCCAGGGAGGTCTTCAGGGCGCGGATGGCGGTCATGACCCGTTCCGGCGGTGCCGCGTCGAGCTCCTTGGCGGTCGGTGGTGCCTCTGCAGCTGGCGCCTTGGGCTTGCAGCCGACCGTGGCGAGGGCGAGTGCGACAGCGATCGGGACGGTGAATCGGGTCATGTGGTCCTCCGCAGCAGTGCGCCCCGGTCGTGGTAGCAGATGGCGGGGGAGGACGCCAGGGGGCGCGGGTGTTGGCGCCGACACTCCCGCGTGGCAACGTCGGGGCCCATGGCCTCGCCCCTCATCATCACCATCGTCGCCCTGTACCTGGCCGGGATGCTCTTCATCGGCTGGCTGGCGTCCCGCCGCATTCGCAGCAACGAGGACTTCATGGTGGCCGGCCGACGCCTGGGCCCGGTGATGCTCGCCGGCACCCTGGCGGCGACCGAGGTGGGCGGCGGCAGCTCCATGGGGGTGGCCGAGAAGGCCTACGGCGCCTGGGGCATGTCGGCGTCCTGGTACGTCATCACCATGACCATCACCTTCGTTGTGCTGGCGTTCATCGCGCCGCGGCTGCGGCGGTCGATGGTCAAGACGGTGCCGGAGTACTTTCATCGACGCTACGGCCCGCCCTCGGCCCTGCTGACGGCGATCATCATGATCCTGCCGCTCGTGGGTTTGAGCGCCATTCAAATCATCGCCTCGTCGGTGATCCTGTCGGTGATGCTGGGCCTGAGTTACCCGGTCTGCGTGGTGTTGGTGACGGTGGTGGTGACCATCTACTCGGTGCTCGGCGGCTTGTGGAGCGTCACCCTGACCGACGTGGTGCAGTGGTGCCTCATCGTGATTGGCCTGGCGGTCGCGGTGCCATTTGCCATCGAGGCCAGCGGCGGCTGGGCGCAGGCCATGTCCTACGTGCCGCAACAGAAGATGAGCCTCACCGAAGGCATGGGCACGGGCACCATCATCTCGCTGGTAGTCATGTATGTGGCCTCGTTTTCGGTCGGACAGGAGGCTGTGCAGCGATACTTCGCCGCCCGCGACGAGCGCGCGGCCATGTGGGGTTCGCTCCTGGCCGGTGGGGTCTACCTGCTCTTCGCCCTGGTGCCTGCCGTGCTCGGCATCCTGGCCTTCAGCATGGTGGAGCAGGGCGTCCTGGATGCCTCCCTCATCGAGGCCCGCGGCACGCGTTACGTGTTGCCAGTGCTGGCTATCGCGGTCCTGCCCGCCTGGCTGGTCGGCGTGGTCTTCGCCGCGCTCATCTCGGCCACCATGTCCAGCGCCGACTCCGACCTGCTGGCGGCTGGCTCCATCTTCTCCAATGACATCTATGCCCGGTACTTCCGGCGTGACGCCAGCGACGAGCACATCCTGCGCGTGACCCGGCTGGCCATGGTCGGCGTGGCATTGCTGGCGCTGATCATCGCGCTGACCAGTACCGACAACCTGATCGCCATCTTGATGTTCTCGTTCACCTTGCGCGCCGGCGGCGCCTTCTTCCCCTACGTGTTGGGCCATTTCTGGCGACGGTCGAGCGCCGCGGGCGCCATGGCCTCTCTGGTTGCGGGTAGCGCTGCGGTCCTGCTGGTGGAACACGACCTGGTGTCCGTGGCGGGCCTGGACCCGATCATCCCCGGCCTGGCGGTGAGCCTTGTGGCCTTTGTCGGCGTGTCCCTGGCGCGTCCTGATCAACTCCCCGCGCAGTCCAGTGGCGATGACCGCCTGGCTCCACAGGAGCGAACATGACCGCTACCACCGCCCCCGATGAACAAGGACCAGCCGCCACCCTGGCCCGCCTGGGTATCGATCCGGAGAGCCTCTGCTTGGACGACGATGGCACCATCGTGGTGCCGGGTCCCCGGGCCCGCCATCGGGAGTTGATGGGCGTCGACGACCCCTTGCCGGCGCTGGTGGGTATTCAACCCGGTCCCGACCACGTGGATCTTGCCGAGCCCATTGGCGCCGGGGGCATGGCCGTCGTGCGGGCGGGCACTCAGCTATCCCTGAGTCGCAAGGTCGCCATCAAGCAGCTGCACGACGAAGCGCCGGCGGTCGACCACGCCGCCTTGCGGAACGAGGCCCGGGCGCTGGGCGCGTTGGAGCATCCCAACGTGGTGCCGGTCTACATGTTGGGCATGGACGAGAACCGGCGACCACTGATGGTCATGAAGTGCGTCGAGGGTACGGTTTGGGGTCAGCTGGTGAGCCGCGACGGCGGCTTGAGCACGCCCTACGAGACCTCCGATGCCCTGGAGTGGCATCTGAGAGTGCTGATCCAGGTGTGCAACGCCGTCCAGTACGCCCACGAGCGCGGCGTGGTGCACCGGGACCTCAAACTCGACAACGTCATCGTCGGCAATCATGGCGAGGTCTACCTGCTGGATTGGGGCCTTGCGGTCGCCCTCCACGACGCCTCCTCGACCCATTTGCCGGCCGCTGCGACCATTCGCAGTCCCCAGGGCACTCCGGGCTACATGGCGCCCGAGATGGCCGCCCCGGACGCCATGCCCATCGATCACCGCACCGATATCTACCAACTGGGCGCGTGTCTGCACCACCTCTTGACCGGCCGCTACCGACACGAGGCGGGGTCTCTGTACGAAATCATGGAACTGGCGTGGGAATCCGTGCCCTGCGAGTACGGTGAACATGTGCCGTCCGCCCTGGCGCACATCAGCCTGAGGGCCACTGAACGCGAGCCCGGCAATCGCCAACAGAGCGCGGCGGACTTTCGAGATGCCATCAGTGAATTCCTGCAGCACCGCTCCTCCTGGGAGCTGGCTCGTGCCTCGCTCGAGCGCGTCGAGCAGATCCACAACCGGCTGGCCGATCCGCTCTACGTCGCGCAGCCGGGCGACCCGGCGCTCTACGATCTGTTTACCGAGTGCCGATTCGGACTCGAGCAGGCGCGTCTGTCCTGGCCCGACAACCCGGAGGCAAGGGTCGGGCAGCAGCGACTGTTCGAGGAGATGATCAACCATGAGCTGGCCTGCCGTGACGTTTCGCAGGCTGAGCGGTTGCTGCAACAGATGCCCCAGGCGAGCGATGAGCTGACTGGGCGGGTCGCCGAGGCCCGGTCCGAGTTGGAGCGCATCGAGCGGGAACAGCAAGCCCTGCGAGAGGCGGGTCGGGAGATCGATCTGCGCGTCGGTAGCCGTGACCGCAGCCTCATTGTGATGATTATGGGCGTGGTATGGGCGCTCGCCTGGGTCGTGGTGGCGATGCTCAATCGCTCGCAGTCACCGATCGTCGCCTATCCGCTCTTCATCGGCCTTTCGCTCGTCTGGGGCGCCTACGTGGCCTTCTTCCACTGGCGGTACGCCCACGCCCTGCGTAGCAATCATGTCAACCGGGCGTTCATCGCCTTGTTCTGGTGCGTGGTCGTCGCCTGCGGTTTGTTGTGGCCACTGGCATGGCATGTTCGCATGGAGTTGCCGCTGACCATGGCCATCATGATGCTCACCATCGGCGGCATCATCAGCATGTTCGCCATTTGCGTCGACCGCCGGCTGCTGCCTTCAGGTCTCATCTTCGGGCCCGCATTCATGGTGACCATGCTCGCCCCAGACTGGTGTTTCGAGGTGATGGCCGTGGCCGTGCTCTTCTGCCTGGTCTACATGGGTCGGCAATGGGAACACGGCATTCAAGAGTGACGTGGATCGCCTCGTGCGCGCTGTACCCCGACTTTGCGCGTGGTACCCTTCAGGCACCATGACGGACGCAAACGCTGCCCTCGAAGACATCATCCTCGTGCCCACCGATTTCGCCGACAGCTCACGGCGTGCCACGGTCATGGCGGCCGAACTCTGCGCGGCGCTCGGCAGCCGCCTCGTGGTGCTGCACGTCGTACACGACCCGGGCGATGCGCCGGGCTACTACGCCACGACGCGCCGGGACAAGGTGCTGACCCGTCTGCACGATTCCGCGGTGCAGATGATGGCCAGACATGTCGCAGAGCTGCGGGCCGATCATCCACGCAATCCCGCGCTGGAAGGCGCCGAGACGCTGCTGATCACCGGCCTGCCGGTCAGTCGAATCCTCGAGGTGGTACAAGACCGTCAACCGCGCATGGTCGTCATGGGCAGCCAGGGTCGCACCGGGCTGAAGCGACTGCTCATCGGCTCCAAGGCCGAGCAGATCGTACGTCTGGCCCCCCGCCCGGTCATGATCGTCAAGTAACCGCCTTGTACCTGCCCGATGGCAGCCTGGCTCCGGACGGCGGCTTGGGCGAGACGGTGCGCGCGGCCCGCTTGGCGAAATAGGCGATGCGGCCGAGCTGGTCGAATACGTCCGACTCCATGGCGTATGCCGGCAGTCGATGGGGCGCGTCGGCGATCAGACGCTGAGCACCGTGTCGGGCGGCCTCGACCAGTTGGCGGCTGATCTCCTCGTCCAGCGGACCGTCTACCTGGCGGCCCATGTCCTTGTCATTGCCCGCGACGCTGGCCACGGACAGGCGAACCGATTGCGCCAGGCGCTCGCCAATGGCCGTGATGAGCGAACTGGTGGCCTCGCTGACCTCGAAACCGCGCTCGATGCGCGACAGTCCTGAAGCGACGAGATCGGTCTCCACCACGTCGCCGATATTTTCCAGGGCGTTGGCAGCATCCAGCAGCGCGACGAGCTCGTGGGTCTGATCGTCGGCGAGTTGCTGCTTGCTGACCTCACCCAGGTAGAGGACGATTTCGCCATACAGCCCGTCGACCTCGTCGTCCATCTCGCAGACCTCGTCCAGGTCATCGTGGCTGCCGCTGAGCACGGCCGGAATGGCGGCCTCGACCATGAGGTGGACCCGCTTGCCCATGCGCCCGATCTCGGCCCGGGCGGCGGCGAGCGCCAGTCCGGGCGCGGAGACCAGGTCTGGTTGCAGGTGCTTGGTCAGCACCTCGGAACCCAGGCCGCGATCGGGCACCACCCACTCGCAAAATCGCGCCAGCAGCGAAGCCAGAGGCAGGAAGATGATCGTAAAGGCGATGTTGAAGAGCGTGTGCGCGTTGGCGATCTGGCGCGGCGCGTCGGCGGCCAGTCGTTCGGTGGCGCCGAGGTCGCCCGCCGCGGCCGGCGACAGATCGCGCACCACTTCGGCGAATTGCGGGATGAACCAGACCGCAATCATGGCGCCCGCCAGGTTGAACGCGACGTGGGCCACCGAGACCCGTACCGCCTCGCGCGGTTTGCCGATGGCGGCCAGCCCTGCCGTGACGCAGGTGCCGATGTTGGCGCCCAGCAGCAGCGCGATGCCGTTGTCCAGGCTGACCAGGCCCTGTGTGGCCATGGCGATGACCACGCCGGTCGTGGCCGAAGAAGACTGGACCAGGCCGGTGAAGGCGGCGGCGACCAGCACACCGAAGACCGGCGAGTCGATATCCCGCATCAGGGCGATGAACCCTTCATGACTGCGCAGCGGCCGCATGGCCGAGCTCATCAGCGACATGCCGAAGAAGATCAGGCCCAGGCCCATGATCAGGTAGCCATATTGCCGGGTGGACTGGCGGCGGGCGACGAAGACCGGCACGAACCCGACCGCCACCAGGATCAGCGAGTATTTCGTCACCTTGAAGGCGATGATCTGGGCCGTGATGGTGGTGCCGATGTTCGCCCCGAGCACCACGCCGATGGCCTGCGAAAGGGACATGAAGCCGGCCGAGACGAACCCCACGAGCATCACGGTGGTGACAGATGACGACTGCAGCACGGCGGTGACGCCAGCGCCGGTGAGCACGCCGCTGAACCGATTGGTGGTCAAGGAGGCGAGCAGGCTCCGCATCCGGTTGCCGGCGACCACCTTGAGGGCGCCGGCCATGCGCTCCATGCCATAGAGGAACAGGGCCAGGCCTCCGGCGAGGCCGACGGTCATCTGAAAGAGATCAAGCGAATGGGCTGCGGCTGCGGGTCCGCTCATGGTGAACAGACTGGCCCGATGGGCATCGGGGCGCAATATTGTGTTCTTGACTCAGCGCATTCGTGTCGTTGGAACGCTCACCTGGGGGCTCATCTGCACACCACGGCGCCGGTATTCGCGTCCACAGCCACCTCGATCTCGAAGTCCCGCAGGTCGAAGTCATGGCTCGCCGTGACCGTCCAGGCCAGGTCGACGCCGTTGGCACAGGTCGCCGTGGCGGGCAGCTCGGCGATCCTCAATTCGAGCTCGGCGATGTCGACCTCGGTCCGCCACCCGGCAGGAACCAGCAACGTGGCGCTGCCCGCGGCGCTTTTTGCCTGGGCGGGCTTGCCGTAGGTCGATTGCCAGGCGTCCTTGACCGCGGCGCTGACCGGGCGACCGTCCTCTCCAGGGATGCCGGTCAACTGCACCACCACGTCCAGGTGAGCGGGCGCCGGCAGGTCCGGATCGCAAGGCAATACGCCCTCAGGCGCTTTGTTCGCCAGCCACTTCAGGCCGTCATGGGTCCAGCCGTAGGCCTGCTTGGGGCAGCCGGCGGCCACGGAGATGATGGTACCCCCGCAACCGCAACCAGAACGGGGGGCGGCGGCGCTGCAGGGGTTGTCGGCCACGCAGGTGTAGGGCGTCTGGCAGGAGCCGGTGGCGATCTTCCAGGACGGACAGCTGACGCCGTCGGCCGCTGCGGTCGGACCGGCGGTCTCGGGTCCATCCGCGCAGGCGATGAGGAGGGCAAGCATGGCGAGCGCCGCCAGACGGGACGCGGCTGCCCCAGGGAGGGATTGCATGGGTCGCACCAGGGTTTTGCCGCTCTCGTACATCACCATGTCCGTCGCCTGCGTTTCGAGCGAGGAAGAGCGTGTTGGCGCCTGTTATTTCTGGGTTATTGGAGCGGGATCCAGTGCAGCGTGCTGGCAATGCTACTTTGAGTATCGGGCGACCTGGACACAACCGTCTGGCCCCCCGAGACCGAGCGGCACCCGATGGAACCTCCCCGCAACGGCTCAGCACAGCGCCTCTGCCTCGGGCTGGTGGTCGCGCTGTTGACGGTCTCGTCGACTATCGCTTGCAGCGACCCGGCAAGCGCGCCCGACGGTGTGGCGAGCCCTGGAGAGGATGCCGCCGGTGACTGCCCTGTGCATCGTCAGCGGCCAGATGGCGGTTGTTGTCCGATCGGCCACTTTCTGGTCTACAACGAAGCGCGCTGCGCGCCCGTGGGGCCACCCGAGTGCGCCGCGGTGGTCTTTGGCCAGCCCCTGAATTGTGTGCCCCGTTGGTGTTGGGATTGGCGGGCTGGCGATGGCGAGGCCTGCAGCTCGGCCACCCTCGGTTGCCTGCCCGAAGGTCGGACTTGTACCGCTGATGAACTGTCCGCAGGCGACGGTTGCCCGGCCGGATCCTGGCCGGGTGGTCAGGGTGACGCCTGTGTGCCCGCCGGTCGGCTTGGCGCGGTCGGGCCGTTGACCGACAGCGCCCCGTTGTCACCACTGGTCTCGCCCGCCGGATTGCCGGAACCGGTGACCATGCCCGAGTTGCCACGCTTCTGCCGCGACGTAGACGATGGCGGGATTCGCCTCTGCACGGACGATGAGGTCGGTTGTCCGCCCGGTCAGATGCCCGATCCAAAGGCGCCCAAGACCTGTCTGGACATCGGCACCACCTGGCTATGCCCACCGGGGTTCCTGCCCGATCCATCCAAGCCGGTCGCCGAGGGTGCCCTGGTCGCCTGCAAGCCGGACCCGGCTGACTGTGGGCCGCCGCCCTATGGCGATGTGACCCCGGGCCCGAAGGTGCTCTACGTCGACGGGACCGCCAAACCAGGCGGCGACGGCAGCCTCACGGCGCCGCTGAGGCGGATTTCCAACGCCCTGGCGAGCGCTTCGGCAGGTTCGACCATCGCCGTGGCAGCAGGCACCTACAAAGAATCCATCGTCATCTACAAGCCGGTCATGGTGCGCGGGCGGTGCGCGGCCATGGTCCAAATCGAAGGCACGGCCAATCCCATCGTGCGAGTGAAGGGCAACCCGTCTGAAAACGCCGCGGGCTTGCAGGGCGTCACGCTCCGCGGCGCGGGCGGAGGGATCGCCTCCTTGGGCCAGTTGAAGTTGCTCGCCAGTCGAATCTTCATCGACCGGCCGACCACCGTCGGCGTGGTGGCCGCGGGCGCCACCGGCTGGCTCCACATCGAGGACTCGGTCATCACCGGCACCGAACACGGCGCTCAGTACTTCGGCGTCGGCGCGCTCGCCCACGCCGCGGGCATATTGGAGTTGCGACGGGTTCGCGTGACGGGCAGTCGCATGGCCGGCATCGTGGCAGCGGCCGGCAAGCTGACCGCCCGCGATGTGCTCGTCGATGGCACCCGCGTCGCCGTGAAGGGCGGCATGACGGGGCAGGGTGCCCGGGTCGAACAGGGTGGTTCCATGACGCTGGTGTCCAGCCGTTTCCACGGCAACCTGTCGGTCGGCGTCAATGTCATCGGTACCGGCTCATGGTTGGAAGGGCGGGCATTGGTCGTCGACCACACCCGCCGTGGCCCGATTGACCTCGGCCGTGGAGAGGGGCTGTTGGTCGAATTGCGTGCGAAGGCGTCGCTCGCCGGCGTCCTGCTCGAACACAATCGGGCCGCCGGACTGGCCATCACCGCCACCGGCACCGAGGTCGAGGTGAACGGCTTGTGGGTGCGCGGGACGCTGCCCGACGAGGTGACGAAGTTCGGCGGGTTTGGTGTCAGGGTCATCGACGGTGGACACGCCAAGTTGCGAGGGGCCTGGCTGCACGGCAACCGTAGTGCAGGGCTCCATGTGGAACATTCTGGCACGCGCGTTCAGGCGACCGAGCTGCTGGTGGGCCACACCCTGCCGATCCAGAGCACCGGCCACGGCGGCCACGCCGCCCACGCCGGCCACGCCGGCCACGGCGTAGAAGTCTCCAATGGGGCGCGCCTGACCATGGAACGGATCCGGCTACACGCCAATCGTGCCAGTGGCCTGCTCGCCGCGTTCGTGCACACCGAGGTCATCGGCCGCGATTGGCAGATCGACGGCACCCTTCCGCGACAGTTTGACAACGCCGCCGGGTCGGGCTTGTCGGCGTCCAAGGGCGCCTCGGTCCGCCTGGTCGCTGGCCGACTGAGCGGCAATCGGGACGCCGGTTTGCTGTCGTTCGACAAAGACACCCGGGTTGCGGTCGCCGGCGTCCTGATCGATGGCACCTTGCCGCGTAGCCTGTTCATCGACATGAACACGGGGAAGAAGTACCGGCCCTATGGGGTCGGCGTTGCGGTGTTCCGCGCGGGAAGTTTGCAGGTGCAGGGCCTCAGGCTGCGCAGCAACCGATGGCTGGGCATACAGGCGTCCGGTGCCGGAGCGACCTTGCGCGCTGTCGGTTGCGCTGTGGAAAACACGCTCGCCGAGCCCGAGAATGGCATCTACGGGATCGGCCTTGGGGCGGCCGCCGGCGTCACCAAGGCGCACATTCGATCGTGTCGGGTGGTCGGCAGCCACACTGCAGGGGCCGCCGTACACAACTCAGCGTTGGATATCCGCGGCAGCGTAATCGTTGACACCAAGGCGAGTGAGTTCCAGGGCACCGGCCCCGACGGCACGCTCAAGGCGGGGCAATACGTGGAGCTCGCCGATGGCGTCCTCGCCAAGGACGCCAAGAAGCTCACCCTCCAGCGCACCCTGGTTCACGGACAGCTACGGGCGGCACTGCTGTTGGACGGGGGCAAGAATCTATCGGTGAGCAAATGCGCCCTGAGCGGAGGCGCATTCGGCATGGCCACGCAGGGCGGCGCGGAATTCGACCTCACCGATTCCTGGATTCATGGCAGCCAATCCAACCGCGCCGGCCTCGAAGAACTGTTCGTGCCGCCGGCGCCGGGGGTGGTCGGCGAGTAGCTGGTCCGGTCCCGCGTCAGGTGAACGCCGCGCCCAGACCGCGATAGGTCGGCACGCGATCGACGATGACTCCGCCACGCACCACCAACAACTCGGCGAAGCGCTCCAGCGGCTCGCCGGACTTCGCCGGCCGCACGATGATGGGGTCTCCGATCTCGGGCGGGGTTGCGCCCGCGGCTACCTTCATCGGCGTCTGCACCTCGCCCCAACCCTCCCAGGGCAGGGCGCTCAGGCTGGTCGGCGCATGCACCACCGGCTGGCGATCCGCGGCGGGCGGACCGGATGCCAGGTAGCCACCGCCCATGCAGGTCACGTGGTCGGCGTCCGAGCGGCGCACCACGGGCAGAGCGAAGAAGAGGGCCGGTCGCAGGTCCAGGTCATCGTAGTGGTCGAAGAGGGCAGGGCAGTACAGGCCCGAACCGATCGTCACCTCGGTCACGCTCGGGTCGACCGAAGTGGAGCGCACGCTGCCTGTGCCGCCGCCGTTGACCAGGTCGACTTCGTGGCCGGCCTCGCGCAGGGCATGCAGCACGGCCCCTCGACGGGCGGCCGCCAGGCGCACTGAACGTCGCTTGATCAGGCGGCGGATCCAGCGCGTGATGACCCGCACCGGCAGCGTCCACCAGGGCCCCGGAGCGTCGTCTGCCAGGCCGGCGACCTGGGCCTCGTAGGCCATGATGCCGCGCAGGCGTAACGACGGCATTTCGGCGATTCGGGCGGCCAATGCCAGCACCGCGTCGACGTCCCGCAGGGGGCTGCGACGGACCCCGATGTGCAGGCCGGCCGGGCCGCGCAGCGAGGCGTCTACATCCAGGCAGACCGGCAGCACCGCGCCCCGTTCTTCGGCCGCCGTCGCCAGGATGTCGAGATGTTGTGGATCGTCCACCATGGCGGTGACCACGCGCCCGGCGGAGGCGAGATGGGCCAGCGGGGCGGCGTCTACGGCGCGCGCCAACGGATAGCCGGCCAGAAAGTCATCCAGGCCCTGGTCGGCGAGCAGCGCCATCTCGCCGGCGGCGAAGGTCATGACCCCCGCCACACGACCGCCGCCCTTGTCGACCAGGTAGCGCAGAATCGCCGGACAGCGCAGCGACTTGCCCGCGAGCCGCAGTCGCGGCCCGTCGGCGGGCGTCGCCGCCAGCAGGGTCGCCAGGTTGTGATCCACCGCGTCCAGGTCCAGCAGTGCGGCGGGCAGACGTGTGCTGGCCAGCATCCGCTTGAAATGCGGCCAGGGAGCGCTCGCCAGGGAGGTCGCGATCGGGTCGCCTGTCGCAGTCATCGGCTGCCACCGCCGGGGCCGGGCAACAGGCGCGCGCCGGGATTGCCGCCATCGCCGCGCACGGGTCGGTGAATGGTCAGCGCCTGGCCCTCCTGCCGGCCAGCGTCGTGAGCAGCGCTGCGCCGCACGCCGGCACCGGCCAACTTGCCGATGCGTGGATGTCGCTCATTCAGAAAGCCCTGCAGGTCGGCGTCGCCCACCCAGATCAGGCCACGGGCCTCGTTCTGGCGGCGCTCCGCGCGCAGCCGGTCGCGCAGGCCGGTGAGCACGCCGGCGGCGAATTCGCGCTTGCGGCTGCGGCTGCCGTCGGCGACCTGTTTCTTGTGGACGCGCCACAGGCGATCGACGGCGGTGTGTAGGAATTCGTGTACATATTCAGCCATGTCCAGGTTGGCGGAGGTGCCCAGAATCTCCAGCACCCGCTCTTCGCGGCCCCTGCGGGCGCTGAAGGTATGCACCCAGATGCACTCCACGAAGAAGAACTCGGCCAGCAGCGCCGCCACCAACTTCTTGCGCAGCGAGAGCTTGGCGCTGCTGTTGCCGACGCGGCGGCTGTGAAAGTCGGGCCGCCCGCCGACCGAAGGCAACTCGAGGTTGTAGCGCAGCAGCAGGGTGTTGGCGGCGGCCATGGCCGAAGCGGCTTCGTGTTCGTTGCCGCTGCCGGCCAGGGCGAGCAGCTTGCGCACCTTGCTCAGCACCCGGTCGGCTTCGGTGAGATCGACCCGCTCGGGCTGGCCGCTGGCGCCGGCTTCGATGCCCAACATCCGGCATGCGTGCTGGAAGCGCTCGCCGTGCGGACGACCGCCGCCGCCGAACATCTCGTCGACCACCTGGTGGGCCATCTCGTGATGCAGGGTGGCGACGACCTCGTCCCATGGATGATCCCAGATGTGTCGCTCGGCGATGCCGATGATGCGTCCTTGCGGTTCCCAGTGGCCCAGGCGAGGACCGTCACCGGCGTCGATGGTCAGCACCGGCGGCCGCAGCTGCCCGTCGAGCTTGTCGTCGTTGGCGCGGTGCCACTGCCAGGTCAACTGGCGCAACCAGGTCTCGTGCAGATCGGCTCGCAAAAGGGGCAGCCCTCCGTTCCTTCGTAGGAGTCAGCGGCGATGACCCTGCCATTGGAGGATCCTCGGCGCAATGGTGTTTCCGGCACCCACCGATGGGACGCGGTGCCAATGAACGGTTGTCGGTGGCCCCCAGCGTCCGCTATCGTGCACGCTCGTTCATGCACATCGGGGGCTCATGATGCGTCTTCACCACCTATTGGCGACCGCTGCAATTGGCCTTCTGGCCCTGGCTTGCAGCGACCCGCCGCCCGCAGAGACGCCCGCCGATGGCGCGGTCGCTGTTGTGGACGGTTCGGGCGACGGCGGCGCCCTGGCAGATGGCAAGGGCGGTGGCGGTGGCGGCGGCGGCATCGATGGCCTCGGTCTGGGCGAGCTTGGCACCGGCGGTGGCGGTGGCGGTGGCGGTGGCGGCGGCGGCGGCGGCGGCGGCGGCGGTGGCGGTGGCGGCCTGGCCCTGGACTGCACCGATCTGGCCGATGGCACCCCGTGCGATGACGGGAACCTGTGCACCACCAAGTCCGAGTGCAAGGATGGCAAGTGCTCGGCCGATGGCTTCCCCAGCTTCTGCGAGTGCGAGGTCGACGCGGACTGCAAGAAGTTCGAGGATGGCGACGCCTGCAACGGCACGCTGAATTGCAACAAGGTGACCTTCCCCTACGTCTGTGACGTGGAGCCGGCCACCGTAGTCGAGTGCAAAGACGCTGACGACACCGACTGCAAGGTCGCTACCTGCGCGCCCGACACGGGCAAGTGCCTCGACGAGACCGTTCCCGACGGTACGCCCTGTGACGATGGCGACCCCAAGACCCCCGGTGACATCTGCGCCTCGGGCAAGTGCCACGGCGGCATCATCGGGCTGCCATGCACCAAAGCCAGCCACTGCGCCGACGATGGCAATCTCTGCAACGGCGTGCCGGTCTGCGACGGCGACACCAACACCTGCAAGCTGGCCGCCGGCAGCCTGGTGGCCTGCCCGACCGTGAACGATTCGGAGTGCGTCAAGAACGCCTGCGTGCCGACCACGGGCCTGTGCGCCATGTCGCCGGTGGCCAACGGCACCGCCTGCGATGATGGCGCCAAGTGCACCGAGGACGACATCTGCCTGTCCGGCACCTGCAAGGCGGGCAAGAACACCTGCACCTGCACCGCCGACAAGGACTGCGCCGCCAAGGAGGATGGCAACCTCTGCAACGGCATCCTGTACTGCAACACCACCAAGCAGGTCTGCGAGATCGACCTGAACTCCGTCATCCAGTGCCCGACGGTCAACGACACCGAGTGCAAGAAGAACGCGTGCGAACCCAAGGCAGGCAGCTGCCAGCCGGTGCCGGTGGAGGACGCCGAGGAGGTCTGCGATGCCAACGGCCTGCAGTGTCACTGGGAGCAGAGCGCCAACCCGGCCAAGGGCCCCGCCGAGAGCTGTGATGATGGCGACCCCTGCACCAGCGGCGACCACTGCAAGATCGGCAAATGCGTGCCCGGCACCTTCGTCTGCTACTGCAAGGTGGACGCCGACTGCCCCGATGATGGCGACCTCTGCAACGGCCTGCCGATCTGCGATACCGACGCCGACCCGTCGATCTGCAAGTCCAACATCAAGGAGAAGGTCATCTGCCCGGTGTCCGACAACACCGACTGCGTGCAGTCCATCTGCCAGCCCAAGCTGGGCAAGTGCTGGCTCACGCCCATGCCCGACGGCACCAAGTGCAGCGACGCCAACCCCTGCACCGCCGGCGACCTCTGCAACAGCGGCCTGTGCAAGTCCGGCCCCAGCACCTGCGAGTGCCAGAACACCGCAGATTGCGCCAAGTTCGAGGATGGCAACGCCTGCAATGGCGTCCTGTACTGCGACAAGACCGGTGACAAACCCAAGTGCAAGATCAACGAGAGCACCAAGGTCCTGTGCATCAAGTTCACCGGCTCGCCTTGCCTGAAAGAGTCCTGCAACCCGGCCACTGGCACCTGCATGACCGTGCCCACCAACAACGGCGTCAAGTGCAATGACGACCAGGTCTGCACCGACGAGGACGTCTGCAAGGGCGGCGTCTGCCAGGGCAAGGGCATCAACTGCGACGACGACAACGCCTGCACCAAAGACAGCTGCGACCCCAAGTCGGGCTGCGTGCACACCATCGCGCCCTGCAGCGATAACAACGACTGCACCAAGGACGTCTGTGACCTGAAGACGGGCAAGTGCAGCTTCAGCCAGCAGCCCGACGGCAAGGTCTGCAACGCCGACTTCAACGGCTGCACGGTCAACGACACCTGCAAGGCGGGCAACTGCGTGGCCGGTCAGCCGGCCTCCTGCAAGACGCCCGCCGCCGCCTGCGAGAAGGCGGTCTGTGTCTCCAAGACGCCCGACAGCTTCCAGTGCGCGCTGGTCTCTCTGCCCGACGGCGCCGAGTGCGCCGACGGCAGCGGCTGCACGCTGGGGGCCAAGTGCAAGTCCGGCAAGTGCCAGCCCGGCGTCATCGAGAAGCTCTACGCCGCGGCCATTTCACCCGCCAAGACCGGCAAGGATGGCAAGCCGGTCGACGGCTGGCTGGAGGCGGTGCTCGAACAGTCCGACGGTGGCGCGCTGGCCGTGGGTGGCTGGCAAGAGCATCCCCTGGACAAGCAGACCCCAACAGGTTGGTGGCTGCTGCGCCTGAACGCAGCCGGCAATCCGCAGCAGAATATCGTGGTCGACGCCACCGGTAGTGACCAGCAGCTGACAGCCACGGCATCGCCGCCCTGAACGCCGGTGGACACGTGGTCGTGGGCGCGGCGGGTTCGGGCAAGTCCCTGACCCAGGGGCGCCTGGTCTGGCTCGACAAGAACAACAAGACGGTGCTGGTCAAGGACTACGGCGCGGACGATGCGCACGAGTCGCTGCGCGGCGTCTCGGTGCAGGTAGACGGCACCGCCTGGGTCGCCGGCACCCGCACCAAGGACGGCAAGGTCGCCGGCTGGGCGGCGCGCATCACCAAAACTGGCCAGGCGCTCTGGGATAAACCACAGGGTGGCAAGAACCAGGCCCGCCTCGCCTCGGCGGTGGCCCGGGCGGATGGTACGGCGGTCTTCGCTGGCGCTCGTTCGGTGGTCGAGGGCGGCAAGATCGTTGCCTGGCAGGGGATGCTGCTGGCCCTGGCGGCGGACGGCAAGCTGCTCTGGCAACGGACCATCGGTGGCGCGGGCGAGCGCGGCCTCGAGGCGGCCATTGGATTCGACGATGGCTCCATACGCGCCGCCGGCTGGCAGAAGTCCAAGGGTGGCTCCAACCCCTGGGTGGTCAAGGTCGATGGCGAAGGCGAGCTGGCCTGGGAACGGGTTGGTTCGGGCCTCTTCCACTCCGCGGCCATGGTGCCCACCGCCGGCACCCTCTTCGCGGTGGCCGGCAAGACGGCGCTCAATGGCGGCGTCGCTGACGCCTGGATCGCCGGCATGGACGGTGCCGGCAATACCCACTGGACCAGCGGCTACGCGGGCGACGAGGCCGACGTGGCCCGCGGTGTGGCCTCGCTGCCCGAAGGCGGCCTCTTTGTAGTCGGCGTCACCGAGGACAAGAAGCGCAAGTTGGGCCTGGTGATGCGCACCGATCCCTGGGGCCACAGCTCCTGCGCCGAAGCCGGTACCTGCGCGGCCAAGAAGCCCGACGCCTGCGCCGACAACAGCCAGTGCACCATCGACTTCTGCACCGTCAAGGGCGGCTGCAAACACGTGGCGTCATCTGGATTGGCTTGTGACCCCGCCGACGGCTGCACCCTGGACGGCCAGTGCAAGGACGGCCAATGCCTGCCCGGCAAGAAGGCGCGCTTGTTCAGCAAAGAGCACGTCATGGGCGACCTGCTCAACGCCAATGCGGTCGCCTTGACCAGCACTGGGGGCTATATCGTCGCCGGCTGCACGGTCGGCAAGAAGCTGTGGGTGCTGCGCCTGGATCGTTTCGGCCAGGTGGACCCCGCCGCCGGCAAGTCGGGGCAGACGGCCTTCAGTTGCAGCTACGTGGCGGGGGTGATTCCGCTTTCCGGAGGCCATGTGGCAATCGCGCTCTCAGATCCCTCGGGCACCGCCCCCGGGCGCATGATCCGCCTGGACGCGGACCTGGCCACAGTCTGGTCGCTGGCCAAGGCGATGGCCTGGAGCAGCCACAGCACCACGCTCCGGCACGTGACCAGCGAGGCCGGCGGTCAGGTCGCCATCACGCTGGGTCGTGGCGCCTACAAGTACGGCTACTATCCGGCGGTCACTCAGCGGATCGACCTGGCCAAGGGCGCCAAGATCGGCGGCTATGGCTACGCCGGTAAGGCTGGCTACTACCACCACTTCGAGCCGAATCGCATCATCTCTGTGCAACCCGGTGTGGTGCTGGTGGCGGGCAGCTATGACTACACCAAGGACAGCACTCCGCGCCGGGGCAGCATCACCAAGGCCAGCACGGGTGGCAGTCAGTACTGGACGACCGTGGCGCCGACGAGCAAGACGAGCTATGTGCGCGCTGTTGCGGTGCGCGCCGACGGCAACATCGTCGCCGCCGGCACCAACTGGTCCGGCGCCGACCACCTGCTTTGGCTGCTGCGCCTGAACGCCAAGGGCCAGGTGAGCTGGCAGCGTACATACAGCAAGGTCGGCCCGCACCTGCCCAACGCTATCTTCCCCGGCGAGGGCAACACCGTGCTGCTGACGGGCACCATCAAGCAGAAGCAGCAGTCCCTCTGGATGGGTTGGTACGACGGCCTCGGCAATCCGGCGAGCCACCGCGTCTTCCCGGCCAGCAAGTCCGCCGACGTAGCCAGCGCCTGGTATGCGCCCTCCCTGCAGCTGCCCACTGGCGGCTACGCCCTGCTGGGCACCCGCAAGGCCTTCGGCAAGGCCCAGGCCATGCTGGTGCGCACCGACGCCTGGGGCAACGCCTCCTGCGACAAGTCGGGCGCCTGCGTCAAGAAGCCCGCCAACGGCTGCACCGACAACGATCCCTGCACCTTCGACGCCTGCAGCGCGGCGGGCTGCAGCCACAAACTGCTCAGCTGCGAGGACAACAACGCCTGCACCAAGAACGACACCTGCCTCGACGGCAAGTGCAGCTCGCAGAAGGTGGTCTGCAACGACGGCGACCTGTGTACCAACGACAGCTGCAATCCGGCCAAGGGCTGTGTCTACGTGCACAACACCAAACCCTGCCCCGACGCCAGCAAGTGCACCTGGCACGAGGTCTGCAAAGCCGGCAAGTGCGTCAGCGACAAGGTGCCCTGCCAGGATGGCAAGGCCTGCACCACCGACGGCTGCGAGCCCGAACAGGGCTGCGTCTTCAAGGCCATCGCCAACGGCGGCGCCTGCGAGACGCCCTGCGGCAAGGGCACCTGCAAGTCCGGCGCCTGCACGGTCGCGCCCCAGAAGCCGGTCGAACCGGGCGCCAAGTTGCTGCCCGACAGCGCCTGGTCCTGGCCGACGCCCAAGCTCAAGGACGCCGGCGCCATCGCCATGATGCCCGACGGCAACTACGCCATGGCCGGCTGCACCACCGACAAGTGGCTCAAGGTGCTCATCGCTGGCAAGAACGGCGTCGAGAAGGCCAGCGCCATCAAGAATGGCCTCGACAAGGTGCCCTGCGGCTGGGTCGCGGGCGTGCTGGCGACCAAGGACGGTGGCCTCATCGTCGGCGTCAATGGGCCGAGTGGGAGCCATACTGGCGACCTGGTCCGCTTGAACAGCAAGCTGGCCCAGGTCTGGTACACGACCAACGTCTTCAGCACCGGCCACAACAGCCAGCTGCACGCCATCGTCGGCGCCGCCGGCGGCCAGCAGGTGATCGCGGTGAAGCGGGGTTACTCGTCCCAGTGCTGCGGCAACTCCTACACCTACGCCTATATGCGCCGCTTCGACGCCAACAAGGGCGGCATCCTGGCCAACCCGACCTACGCTGGCACCGCCGGCAAGGCGCATCACTACTACGTCTACCGGGTGGGCACCTTCGATGGCGGCGACCTGGCCGTCGCTGGTTACCACGACTACAGCAAGGACAGCCCGCCAGCGCAGGGCTGGGTCTCGCGCGTCTCCACCGGCGGCTCGCATAAGTGGCAGCTGCTCGCGCCGACCAAATACAGCGGCGTCATCCGCGCTGTCGCGCCCCTGAGCGCAAATGCCTTCGTCGCCGCTGGCTACCAGACCGTCGCCTCGGTGCAGCGCCCCTGGATTTTGCGCTTCGACGCCTCGGGCAAGCTGCTTTTTTCGCGCCTGATGAAGAAGGAGCTCAAGTCCGTGCCGACGGAGATCCACACCATCGACCTGCACCACTACGTCATCGGCGGTCGAACCGCCACAGCAGACGGGTCGCCGGCGCTGTGGCTGTCCTGGCGCAACCTGGACGGCAATCCGCTGTTCAGTCGCCAGTACTCGGTCGGCTTCGGCGCCACCGTCGCTCCCGCCTGGAACGCGCTGGTCACCCCGCAATCGGGCGGCCTGGCCCTGCTCGGCACCCGCAAGGGCTTCGGCACCGCCTCGCCTTACCTGGTACGCACCGATAACTGGGGCAACGAGGTCTGCGTCGACAACGCCCAATGCGTCGGCAAGAAGCCCGCCGATTGCGACGACAAGAACGACTGCACGGTCGACTTCTGCCACGCCGCCAAGGGCTGCCTGCACACCGCGCTCACCTGTGACGACGGCAACGCATGTACCAACCAGGAGGCCTGCAAGGGCGGCGCCTGCGTCAGCAAGCAGCTCGATTGCAACGACGCCAACATCTGCACCACGGATAGCTGCAACCCGGACAAGGGCTGTGTCAACAGCAACAACAGCGCCAAGTGTCCCGACGGCGACGCATGCACCCACACCGAGGTCTGCTCGGGCGGCAAGTGCGTCATGAAGATCACCGTCTGCGGTGACGGCAAACCCTGCACGGTGGATAAATGCGACAGCAAGAAGGGCTGCGTCTTCACCGGCCTGGGAGACGGCCACGAATGCGTCAGCGGCTGCGGCAAGGGCAAGTGCATCAAGGGCGAGTGCATCGTGCCCAAGGACTCCAAGGGCATCGCCGCATGGACCTGGCCGGTCAGCGGCCTCAAGGACTCCAACGCGGTGGCGTCCCGACCCGGCGGCGGCTTCGCCATCGGCAGCACCAGCGCCGGAAACAAGCTGAACCTGGTCCTGGTCGACGCCAAGGGTGACCTGACGCGGCCACCGGCTACGTTTGATGGCAAGGGTTTCCATGCCCTGTCGGGCAGCTACGTGGCGGGTCTGGTGGCGCGCGGCGATGGCGGCTTCACGATCTCTATGAACAACCCGGCGCACACCCACAGGCACACCATCTACGGCGTCGACAAGGACCTGAATTTCCAGTGGAGCCAGACGTCGGCCGCCAGCGGTTCGTCGAGCAGCTATCCCACCCACCTGTTGCCGCTGGCCGGCGGTCAGCAGGTGCTGGCGTTGACCAACGCGTACGCTAGT
>CAYTLW010000087.1:0-33035 GCA_964438735.1 uncultured Enterobacteriaceae bacterium | reverse complement strand
CGCAGACGGGGCCGGCGGCCTTGCAGTCGGCGGCGCAGGTGGCGGTCGTCTCGGGTGCCTCGCATTTGCCATCGCCGCAGACGGGACCGCCCGCCTTGCAGTCGGCGGCGCAGGTGGTCGAATTCTCGGGCGCCTCGCACTTGCCGTCGCCGCAGACCGGGTTGCTGGTCACCGTGTCGGTCTTGACGCCGGTATCGGTCGCACCCGCGTCGGTCGGCGCGACGCGGCCGGCGTTGCAGGCGGTCATCATCTTGCCGGGCAGGGCCGGGTTGGCCGTCTCCGAGCAGTAGGCGCCGGGGGCGCAGGTCTCGAGCAGGGCCCACTTGTTGGTCGCGGGATCGCACGTCATGCGGTTGTGCTGGGTACCGACGGCGTAGCAACCCTCCGCCTGCGTGGCGGCGAGGCAGGTCACACCGACGGCGCCACCGATATAGCCGCCACCCTGGCCACCGCCACCGCTGGTGGAGCCACAGGCCATGGCCATGGGCGCCATCATCAAGGGAATCAGTATCCTGGCTGACATCTTCATCGGTTCCTCCCGCAGCGCTCACGCCGCGCCTGTGCTCGGTCCCGGCTGTCCGATTGGTCGGACCACCTCACCGGCGGCGTTCTAGAGAATTGGGCGCCAGTGTCAACACAGAACTTCATTTCGCAGGGGTCTTTGCACCCCATGCCCACGTTCCATGACGTGCAACCGACGAACGGCGCGCCATTTTGGTCGGACCAATTGACGCAGTGCGGCAGGGGTGCCACGATCGTGCGCGTGACGCGGACAGCGGGATCAACAGCCGCTGTACCGCGATCGGGATGAGGGCATGGGCGCACAACAGATCAACTCGGAGTCGGCGTCGGCGAGGGTGTTCGAGACCCTGGCTGAGTCCATCTTCGACGGCCGCCTGCGGCCCGGCGATCCACTGCCGCCAGAGCGCGAACTGGCCCGCGACACCGGCGTGACCCGCGGCGTGATCCGTGAAGCCGTCAAGCGACTGCAGCAGGCGGGGCTGCTGGCCAGCCAGCAAGGCAGCGGCCACAGGGTGCTCGACTACCGCCAACACGGCGGCCTCGACCTGATGCCCTGGCTGGTCTATCGCGCCGACGGCACCGCCGATCTGAACGCCGTACGCAGCGTCGGCGAAATGCGCCTGGCGGTCGGCCGCGACGGCGCCCGCCTCTGCGCCCTGCGCGGCAGCGACGAGATCAGTGATTTCCTGCTCGCCACCCTCGGCCATATGGAAGCCGCCAACGGCGACCTGGAGGCGTTGCGACGCCTGAGCTGGCGCTACTGGCGGGCCATCATGGTCGGCAGCGAGAACATCACCTACCTGCTGGCGTTCAACAGCCTGCTCGGCGTCTACGAACGCAACATCGAGACCGTGCAGGAGCTGTTGGCCGACGAGCTGCGCTACATCGAGGGCTACCGCAGCCTGGCCCTGGCCATCCAGCGACACGATTCCCTGACCGCGCGCCACGCAGCGGGGGCCATGCTGGAGATCGGCATGCAACGCCTGCAGGCGGCGATCGCGTTGTTCGAAACGCTCGCAGACGAAGGGGACGCGGAAGCCTGAGCGCCGGCCCTACTGCAAACAGATGGCCGAGCGGGTCGAGTTGCAGCAGTTGGGATTCCAACCCGAGTTGAGATTCGTCGGCCAGGCCTTGTTGGGGTCGACGCACTTGCGGCAATGGCCGCTCTTGGCGCTGCCGTTGTTATTGCCGGCACATTGGGGGCATTTGCCCAGCAGGTGCTGACCGGAGCCGTTGGTCGCCGGCAGGGTCTTGATCTTCGTCTTCTTGTTGAGGATCTCGTCCATGGTCGCAGCCACGGTATTGCCGCCGTATTTGTTCTTGCAGGCCTGGTCCATGGCGGCGTCCTGCACGGCATCTGACTGCGCGTTCACATTCTGGCTCCAGTTGGCGTAACCCTTGAAGGTCTTGGACTCCAGTTGGCACTTCGCCGAACAGCCATCCCCCGCCTTGAGATTGCCGTCGTCGCATGCTTCGACGCCGGTGTGCAGCACGCCGTCACCGCAGACGTTCTTCTGGCACTTGGCGGTGCAGCCGTCGCCATCCTTGGTGTTGCCGTCGTCGCAGGTCTCGCCGGGATTGATGATCTTGTTGCCGCACAGGGCCTCGATGAGCAGTTTGCGCCAGTCGCCGTCGCAGTAGTACAGCCGCTTGTCCTTCTGATCGAGGTACATCTGCCCGATCTTCGTCTCGTCGCACTTCATGGGTGGACCGGAGGTGGACTGGTGAATCAAGCCGCCGGCCGCCAGGAAGGTGCCCTTGGAGGTGACCTGCTTGGACACGCCGGCCAGCAGGTCGATACTCCACGCCTCGATGGCGCCGTCGTTGCCGTTGTTGAGAAATTTGCTGTCGATGACCCGCAGGCGCCACTTGCCCTTGGGGTTCTTGCCGACCCAGGCGCCGAGGTTGCCGCTGACCGGCTTGTCGGGGCTGGGGTAGGTGGCCGTGAGCGTCTTGCCGGGCTTGCCAGAGTGCAGCACGTGTTTGGCGTTGAGCGGGTCGTAGAGCAACACCTGTACGCCGGATAGATCCGAGTTGCTGATCTTGATGGACACGGTCAGCTTCTTGACCACGCCGATGTCGGCGATGTCGATCTCGTCGACCGTGCCGATGGGGTTGTTGTCCGAGATGGGCTTGGGCACGGTCTTGCTGGCCGTGGGCTGGGCGTATTCGGTGGTCAGCAGCCCGCCGGAGATCTGCTCCAGGCTGCCACCGCCGCCGGCCACTGCGCTGCAGCTCAATTTGCCACTGGACTGCACTCCGACAGCAACCTGACCTTGCGGACAAGTTCCTGCAGGCAGCTTGATTCCAGTGAGTTTGCTGCCGTCACCCGAGAGCGCCTGGGCGCTGATGTTGTTGGCCACCAGGCTGCCGGCGGAGACCAGTTTGGCCTTGACCGCGTTGCCCCCCAGATCGAGGTCGCCGTCTGCTTTGAGAGAGGACAGGGAGACGCAGCCTGTGCAGGCGATACCATCTGCCAGCTCCGCCCGGAGCGCGTAGGGTGCCGCGTGCAGCGGGTTGCGGGAGAGTTCCGGTTCGACGCCGACCTGCAAGCCCAGCCAGCGGCCCTTGCCCGTGCCCAGCAACGCCGGTGACAGGGTCTTGACCGAACCGAGTGCGTGCATGAAAGCGCCGCCCTTGACCGGCAGTTTGGCGGCCGTCTCGGTCCACAACGCCTGGCCGCCGACCTGCTGTGTGTACAGGCGGAAGGTGATGTCGTAGGCGCCATCGGCCACGGCGCCGCCACCGGCGCCCAGAAGGCGCCCTTGCACGCTCATGGTCGGTGCGGCCGCCTCTGCCGGCGGGCTGATGGACAGGAGCGCCAGCGCGGCCAGCAGGCCAAGGGAGCGATGGGCGAGGGTGTGGGGTCGGGTATTCATCGCCGACAGGGTACGCGCTCCGGGGAGCTTGGCAAAGCGTGGAGCTTGCCCGAAGCTCGGCTGGACCTTGCCGAGGGGGCCCACATGTCCACACCGCTGTTCTGCCTGCTGCTCTTCGTCACCTGGACGCTGGCCCTGGTCGTGTTCGGGATTGGACCGATTCGGGTGGGCAAGGTGCTGCTGGGCAAGGCCAGACCCAACGCCTTTCCGGCCGACCAGCCCCACGGTGGAGCTGCCTATCGGCGTCTGCTCCGGGCACACCTGAACTGCGTCGAGAACCTGCCCGTATTCGGCGCCGTGGTGGTCGTGGCGGAGCTGGCCCAGGTGCAGGGGCTGTTGATGGACCGGCTGGCGATGGTCTATGTGGCGGCCCGCGTCTGCCAGAGTGTCGCCCATATCAGCTCCGGAAGATCATTGGTGATCAATGTGCGCTTCGGTTTCTTTTTGGTGCAGTTGACGTGTCTGGGGTGGATGCTCGGATTGTTGCTGGCCGCGGCTTGAGAGGCGTCAGGCGGAGCCTCTGCGCCGTTGGCTCGATCGTCGACAGGCGGGCGCGACATGCGGTTGGGCTTCTGGATATCGGGCATCGTATTGCTGTTGGCGCTGCCCGGCGGATGTTCGAAGGAGTCCGCCACCGAGTCGACCTCGCATCCAGGTGCGGGTGGAGGGCAGGAAGACTGCCTGGAGGTGCAAAGACGGGCGGACGGCTCCTGCTGCCCGGCGGGCCGCTTCTATGACTACGAAACCGACACCTGCCTGACCGCGGGTCCACCGGAATGTGGCGCGTTGCTGTTCGAGGCGCCGGGCAGCTGCGTGCCGAGGTGGTGCTGGAGCTGGCGGGACGCCGCCGGAGACGCCTGCGCACGCGAAGCGGAAGGCTGCCGAATCCTCGGCCGCGCCTGCACTGCAGCCGAACTCGCCGACGGCGTGGGCTGCCAGGCCGGCAGCTTCCCCGGCGGTGAGTCTGCGAACGACTGTATTCCCGCGGGCTCCTTCACCGGCAGCGGAGTGCCGCCTGACTGGCCCGGTGAATCGGCACCGCTTCCGCCGATCCCGCCCCCTGTCTGAGGCGATCCACGCAGAGGTGCCGCCTCTGGTCCAACTGCCGGCCGTGCACGACACCTTCTTCTGTCGTGACGGGCCGAACGCCAAGGCCCGGTTCTGCACCGCCAGCGAGATGACAAGCTGTCGCCGAGGCCCGGATGGGGCGCTCCCGTCGGCCGATCAATGCGTCTACGTCGGCGTGCCCTGGTCTGCACAGGTGTGCCCGCCCGGCTTCGTAGTGCACCCGACAAACTCTGCGTCGGCCGGAAAGCTGCCCGCTTGCACACCCGATCCGGCGGATTGTGGCGACGACGAATACGGCGATACCAATCTCAAGGATGGCGCCGTGCTCTTCGTCAATGGCTCGACCGCCAAGGATGGGGGCTCCGGTACACGCGCGGACCCGTTGAAAACCATCGCCAGCGCGTTGGCCAAGGCGCCGACGGGGGGCAGCGTGGCCGTGGCCGCCGGCGTCTACAACGAGTCCCTGGTCCTCACCAGACCGGTGACCCTGCGCGGGCGATGCGCCGCGAAGGTGACGTTGCTCGGCAAGCCGGGGCTGCCGGTGCTCTGGGCAGGCGCCCTGGGCGACGGTGGCCAGGTGACCGTCCAGGGGATGCGCGTATCCGGCGACGGACTGGGCATCGACATCAGACCACCGGCGCTCGCTTCTTTCGAACGCCTGTGGGTCAAGGGCGTTCGCTCCTCCGCGTTTACGGTGGAGGGCAAGGGGGCGTCCGTGGCGATTGCAGCCAGCATTCTGGAACAGATGGCACCATGGCCAATCCATTGAACCTGGGCCACGGCAGGGCGGTCGACGCCGTCGCAGGGGCACAGGTGGACCTCGTCGAAGTGCGCCTGGCCCGCAACGGCAACGTGGCCCTGAGAGGCATGGGCGCGGGGACGAAGCTGTCTGCGTCCCGACTGTTGATCGACGGCACCTTGCCGCTCTCGGCCAGCGGCCTGACCGGGTGGGCGGTGGGCCTGTACAGCGGCGCCCACCTCTCCATGGACGAGGCGCGCCTGAGCGGCAACGTGCAAACCGCGATGCTGATCGACGGCAAGTCGACCCGGGCAGCGATCGCCCGCCTGGTCATCGACGGCACCCTGCCGGCCGCCGGCGACGGCACCGCGGGTATCGGCATGGCCGTGGAGGATGGCGCCTGGCTGCAGCTGGACAGCGCGCGTCTGACGGCCAATCGCCACACCGCCCTCTCCGTCAACGGTCAAGGTAGGTCTGGCGGCCACTGGCGCCGGCACGGTGGTAGGTGCCATCGGGTTGATGGTTGACGGCACTCTGGTCGGCGTGAAGTCAAATTGGGGCGGCCGGGGGGTCATCGTCCAGGAGAAGGCCGCCCTGGACCTGAACGGCGCCATAATACGAGAGAACCTCGACGTGGGGCTGAGCGCCGCCGACTACAAACAGGCACAGATCGCCGGCGTCCAGATTCAGGCGACCGAGGCCGTCGGGCAATTGAACTCGGGGGTCGGCGCGCTGCTCGCGGTGAGCGAATCGCCGCTGCAGATGACCTCCTGCCGGCTGCTGGCCAACCGCTCGCTCGGGGCGATCCTCTACGGCGCCGACGGCGTGGTCGCCAACACGGTCGTGGCCGGCACACGAGCTGGCAAGACGCGCAAATTCAACGGCCTGGGGGAGGTCAAGGAGATCCTCGAGTTGGCCGACGGCGTCCTGGTGGAGTCCACGAATGCCATCGCCCTGGACCAGGTGCTCATCGCCGGCAACGCGCGCGCCGGATTGCACATCACGGTCGGTCAGCTGGCGACCCTGACCGCTTCGGTGGTGACCGGGGGGGTCTATGGCCTCGTCTCGAGTGGCGAGGCGAAGATGACGGTCGAGCAGTCCTTGCTGCACGGCAACGGCACCAATGTCGCCACAGGCGTGGGGCTCGCCCTGCCGCCGCACCCGGGCGTCGTGGTGTTGGGAGAGGGGCCAGGTCCTTAGCTCACGCGCCCTGCGTTCGCACCGATGTCAACGATGTCGATGGGGGCGGGCCCTACATCGGCTTGAGCCCGCCAGGCGGCTGCATGGCCCCCCAGGTCTCCTTGACGCCCCAACAGCGGACGCGACCGTCGGTACGCAGCGCACAACTGTGTCGCCAGCCAGCAGCGACGGCCTTGTACGTGCCTTTGGGCGGCTCGAAGACCGCCTTGATGTTGTTGTTCAGCTTGCCCCAACAGGAGAGCTTGCCGGCGCTGGTCACGCCACAGGTGTGCTCCTCGCCGGGTCCCACAGCCTTGAAGGTGCCGGTCTTCGGCGTGCCCAGCACAGCGTTGGCATACCCCCAACAGCGCACGCCACCGTCGGTGCGGATGGCGCAGCCGTGGTGCTCGTGCAACGAGGCCGAGACGTACTTGCCAGCGGGCGGCTTGGCGCCGCTGTAGAATTTGGCGCCCCAGCAGACCAGCGAGTCGTCGGTGCGCAGTCCGCAGCTGCCATCCCAGCCGGCGTAGACCCGCTTGAATTTGCCGGAGGGCGGCGTCGACTGCTTGAACTTGTCGCTGCCCCAGCAGGCGAGCGTGCCGTCTTTGCGCACGCCGCAGGAGTGACTTCGGCCGGCCGCGACCTGGTTGTAGCTGCCCGCCGACACCTTGAGCTGGCCGCCGCCGTTGCTGCCCCAACAGGTGACCTTGCCGCCGCTGGTCACCGCGCAGGCGTGGTCTCGCCCGGTGGCGAGCTGTTTGAAGGGCCCCTTGGGCAGCGTCGGTGGCTCCGAGGAGGCAAATCCCCAGCAGACCGGCGCGCCGGCAGGAGTCAAGCCACAGGTGTAGCGGTGTTTGCAGGAGATGCTGGTCAGGACCAGGCAGCCGGTGTCCGCGTGGCCGTCGCAGTCATCGTCCAGGCCGTTGCCGCAGATCTCGGCCTTGGCGGGCACCACCTGGCCGTCACAACTGGCGCCCTTGCCACAAGAACGACTGCCAGCGACGCAGACACCGACGCCCAACGTGCCCTTGGGGCCGCTGTAGCAGCTGCCCTCGCCCGACGGCAGCTCCTTGTGGCTGCATCCGGACTTGGGTGAACAGGCCTCGGTGGTGCAGGCGTCGCCATCGTCGCAGTCCAGCGGCCAGGTCGGTGCGCGCTGGACGATGCGAATGGAGCGAGAGTAGGAGTCCGATACGATCAGGGCACCGTCTGGACGAATCGTCAGACCGGTCGGCTGGCGCAATCTGGCTATGGGTGCCGGACCGTCGATGGTGAAGGCCTGCAAGGTGCCCAGGATGGTCGTGACCACGCCGGCTGCGGTGACCTTGCGGATCGTGCTCGTATCCGAGACGTAGAGCGTGCCGTTCTTGGCCACGGCGATGCCGAGCGGGCCGAGGAACTGGGCCTTCTTGCCGATGCCATCAGCGAAGCCGTAGACGCCGCCGGCGAGGGTCGTCACCGCGCCGCCGGGCGTGACCCGACGGATGGCGCGCGGCCCGGTGTCGGCGATCCAGAGGTTGCCCTTGGGCCCGAGTGCGAGGTCGTAGGGGCTGTTGAATTTCGCTTTGGTGCCCTGCCCGTCCAGGTAGCCGTTCTGGCCGCCGGCGAGGGTGGTCACGGTGCCGTCGGGCATCACCTTGCGGATGCGGCTGTTGTTGGTGTCGGCGACAAAGACGACACCGTTGGCAGCCACCGCGATGCCGCGCGGCAGCTTGAACTTGGCTGCCGCGCCCTTGCCATCGGCAAACCCGGAGCCGCCGCCGGCCAGGATGGTCGCAGTGCCGTCCGGAGTGATCTTGCGGATCTTGGCGCCATGCCGCTCCGAGGCGTAGATGATCCCCTTGCCGTCCACGCCGACGCCATATGGATTGTTGAACCGCGCCGCCGAGCCCTTGCCGACGACCGAGCCCTTGACGCCCGCCTTGCCGGCCAGGGTGGTCATGTTGCCGTCCTTGTCGATCTTGCGAATGGTGTGCTGGAACATGTCCGCCACGTAGACATTGCCCTTGGCGTCGAGCGCGTTGGCACGCGGGAAGCCGATACGCGCGGCCTTGCCTTTGCCGTCTTTGTGGTTGATGTGCGGCTGGCCGGCCCAGGTGCTCACCTGGCCGTTGAGGATACGGCGCACGCGGTCGGCGGTGCGCTCGACCACGTACATGGCGCCGCTCTTGGGATCCAGGGCCATGGCATGGGGGTAGTCGAACTTCGCGCTCTTGAGTGGGCCATCCAAGTGCCCACGGGTGGTGCCGCCGACGGTGATGACCTTGCCAGCCTTGGTGTCGGTCATCAGGCGCAGGCGGTGGTTGTTGGCGTCGACGATCCAGACCTGGTCCTTCTTGTCGACCATGATGCCGGTGGCGTAGTAGTAGCGCGCGGTCTTGCCCTTGGTGTGGCCGATGCCGTCGTTCTTGCCGAATCCGAAGCCCGACACCCAGTGGGCCGTGCCGTCGGGCGTGATCTTGTAGACCCGCAGGCCGAGGGTGAGTACCACCCAGACATCGCCCTTGCTGTCCACGTCGATGCCGCGCAGGTCGCTGATGTCCTTGGAAGCGCTGTGGGTCGAGACCACGCCCTTGCTGTCGATGCGGCGGACGCGATTCTGGTCGGCGACGAAGATGGTGCCCTTGGGGCCGATGGCCACGTCGTAGGGACCCATGAACTTGGCAGTCTTGCCCGGTCCATCCTTGTAGCCGCGCGGCCCCGAGCCGGCCAGGGTGGTGACCATGCCGTTCAGCTCGATGCGCCGCACCCGGCGGTTGTTGTAGTCGGCCACCAGCACGCGACCCTGCGCGTCGGCGACCAGTCCACCGGGGGTATGGAAGCGTGCGTTGGCGGCGGGACCGTCCTGGAATCCTGGCCGACCGTTGCCGCCGGCTGTCCAGACCATGCCCTTGTTGTCGATTCGACGGACCATGTGGTTGTCGCGATCACCGAGCCAGACCTGGCCCTTGGCGTCTACCGCGACGCCGTTCAGGTAGTGGAACTTGGCCTGTTTGCGCGGCCCATCGCGGTGGTCGGTATGCCAGCCGACCCAGGTGTCGATCCGCCAGGGGCCCTTCTTGGGCGCGCACTTGCCGGTGGCGCAATCGGAGGTCAGGCAGACGTTGCCGTCTTCACAGCTTCCCTTGGTCGGCGTGTGCACACAGCCGGTCTTGGGGTCGCATTTGTCGGCGGTGCACGCCTGGCCGTCGTCGCAGGACTTGCTGCTGCCGGCGGCGCACTTGCCCGCCTTGCAGGCCGCGCCTGAAGTGCATGGATCGGCGTCGGGGCAGGGGCCGGTTGCGGGCGCATGTTTGCAGCCCGCGGCCGAATCGCAGCTGTCCTTGGTGCAGACGTTGCCGTCGTCGCAGGATTGCTTTGTGCCGACGCATTTGCCGCCGACGCAGGTGTCCTTGGTGGTACATTTGCTGCCGTCGTCGCACGCTGAGCTCAACTTCGTGTGCACACAGCCGCTGGCCTTGTTGCAGCTGTCTTTGGTGCAGACATTGCCGTCATCGCATGTCAGCTTGCTGCCGGGTGCGCACTTGCTGGCTTTGCAACCGTCCTTGGCGGTACAGGCGTCGCCGTCGTCGCAGGCCGCGCTGTTGGCCACCTGCTTGCAGCCACCTGCCGGGTCGCAGCTGTCGTCGGTGCAACCATTGCCGTCGTCGCATTTCAACGTCGGTCCAGCGGCGCACTTGCCGGCCTTGCACATGTCCTTTTCGGTGCACTTGTTGCCGTCGTTGCAGGCGGCGCTGACCGGAGTCTGCGTGCAACCTTTGGCCTTGTCGCAGGCGTCCTTGGTGCAGACGTTGCCGTCATCGCACGCCAGCTGGGAGCCCGATGTGCACTTACCGCCCGCGCACATGTCCTTGGCCGTGCAGGCGTCGCCGTCGTCGCAGGCCGCGCTGTTGACCGTTTGCGTGCAGCCGCTGGCCGGATTACAGGCGTCGTCCGTGCAGCCATCGCCGTCGTCACATTTCAGGGCCTGGCCCGGCGCGCACTGGCCGCCGGCGCAGACATCGCCCTTGCTACAAGCGTTGCCGTCATCGCATGGCTTGGTGCTCTGGGCGTGAATGCAGCCTTTGTCCTGCTTGCAGCTGTCGTCGGTACACGGGTTGCCGTCATTGCAGATCGCGGCGACGCCAGGGGCGCATTTGCCGCTCTTGCACATGTCGCCGTTGGTGCACATATCTCCGTCGCTGCAGGCGGTGTCGTCTGAGACCGGCGTGTTTTTGCACGCCTTCGCCGCCGGGTCGCAGTAGTCGCCGGTGCAGGGGTTGCCGTCGCCACAATCCTGTTCGTCGGTCTTGCCATCGCAGTTGTTGTCTTTGCCGTCGCAGATCTCGTCGACGGGCTTCTGCCCCGCCGTGAGCGCGCAGGGGTCGACGCATTTGCCGTCGATACAGGCGCCGGAGTCGCAGCCGAGGCTGTCTTTGCAGTCGCAGGTCAAGCCACCGGGGCAGGTAGGGCCGGCGTCTTGCGTGGGATCGCCGGCGTCGGCGGGCACGCCTGCGTCGACCCGCGGCGCCACGTCGGCGGCCGCAGCGGTGTCGGCGACGCCAGCAACGTCTTCACCAGCCGTGTCAACCGGCGCCTCCATGTCGCCCTGGCCGTCGGCTACATCGGCGGTCACGTCGTCGATTGCGCCGTCCTGCAACGCGGAATCATTAGCGACGCCGGCGTCGCCCGCATCATCGACGGTGCCGCAGCCCACAAGGGCGCCGCCGGCCAGCAGAGAAACCACCACCACGACAGCCGCCACCGCCCACAGGCGGTGGAGCCGGAATCGGCCCACCTTCATGTACATCCCCCCTTTGTGGGCCTCCGCGCCAACAGCGTCTCGCCAGATGACTGTCGCTGATCTCGAAGGCGTGGGACCCCGTTCGAACGGGACCCTAACACCGACTGTCATCAAATCACACCGGGGGTCACCCTTCACGACGGGGCGTTCATCGCCCATCATGACGCGGTCGGCCGCACCGTACCGAGCAAACAGCCAGGAAGACCACATGAACGAGGGCATGGGACGAGACTTCAGCAACGCGAAACCGCTCCGCTTCGGCACCAGCGGTCTGCGCGCCCTCGTGACCGAGATGACGGACATGGAGTGCGCCATCAATACCCGCGGATTCTGCGGCTTTCTGCGCGCCACGGGCCAGGCGGGTGGCGACAGCGTGGTGTCTGTCGGCGGCGACCTGCGTTCGAGCACCCCGCGCATCATGGCGGCGGTGGCTCGGGCGGTGCGGGATAGCGGGCTGAGGGTCGACTTCTGCGGTCGCGTGCCCTCCCCTGCCCTGGCCCAACATGCCATGGCCCATGGACGGCCAAGCGTCATGGTCACCGGCAGCCACATCCCCGAAGATCGCAACGGCATCAAGTTCACCAAACCCTCGGGCGAGGTGCTCAAGTCCGACGAGGCGGCGATCCTCAAGCATGTGGCGCTGGCGCGGGCGGCGGAGCAGGCTTTGGACGCCGAATCCACGATCTTTGACGCCGCCGGCGCTTTCAAACGGGCGGAGGTTCTCCCCAGCGCCCATACCAAGGCGATGGATCGCTACCTCGATCGTTACCGGCCAGCGTTTCCGGCGGACTGCCTGGCGGGGCTGAAGATCTGCTTCTACGAACACTCCGCGGTCGGGCGCGATGTGGTGCCGGCGATCCTCGAGGGGTTGGGGGCCGAGGTGGTGCGGGTGCATCGCAGCACGACTTTCGTGCCGGTGGATACGGAGAAGGTCTCCGAGCAGACGCGGGCCCTGTTGGCGGAATTGGCGAGCGCGCACGAGCCCGATGCCATCTTCTCTACCGACGGGGACTCGGATCGACCGCTGGTGGCCGACAACAACGGCCGCTTTCTGCCCGGCGACAAGCTGGGCGCGCTGGCGTCCATGTTCCTGGAGCCCGACTTCGCCGCCGTGCCCATCAGCACCAACAGCGCCGTGGTCACAGCCCTGCAAGAGCGCGGCATCGACGTGGCCAGCACGCGCATCGGCTCGCCCTACGTCATCGCGGCGATGAATGAGCACGCTGAGTGTCATCGGTCAGCGCGGCGTTGCGCGTGGGAGGCCAACGGCGGGTTCCTGCTGGGCAGCCCCTGGCAGCTGGGCGCCGGCACGCTGCCCGCCCTGCCTACACGGGACGCGGTGCTGCCCTTCGTGGCCACGCTTTTGCTGGCCCGGCAGCGCGAACAGACGTTGTCGCAGCTCATCGACACGGCCCTTCCGCCGCGCCACAACACCGCCGGCGTGGTCGATGACAGCACGGCGGGCTGCGAGAGCTACACCGCCGAGATGGGCAGAGCCATCGTCGGCGCGTTTTCGCCCCAGGCGGCGCCGGCAATCGCCGCGTCCTTTGGAGCAGACGGAGCGTTGCAATCGGCGTGGGATGCCGACCGCCATCCGGTGGAAGATGCCTCGACGCTGGATGCGTGGCGGCAAGAGCTGCAGGCGATTCGAAGCAGGGTCGCGGACGCGCTGAGCCCGGACGAGGGATTCAGCGCCGTGCGGGTCATCGACTTCACCGACGGCATCCGGGTGACCTTTGCCGACGGCGACGTCGCCCACCTGCGCCCATCGGGCAACGCGCCCGAGTTCCGCGTTTATGCCGAGGCAGATGATGCCAAGCGGGCTGCGGCCATCGTGGCGAAGAAGGGGCGCATCCTGCCGCGAATCATCGAGGGGCTGACGCTCGCCGACTGATGGCCGCCCTATGTGCTGCCCGAGGACGCCCTCGACCTGCTGAGAAACGCGGTCCTACGTGCCCACCAGCAAAAAAATTGAAACCGATCCACGCTGGCCCGGATAGACCCTGTAGCCACCGTCGAGGGACGCTCGGCGGAGAAGGTCCTCACTGCCCATGACCCTCAAGGAGTCCAGCGATGCGCAGCTTGCTCGAGCCTGTCGGCGTGGCGACAGCGCAGCCTGGCGGGAGCTGGTGCGGCGGCATTCGGGGCTGGTCTACCGGGTCGCGCTGCGGATGTTGCGCAATCGGGCCGAAGCGGAAGACGCCAGCCAGGAGGCGTTCATGAGGGTCGTGCGCGCCTTTGGCAGCTACGATGCCAGCCGCCCCATGGCCCCGTGGGTCGCCAAGGTGACCTACAACGTCTGCCTCAAGCGCATCGGTCAGCAGACGCGCAGTCGCGGACTGGCCGAAGCCATGGCGGGCGAGGCCGAGAGCGCAGAGCCGCCGGCTTCGCCCGAGAAGCTGGTCGCCGGTCGCGAGTTGGAGCGCCTGGTGGATGGCGCATTGGATCAGATCTCGGCCCAGGATCGGGCGTTGTTGAACCTGCGTTATCGCGAGGGGCTCTCAGACGCCGAGGTAGCCGAAGCCACGGACATGCCGGTGGGCACGGTCAAGACGCGGATCTTCCGCTCCCGGGCCCGCCTGAAGAAGCTGCTGAGGCCCTTTCTGCGCGGCTCAGGAACAAAGGAAGGTAGATTCAGATGAACGAAGACACCCTGCAATTGCGCGTCATCGCCTACCTCGATGGGCAGCTGGACGGGCCGGAGACACGCCGCTTCGAGCGCGACCTGGTCCGACAAGAGGTCGCCCAGGCGCTCGGCGAAGAGCTGGCCATGCGGCAGATCCTCGCCGACCTGCCCCAGACGGATATGCCGGAGGCGCTGCTGGCCCAGATTCAGGACGCGGTGGTCATGGAAGCGGCGGCGGACGATGCGTCGGGCGCTGCGCAGGAGAAGCGGTCCTGGCTGAGCTTGCCCGAAGTGCCGGGACTGTCCTCGGTGGCCTGGATGTGGCGCGGTCCCGCCCTGGCGGTGGAGAACGCGGGCCCGGCCCTGCGCGGCGCGAGCGAGGCCGCCGGTGGACTGAGCACGGTGCGCTACACCGCTGGCCGAGGTCCAGGTTCGGTGAGCGAGTCCCAGGGGCCGTCGGTGGTCAACCGGGTCGGCGGCAAGCTGGCCCGCGATGCCGGTGGCCTGGTCTGGCGCAACCTCACGGGCCAGAAGAAGACCAGCAAACCCGGCCTGCTGACGCGCCTGCTGCGAAGGAAGGGCTGAGCCGATGCTCTCTGGCGTCCTCCATGTGCTGTTGTGGCTGCTGCTGATCTGCCTGGGCGGATTGGCGCTGCTGCTCGCCCTGCCCTTCGCGGTGCAGGCCAGCGGCGTGGCCAGGGATGAGGAGTACGGCTGGCAGGCGCGCCTGAGCTGGGGATGGGGCCTGGTGGCGGTGCATGCCGACCAGACCATGCGGGCGTATCTCAGCCTGTTCTGGATGCGCATCCCGTGGGGAATCTCGCTGAAGGATGAATCGCTCAGCGAAGAGGAGAAGCGCCAGCGCGCGGCAGAAAAGAAGCGCAAGAAGGCCGAAAAGAAGGCCCGGAAGAAGGCGCGCAAACAGCTGAAACGACAAAAGAAGAAAGATGCCGGCAAGCCCGAGCGCGGCAACACCTGGCTGCTGCGTCACCTGGACTTCCTGTTGCGCTCGGTCCGAGCGCTGGTGGGTACTTTCGGTATCCACCTGCAGATCGAAGGCTGCCTGGGCACCGGCGATCCGGTGGACAGCCAGATGCTGGTGGCCGGATTGAACAGCCTGGGTCGACTGCCAGGGGTCGAGGCTGCAGTGCAGACGGATTACCTGGATGAACGAATGGATGGCCGGGTGGAGCTGGGCGGACGCCTGTGGCTGCCGCTGCTGGTCATCGTGGCTTTGTGGATGTTGTGCCAGGGCGATGGGCGCCGCTTGTTGCGTCACGCACTGGTGCATTAGGAGGATGAGATGGACGCATTGAATGAACTGCTGAACGCCTTCACCGAGCGATTCACGTCGTTGGCGAAGCGAAACGCGGTGGTGGCGAAGCCGATCTCGATTGGCGATCGACACGTACTGCCTTTGTGCGAGCTGGGCCTGGGCATGGGCGCTGGCATGGGCCAGGGCCAGAGCACCGAGGGCGACCAGGGCAAGGGCAGCGGCGGTGGCGGTGGCGGCGGCGCCAAGGTCACGCCCGTGGCCGTGCTGGTCATCGATGGCAACACCGTGCGCCTGGAGAAACTGGGCTGATCAAACCGCGTTCGCACCCGCGTGGTGCGCCGCCTCGGAGGACGAAATGAAGAACGTACATAGCTATCTCGAGAAGGTGACAGACGCCCTCTGCGACATGACGAGCAGCGACCTGATTGTCGGCGAGAAGATCGAACTCGGCGAACTCACCCTGGTGCCCCTGTCCCATGTGAGCGTGGCCCTGGGCGGCGGATTGGGCGAAGGCTCGGGCGACTACAAACACAAAAGCCGCCACAAGGGCACCGGCTCGGGCACGGGCGGCGCGGGCGGCGGCGGCGCCAAGGTGCGGCCGGTGGCTGTGGCGGTGTTCGGTCCTGAGGGGGTGGAGATCATCAACATCCCCGGCAAGGCCAGCAAGATCGAGAAGCTGCTCGACAGCATCCCGGACCTGATCGAGAAGGTGAAGGACAAGGTCGAGAGCGGCAAAGATGACGAGAGCTGCTGAACCACCAGGTCGGTCGAGGTGAGCCCGCAGCGGGCGGGCCGGCTCCGACAGTGTGCAAACAGGCGTAAAACCTATACAGTTTGGGGACGAAACGCCGGAAGACAGGCTTTCGGTGAAGACCATTCGCCAGCGCGCTGACACGTCGTGCTCCGCGACGCGTCCAGCGGGGCAGGTCCGCGTCCATGAAAGGCATCCACGCCGGCGTTGTGCTCGGCCTGGTCTGCAGCTTGGCTGCGTGCAACTCGAACGACGACGCCCAACCCGCAGCAGTGTCAGCGGTGGCAGCGCCCTACATCCTACCCGTGGTGCCCGAAATCAGCTGGCACCCGTGCAAAAAGGACAAGGCCGAATGCGGCACCGCCAAGGTGCCCCTGCGCTGGTCCGAACCCGACAGCGAACAGATCACCATCGGCTTCCGACGCATCAAGATGAAAGGCGCCGTGGCGGACCTGTGGTTGCTGCAGGGCGGACCGGGATTGTCGGGCGCTGCCATGGTGGGTCTGGGGGCCGCGCTCGCGAAAGAGGGCCTGCAGATGGACCTCTATATTCCCGACCATCGCGGTACCGGCATGTCGACCCGACTCAGTTGTTCGGCGCTCGACGACTTCCAGATGGCGGGCGGGGAGTGGGATGAGTGCATCGACGAGATCCAGTCCAAGTGGTCCGAAGGCCTGGCTGGATTCTCGACCCATGACGCGGCGGTCGACGTTGGTGCGCTCATCACCGCGACGCGAACGCCGGACCGTCCTGTGGCCCTGAGTGGCGGCTCCTATGGCAGCTACTGGGGCCATCGCTACCTGACCATGTTCCCGGGGCAGGTCGATCGCGTACTCCTGGACTCCCTTTGCCTGGCGCAGGGCTGCAATCTGGGCCGATGGGATGTGGATCACGACGCGATCACCCGTCGCATCCTGCTGCGTTGCGGCCAGGACGAGTTCTGTGCTGGTCAATTGGGAGCTCATCCATTGGAGCGCGCCCGGCAGCTGCAGGATTCCCTGGATGCCGACCACTGCCCGGGTCTGCAGGAAGTTGGCCTCGATCGCCAGGGATTGCGGCGGATCCTGGGTGCCGTGTCCAGCCATACGTTCACCATTCCGCTCGTGCCGCTGCTGATCCACCGCCTCGGTCGCTGCAGCGAACACGACATCGATGCGCTGACTCCGATCGGGAGCATCCTGAAGGACTTTCCCGAATACGATGAGGCCGAGCCGCTCGGCGGCCTGGATTCACTGCTTCTGCACCGACATGTGGTCATGAGCGAGCTGAGCGATGTCAACGTACCCAGTGTGGAAGATGCCCTGGCGCACGTTGAGAACCTGCTCGCAGCGACCGAGCCCGGCGTACACATCAGCTGGCTCTCCGATCGCTGGCCGCGCTACGCCCGTGACCCGCGAGCGGGGCAGCGTTCAACCTCGAATGCGCCCACATTGCTCTTGCAGGGCGGCCTGGACGCGCGCACCACGCTGGCCTCGGCCGAGCCCTTTCTCCACCTGCTCGGGGGCGGTGCGCCGGGCCTGGTGGTTGCCCCCGATGTCGGTCACTCGGTCATGGGCACCGCCGTCACCAGCCTGGGCAGGCGCTGCATGATTGAAGCCGCAGCCGACTGGTTGATGGAACCGGGCGCCGAGTTGCCGGGCACCTGCCTGGAGGATCTGGCGCCCCTGGACTTCGCCAAAGGCGCCATGGAAGCCGGCGGCGTGCTGGGCATGAAGGACGACCCCTGGGGCGATGAAGGGTTGCGATTCGATCCGCGGCAGACCACCGGTGGTCGTGACCTGCTGGAGCGGATCCGTAGGGTCATGCGACCAGACACGGCGTGGAGGTAGCACATGCGATGGACCTGGGCCCTGCTGGTCCTGCTGATGGCGTGTGAGGGCGGCAGCGGCAACCCGCCGGCAACGCCGACCTCGCCGCGGCCTGCGGCCTCGTGCGTAGCTGCGCCATCTACCTCGCCGGCGCCTATGACCCGGGGGTTTGCACCAATGTGACGATGCAGGCCTTGTTGGCCGACATTGCCGCCAAATCGGGCGGATTCTCTGATTGGCTATACGCCGGGGTTGTCGCAACGTCACAGGCTTGCATTCTTGCCGCCAAGTCGTGCGACGAGGTTCGGTCGTGCGTCGCTGGCAAGGCCGCTGCAACCTGCGCCAAGCGGCCCAACATCAGCCAGTGCGTGGGCACGCACCTACACGTCTGTGACAAGGTGCAGTTCGAGTTCGACTGCGCCACGGTCGGCCTGGACTGCGTCACCATGGGAGGCGCGTCAAACTGCGCCCGTGCGGCGTCGTGCAGCGGCCCCGAGGGCGCCTCCTGCTCGGGCAACGACGCCATCATCTGCATGTCGAGCAAGACTGGCTACAAGGGCATCGCCGTGTCGTGTAGTGCACTCGGCGTGCAATGCATCGCCAAACCGAATAGCCCTCCAGGCATCGCGTGCGACATTCCTCCGCAGGACTGCGATGCCAAGACATTCTTGCCCTACTGCAAGGGAGACATGCTCATCGGTTGCTCCAAAGGCAAGACGCGGGCCCTGCCTTGCGCCTTGATGGGCGGAGTCTGCGCCCTTGGGCCCGCTGGCTCGAAAGCCAAATGCAAGCTGCATGATTCGTTTGCCTCCGGGCCCGGCTGCAGTGGCGGTTGCGAGGGCGACAAAGCGCAGTTCTGCCAGTCCGGCAAGCCGGTATACGTCGACTGCAGCGCATATGGTTTGAAGTGCGAGGTCAGTCGCTGCGCGTTCCCGTCAACACCAGGTCCCTGACAATCGCAACGTGGAAGGGTACGAGGCTACGAATCGTGGCCAACGCGGGCTTTCATCTGCAACGAAGCCATCGGACGGGTCATGGGCCGGTCGAGCCGGCCGCAGCGCGCACCATCAACTCGGCGAAGATGGCGTCCAGAAGCGCCAGCACCTTGTCCGCGCGGCGCTCGTACTCCACAGGTTGCAATCCCGCCAACTTCAGCGCCCCGCGCTCGATGCCGCCCGGCGAGCTGCCGAAACAACGCGCCGTCAACTCGCGCAGGTTGACGAAATCGTGAACACGCGGCGATTCGGCGTCCAGCAGGTCGCGACTGTACGGACCCCAGCCGCATAGAGCCGCGTCGTCGCCAAGGAAGGCGCTCCAGCGACGCAGAAAATCGGCCACATCTTCGCCTTCGTGCAGGACCTGCTCGTCCAGACCCAGGCGTTCAGCTACACGGGCGCCCAGGCGCCGGCGCGGCTTGAGAAGCGCCTCGAAACGCTCCCCGGTCAGCGGACGTAGGGCCGCCCATTGCACCAACTCAGGGGCGCCTGGCGCGCGGTTATCTCGCGAGTGGGCGTTGGCCTCGCCGTGCACGAGTACAGCGCGCTGCGGCGCGTTCAGCAGGGGTTCCAGGTCGTGCAGCCGCGGGTGTTCTCGGCGGGGCTTCTTATGCTGGCGGGGTTCGTGGCGTTGTTGGGCGAGCAGTTGGCGTTCGACCATGAAATCGAAGGGCCGCAACAGGCGATCGAATCGTGCAGGATCGCCCTCGAGGATGCCCAGCGTGATGGCCACGGCCTCGATGGTGGACAGGTGCTGGTCGGTGGGTTCTTTGCGGATGCGATACGTGCTTGGTCGCTCCGGTTGCAGGCGCAGGGTGGGCAAAGCAGCGAGCTTCGGGCTCCGATCCAACACTTTACGGGCCTGCGACCATGTGCCGTCCACCACGACCAGCGTCGACGGCGGGTGCGCGGCCCACCAGGTCGCCGAGCGCGCCATTGGGCCGGGAAAGAGCAGCGCCACGTCATCGGCTTGCAGCAGGGGCGCCACGGCGGGGTGCTCGTCCAGGGCGATGCCCTCCACCAGTGTCGAACCGGGCAGCGACAGGTGAGCCATGCGCGCGGTACCGATGGCGGTGCCGCGCTCCCTGGGATGCTGCAAGAACAACACCCGTGTCCTGGTCTTCAGGTCGGGCAGCAGCGCGCAATAGCAGAAGCCCTCGGGGCGACGGCAACGAAGGCACCACTTCCGCATGAATCAGGCCAACGCCGCTGGTTCGTCGGCCATGGGGCGTTGGGCCCGGCCGAATAGCAGCCGGTTCTTGGGCGTGATGGACGCCGGGATGGTCTGCGTCCACACCGAGTAGCCCGCCGCCCGCAGCCGACCCGCACGCACCACGTCGATGGCCACGTCCGGCGGCAGCCAGCCTTGCAGACCGCCTTGGTCGCAGTTGCGATGACTGTGGCAGCAGGGCAGCACCGCGACGTCCACGTTGGCGGCCATGGCGGCGTTCAGGACCTTGTCTGTGAGGCGCCCGCAGGCGTGCGCCGAGACGACCACGTCGTCTGGACGCAATTCCACGGTCTCGATGCGCACGCGCAGGCGCTCGACCCGCCCGGCCAGCTGCGGCCAGCGTGTCTCGAACATCTCGGCCAAACGTCCCGCCGATAGCGGCGTCTTCCTGTCTACCGCCAGGGCCGACTCATAGCGGGGCTCCAGCAACAGCATCAGGTAGGCCACCAGCCCGTGGCCTGCCGCAAGATCGACCACTCGGCGCCCACGCAACCGTTTGCGGGCCCGGCAGGCCACTTCCCATGACTCGTACAGCTCTTTGCGCGGCAGGCAGTTGGCCTCGCACACCGCGCGCGCCACCCGGTCGAAGAGGCGTTCGCCGCTGAAATGCACCGCACCGCCGGGTCGCAGGCGGGAGGTAGAGGAAGGGTCGTGCACGTGGTCGGCCATGGCCGGCAGGGGTGCCCGAGCCTCAGCGCCCTGTCAAGGCGCCAGGGAGGCCGTCGGCGGCAACAGATGTCAAGTGTCAATACCTGACCCTCTTGGAGGTGGGGGTTTGGTGGGGCGATTGGCTCCAAAGGTGTCAAGTGTCAATACCTGACCCTCTGGTTCGATCCGAGCGCCGGCAGCAGCAGCAGGAGCAGCAGTCCGGGCATGGCCGCAACCAGGAGGGTGCGGGGTCGGCAGGGGGCTCGGCGGGTCGCCGTGGATCGCATGGGAGCTCGCCTCCTCTACTTCACCTGCACGCGAATCTGTGAGGTGTGGCCGTCTCGGTGAACCGCGACGTCGTGCAGACCCGCAGGTAGGTCGGGTACCTTCACGATGACGCAGCTGCCCAGCCACGCAGCCTGGTCGACAGCGACGCCTCCGATCACGACCTGCGCACCATCTCCGGCCGCCAGCCCGCCGCCTTGAATCGCTGCGAGTTCGCCAGGGACCAGGGGCCACGGCTCGACGCCGGTCAGGGGCAGTTTGGAGACGTCAGCCGCCTTCACCGAAGCGGAGGGCCCGTAGGCCGGCGGCAACGCCTTGAGCTGGAATACCATGGGCTCGTCGATCATGGGCGCGTCGCCCGGCTTGCACTCGCCACCGCTGCCTTGAGCGTTGAGGGCCACGAAGTTGTTGCCCGGATCCTTCTCGGTCAACAGGAACGTCTCGTTCGGCTGTAGCGAGGGGATGCGCACGCTGAATTGGCGGGGTGAAGAAGCAGCCCCCGTGGGTCAGCGCAAGCAGCAGCGGCAATACGCACAACCGCAGCAGGGCCGGCAGCCGGAGTCCCCCCACGCGGCAGACACATCCGGTCCCATACATGTTGCCTCCATGCCCCAAGGGGCGCACGGCCGTCGCGCTCGCTGTCAAGCGGATCCCGTCTTCGCAGAGTATGAGTCGCCCATAGCGCCCTTCAGGATCAAAAACTCCGCAATAAAGTCGGCATGGCGCGCAGCGAGCTCCCCCGGTCGTGCAGAGCGCGCGCTGGATCGTCCGCGATGCCAGGAAGTTGCGGCCAATTCCTTCGATTTCGTCACGTTTTTGGCTCTGCTGCGTCTCCATTGTCGGGCGCGGGCCCGCGAGGGAACGACCTCGCCGCCGACGCGCCGCTCGCGCTCAAAACGACCTCTGGAGGCCAGCGTGTACCGAGTGATCGACAAGTCCTGGCGCTTGTGTGCCCTGGCCGCCGCTCTATTGCTGGCCGGCTGCGCCGAAGAAGCGGCGAAAGAACCCCTGTACGACGTGGTGGTGTTCACCGATCCGGCCCGCCCTGTGCCCGAGCGTTCGGCTCGCATGCGCATGACGGTGGCGCGCATCGGCGGCGCTGCTGTGGCCGATGCCAAGGTCACGGTGTCCGCCAGCGGTGACGCGGGCAAGATGGATGCCGTCGGGCTGCTGCCATCGGCGACGGCCGGCGAATACGGCGCCGCGGGGGTGGTCTTTCCCGCAGCCGGGACCTGGAAGCTGACGATCCAGCTGTCCAGCGCCGCCGGCTCCGAAGCGTTGACCATGGACCTGGATGTGGGCTGCGAGCAAGGCGGCGCGGCCGGGGCGTCCTGTTGCGCCGAGAACGCTTGCGGCGACGGCCTGTCCTGCGTCTACGGGGCCTGTCGTGCCGCCGTGCACGCCGACGGCGGCGACTGCCACGAAGGTGCCGATTGCGCCAGTGGTGTCTGCACCAACGATGTCTGCCAGGCGGCCACCTGCAGCGACGGTGTGCACAACGGCAAGGAGCTGGCCTTGGACTGCGGCGCTGGCTGCCCCGAAGGATGCGGCGGCGGCGTGGCCTGCACCAGCGCTGCCGACTGCAAGTACGAGGGCTGCTGGAACGGCGTCTGCGCCCTGCCCCCGGGCGGCCTGATCGGCAAGGGCGATGGCAGCACCGATTCGGTGAAGTTCACCACCATCCTCAGCGGCCAGGTGTACAGCCCGGCCGACCTGGCGTTCTCGACCAACGACGCCAGCCAGCTGTGGATCGTCAACCCGCCCTCGGACTCGTTCACCTTGATTCGCAACCCAGGCAAGTCGACGCAGACGGTGACCACCATCGGCGACATCTCCCATCACTTCCTCGAGCACGTGATGGCCATCTCGTTCTCGGACAACCTCTCCTTTGGCACCTGCGGCGACAGCCGCAACGACTACAACAACCAGCAGGCGCCCAACAACTTCATGGGGCCCGTGCTGTGGCCGTCCGATCCCAACGCGTATAGCAACAAGCCCAGCGCTCACATGATGCACGACGACATGTTGCACTCCTCGCCCTACTGCATGGGCATGGCCGGCGCCGGCAGCAACACCTACTTCGTCTTCAACGGCTACAACGGCGTCATCGACTGGTATGACTTCCGCATCCCCCACGTGCCGGGCGGCACCGACCACACCGACGGCGTCAAGCGGCGCTACGTCGACCTGCAGGTCAAGCGGGTGGCGGGTGTACCCAGCAACCTGCAATACGACTTCTTCACCACCTGGCTGTACATCGCCGACACCGGCAACGGGCGCGTGCTGCGGGCGCGGGTCGGCGACGCCACAAAGGGCCAGAAGCTGCCCTCCTTCTACGAGGATGGCGTGCTGCACGCCTACAACGGCGCCGTTCAGCAGCAATTGCTGCCACCGCCTGGCGGCATGAACATGCCCTCCGGGCTGGCCGTGCAGGGCAAGTCGCTCTACGTGGGCGACGCGGCCACCGGCCAGATTCACGCCTTCCAGATCCCCTCCGCGGGCGAGCCGGACACACCCGGATCGACCTTTGGCAAGTACCTGCGCTCTTTGCATACGGGGCTGCCCGCCAAGGCGCTGGGCGGCATGACCGTGGGCCCCGATCGCCGGCTGTACCTGCTGGATCGGACGGGCAATCGAGTCTTGCGAATCGAGCCCTGAGGCGCGTTCGAGCGGGTGGCCAGACGGCGCCCTACACCTGGTCGATAGTGACCCAACGGGCGTAGTAGCCCATATCCAGCCGCCGGGTGGGGATCTTCGGGTCGTCCACGTGCAACGTGATCTTGTACGTGCCCTTGGCCGTGGGCTGCCAGCTGTGACTCCACAACGTCCAGGTGCTGTTGGTGGTCTGGGCCGGGCAGACGCTCACGGGCACGGGCTTGGCATTGCCGAACGAGATGGTCAGCGCGTCGGTGGGCTCGTAGCCGCCCCACATGATGCCGACGATCCGATAGCGAACCTGGCCGCCGACCTGCCACTTCTCAATGCGCACCGGCATGGCCGCCTGGTCCAGTGCGGCGGCGATGTATTGTTTGGCCAGCGGGTGGATGCCGCTCTGGTGGGTGCGCAGGGCGAACTCTTTCATCTGTGACGTGGCGGGCACGTCGTCGGCGACCAGCTCGATGCCGTCGACCCACTTGATGTTGCAGCAGCCGTACCAGCCGGGGATCAGCAGGCGGACGGGGAAGCCGTGATCCTTGGGCAGGGGCACGCCATTCATGCGGGTGGCCAGGAAGGCGCCTGCGCTGGCCAGCTGGTCGAGGGTGAAGATCCAGCTCGCGCCCGGGGTCGAATGGTTGTTCTTGGACGGCTTGGAGTGTTTGTCGAAACCGTTGATGAGCACGCGGGTCGCGGCCGATTGGAGCTTCACTTTGGCCAGCACGTCGGCCAGGGGCACGCCGGACCACTTGGCGGCGCCCAGCAGCCCGAATCCGCCGCCCTTGCCGTTGCCGGAGCATTCCAGCAGGTGCACGCCCATGGGCTGGGTCATGGCGTCCAGGTCGGCCGCAGACAGGCTCACCGGCTTGTCCACCAGCCCGCTGATGGTCACCTGCCAGGGTTTGCTCGGGTCGATCTGGTCGGGGAAGCGGGTGCGGATGAAGAACTCGTCGTTGTTCATCAGCAACTTGTCCGAGTCGAGCACGGTCAGGTCGCTGTAGAGGCGACCATCCCAGCCCTCGTCGAAGACCTTGCCCAAGGGTTTGCCACCCTCTTTGGTGAAGGGCACGTCGGCGATCTTGGTGCCGCCGGCGAAGGGGTCGGGACAGCTCGGACCCGCATCGGGGTCGCTGTCTGCTGTGGAGTCCGCGCCGATGTCAGCGCCTATGTCCGCGCTGATGTCCGCGCCCGCGTCCTCGAGGGCGTCTCCGAAAGCGTCGTCTGACCCCACATCGCCGGTTTCGAGCGCGGCGCCGTCTCCGGTGGCTCCCGCGTCGTGGCCACCGACGTCTGCATGGGATTGGCCATCAGCGCCCGGCCCACCGTCGCCTGATGCCACGTCTGTGGCCGTCGCAGGGCTGGACTCGGCAGAGCAGCCGACCAGCAGGCCGCCTCCAGCCAGCGCCACCCGGCGCAGGAAGTCCCGTCGTCGCCAGGACCAGGCGGCCTGTCGTCGGGCCTTGAGCATGCCTTCGATGGCCCGCTCGCTGGCCATGTCGGCCAGGCTCAATCGCAGTTCGCTCATGGCTTCCTCTGATGGTTCCGAGGCGATGGGCCCGATCCCAGGATTCGGAGGGGCTCCCTTTGGCACGGTCGATCGAGCGCGCGCAATGTTACGGGCGCCTCCGAGCGCGGTACATCGTGGCGGACACGGAGGACGCGGATCGGCAGCGCTGTCGCGGTCTTGGCACGACGATGATTGTCGGTGGTGGGGTCGCTGGACGAGCCTGCTGGCGCAGGAGGCCGCCATGCGCCAACCGTCCGATCTCGTCGTGCTCTACGAACATCCACAGTGGCAGACGCCGCTCTTCGAAGCCCTGGATCGACGCGGTGTCGACTGGCAGGCGTTTGATTTGAAGCAGGCGGTTTTCGGCGACGAGGACCTGCCGCAAGCGCGCCTGTACTTCAACCAGGCGAGCCCCAGCGCCTACTTGCGCGGCAACGCCCGGGCGGTGCCCTTCGCCATGGCCTTGATGGCCGCCCTGGAGGTGGATGATGCGCGGGTGCTCAATGGCATCGACGCTTTCCGCTTCGAGCTCAGTAAGGCGGTGCAGGCGCGCGCCCTGGCGCGGCTCGGTCTGGATCACCCGCGCACTTTGGTCTTCAACGACGTGAGCGCGCTGCGCAGCCGGGCCCATGAGGTGGGTTTCCCGGCCATGCTCAAGCCCGACCAGGGCGGCAGCGGCGCGCGCATGTTCAAGGTCGAGTCCGTCGACGAGGTGCAGACGCTCCTGGACGGTCAGCCGGAGCTGTGGCTGCCCGACAACCTGCTGCTGCTGCAGGAGTACCTGCCCCACGATCCGAGCACCACGGGCATCGTGCGCATGGAGTTCCTGGGCGGCGAGCTGCTCTATGCCATGCGGGTGCTTTCAGATGGCGGCTTCAACCTCTGCCCGTCGGAGGTCTGCAATCCCGTCGACGGCACGGATGGGGCCTGCGCCGTGCCCGATCCAGCCACGCAGACCAGCGGCCCCACCTTCGAGCCCCTCTTCGACGTGCCCGCCGAAGCGGTCGAAGCGGGCCAGCGCATCTGCGCATTCGCCGGCCTGGACGTGGCCGGCATCGAGTACCTGGAGACGCCGGACGGTCGGCGGGTGTTTTACGACATCAACGCCAACTCGAACCTGCGCGGGCCCATCGGGCAGGACCATGGCTTCGACCCCTTCGAGCGGGTGGTCGACTTCCTGGTGGCCTGCCTGGCGGAAGAACGGCCTCGCGTCGGGGTGACTGGAGCCGTGGCTGTCTGAGCGGTTCCTCGACGCAAAAGGGCACGGGTGCCCTTTTGCACAACCCATTGATATCTTTCGATTCTGCCCATGCGCACAGGTTCCCGTGCTCAATCGCACTTCGCTGCTGAAGAATGCGGCCCAAACACCAACGAGATAGAGACTTTGCCGTCCGTGAGCCGATGCCTTTGCAACAGAATCTGCTATGGATCCTTTGCCGGGCGGCATCTTCGTCGCCTGCAGCGCACATCGTTGCGGAGGACTGCAATGTCGCCCGACCGGATCGGCCGAATCGTTTCGGTCGCCGCCCTGACCGTACTCGTGACACTGCTCGCCGGTCCGGCGTGGAGCCAGCCCGCAACCTTCCCCAACGACGACTCGTTCGCCACCGCCATGTGCAAGTCCGGGGTCGCCAGCGACCCGGCACTCGACTTCAACGGCGCCAAGAAGAAGCGCGACGTGGTCGGCAACAGCAAGCACCCCGCCCTGGCCACCTACGATGACGGGACGTGGTTCTTCCTGCGCATTCGGCTCAATGAGAACCCGCTCACCACCGACGGCAAGAAACCGCTGGGGCAGTTCGGCTGGGGCATCGGTTTCGACGCCGACGGCGACCTGTCGACCATCGAGTACGCGGCCATCGTCAATGGCATCAGCGAGACGCTCGACCTGATTCGATACGACAAGAGCAAGACGATACTCAAGCAGTGGAAGCCGACGCTGAACACCAAGAAATCAGGCCCGAGTGGGCAGACCTACGCGCCTGTCTACGTGGAGGTGCGCAAGGCGGCGGACGGCAGCGAGTTTGCCGGCACACCCGACTGGTTCATGACCGTGGCCGTGCACATGGGCCAGGCTGCCCAGGCGACCGCCGCCAGCAAGACGCCGCTGAAGTGGGGCAAGATCAACCTGTGGGTGGCCACCTCCAGCAGCAGCAAGAGCCTCGACAAGGACTTCATGTGCTGGGATGACACCAAGGGCAAGGTCAAAATCGCCGACGCGGTCGTCAATCCCATCGTGGCCGGCACCTTCGTCAAGATCACGGCACCGGCGAGCAACCCGGTCAAGACCAAGAACCCGAAGATCGAGGGCATGACCGAACCGGGCGTCAAGGTCACGGTCGCGCTCAATGGCAAAGCCAAGACGGTCACCGCCGACAAGGCCGGCAAGTGGTCGCTGCAGGTGGACGACACCTGGGGACTGCAGAACGGCAAGACCTATACCATCATCGCCAAGGTCTCCGATGATGGCACTGGCGCGGCGGCCAAGGATTCGCTGGTCATCAGCATCAAGGTGCTGTCCGTGTTGCCCACCTGCTCGGATAAGAAGAAGAATGGCAACGAGACCGACGTGGATTGCGGCGGGTCGTGTCCAACCGCCTGCACGGTGGGCAAGAAGTGCAAGGCCCACGGCGATTGCAGCACAGGCCTCTGTGACAGCAACGCCGGCATCTGCTTGGCCAAGGCGACGTGCTCGGACAAGAAGAAGAACGGCAGCGAGACCGACGTGGACTGCGGCGGGTCTTGCAAAGCGAAGTGCGCCGATGGCAAGCATTGCAACGCGGGCAGCGACTGCGCGAGCGCGTCATGTGGTGGCAAACCCGGCATCTGCCTGCCCAAGGCCACGTGCTCGGATAAGCAGAAGAACGGCAGCGAGACCGACGTGGATTGCGGCGGCTCGTGCAACGTCAAGTGCGCCGACGGCAAGAAATGCAAGGTCGGCGGCGATTGCGCGAGCGCGGATTGTGACAGCAAAGCGGGAATCTGCATGGCCAAACCCGCGTGCTCGGACAACAAGAAGAACGGCAATGAGACCGACGTGGACTGCGGCGGGTCCTGCAAGACCACCTGCGCCGTCGGCAAGAAGTGCAAGGTGGGCGGCGACTGCAGCACCGCGCTCTGTGACAGCAAGACCGGTGTCTGCCTGGCCAAGCCGACGTGCTCGGACAAGAAGAAGAACGGCAGCGAGACCGACATCGACTGCGGCGGCTCCTGTCCGGACAAGTGCGCCGATTCCAAGGCGTGCACCGTCAAGGCTGACTGCAAGAGCGACATCTGCGACTTCAAGGGGTCCAAGGGGGTCTGCCTGGCCAAGCCGACGTGTAGCGATGGCCAGGCCAACGGCGGCGAGACCGACGTGGACTGCGGCGGCCCCTGCACCGCCAAGTGCGCCACCGGCAAGGGCTGCGGCGTGAACGCGGACTGCGTCTCCGTCACGTGCGACGCCAAGGCCAAGGTGCCGATCTGCATCGAGCCGGATCACTGCATCAACGGCAAGCAGGATAAGGACGAGACCGACGTGGACTGCGGCGGGTCCTGTGCCGTGGGCTGCAAGGACGGCCAGGGCTGTGCTGGACCGGCCGACTGCGCAGGCGGCAAGTGCAATACCAAGGTCGACCCACCGGTCTGCGGCAGCGGCCCTTCCTGCACCGATGGCGAGCTCAACGGCAGCGAGACCGACGTGGATTGCGGCGGCGCCTGCCCCGAGAAGTGCGTCCAGGGCGAAACTTGCGAGGGCGATGACGACTGCGCGACCAAGCTCTGCGACGTAGAGGCGGACGCACCAGTCTGCGCCAAGCCGGCGTCGTGCAGCGACGGAGAGCAGAACGGCGACGAGACCGACGTGGATTGTGGTGGCTCGTGTACAGCCGGCTGCGCCCTCGGCCAGGGTTGTGGAGTCGATGGCGACTGCGATGGCAGCGTCTGTGATACCGAGGCGGTGGCGCCCATCTGCGTGGCGCCGATCTCCTGCAGCGACGGTGAGCTGAACGGCGACGAGACCGACGTGGACTGCGGCGGCTCCTGCCCGGGCGGCTGCGTCGACGGCAAGGGCTGCCAGACGGGTAGCGACTGCAAGTCCGCCCTCTGCGCCGAAGACGCGAGCCCGAAGTTGTGCATCGCCGCGCCCACCTGCAGCGATGGCATCCAAAACAGCGACGAGACCGACGTGGATTGCGGCGGCGGGTGCCCAACTGAGTGCGCCAACGGTCAGGGCTGCAGCCATGCGGGGGACTGCGTCTCGGGCAAATGCGGCACCCCCGAGCAGCCGCTGGTCTGCTCGCCCGCCGCCAACTGCAGCGACGGCAAACAGAACGGCAGCGAGACCGACGTGGACTGCGGCGGAAGCTGCGCCGAGGGCTGCGCCAAGGACCAGCTCTGCGTCGGCGACGCCGACTGCCAGACAGGCTGGTGCAGCGCCGGCAAGGTCTGCGTGCGCGGCTGCCCGGATGCGGCCGATCCCAACGACTGCGACGGCGACGGACTGGCCAATAAAGACGAAGACGCCGACAACGATGGCCAGGTCGGCGACGGCGAGACCGACCCCTTCGAGGCGGACTCGGATCAAGACGGCATCGACGATGGCGCCGAGAAGGCCGCTGGAACCAATCCGGTGGCCGCCGACCTGAAGTTGCTCGGCGGGGGCTGCGGTTCGGGTCCGCAGAACACCGGCCACCTGCCGCTGGTCCTGCTGGTGCTGGGAGCCATGGCCCTGTTGGCGCTGCGGCGACGGCGCATTGCCTCGGCGCAGCGCCCATCTGGCGGTCCGGGGGCGGCGCTCTCAGCGGTCGTTGCCCTGGTGGCCATCCTGTCGGCCAGCCCGGCTGAGGCGGCGCGCGCGGGCAGCTTCTCATTGCTACGCTTTCGCCCCCCGCCGAACCCCATGGGGCTGCTGCACACGGATGTGGGCCGGCCGCTGGGCCACCTGGCCTCGACGGCGGGCGTGTACATGCACTACGACCATCGACCGCTGGTCTTTGTCGGCGCGGCGAGCGGCGCCGAGGAGTTCGACGAGGTCTCCTACCAGCTGACGGCCCAGGTGGTCGGCGCCATCGGCCTCTTCGACGTGCTTGAGGTGGGCGTCGCGGCGCCCTACGCCATGGCCCAGGGGACCGGAGACCGTCCGGATAAGATCCCCGCCGTGCCCGACATCGGCGGCGGTACGGGCGACGCGAGGCTCTACATCAAGGCGCGCTTCTTCCATCGCGGACCGGTGGATGCCGCGCTGGTGGCGCCGATCCTGCTGCCTACCGGCGATGCGGACAGCTACCTGGGCGATGATGGCCTCGGCATCGAACCCCAGCTGGCGTTGTCGGCCGACTGGGGGCGAGTGGCCCTGGCCGCCAACCTGGGCTGGCGAATCCGGCCGAATCGATCCTTTTCGCCGGCCCTGTCGGACCAGGACATCAAGGTCGAGGATGAGCTATCCGTCTCCGCTGGCGCCCGCCTTTCATTGATCGCCGGCAAGCTGGACGCGATGGTGGACTGGTCCGGAATCTACGGGGCCGCGGGGGGCGCCGCCGTGGAGCGTGGTGGCGAGGTGCTGGCGGGCCTTCGCGCCTGGCTGCCACGCGGCCTGGTCGCCAGCGTCGCCGCCGGTCCAGGCATCGGTCATGGCATGGGCGTACCGACGATGCGCGCCATCTGCCACCTGGCGTGGATGCCTCCGCGGGCCAGTTCGTCTACGAAGCGGTGACCTCGACCAGCTGGCGATCCAGCGCCGCGAGCAGCTGCCGATTGCCATCCTGACTGTAGCCGTCGAGCTTGGCCTGGTAGCGCGGAATCTGTGCCAGGAAGTCGGCGATGGTGGCCTCGTCGTCCAGGCTGGCGGCGCATTCACCGTAGCCTTCATGTTGCAGATAGCGGGCGTTCATGACCTGCTCGAACTGACCGCTGAGCGGGATCGCCAGCATGGGTTTGTGCAGATAGACCGCCTCGCCCATCAGGGTGAAGCCGGCGCCGGCGATGACCGCACGAGCGGTCGCAAGGTCCTCGATGAATCCGTCTTCGCTGAAGGGTCGATGACGCAGGTTGCCCTCGACCTCGTCCTCCTCCAGGCCGCGCTTCATGCCGTAGATGCGACACTCCAGCCCGGTTCTTGCCAGCACCGCCTCCAGGCCTTCGTTGCCTTCGGCGGTCTGGTAGACCAGCAGGTGGTCGCCGGGGCGGGATTGGGCTTGCAGGATTTCGGGCCGGAGGATCGGCGGGTGCAGGCTGGTGTGCTTTTTGCGGATCTCCGGGTGAAAGAAGGTCGTGATGAGATAGTGGTCACAGAAGGGCAGCTTGCTCTTGACGAAGGCCTTGGTGAAGAGAAATTCAGGAAGCTTATCATCTAGGATCGCGTCCGGGTGCGTGCAGCGATTGATGATCTGCATGTTGTCGATGCTGATGATCGGCAGGCGATGGTTCTTGGCGTAGAGCCAGGTCCACGACTCGAAGTCGCTGATGACCACCTCGGGCTCGAAGCGCTCCACCAGGTCGAAGTAGGCGCTGATGTTGCCCGGCACGCCGGTGCCGCTCTGCAGGATGTTGGACCAGAGGGTCTTGCCGCGGCGGATGCGGTTCTCCTCGAGCACCATGTGCATGCCGCTGATCTTGGTGGTGCCGCCAAAGCGACGGCTGAGGTAGTCTGCGGCCCGGTTCGACGAGATGATCTCCACCTCGTGGCCGGCGGCCAGCAGATGTTCCAGCACCACACGGGAGCGCATCGCGTGCCCCATGCCTTCACCCACGACTCCGTACAGAATGCGCATCGGCGGACCATAACGTGAGCACAGCGACAGCAAAAGCGCCGTTGCGACGAAGGCGAATCTGGAGCGAGTTCGTGCCCTGGCCGACGCTCACCTCGCCGGAGGTGCTGGCGCTGCTGCGACAGTACGAGCTGGAGGTCCTGGTGGCGGTCATGCCGGCGAACCTGCCGGGGCTCGGCGACCTGGTCGAGGCGTTCGACGCCGCTGGCGTATCGCTCGGTTTGTGGCCCATGGTCGAAGACGCCGATGGCCGCTGGGGCAGCACCCTGAACGCGCAGCACTACGCCGACTTTGTCCTGCGCGTCGTCCAGAGAGCGCCGCCGGGCTCCACGGTGGCCATTGACCTCGAGCCGCCCATCGACCTGGTGCAGGGGCTGCTCGCTGGCCAACCGCGTGCACTGCTCACCCTGGTGGACGCAGGCGAGCGGGCACCGGGGGCGGCGACTCTGCGTCAGCTGCTGGTCGAACTGAACAGGCGTGGGTTGGCCCCCCTCGCGGCGGTGAACCCCGTGCTCCTGGCGGACGGGCGGGGCCCTTCGGCCTGGCAATGGCTGTTCGGCACGCCCATCGACGGGCTGCCCTTCGAGACCGTCAGCTTCATGGCCTATACCTCGCTGCTGGAGGGCTACTCCCGTGGCCTGGTCGACCGCCGCGTGGCGCGCGCCCTGCTCTGCCGCACCGCAGAATCCGCCGACAAGCACTGGGGCACGCGGTCCAGCCTCTCCATCGGGGCCGTCGGAGCCGGCGCCCTGGGCGACGAACAGCCCTACCGCGACGTGGCCGAGCTGGCCGACGACGTGGCCCTGGCCCGAGCCGGCGGCGTGCACGACCTGGCGCTCTTCGATCTCAGCGGCGTGCTTGCAAGGGATGAACCGGAGACCTGGCTGGAGGCGTTCGTGCACACGCCGGCGGCAAAAGAGATGCCGCCCCTGCCCAAACGGGCGCTGCTGGTGCGCGCGGCGCTGCGCAGCGGCGGCGCGATGATCGGCTGGGTACGACGGCGCAAGGAGCCCGGAGCAACCGCCAACGGAGGTTGAGGAGGGCTCACGCCACCAGACAGCCCGCTGGCTGCGCCGCCGCTGGGCATCGGGGCACGGCGCGGGTAGTCTGAGTTCTGATGTGGCCGGACGGTTCGAAGAGAGCAAACAGACGTCAGCGTGCTGTCCGGCAGCCGGCCCGGCGTGGCCCACCAGCACGCCAGTCAGGAGGCGTCATGCTTCGTCGCTGCCCTCTATTGTCCAGCCTCTGCCCGCTGCTGCTGGCCTGCCTGCTGGCCAGCGCCTCAGGGCCATCGCAAGAACGATCAAGCTGAATCAGTAAGCTGAGGTCAAGGGAGC
>CAYTLW010000086.1:32101-33452 GCA_964438735.1 uncultured Enterobacteriaceae bacterium | reverse complement strand
GCGAGTTTGCAGGCGATTGCTGAGATGCGTCTATGAAACCGCTAAAGTCGAGTCTTGTAGTCAGGCCTGTTTCGGGTAGCACCACGCCTTGCAGTCGGCGGCGTCGGCGTCACCGTCGGCGCAGATGGCGTAGCAGTTCTTGCGATAGCAGAGCGGCTTGCAGGCCGATGGCACCAGCCCCGACTTGCTGCAACCGGCATAACAAAAGTCTTCGACCGACGGCGGGTTGCACTTGATCTTGCACGTTTCGGGCTTCTCACCCGCCTTGACGCAGTAGGTGTAGCAGACGCTCTCGGCGCTCGAGGAGGCGTTGCACTTGCTGTTGCAGGTGGTGTTGTCGCCCCCGGCCAGCAGACAGCCATCCACGCAGTCCTGTTCGGCTGTGGTGCCGCTCTGGCACTCGGCGGTGCAGTAGTCCGGCTTCTTGACCTGTGCCAGGCAGCCATCCTCACAGTATTCGGCAGCGGTGGTGTCGCGACAGCCGGAGTCGCAGATGTCGGCTGCGGGTCCGGCGGTCAGGCAGGCCGCGTAGCAGAGATCGGCGGCGTAGGGCGTCGCGCTGCCGGCGTCGGCGCTGCCGTCGATCGCGTCGATGGCGGCGATGGTGACCATCTCGGCCTGCTCGCACGCGCCGACAGCCGCGACCAGCAGGAGCGCTGCTATGAAGCGCCGTGCAGCAATGAAGCGCCATCCGCCCACTGGCTGGCATGCCGAGACGCTCACAGGCTGGCCTCCAGGGACAGGGCCAGGCGCGCGGTCGGTCCGCCCCAGGTGGCCGCCTCCGCGTCGTCGACGATGAAGACCGGTCTCGGCGTGACGACCAGCGCACCGGCGTCCAGACGCGCGCTCCAGCGCCCCCAGATCGCCACCGAGGCGCTGCCGGCCAACCAGCCCACCGCGGAGGCCAGGCTCTCCTGTCGCCCCACGAAACCCGCCTTGGCCTCGCCGTCGGCCCGGGTCACGGCCACGCCGCCGCCCAACTCGACACCCAGGGACCACCTGGACCAGCGCGCCAGGCGCCAGGCCAGCGCCAGTCCAGCCAACCAGGCGCCGACCCGGGTCTGGCCAGCGGCGTTGTTGACCTCCCGATCGATCAGCGGCATGTCGACCACCAGGTCGATGGCTGCGTTGGGCGTGCCGGACATGGGCACGGTGGCCCCGATGCGCAGCAGGCCGCCGCCGCTGAGTCCGCCGCCATCGGTGTCCAGGGCCGGGCCGACGCGAATGGCGAATCGAACCGGCTCGGTCGCGGCTTCCTTGGGGTTGTCCATGGCGAGCGCCGGACCCCCCCCCCCCCCCCCCCGCACACCCGCCGCGCCCCGCCCCCCGCCCGCAAACACACCCCCCCAGC
>CAYTLW010000086.1:3838-32091 GCA_964438735.1 uncultured Enterobacteriaceae bacterium | reverse complement strand
GGGGTGGGGGTGTGTGGGGGGTGGCCTTGGGGTGGGGGCGCCGGGCGGGGCGCGGGGGGTTGCCGGGGGGGGGGGGGGCGCGGACGGGATCTGACCGGCACCGATGGCTTCTTGGGGGCCTTGGCCGAAGGTGCTTTGGCCGACGGCGCCTTTGCCGACGGCGCCCCAGCCGGCGCCTTCGCGGCGACCGTGGTTCGAGCCGCTTGCCGTTCGGTGGCGCGCCAGGCGTCCAGCAGCTCCGCCACGCGCAGAGAGAAGGTGCCGACGGACTCGCCGCGGCTGCGGATCAGGCTCTCGCGATTTTGAACCCCGCTGGCCGCTGTCGCCCAGATCGTGGCGATGCGGGCGTCGTTGGCCACCCAGATCAACACGGGGCACTTCCTGCTGGGGGCGAGCTGGCGATGATCCGGCAGGGGCGCGGCGACCCGGCCGCGGGCCACGACCCGGGCGCCGACGGCCTGCAACTCGGCAGCCAGGCGCGCGCGGGCGCTGTCAGGAGCGACCAGGAAGAGGCCCTGCGCGACCCCGACCACAGGCAACAAGAGGCCGGCCAGCAGGAGGAGCGGGGAGAGCCAGCGGCGGGTCATGGCGCAGGGGCGGCACACCTTCTGTCGGTCTCCCGAGCCAGCGCGGCACGTGGACCGGCGGCGGCCAATCCAAGGTAGTTCCTGGCCACGCCACAGGCGCCCCGTTTGCCCGGCAGGCGGACCCGAATCGCCAGGGCCCGGCCAAGGGCCTGCTCCACCAGTCGGCCCGAGGGCGCCTCGTGAGCGTAGCGCTGAAACCAGGTCGCCGCCGACTCATCGCGGCCCTGGAATAGAGCGATCCGGCCGAGCGCAAACGCAGCCTGCGCAGCGTGAGAGGTCCCCGGATGCCGGGTTCGAAGCTGGCTGTAGGCGCCCGTGGCCTTGGCGAGCGCGCCCGTCAGGCGGCCGGCGTCGGCGACCGCCAGCAGTTGACGGGCCGAGGCGTTGGCGGCGACTTCGGGCCAGCCCATGGCGTCAGCGGCCTGTACGGCCTCCTGCCATCGGCCGCTGGCGGCCAGGGCCCACGGCGGGGTGGCCTTCGCAGCGGGCGGTCGATTCACGACGCGGCGCGCTGCGCGGGTCGCCGGGCGGGCGCGGCGCGCACGGCGAGCGCGGCGGCTTTTCGCTTTTGCAACGACGCGCGAGGTGGCCTCGGCTGTCGGCTCCGGGGCGGCGGCACGCACGGGCGCGGCGACCACAGCTTCCTTCGCGGCGGGCGCATCGACAGCGCCTTCTTTCGCGGCGGACGCATCAACAGCGGCTTCTTTCGCGGCGGGCGCATCAACAGCGGCTTCTTTCGCAACCGGTTCGTCTGTGATGGGCGCCACGTCCGCGGCGGCGACGGCCTTCGCCTCCGGTCGCAACGGTTCCTGTACGACCCTCTCCTGTCGCGTGGACACCGTCAGCTGCTGTCCCGCGCGCAGGATCCTCCCCTCCAGGAGCGGTCCATCAATGCGCACCTTGCCCCGCTCCAGGGCGAGCTTGAACTGGCGCGCCTCGGCATCCCACGACACGTCGAACTTCGTGCCCAGCACCGCCACCTCGAACGGACCGGCCTGCACCATCCAGCGTTGGTCGGCACGCGGCAGGACGTGCACGTTCACCGCGCCAGAGCGCAACTGCACGTCCGCGCCGTCGCCGCGCAGGCCCACGATGCGGAACCTGGCATCGGCCCCCGCGACGACCTCGGAGCCATCGCTGAAGGACAGGACCCGATCGGTCTTGTCCTGGCCGAGCCACGCGCCTTCCGGCTGCGCCTGCCCGGCGATCTCGGCGGTCAGGGGCGGGGGCGCGGACAGGCCGATCACGGCGACCACCAGCGCGGCGACGGCGGCGGCCGAACCCAGCGCCCAGGCGCCGATCTTCGGCCACGGTCGGGCTGCGGGCGGCGCCAGCAGGGCGTTGCGCACCTGAGCGCGATTGCGCATCCGTGCTGCGCCCGCGGCGTTGTGGTCGGCGACCATGGTGCCCAGGGTTCGCAGCTCCGCCGGTCCGTGCGCGGTCTGCAAGGCGCGGGCCCGCGCAGCCTCCCGCCAGGCGTCGGACAGGCCCGAACGCGTCAGTTCGGCCGCCTGGATCTCGGCGATTCGACCGCCGAACGCGCGCAACCGGTCTACGGATGGTCCCATCGGGAGCCCTCCTCGAGCCAGTCGCTCAGCGCCGGGTCGTCCGCCGCCAGGGCGATGAATCGGCGCTGCGCGCGCGAGATGCGGCGCTTGATGGTCGCCAGCGACACGCCGCAGGCAGCGGCCGCTTCCTTGAGTTCCATGCCGTCGATGTAGCGCAGGGCGAAGGCGAGGCGCTCATCGGAGGGCAGGCGATCCAGGGCCGCATAGGTCGCGACCACGGCCTCCCGTTCTTCTGCCGAGCCATAACAGGCCTCGAGCTCGGGCATGTGCTCGGGGGCGAAGAAGAGCAGCCAGCGTCGGCGAGTGCGTCGGCGCAGGCAGCCGCGGGCGGTGAACACCGCGATGCGGGTCAGCCAGGCCTTCAGGCGCGCGCCATCCTTGAGTTGATGGGCATTTTTGAACGCCTGGGCGAAGGTCTCGTGCAGCAGGTCCGGCAGCTCCTGGTCGATGCCCATGACGTTGACGAGCACCCGCTCGATATGGTTGGCGTAGCGATCGAAGAGCTCGGCCGGCGCGCCTGGGTGGCCGTTCTGCAAAGCGCGGGTGAGCAGCTCGTCGTCGCCGAGGAAACCGACCGCCCGTTCGGCAAGCCGCGGTCCTTCGCTCTGCTCGGGTCTGGTGACTCGTTGCGACATGCTCGGGCGTGACTCCAGTTGCCGGTTTCGCCTCCGGTTGGAGGGCGCCGCTCATTCTACAGTGTCGCGCCTCCCCGCGGACGGCTCAAGTTCACCGGCGAGGCCGGGGGCCGTTCGCCTTTTCGACTGGGGCCGAACAGGCTACACCGTTGCGACCGTGTAGGAGAGGGGTCCATGGCTGTGCAGACCGACATCGTCCTGGTGACGCTCAACGCTCGCTACATCCACTGCGCCTTCGGCCTGCGTTGCCTGCAGGCGAATCTCGGCACGCTCCGGCCCCGTAGCCAGATCCTCGAGTTCACCGTCAAGACGCGGCCCACGGATGTCGCGGAGGCCGTGCTGGCCGCCGCCCCGCGCATTGTCGGCTTCGGCGTGTATGTCTGGAACACCAGCCAGACCCTGCAGATCGTGCGACGGCTCAGGGCGCTGCGACCCGACCTCATCATCGTGCTGGGTGGGCCGGAGATCAGCCACGAGTGGCAGGAGCAAGCCCTGTTGCCACTGGCTGACCACGTGATAGTCGGCGAGGGCGAGGTCGCATTCGCGGACCTGTGCGCACGTCTGCTCCGCGGTGAGACGGTGGACCGGATCATCGGCGGGGGTCGACCGGATCTCGCCCGGCTGGTGCCGCCCTATGACCTCTACACCGACGAGGACATCGCTCACCGGGTGTTGTACGTGGAGGCGTCGCGCGGCTGCCCCTTTCGGTGTGCATTCTGCCTGTCGGCCCTCGACAAGAAGGTGCGGCCGTTTCCCACGGGCGACGTCATCGCAGCGCTGGGCCGGCTCATGGAGCGCGGAGCGCGCCGATTCAAGTTCGTCGATCGGACCTTCAACCTGTCGCCACGCACCAGCGAGGCGCTGCTGCAGTTCTTCCTGCAGCACGTGGACAAGGGGCTGTTCCTTCACTTCGAGATGGTGCCGGACCGGTTTCCAGAGCGCCTGCGCGCCTTGATTGCAGCGTTTCCGGCGGGCTCGGTGCAGCTCGAGGTGGGCATCCAGACCCTGGACCCGGTCATCGCGGCGCGCATCGACCGCCCACAGGACAATGAGCTCGTCTTCGATAACCTGCGCTACCTGGTCCAGCACACGGGCGTTCACGTGCACAGCGACCTCATCGTCGGGTTGCCGGGTGAAGATCTGGCGTCGTTCGGGCGGGGCTTCGACCGGCTCAGGGCCGTCGGCGTTCACGAGATACAGGTCGGCATCCTCAAGCGATTGCGCGGCGCGCCCATCGCCAGACATACCGAATCCTGGCAGATGCAGTACAGCCCAGACCCGCCGTACGAACTCCTGGCGAGCGCGACCATGAGCGCGAAGGAGATGGCGCGGATGGGCCGGTTTGCGAGCTACTGGGGTCGATTCGGCAACAGCGGTCGCTTCGCCCATACCCTGCCCTTGTTGCTGGGCGAGGGGTCGACCTTCGACGCCTTCGACGCCTTCTCAGATTGGCTTCATGGGCAACTGGGACAGGTCCACAGGCTCGCGTTCGAGGCCCTCGTGGAGGCGACCTTCACGTACCTGGTTCAACAGAAACAGATGGAGCCCACCGTGGTGGCGGGCGCGTTGGCGGCGGACTACTGGCGCGTCAGCCGGAAGACATGGTTGCCGGCGGTGCTGCGCCCTCACGTGATGACGTGCAATCCGAACGCCAAGGTGCAAGAAGCCGATCAGGCGCCCGAGCATCTGCCGCGTCGGCAGCGCCGCCACCTCGATTGACGGCGCGCGAAGAAAGGGCGCAGCACCCGGGTTCTGCTACGCTCGTGGCCGTCACCAACGGGTGAGCCACATGCTGCACGTGAAGCAACTGTAGAGAAGGCGGGCCCGCAGGCACGATCGCCCGCGCGCCGCGCCCAGACGAAGTGAACAGCGCAGTGAACGCCGGAACCTGGTGAGGTCAAGCGATGACGATTCTGAACCGCAACACAGGCTCCACCCACGGTCATGACGTCGGGTCGCGGCCCGTTGTCTGGCTGGCATTGGGCATCCTGCTGACCGCCTGCAGCCCGGACGATCAGGTCGTTGGACCTGGTGCGGGCACCGCGAACACGGACACCACGGGCGCCGCTGACATGACCGTGAACGACGGCACCGGCGCCGTGGACAGCACGGTGGTGGTCGTCGACGCCGGCACACCTGTGCCGGATGCGACCGATCCCCTGCCGGATGCGGATTCGCCACTGGACGCGGAGCCCGACCCGGATGTGGACGGGCCGCCCGACGCCGACCCGGACGCGGACCCGGACGCCGAGCCCGACGTGGACATGCCCCTGGATGGCGGCGCCGATGACACGGCGGCGGCGCCTTCGACCCTGTGCAACCCCTGCAACTCGTCCAACGAGTGCGGCGACGCCTCTGTCTGCGTCGATCGGCAGGCCTATGGCGCGTTCTGCGGCCTGAATTGCGTCGCCGATGCTGATTGCCCGGCCGGCTACAGCTGCCTGGACGCCACCAGCATCGAGGGCGACGCGGGCAAACGATGCATGCCGACGCCGCAGTCGGCCAGCGGACCGCCGGGACCGTGCACGTGTTCAGAAGCCGCCATCGCCAACCAGCTGTCGACCACCTGCTACCAGGTCAAGATCGAGACCGACGGCAAGCCGGTCAACAAATGCAAGGGAACGCGTAAGTGCACCGAGACCGGTCTGAGCGATTGCGACGCGCCCGAACCACAAGATGAGATCTGCGACGGCGCCGACAACGACTGCGACGGGCAGATCGACGACGGCGTGGCCTGCGATGACGGCAACGTCTGCTCGAAGGATACCTGCAACGGTGCCGCCGGCTGCGCCCATACGCCCGAGCTCGACGGCGGCGCCTGCGATGATGGCGACGGCTGCACCGGCGGCGATACCTGCGTGCTGGGCGCCTGCAAAGGCGGCGCGCAGAAGGAGTGCGACGATAGCGACGCGTGCACCTCGGATAGCTGCGATCCGGGCACCGGCAAGTGCGCCTTCTCGCCCATCGCCGGTTGTGGCGAGGGCTGCAAGACGGACAGCGAGTGCCCGCAGGATGGTGACCCTTGCACCAGCGCGTTCTGTGATGGCGCCACCGGCAAGTGCGCCGTCAAGGCGGCCAGCGACGCCTGCGATGATGGCAACGCCTGCACCAAGGGCGATGTCTGCAACGCGGGAAAATGCGTCTCGGGCAAGGCGGTGGATTGCACCGACAGCAACCCGTGCACCGTCGACGCCTGTGACGTGGTCTCGGGCGACTGCGGCCATACGCCCGCCGCCAATGGAGGCGCTTGCGACGACGGCGACGCCTGCACGACCCAGGACGGCTGCCTGGCCGGCACCTGCGCTGGCAGCATCAAGTCCTGCGATGATGGCGACGGCTGCACCGCCGACAGCTGTGATCCGGTCACGGGCGCGTGCAAGAACAGCGCGATCGTCGGTTGCGGCGCCGAGTGCAAGGCCGATGCAGACTGCAAGGCCGACGGCAACCCGTGCACCCAGGCACTCTGTGACGCTCAGAGCGGCAAGTGCCAGGCCAAAGCCATCGTTGGTGGCTGCAACGATGGCGACAACTGCACCACCGGCGACAACTGCCAGGACGGCAAGTGCGTGGGCCTGGCCAAGGACTGCGAAGACGGCGACGTCTGCACGGTGGGCAGCTGCGATGCCAGCTCCGGGGCGTGCGCCCAGAAGCCCGTGGCCGGCGAGGTGCCCTGCAGCGATGGCAGCGCCTGTACGGCCGGTGATGTGTGCGTGGCGGGCAAGTGCAAGTCGGGCAAGAGCAACGACTGCGACGACAACAAGCCGTGCACCAAGGACGCTTGCGATGACGCCACCGGGTTGTGCTCGCATGCCAACGCCGCGGGAGCCTGCGACGACGGCAACGCCTGCACCGTGGGCGATACCTGCACCACGGGCGCGTGCGCCGCGGGCCAGGCCAAGAGCTGCGACGACAACGATGACTGCACCGCCGACAGCTGCGCTCCGGCCACCGGGGCCTGCAGCCACAACGCGATCCCGGGCTGCGGCGCCAAATGCAAAACCGACTCCGAGTGCAATCCCACGGGGCAGCCCTGCACCAAGGCGGTCTGCGACAACGCGGCCGGATGCGTGGTCGCGGCCAAGGCGGGTGCTTGCGATGACGGCCTGCCCTGCACCACCGGAGACGCGTGCGACAATGGCAAGTGCGTCGCCGGGTCGGCCAAGGACTGCGACGACAACAACGTCTGCACCACCGACGCCTGCGACGCCAAGACCGGCAACTGCGGCCACGTGGCGGTCAACAAGCCGACCGCCTGCAGCGACGACGATCCGTGCACGCTGAAAGATCAATGCCTGGGCAGCGCCTGCAAGTCAGGCACTGCCAAGGACTGCGACGACGGCGAGTCCTGCACCATCGACAGCTGCCACGCCGCCAGCGGCGTCTGCGTGCACACGCCGGCCGTCAACAGCGCCGGTTGCTCGGACGGCAACCCCTGTACCGGTCCCGATGGCTGCGCCGGCGGCAAGTGCGCGACCGGCCCGGCCAAGGATTGCAACGACGGCGACGCTTGCACGATCGACAGCTGCGACAAGGCCACTGGGTCCTGCGCCCACAACAAGATCATGGGCTGCGGCGGCAACTGCGCCAGCGATGCCGACTGCAAAGCCGACGGCAACCCCTGCACCGCCAACACCTGTCAGGGCGGCCAGTGCAAGATCACCTTCACCAGCACCCTCTGCACCGACAACAACGCCTGCACCAGCGGCGACAAATGCAGCGCCGGCTCGTGCCAACCCGGCGCCGCCAAATCCTGCGCCGACGGCAACGCCTGCACCGATGACGCCTGTGACAAGACCTCGGGCAACTGCAGCAATTCGCCTTCAGCGGCCGGGTCGCCCTGCAGCGATGGCAACGCCTGTACCAGCGGCGATACCTGCCTCGCCGGCGCCTGCCAGGCCGGCGGCGCCAAGAGCTGCGACGACTCCAACGCCTGCACCGCCGATGGCTGCCAGAACGCCACCGGGCTGTGCATCCACACGCCCGTGCCCAACGGCCTGCCATGCTCCGATGGCACCGCCTGCACCGTCGGCGATGGCTGCAACGGCGGCAAGTGCGCTTCGGGCGCGCCCAAGGGCTGCTCGGACAACGATCCTTGCACCACCGACCTGTGCAATCCGGCCAACGGCGCCTGCAGCCACAACAAGATCATCGGCTGCGGCGGCAACTGCGCCAAGGAGGCCGACTGCCCCGAGGACAAGAACCCGTGCACGACCGCCAAGTGCGACGGGAACAAGGGCAAGTGCACCTTCGTGCCGGCCACCGGCGCCTGCGACGACGGCGACAACTGCACCGTCGGCGACGCGTGCAACGGCGGTCAGTGCCAGGGCAGCGCCAAGTCCTGCGATGACAACAACGTCTGCACCACCGACGCCTGCAAGGCCGGCGCCTGCCTGCATACACCGGTCCAGGCCGGAGCCAGCTGCAGCGACGGCGAGCTGTGCACCGTGGGCGACGCCTGCAAGAGCGGCCTCTGCGTGCCGGGCGCGGCCAAGATCTGCGTCACCGGCGAGGTCTGCACGACGGCCGCCTGCGACGCCAAGACGGGCGACTGCGTGACCACATTCGTCAACCCGGGCGCGCCCTGCAGCGACGACAACGCCTGCACGCTCAAAGACGGCTGCGACAAGGGCAAGTGCCAGCCCGGCGCGGCGAAGAACTGCGACGACGGCAAGTCCTGCACCCTGGATGCCTGCAATTCCAAGACCGGCCAATGCAGCCACGACGACATCCCGGGCTGCGGCGGCTTCTGCCTCCATGACGGCCACTGCGGCAGCGATGGCAACCCGTGCACCAAGTCGGTCTGCGATGTGGCCGCCAACAAGTGCGTCACCCAGCCCGACATCAACCCCTGCGACGACGGCAACCCGTGCACCAACAAGGATAAATGCGTCAACTCGGCGTGCCAGGGACAGGCCAAGTCCTGCTCGGATAACAACGGCTGCACGGTGGATACCTGCGCCGCCGGCAGCGGCAAGTGCAACCATGTGGCCGTCTCCGATGGCACCTCGTGCACCGACAACAACGTCTGCACCTCGGGCGACAGCTGCAAGCAGGGCCAGTGCGTGCCCGCGACCACCAAGTCCTGCGACGACAACAACACCTGCACCGCCGACAGCTGCAACAAGCAGACCGGCGACTGCCTGCACGTACCCGACAAGAACGGCCAGAACTGCAACGACGGCGACGCCTGCACCACGCTGGACGTCTGCGCCAACGGCTCCTGTCAGGGCGGCGCGGTCATGAACTGCGCCGACAACGATCCGTGCACCGCGGACGCCTGCCAGGGCGGCAAGTGCCTCCACACGCCCATCAACGGCTGCGGCGGCAACTGCGCCAAGGATGCCGACTGCAAATCCGACGGCAACGTCTGCACCGGGGCGGTCTGCGACATGGCCGCGGGCAAGTGCACCTCCAAGAATGTGGACGGCGCCTGCGATGACGGCAAACCCTGCACCACGGGCGACAAGTGCGTCGCCGGCCAGTGCCTGGGCACGGCCAAGGACTGCGACGACAAGAACGTCTGCACCGCCGACAGCTGCAACGCCGCCACCGGCGCCTGCATCCACGCGCCCCTGGGCCAGACCACGGTCTGCGATGACGGCAAGCCCTGCACCATCTCCGATCGTTGCGACAAGGGCAGCTGCAAGGCCGGCGCGGCCAAGGTCTGCGACGACAACAACGTCTGCACCGTGGACGTCTGCAATCCCAGCAACGGCAACTGCGACGTCAGCCCGGCGCCCTCGGGAACGTCCTGCGACGACGGCAACAAGTGCACTACGGGCGAGACCTGCAAGACCAAGGGCAAGTACGGCTACTGCGGCGGCGGCAAGCAGAAGAACTGCAACGACAACGACAAGTGCACCACCGACGCCTGCGACGTGACCACCGGCCAGTGCAAGAACACGCCCGTCAACGGCTGCGGCGGCAACTGCGCCAAGGATGGCGACTGCCCGCAGAATATCTGCGCCTACATGTTCTGCGGCAAGAACGGCAAGTGCGCCTACAAGCCCCTGGGCGGCCAGCAGTGCGATGACGGCAACCCCTGCACCATCAAGGACTACTGCGCCAAGAAGGGCGCCTGCAGCGGCTACCCGAAGACCTGCGCCAGCAACAACCCGTGCGCCACCGGCGTATGCGAAGCCAATACGGGCAACTGCATCAACACGCCGGCCAACGACGGCGGCAGCTGCAACGACGGCAACGCCTGCACCGCCAACGAGACCTGTGCCGGCGGCAAGTGCGGCGACGGCGTGCCCAAGGACTGCAGCGACAACAACGCCTGCACCACCGACCAGTGCAGCAGCAAGACGGGCAACTGCAGCCACAACAACAAACCCGCCGGCACCGGCTGCTCGGATGGCGACGCCTGCACCACAGGTGACGCCTGCGCGTCCGGCGCCTGCCTGCCGGGCACGCCCAAGACCTGCAACGACGGCGAGCCCTGCACGGCGGACTCCTGTGACGGCAACAGCGGCAACTGCAGCTACACCAAGATCCCGGGCTGCGGCGGCTACTGCAAAGCCGATGGCGACTGCAAGGAGGACAACAACCCCTGCACCAAGGCCTACTGCAACGCGATCCTCGAGGCCTGCTCGTTCAAGAACGAGAACGGCCAGGTCAAGTGCGACGACGGCAACCCCTGCACCACCGCCGACAAGTGCGGCAAGGGCATCTGCGCGGGCGACGCCAAGACCTGTGATGACGGCAACCCCTGCACGGTGGGCTCCTGCAACGCCGCCACGGGCGCCTGCTCACAGACCGCCGGTTCGGACAGCATCCCCTGCGACGATGGCAACGGCTGCACCCAGTCCGACGCCTGCAGCAAGGGCATATGCGTCGGCGCCAAACCCAAGAACTGCAGCGACGGCAACGTCTGCACCACCGAGTCCTGCAACGCCAAGACCGGTCAGTGCATCTACCAGCCCACCGCCAAGGGCACGCCCTGCAGCGACGGCAACCCCTGCACCGAGGGCGATAGCTGCGATACCGGCGTCTGCAAGGTGGGCGCGCCGGCCAAGTGCGACGACAACGATCCCTGCACGGCCGACACTTGCTGGCCCGGCGGCAAGGACGCCAAGTGCCAGCACGCCCCCATCCCTGGCTGCGGCGGCAACTGCGCCCAGGACAGCCACTGTCCGCCGCCAAATCCGGGCAAGGGCGGCACGGCGGCCTGCCTGGCCAGCAAATGCAACCTGGCGCAGGGCAAATGCGAGACCGTCTACTTGACGATTCCCTGCAAGGACAACAACCCGTGCACGGAGAACGACACCTGCAACAACGGCCAGTGCATCGGCTCGCCGACCAACTGCGACGACGGCTCCAACTGCACCAAGGAGTGGTGCGAGGCCTGGCAGGGCTGCCAGTACCACGTCTTCAACAATGGCCAGGGCTGCAACGACGGCGACCCCTGCACCTACGCCGACACCTGCAACGCCGGCAAGTGCAGCGGCTCCATCAAGAGCTGCGACGACGTCAACTCCTGCACCGCCGACTCCTGCAACCCGAACACCGGCGCCTGCATCCACACGCCGATCAACGGTTGCGGCGGCAACTGCACCAATAACAGCCACTGCAAGCAGAACGGGCAGAGCGGACCCTGCCTGCAGAACCTCTGCGATGTGGGCATCAAGAAGTGCGTGCTGACCGCCGTCAACGGCAAGTGCAACGACAACAACCCCTGCACGGTCAACGACAGCTGCGAAAGCGGCGCCTGCAAATCCGGCCCGCCCAAGACCTGCAACGACAACAACGCCTGCACCACCGACAGCTGCGACCTGAACACCGGCAACTGCGTGCACGCGACCATCAAGGGCTGCACGCCCTGCTTCGGCGGCGGCAAGGGCGGCGCCTGCAACGACAACAACGCCTGCACCAACGACGTCTGCCAGGCCGGGGTATGCGCCAACCTGACCATCCCCAACTGCAAGCTCTGCGACAGCTATCCCGAGTGCAACGACAACAACGCCTGCACCACCGACGCCTGCCTGGGCGGTCGCTGCTACTGGATTCCGATCTTCGGCTGCCAGGCCTGCGCCAAGAACCTGGACTGCCTCGACAGCAACCCCTGCACCACGGACAAGTGCGAGGCTGGCGGCTTCTGCAGCCACTCGCCGATCCCGCTGTGCATCCCGTGCAAGTCGAATTCGGATTGCAACGACGGCAACAAGTGCACCACCGATTCCTGCACCTCGGGCAGCTGCGCCCACACGCCGGTTCCGGGGTGCTGACAAGAGGCGCCAGCAAAAGGGGCCTCTGGACGTGGACTCCCCTTGTCAGGATCAAGCCGCTCCTGCCAAGCTCTTGGCGCACACTCACCCAAGCGACCGGGCGGAAAGGACGGACCTCATGCGACTCACTCGATCGACGAGAGACTTCCCCCAACGACGCCCTGAAGCCCTCGCGCTGATGCTGGCGGTCCTGGCGGCGGCCGCCGGGTGCAGCGACGACACATCTGGAGGCTCGGATGTGGTGCTGACCCTGCCGACCGATACAGGCGTGGCGATCGATACGGGGCAGCCCGATGCCGACGTGACGACCGAGGCGGATGCGGGCGCTGTCGCGGACACGGGTACAGTCGCGGACACGGGCACAGTCGCGGACACGGGCACGGATGCGGGCGCAGTCGCGGACACGGGCACAGTCGCGGACACGGCCACGGACACGGCCACGGACTCGGGCACGGTCGCGGACACGGCCACGGACACGGCCACGGACACGGCCACGGACTCGGGCACGGTCGCGGACACGGACACGGACACGGTTGCGGACTCGGGCACGGACGCGGGCACGGTCGCTGACACAGCCACGGACACGGTCGCGGACACGGCGGCGGACGCTGCTGCGGACGCCGGCGCTCCGGTCTGGGGCTCCTTCAAGAAGCTCGCCTGCGCGCACAAGGTCAACACCAACAAGGACGGCACGGTCAATCCCTTCATCGCGCCGGCGCGCGACTCGCAGTTCTATGTCAGCTACGTGGCCAAGGGTGGCAACCTGATGTTGACCTGGGAGCATCCCCAGAGTTGCAAGACCACCGTCGGTCCGCTGCAGGTCAACAAGACTCCGGGCTCGGTCTACTACTGGGGGGCCATTGGGGTGATCTCGGATCTGAGCGGCAACTTCTACGCGGTCTGGGAGTCGAGCACCAAGGGCAAGGAGATCTCCTTTGCCTGGTCCAAGACGGGCAAGTCGTTCAGCGTGCCTGCCGAGCTGGTCACCACCAGCACCAACGGCCAGGATCCCGTGCTGTGGACCTCGGCACCCGGCAAGATCCACGCCGCCTGGCGTGGCCATCACGCCAGCTTGAAGCAATACGATCCCTACTACGCCGTGGCGGCCGACGCGTTTGCGGCCAAACCCTTCAGCGCCGGAGTGCTGGTTCACAGCGACGCGCAGCAGGACGACCAGGTGGCCGTGGCGACCGACAGCGCGGGCGACATCTACCTGGCCTGGCAGAGCTTTGACGGCGACATCTTCATCAGCAAGTCCATCACGGACGGCAAGACCTGGTCCAAGCCGGTGCAGGTCAACGACGTCAAGGGCAAGGCGAACGTGGGCAAGGCGAGCTTCATGACCATCACGCCCGACGACCGGGTCGTGCTGATGTGGTCCGATAAACGCAAGGCCAAGTCGGGCAATGAGAACGACGTCTTCGCCGACTCGAGCAAGGATGGCGTCACCTGGGGCGCCGACGTGCAGGTCAACGATAACGACTCCCGCTACCAGGAGGATCCCTCCATGGCGGTGGGCCAGGGTGTCGGCTGCAAAGGCGCCATCTATGCGGTCTGGCAGGACTTCCGCAACAAGAAGAGCTACGACATCTACATGTCCCGCTCCATCGACGGCGGCAAGACCTGGCAGAAGAACGAGCCCATCGCCAACAACCTCCAGGGCGACGAGATGAACCCGGCCATCGCGGTGGATAATGCCTGCGTCATCGGCGTGGCCTGGCGCGACTCGACCACAAACAACAAGTTCGACATCGGCACGCAGTACGTGACCTGGTAGGGCCGGACGCGGTCAGCGCGTCAACCGGCCAGGGTCAGGCTGCTGTGATTGGGCGCCTGCACCTGGCTGTCCACGGCAGGCGAGCGGGACATCTGCCCGATCCAGCGCCAGTGCGACAGGAAGGCGGCGCCAAGGCTGTCCGCAGCGTCATATCGAACGTCGTATTCGGCACAGACCTCGCGCACGATGGGCGCCAGATCCGGGTAGTGGCGGTGGCTGATGCGAGGGAAGAGGTGGTGCTCGATCTGGAAGTTCAGCCCGCCCAGGTACCAGGTCAAAAAACGGCTGCCTTGGGCGAAGTCGGCGGTGGTCTGCACCTGGTGAACGGCCCAGGAAAGGGGCATCCGGGCGCTGCCCTCGGTGGGCTCGGGAAAGTCCGTCTCCTGCACCACGTGGGCCATCTCGAAGACCTCCGCCAGCAGCAGGCCCAGCACAGCGCAGATGCCGACATAGAAGAGCAAGACCAGCCACCAGGCGTGCAGCTGCATGGGCAGCACGAACGCCCAGCCGACAAATAACAGCTTGCCGATGACCAGCTCGACGGCCTCCCGACCGCGCGGCCGCGGGAAGGGGATGTTCGCGATGCGAGCGACCGACAGCTGCTGGAAGTCCTCGTACAGGTGCCAGAACAGGATGAAGACGCCAAACAGCGGCCAGACGTAGATGCGCTGGAAGCGATGGTGGGCCTTGTAGGGCTGCGCCGGTGAGAGCCGGGTGAACGGGATGTCGATGTCGCTGTCGGCGCCGTCCACGTTGGTATAGGTGTGGTGGGCGACGTTGTGCTTCCACTTCCAGACGTAGGAGCTGGCGCCGAGCAGGTCGAGCAGCCAGCCCATGGCGCGGTTGATCGATGCATGTTTGGACAGGGCGCCGTGGTTGGCGTCGTGTTGCACGGCGAATCCGATGCCCGCGGCCGCCAGCGCCAGCGCCAGCGCGGCCAGGCCCGCATGCCACCAGGTGGTGGCCACGAAGAGCAGGAAGAGGTACGAGCCGATCAGCGCCAGCAGCAGGACCGCCGCCTTGACGAGCGCTGGCCAGCCACCCTTGCGGGAGCGTCCGGTGTGTTCGAAATGTGCGTCGACCCGACGTTTGAGCTCGGCGTGAAAGCCGGTATCGGGGGCGAACTTCAGGCGTGGGGAAGAAGACGAAGATGCAGTACGGCGATCGTTGCGCCGGGTGGGGCGGGGCACGGGTGTTCCTGGCCGAGGTCGGGGATTCGGCTCGGTTTGTACGTTAGTAGGCTTTTTTAACAGTCTTGTCATGGGCGGGTGCGAAACCGGTCAGGGGGCCCGATGGGCCGGTCGCAGCCCCGCCTCTGCACTCCGTCCAGGCGTTGTTGCACGAATAGCCAACAAGGCGCGCCTGCCCGATCCCGCCTTCGATCTCACACGCCAATCGCCACCGACTTCGCTGCCCCAAGCTCCAACATGCGGTTCAGGAGGTTGCAGCCAAGCCCCACCTCGACCTTCTGTGCGTCCGGTCCGCGGGCACGCAGGCGGCTGCCGAGGATCCGTTGGTACCGGAAGAACGTATTCTCCGCCCGACCTTGCTTGTGGTTGCCGACCTCCTTCTTCCATTGGCGTCTGCCGACTTCATGCACGCGGACGACAGCGGCATCTCTTGCACGGCCAGCAGGTGAGTCCCCGCCTGACAGAGCGGCCGTTTTGGAAGGTGGGACCACCACGGTTGCGCCTCGGGCCGCCAGAGCATGCCTGATTGACCAGGTGTCATACGCGCCGTCGGCTGTGAAGCGCGCGATCTTGGACTCGACCTGGTCGAGCAAGTCAGGCACGACGGTGCAGTCGTCAATTGCGCTGTCCGTGAGCCGTTCTGCGACGATGACGCCGTTCGCATCCACGCCAACATGTAGCTTCCTCCAGGCACGGATGCCCTTCGCACCATGCTTGGCCGCAGCCCACTGACCTTGACCCATGATCTTGAGGCCGGTGCTGTCCACGATCAGGTGGATGGGACCGACTGGGACCCGGCGTCGCAGGGCGACCTCGAGTCTGCTGCCGCGCCGAGACAATGTGGTGTGGTCGGGCGCCGCGAGTTGCGGGCCCATCAGCTTCAGCAGCGACCCGACGAAGCCCTCGGTCTGTCGGAGGGCCAGGCGGAAGACGATCCGAAGGGTGAGCGCGGTCTCGATCGCCAAGTCCGAGTACTTCTGCTGGCCGCCTATCCTTCCGTTCCCGGTAGGCGTCCAAGCCGCAATAGCCGCTTCGCTCAACCAGATCGTGACATCTCCACGATCTCGGAGACCCTGCTCGTAATCCTTCCAGTTGCGCACTTTGTACTTGGTCTTGTAGGGCGGATGGACGTAGCTGGACTTGTGAGTGGGCATGGGCTGGGCTCCGGGTCGTCGAGCTGACGAAGGGCAGGGAGCCTGATGGGTGGTCGGTGATGGGGTCAAGCTTGGCTTGGGCATCAGGCCCGCCGTCCGCCACCGCCTCAGGAATCTGCTCATCCACCGAGCCCGTTCCCCCGGGGGAGTGGGATGTGGACTTCCTCCGTGGACGCCGTTGATGGAGCGGTTGCCCGCGTCTTCAAGCCGATTTGTCTGCGGAGTCGCTCCGCCCCGTAGCGCTTGTCAGGAAGCGCTCGATTGGTTTTCGAAGCGGTTCCACAAGATCGACTGACGCCGTGTCGGATCAGGGGAAGACCGGCATCCATGCAACAACGCCGGTCGGCGTTGTTTCGGCACACCACGCGGCCCCAATGTGACCGCGTGACATCCAGCGCCAACCGTGCTATTTGAACGCGCCATGACCAAATTACACGGTTGGATCCCGCGGCGCGCCCGGCAACAGGTCATCGACCACCTGGCGCTCTTCCCCGTGGTCGCCCTGGTTGGCGCCCGGCAGGTGGGCAAATCGTCGTTGGCGCAGGCCTTGCTGCCCGAGCTGGACGAAGACGGCGTCTACCTGGACCTGGAACGACCATCTCACGCCCGCCGCCTGGACGATCCGGAGATGTGGTTCGCCGCCCATGGCGCGGCCCTCGTCTGTCTCGACGAGGTCCAGCGACGCCCGCAGTTGTTCGAGGTCCTGCGTAGCATCGTGGACGAGCGCGGTCGGCCGGGGCAGCTGCTCATCCTGGGCTCCGCTTCGCCCGAGCTGCTGCGGCAGGGATCGGAGACCCTGGCCGGGCGCATCGGCTTCGTCGAGCTTGGCGGCTTCGATCCGACGGAGGTCTCCGATCGCGAGCGGCTTTGGGTCCGCGGCGGCTATCCGCGCGCCTTCCTCGCGCCGAGCGAGGCGGCCAGCCTGTCATGGCGCCGGGCGTTCGTGCGCACGCACCTCGAGCGTGATCTTGCCAGCCTGGACATCCGGTTGCCCGCGGAAGGGCTGCGACGGTTGTGGACGATGCTGGCTCATCAGCAGGGCCAGGAGTTGAACCAGTCGCGGTTGGGGGTCGCGCTGGGTCTGTCTCATGCGACGATCCGACGTCACCTGGAGGCACTCGCGGGCACCTTCCTGGTCCGCTTGCTCGAGCCCTGGCATGGCAACACCGCCAAGCGCCTGGTCAAGCGCCCCAAGTGCTACGTTCGCGACTCAGGCCTGCTACACGCGCTGCTGGGGATCGACAGCTTCGACGCCCTGATGGGCCACCCGGTATTCGGCCATTCCTGGGAGGGCCACGTGGTCGAGAGCGTGCTCGGCGTGTTGCCAGAAGGTTGGAGGTCCTCGTTCTACCGCACCTCCCACGGCGCCGAGATCGACCTGGTCCTGGAGTCCGGCACGCGGCGGGTGGTCATCGAGGCCAAGGCGTCCACCGCCCCTGCCCTGAGCCGCGGGTTTCACAACGCCTGGCGGGACCTCGACCCGGAACGTGGCTATGTGGTCGCGCCGATCGACGAGGGCTGGCGGGCCGGCGAGCTGCTGGAGGTCGTCTCGTTGGGGCGGATCTGCGAGTTGGCGCGCGGCGGCCTTCCAACTTGTCCGCCTTGAGGGGGTGTCCCTCGTCAAATCTTCGTCGGCCCGCAAAATCGAGCGGTTGGAGCCACCCTTCCTGACTGCCGATTCCCGCAGTGACCGCACTCCTGAGGTTGAGATCGTGCCCGCGATCAGCCAGAGATCGCCACCATGAACCACTTCGTCGTGTTCCTGCTGACCCTCATCATCCAAGCGCTCCAGACGGCCTGCCGCTCCAAGGGCGAGCTTGTCCTGGAGAACCTGGCCCTGCGGCAACAAGTCACTGCCCTCAAGCAGCAGCGCCCTCGACCTCACCTGCACGACAGTGATCGCGTCTTCTGGCTTGCCCTACGCCGAGGATGGGCGAGGTGGGCAGACCTGCTCATCATCGTGAAGCCCGAGACCGTGGTCGATTGGCACCGGCGCCGATTCCGTCGTCACTGGACGAAGATCTCACGGCGTGGAAAGCGGCCAGGTCGTCGACCCATCGACGCCGAGACCCGTGAACTGATCCGCAGGATGGTCGCAGAGAACAACTGGGGCGCTCCACGGGTGCACTGATCGCCGGCCGACGGCTGTGAAACCATTGCCGATGGCGGCGCGCGACCGGCTCCCGCCGGCCGCGAATGAGTCGCCTGTTTCATCCGGCGCTGTCCGCGAAGCCGGTGGGCGACTCAGTTGGACAACCGCCCCGCCAACCGCTCCCCAGCCCGAATCGCCATGGCCATGATCGTCATCTGCGGATTCACGCCCAGCGAACTCGGCACCGATCCACCATCGGCCACATAAAGATTGTCGGTGCCAAACACCTTGTGGTCGAAGTCGATGACCCCTTCTTCCGCGGTCCGACCCACCCGAGTGGTGCCAAGCGGATGGGCGCCCAGCAGGTTGAAGTCCCAGGGCGCTACCCGACTATCTGCCAGCTCGCGTGCCTCCTTGACGTTGCGGATCAGCGGCCGGCCGGCGAAGCCTGTCATGACCTCTGAGGCGCCGCCTTTGAGCAGGATCTCAGCCAGGATCGACGCGCCCAGGTGCAGCTTGCGGGCGCTGGTGTCGGACAGGTCGTAGCGGACCACCGGCACGCCGTTGATGGGCCGCATGACCCGGCCGATGCCGGTGTCGCGGACCATGAAGCCGAACTGGCCGGTGCGATCGTGGGCGTCCATCCAGCGGGTGAGCTCTGCGCCCACCAAGGGGAAGTTGGCGACGGCGAAGTGGGGCGGCATGTAGACGCCCTCGAAGACCACGTCGGGGTCACCCGGACGATGGGCGCTGTAGCCCTGGGGCACTGCGTTCCAGGGCGCCATGGCTTCGTCCATCAGGCCGTACATGCCCATGCCGGGATGTACCGACAGGTTGCGGCCGAGCCAGGGCAGGCGGAAGCCGTTTTCGAGCATGAGGGCGGGAGTGAGCAGGCTGCCACAGGCGAGCACGGTGGCGTCGGCGCGGATGCGCAGGACCTTGGGCGCGCCGAATCGGTCGGCGCCGCGGGCCTCGATGCCGACGCAGCGTCGGCCGCGCATGAGCAGACGGGTGACCGGCAGGCCGGTGAAGACGTGGGCGCCGGCGCGCATGGCCCGGGGCATCCAGGACACGTTCGAGGAGCGCTTGGCGTCGGTGGGGCAGCCCAGGATGCAGGTGCCCTGGCCGTCGCAGCCGGGGGCGTTGCGGGGCAGCGGGCCGTGGGGCATGGCCAGGGCTTGTGCGCCGGCGGCGACGACCTCGGCGATGCGGCCCAGGTAGCGGGCCTCGTTGGGGGCCACCTGGAGCTCGGCCTCGACGCGATCGTAGTAGCGACCGAAGGCGTCGGGGGTGAAGTCGGCGGGCAGGCCCAGGCCGTCGCGCCACTCTGCCAACACGTGGTCGGGCACGCGCAGACAGGTGCCGGAGTTGATGGCGGTGGTGCCGCCGACCATGCGGCCCATGGGCACAGAGATGGGCGGACGACCGGTGGTGAAGGTCATGCCGTTGTCGCGATACAGGCGTCGCATGCGGTCCATGGGATCGCCGCTGAACTCGGCCCGGCCGCGGTAGGGGCCCTCCTCGACGACGGCCACGGCCAGCCCAGCCTCGGCCAGCGTGGCGGCGATGGCGCCACCGCCGGCGCCGCTGCCGACGACGATGACTTCGGCTTCCAGAGATGTCTCCGGCTCGAGCTGTTCGGCCGGCATCACCTGGCGCATCCAGCGTTCGGGCGACTCCTTGACCTGCTGGACCAGGTCCGGAAAGCCCAGGGCGCCGAGATAGTCGGGCCGGCTGTAGTGGGCGGCCAGGATGGGCGCCATCACCAGGTCGAGCATGCGCCGCAGGGGGCGCCACTGGCCGTCATCGTCCGGACCCTTCCAGGCCTGCACCAGGGTGCGTCGATCGGCCAGGTCCAGGGCGGGCAGACGACTGCCAGTGCGGGCCAGGACGGCGGTGTCCAGGGCCAGCAGGGCGGCCTTCCACAAGGCGGGCGCAGGGGCGGCCAGTGCGTTGACGTAGTCCAGGGTCCTCGTGACGGTCAGCTCGTCGTGGGCCGGCACGCGTTCACCGGGCGCGATGACAGCTTCGCCGATGGCCCGCAGCAGCTCCAGCCCCGCGTCATCCAGCAGCGCGGGGGTCGGCAGGCCGGGCGCGGGAGAGCGCAGGTTGCGGCGACGGAAGCCCGACGAGGGCCACAGGGAAGAGGCCAGGTTGAGGGCCTCGTGCAGGTCGAAACGCAGCACGCCGCTGGCCAGCAGCTCACCACCGCGGCGCAATTCGCCGTGCAGGGTCGTCATGGTGTCGGCCAGGGATGTCAGGCGCAGGTGCTTTTCACCGTGGAAGTCCAGCGGCTCACCGTCTACATCGGGGAAGGTGAAGGTGTAGGTCATGCGCCGCTTGGTGAAGGGCTGCAGCGTGAAGGTGCCGTCCAGCGGGGCGTGGTCCGCCCACGGCGGGGCGTGGGCGACGCCGCTGAGGCGGGCCTGGCCGGTGGCGAGCAGCGGCCCGATGGGGTCGGCGGCGATGCGCACCTCGAAGTCCATGGGGTGGCTGCGGCCCCAGCGGTCGCGCAGGTCGCCTCGCATCGTCTCGAAGAAGGACATGCCCATGGGGGCCTCCCAGGATCTTGATTCGCAGGCGCCGTCTCAGGCGTCCACTGGAAAGCGGGGGTCGAAGTCCCGCCGCTGGAACTCGAGCGCTGCGCCGTGTTCGGTGGTGCAGGTGAAGCCCTCGTCGTTGGTCGGATTCACCCGCAATTGCGCGCTGGCCAGCTTGCTGTTCAGGCAGCAGGCCTGCTCGCCGTCGGGATTGGGATAGGACAGGCAGACGATGTCGCTCTGCTGGGCGCGCAGGGTGAGCAGGGCCTCGCCGTCGCCGCCGCGGATGCGCAGCACCCAGCCCAGGTCATCGATGCGGCTGTCCTGTCGCCACAGGTCGACCAGCTTGTCGAAGCGCCACTCCCGCTCGCCGCGACGCACGATGAGGGCGGAGATCCAGGGTGTGAAGATCGGCCCCATCTTCAGCTTGGCCGAGAAGCCCTCCACGAAGCAGTGCGGCGTGCCGTCGGCGTCCGGGAAGACGCATTGCGCCCAGGCCAGGGCCCAGGGCTGATCCTTGCCCCAGTTATGACCCAGGCTGCCGACCCAGCGATCAATCGGGCAGGCGGCGCCGTCCACCGTCACCGTGCCCGTGACCAGCAGCGCCGGCAGCGGCGTGACGGTCTTGGAGCGGGGGATGGGGCCTTCCAGCAGCCATGGATGGCTCTGCACATACATGGGGGTGCCCAGGGCGCCCGGCACCGCCTGCCAGGTCAGATCCCAGGCCAGACTGCCGTCGCCGCTGATCAGCTGGCCGCGACCGGCGCCGCTGTCGCGTTGCAGGCGCAGGTGGCATCCTGCGACCTCGATCTCGAGCACGTCGGTGGCCAGCTCGCGCTCTCCCAGGGGTACGGTGGCCCGCCCGGCCCGGCGTTGGCCGGCGTCGCGATCGAACCAGACAAACCAGGCCTCGGCGACCGGCTGGCCGACGATGGGCACAGACAGGGTCGCCTTGAGCCACAAGGCCTGGGGGCGGGTGGCGTGATTGGCGCGCAGGAACCAGCTCTCCACGTGGGTGCCCGCGCCTGGGCGATAGCGGGAGGCGTGGGCGGGCAGCAGGCCGGCCGGTCGGCTGTGGACACTCATTTCACTCTCCTGGAGGGCCAGGCGGCCCCGCGGGCGCCGAATCAGAGGCGGGGGTGGTCGGCCATCTGGCGGAGCAGGGCCAGGCCGGCGCGGCCCAGGTGGGCCACAGCGCGCCGCGGCTTGCGCTCGCCCATCAGGCGCGAGAACTGCTTGAGCAGCTCCAACTGGTGACGATCGTAGGGGTACCACCACGGTCTCTTGAACTCGAAGAATCCCCTCCGGGTGCGGTCGACCACGTGCGGCTGGGTGAACTCGAGCAGGCCCTCCACGCCGTGGCAGCGGCCGAAACCGGACTCGCCAACGCCACCCCAGGGCAGCTCGCCCTGGGCGTAGAGGGCCGCGCCCAGCTCGTTGACCGCCACCAGGCCGACCTCGAGGCGGTCAGCGATGGCCTCCGCGCGTCGAGGGGAGCGGGAAAAGACCGACGCGGTCAGGCCGAAGCGGGTGTTGTTGTGGGCGACGATGGCGGCTTCGTCGTTGCGGAAGGGCGCCACGGCGATGAGCGGGCCGAAGCTCTCCTGCTGCCAGACCTCGGACTGCTCGATGTCGGCGCCGTCGATGATGGTGGGCGCCAGCTTGCGTTCGCCGAGCCAGCGGCCACCACAGCGCAGAGTCAGGCCGCGCTCGCGCGCGTCGGCCAGGTGGCTGTCGTAGACCTGCTTCTGTTTGTCGGCGGTGACGAGGCCCAGGTCCACATCTGGATCCAGCCGCTTGATCTTGTCGAGCATACGCGCCATCAGCGGCTCGTAGATGGACTCGTGCACCAGCAGCCGCTCCACCGAGGCGCAGACCTGGCCGTGGTTGAAGATGCCACCCCAGACCGCGGCCGAGGAGGCCAACTCCAGGTCGGCGTCCTCGCAGACGATCATGGCGTCGATGCCGCCCAATTCCAGGGAGACGGGCACGGGATGCGCCGCCGCGGCGGCCATGACCCGGCGGCCGGTGGCCACCGAACCGGTGAAGAAGATCTTGTCCGGTCGGGCGGCGATGAGCGCTGCGCCGACGACGCCGTCGCCCTGTACCAGGGTCAGCAGGTTGTCGGGCAGGTCGCAATCCTTGAACAGGTCGACCACCAGGGCGCCGATGCGCGGCGTCTCCTCGCTGGGTTTGAGCACCACCGCGTTGCCGGCGATGAGGGCGGACAGGGTCTGGCCGAGCGGGATGACCAGGGGGATGTTCCACGGCGAGATGACCAGCACCGCGCCCATGGGCCGCGGGGTGACCGTGGCGTGACGATGGATGAACCAGGTGTTGCGCTCGCAGCGGGGCGCCAGGATCTGCTGGGCGCTGTCGAGCAGGTGGCGGGCGATGCCGATGGACGCGGCGACGTCCTGGCTGAGCGCCTCGACCGGGGGTTTGCCGTTCTCGTCGGTGACGAGGGCGGTGGCCTCGTCCATGCGCGCGATCAGGCCGGTGAGCATGGGCTCGAGACGGCGGACGCGTTCGGCGACCGGGAGCTTCGCCCAGGTGCGGCCGGCCTCGCGGGCCAGGGTCATGCGGAGGGGGAGTTCCGGCTGGTCGGCGAGGAGCCAGTCGTGAGCGGTGGCCGCTGTCGCCTTCTTCGCTCGGGAGCGGGAGGGGGAGCGGGAGCGGGACTTGCGGGAGCGGGACTTGCGAGGGGTTGTCGAGGCGGTCATGCGGCGGCTCCGATCACGTGGGGGTGGCTGCGGGCCCAGTCGATGAGCACCGGCAGGTAGTCGCCGAGGTCGGGGCAGGCGACGGCGCTGCCGCCCAGCAACTCGGCGGTGTTCTGCACGTCGAAGCGTGCGTTGTGGTTGAAGTAGTGCAGGATCTCAGTGGGCACGCCGGCGGCGTGGGAGACGGCCGGTTGCTTGAGCGCCGGCAGGACGAGGCGCAGGGGCAGGGTGCCGATGGCGGGTGCGCGCCGCATCACTTCGAGCATCTCGTCGAGGATCCAACTGGCGGTCTTGGGGGCCGGATCGGCCAGCTGGAAGGTGCGGCCCAGGGCGCGCTTGTCGCGGCTGATGGCGGCCATGGCGTCGACGACGAAGTCCACGGGCACCAGGTTCACCGGCGTATTGCTCGGCCCCAGGTTGACCATGGGCAGCCAGCGCGGCAGGCGGAAAAGAAGCTGCATGACGAAGTAGGGGCCGTCGCCCTTGGCCACCTCGCCGGTGCGCGAATCGCCGAGCACGATGGCGGGCCGCAGGATGACGGTCGGGATTCGGTCCAGGCGCTGGCGAACGGCCACCTCGGCGGCGAACTTGGTCGACTCGTAGTGGTTGCTGAAGCCCTGTCCGCAGTCCAGCTCATCCTCGTAGACGTGGCCGATGCGATCGCCGGCGACGTAACAGGTGGAGATGTAGAGCAGCGCCTCCAGGTGGGGCAGGCGCTCGCAAAGGTCGAGCACCTCGACCGTGCCCTGCACGTTGACGGCGCGGGCCAGCCCTTCGCCGACGGTCAGGTCGTACACAGCGGCCAGGTGCCAGACGCGACGGACATGGTTGCGCACCCGCTCCAGCGCGGCGGCGGTCATGCCCAGATCGGGACGGCGGATGTCGCCGGTGACGACGAACCAATGGCCGGCGAACTCGGGGCGACTGGCCTCGATGGCCCGGCAACGTGCTTGGGCGACAAAGGCGAAGCGTCGCTCGACCAGGAAGTAGAAGGGGCCATGGTCGCCACCGTCCAGCAGACGCTCGACCAGTCGGCCGGCGATGAAGCCGGGAAAACCCGTCATCAGGATGCCGCTCATAGTCCCTCCACAACGGCCTGGGCGCGGGCGCCGTATTCGGTCATGGCCGCCGCCGCCGCCGCTGGATCGCCCGCGGCGATGGCCTCGGTGGTTCGCTGGTGATAGCTGGCGTCGAAGCCTTCGAAGATGCCCGCGAAGAGCTCGCCGCGGACGGTGAAGACCCGCCGCGTGGCGCTCGAAAAGAGCACCAGCACCCCATTTCCTGTCATGCCGACCATGTGGTCGTAGAAGTCGTAATCCCGAATGCGGGTCTGCTCGGCGCCCTCGGCGGCCTGCAGCTCGGCGAGCAGTTCCTGCAGGCGGCTCACCTGCTCCGGGGTCGCCCGCTCGGCGGCCATGCGGGCTGTCCAGCCCAACAACATGGTGCGGATCTCCAGCAGGTCGCTGAGCATCTTGGGGTCGAGCTCACCGCCCGGCGCCAGCAGGTAGGGCAGCAGCTGCACGCCCGCGGTGACCAGGAAATCGCGCACCCGGGTGGCGCCCCCCTGGCGCATCTCCACCAGGCCCCAGGCCTCCAGGCGATGCAGGGCCTCGCGCACGGAAGAGCGGTTGACACCGAATTGGTCGGCCATGTCCCGCTCCGACGGCAGGGGATCGCCGGGCGAGTAGCTGCCGCCGAGGATGGCGTCGCGGATGTGTTCGGCGACCTGCTCGGCGATTCGCAGGCGCTTGATGGGTGCGAATGGCAAAGGAACCTCCCGTTGTAGCAGCGATAGCCGCTGGTCGACCTGCCCGGTGGCCGGGTGGTCGGACCAGTTGTGGCAGATGCGGGGGTGAGTGTCAAGAGGGAGTCAACTATCGGTTGCCCGGGCTGCACCAACGGCGCTATGTTTCGGCGGTCTTCCGGGAGGGAAGGCGAGAGGGACGATGCCGGGACCGTGGCACGACCTCGCAGACGGACGGATGCGCTTGCACCCGGACGGCATCATCGAAGTTCACCACGCCGAGGGTGTCGTGCAGACCCTGGACGACGCCAAGGCTCAGATCGCCATGATGCGCCAGCTCGGTGGCGACCGGCTGCCTCTGCGAGCGATCGTGGTGATCGGTGGCTTGAACGGCCAGGCGTTTGCCGCCCGTCGATTCTTCATGAACGACGACCTGGTGTGGTCGACCCTGTCGCGCGTGGCGCTGGTGGTCGGCAGCCCCGTCAGCCGGGTGATCGGGGGCATGTTCATCGGATTGGCGCAGCCGCGGGTGTCGCTGCGGCTATTCAGTAGCGAGACAGCGGCCTGGGACTGGCTGCGGGAGTTGGACGAGTGACCGAGCGCGAGCAGAAGAGCACCAGCGGTGGAGAGCTGGGCACGGTGCGCAAGGAGGACCTGGATCAGCTGCTCGGCGCGCTGGTGCGCGTCATGCAGGGCGACCTGGGAGTCCGCCTCCCCGTCGAAGATCCCGACCAGGTCATGGACGCCATCCACCTGGCCATCAACACCATGTGCGAGGAGCTGGCCGCGGAGCGCGACGCCTTGCGAGAGACCGAACAGCGCTTCCGCACGGTGACCAGCGCGGCGCAGGATGCGGTCATCATGATGGGCGCCCAGGCGCAGATCCTCCTCTGGAATGACGCAGCGGAGCGCATCTTCGGTTGGCGACGGGAGGAGGCGGTCGGCCAGCAGCTGCACGCATTGCTGGCGCCGACACGCTTTCGACAGGCCTTCGAAGCTGGCTACGCGGTGTTCAGCCGGACGGGTACCGGCGCGGCCGTAGGCAACACCGTCGAGCTGATGGCGCTGCACAAGGATGGCCACGAGTTTCCCATCGAGTTGTCGCTGGCGGCGGTGGAGGCTGGCGACAGGTGGCACGCGATCGGCAACGTGCGCGACATCACCAGGCGCCAGGCTGCGGAGAAGCGGCTCGCCGAAGCAAGACAGCAGCTGGAAGCCAGGGTCAGCGAACTCGAAGAAGCCGCGGTTCACATCAAGACGCTGCAGGGAATCCTGCCGATCTGCATGTTCTGCAAACAGATCAAGCAAGACGACAAGTCATGGCAGCGGATCGACAGCTACCTCAGCGAACATACCGACGCCATGGTCAGCCACTCCCTCTGCCCGACCTGCGCCCACAAGCACTATCCCGGCCTGGACGAGTGACCCGGGCGTCAGACGGCACCAGCTGACCACCCGGTCGGGGCGACGCTGCACCGGCGATCGGCCGTAGAGGTCGGGCCTGGTTTGTCCGATGCCGAGGGCAACGTCTATCCTCCACGCCGCCGCGGCTCCCTGCCGACGCCACTGGCCACCGCGGCGCAAGGAGAGGTCATGAACCAGAATCGACGATGCCTGTGCGCCCTGGTGGCGCTGGCGCTCATCAACCTGGCGATCGCGGGTTGCGGCGATGATGGGGAGGCCGGGGACGGCCCGACGAACGTCAAGTCCATCGGCGATGGCACGGGAAGCGATGACGTGGCCGGCGAAGATGACGCCGCGGCACAGGACGCCGGCCTGCCGAGCACGGTGGATGCGGGCCAGGTCGCGCCCGCGGACATCGAGGAGGACGATGCGCCGGTCCAAGCCGAGGACGCCGCCATGTCCGACCAGGGCGGCGGTCAGGAGGCCGACACGGGCGGCCAGACCGAAGACGCGACCGCCGCTGAAGATGCGCCCGCCGGCGAAGATGCAGGTGGCGAGGACGCGGGTGGCGAGGATACGGCCAGCGAAGATGTGGCCAGCGAGGATGCTGGCGCGGAAGACGCGGCCAGCGAAGATGTGGCCAGCGAAGATGCGGCCGGCGAAGACGCAGCCAACGAAGACGCCGGGGGCGAAGATGCTGGCGCGGAAGACGCTGGTTCTGAAGACGCCGGTGCGGCGGATGGCGGAGCGACCGATACGAGCGGAGCGGCCGACGGGGGCGCCGCCGCGGATACGGTCGGGCCGAGCGACGGTGGCAGCGCTGCCGACGCGGGCCCGCCGCCCTGCATCAAGACCAAACCGGCCACCGAGATCTGCGATGGGCTGGATAACGACTGCGACGGCGAGACCGACAAGGGCACCTGTGATGATGGCAACAGCTGCACCAGCGACGCCTGCGGCAAGAGCGGCTCGGGCTGGGCCTGCGAGCACCCGCCCGCGGCGGGCCCCTGCGATGATGGCAGCGTCTGCACCACCGGTGACGCGTGCAAGGCCGGGAACTGTGCCGCCGGCGCGCCCAACAAGTGCGACGATGGCGAGGTCTGCACCGTCGACAGCTGCCATGCAAAGACCGGCTGCGCCCACAAGCCCAAGGCCGGCAAGTGCGCCGACGACAGCGTCTGCACCGTGGGCGATGTCTGCAGCAAGGGAAAGTGCATCTCGGGCAAGAAGATGAGCTGCGACGACAACAAACCCTGCACCAACGACTACTGCGTCAAGACCAAGGGCTGCGTGCACTACAACAAGTCCGGCCCCTGCAGCGACGGCAACGCCTGCACGGTCGGCGACGCGTGCAAAGCGGGTGTCTGCACGCCCGGCAAAGCGCCCGACTGCAAGGATGACAATCCATGCACGGCGGACTTCTGCGACAAGACAAAGGGCTGCCTGAACAGCGCCCACAAGAAGCCCTGTGACGACGGTAATATCTGCACGGTCGGGGACGTCTGTGGTGCTGGCGTGTGCAAACCCGGCGCCAAGAAGAGCTGCGATGACAACAAGCCCTGCACCAACGACTACTGCGTCAAGGCCAAGGGCTGCGTGCACTACAACAAGT
>CAYTLW010000086.1:0-3738 GCA_964438735.1 uncultured Enterobacteriaceae bacterium | reverse complement strand
CCCTGCACCAACGACTACTGCGTCAAGGCCAAGGGCTGCGTGCACTACAACAAGTCGGGCCCGTGCAACGACGGCAACGCCTGCACCAAGGGAGACGCCTGCAAATCGGGTGCCTGTGCTCCGGGCGCGAAGGCCTCCTGCAATGACGGCAACGCCTGCACCAACGACAGTTGCAATACCAAGACCGGCTGCGCCCACGCCGCCAATACCCAACCGTGCGGCCCTGCCGACGCCTGCAAGGGCAGCGGCACGTGCGCCAAGGGCAAGTGCAACCTGAAGCCACCGCCGAATTGCGACGACAACAACAAGTGCACCAAGGACTCCTGCAGCGCCGGCAAGTGCAAACACGTGCCCATCGCGGGCTGCGGTGACCCTTGCGCCGGCAAGGTGTGCAGCGACGGCAAGACCTGCACCAAAGACACCTGCAAGGACGGCAAGTGCAGCTTCCCGAAGATCCCGGGATGTGGCGGCAACAACGGCGCCTGCGGCAGCAACGCCGGCTGCGATGATGGCGATAAATGCACCTCGGATGCCTGCAAAGCCGGCGCCTGCGTCTACACCGCGGTCGCCGGCTGTGGCGGTGCCAAGAAGTGCGTCAAGGACATCGAGTGCGACGACGGCGAAAAATGTACGCAGGACTTCTGCGTGAGCGGCAAATGCCAGCACAAGACCGTGCCCGGATGTGGCGGCAACATGGGACAGTGCAAGTCAGAGGGCGACTGCGACGATGGCAAGAAGTGCACCCGCGACCGATGCATCCTGAACAACTGCCAGTACACGCCCATCGTCGGCTGCGGCGGCACGCCGGGGTCCTGCTACGCCAACTTCATGTGCAACGATGGCGAGGCGTGCACCAACGACACCTGCGTGCAGGGCAATTGCGTGTACCAGTACAAGTCCAGCTGCAAGTCTGCCGGCGCCTGCAAGAGCAACAGCGAGTGCAACGACGGCGACGCCTGCACGCTGGACGGCTGCGTCAACGGATCGTGCGGGTTCGCCACCATTCCGGGCTGCGGCAAGCCCTGCAAGTCCGGCGCCGACTGCAACGACAAGGATAAGTGCACGTACGATGTGTGCCTGAACGGCAAGTGCGGCCACGCGCCCATTCCGGGTTGCTGAGGGGCGTTCCGGAAAAACCCTTGTCTTACAGCGTTCTGGCCCCCATTCTGAACGCTGGTGCGGCTGCTGATCCAGACCTGTAGCCGGTCGCCCGCGGGCGCCGCTATCAGGGCATCGCTCCCCCCTTGGCGGCCGGGTCAGGAGGGCGCCATGACCCGCTGTTTCCCCTCGCTCCGGAACCCCTATGCCTGCCTGCCGGTCGCGCTGCTGGTCAGCGTCTGCCTGTTGCTGGGCTCGGGCTGCTCGCCCGCCGGGCAAGCGCAGACCGACGATGGCGACACGCTCGGTGAGGTGGAATTCGGCGGCAGCGAGCTCTCCGGCGGTGGCGGATCCGGCGGTGGCGGATCCGGCGGCGGTGGATCCGGCGGCGGCGGGTCCGGCGGCGACGACTCGACTGTGGTGCAGGATGTGCTCGCGGACGTGATGGACCAGGACGACGCGGCGACGGATACGGGGACGCCAGATTCCGGCGACGAGGCCGACAGCGCCCCGAAAGACATCACCGCCTGCACATCGACGGCCTGCGCCCCCTTTGCCAGCACTCCCTTCTGTCATCCAAGCACCGGATACTGCGTCGAGTGCCTGCTGGACTCGCAGTGCCCGGGGAGCTGGTGCAGCGCCGACCACACCTGCGCCACGCCCCAATGCAACCCTGGCGACATCAAGTGCATCGGCATCTTCCGGGCGACGTGTAAGGCGGACGGCTCGGGCTGGATTCAATCGGCGTGCCCCGACAACCTGCCCCTCTGCCTCAACGGCGCCTGCCTGCTGTGCGTGCCCACCCAACCCTTCTGCGAAATAACGGCGCCGGGCGTGCCGAGTACGACCCTGATGTTGTGCAACAACGATGGCACAGCCGCCAGCGTGGCCATGAAGTGCAACGGCGTGACCACCTGCATCAACAAGCAGTGCGCGGTCTGCACGCCCGACGAAAAGAAGTGCAAAGACAAGGTGGCCATGGTCTGCAAGAAGGACGGCTCGGGTTGGGAGGTGGACAAGAATTGTGGCGCCGCCGGCATGATGTGCGTGGCCGGAGCGTGCCATCCGCCCTGCAGCGCCAAGCTGAAGTTCAACAGCAACGTGGGCTGCGAGTACTGGGCCGTCGACCTGGACAACGCCCAGGTGCACTGCGGACCGAGCATGTGCGACGCCTGGGCCATGCAGTACGCGGTCATCATCGCCAACGTCGACAAGCAGGTGGCCAACATCAAGGTCGAAGGCGGCCTCTTCGTGCAGGGGCACCAGGTCCAGCCAGGCGCGCTGAAGGTGCTCAAGCTGCCGGGAGCCGGCTGGGGGGCCAATTGGGGCCAGCAGGGCAGCGGCATCAATAACAAGGCGTTTCGCATCCGCAGCGACGCGCCGATCATCGCCTACCAGTTCAACCCGCTCGATAACGTCGGCGTGTTCAGCAACGACGCCTCGCTGCTGCTGCCGACCCACTCCATCGGCAACAAGTATGTCGTCATGACCCGCGCCCAGCAGCACGACAAGCTGCGTGGCTACTTCACGGTGGTGGCGACCCATCAGGGCGGTCCGACCAAGGTCACGGTCAAGACCACCGCGCCGACCTTGGCCGGCCCCGGCACGCCAGCGCTGGCCGCCGGCCAGGTGACCACCTACAAGCTGCAATTCGGCCAGGTGCTGAACCTGGAGAGCAACGGTCTGGGCGCCGACCTGACGGGCACGCGCATCGACGCCGATCATCCAGTCGCCGTATTTGCCGGTCATGAAGGCGCCAACGCGCCCGATACGAATCGCTGCAACAAGGCGCCGGGACAGCTCAAGGGTACCTGCGCGCACCAGGGCTGGTCCTGCACCACCGACGTCGATTGCCCCATCACCTGCTGCGCCGACCATCTTGAGGAGCAGCTGCTGCCCGTGGCGGGCTGGGGCACCCACTACGTGGCCAGCAAGCTGTGGCCGCGCGGCAAGGAGAAGGACGTATGGCGCGTCCTGGCCGCCAGCAACGGCACCGTTGTGCAGACCAAACCTCCGCAAGCGGTGATCCCCATGTTGGCCGAGGGGCAGTGGTTCGAGTTCGAATCCGACCAGGACTTCATCATCACGGGCAACAAGGCCTTCCAGGTCGGTCAGTTCATGGCCGCGGCCAATGCGCCCGGGCCGAACAACGACACCTGTACGGCGAAGTTCTCCGGCACCAAGGTCTGCGACCATCACCTCAACAAGTTGCCGGGCGCCGACACCTGCATCGCGGGCCAGTGCAGCAAGACACCATTCCTGAGCTGCGCCACCGACGGCGACTGCCCAACCGCCGTGCCGATCGCGTGCAAGAAGAACGCCGACTGCCCCAACATCAAGCAGGCTGGGGACGCCGGGATCGGAGATCCGGCCTTCGTCGTCAGCGTGTCCAGCAGCCGGTACCTGAAGGAATACGTCTTCCTGGTGCCGGATAAATATGCCGCCAACTACGTCAATATCATCGCACCTGTGGCCGCCAAGACCGTGACCCTGGACGGCCTGCAACTGCCGGCCAGCCAGTTCAAGCCGGTGGACAACGGCGACTGGCGCGTGGCTCGCCTGCCGGTCAAACCGGGCAAGCATACGATCGTGGCCCAGGAGGAAGAGGTCGGCCTGGTGGTCTACGGTTGGGGCGAGTTC
>CAYTLW010000085.1:0-33958 GCA_964438735.1 uncultured Enterobacteriaceae bacterium | reverse complement strand
GCAACAGCTGCACCGGCAAGTGGACCTGCAAGCAGTCCAGTGTCTATGGCGTGTCGGCAGAAGATCTGCCTGCAGTGATTCTGCCAAGTAAACATTGATTACATTAGAATGCGTCGGCCGGAATTCCGTCTGCGGGTCGCGCGCCTTGCCTCGTAGTCCTTGACCGTGCTCGGAGCGCGTGGCACCTGACCATGCCCGGCTACCGGTCGGGGAGGGAGTTGCACTCGTGACGTGGTCGGTGGTCGTAGCAGGCGGTGGATGTCGGGCGTTCTGGTGCCTGGGGGTGCTGGATGTGCTGCGCGACATGGTGGGTATGCCCGACGAGATCGCCGGTGTCAGCGCGGGAGCGGCGGTGGCGGTGATCGCTGCGGCGGGCCGGTCGGCCGAGACCTTCGTACACTTCCGTGACGCCGTCTCGCGCAACGAGGCCAACTTTCACCCGCGGCGATGGCTGCAAGGAGAGCGCGCATTCCCCCACGAGGAGATGTACCGGGATGCCCTGGAACACGCCCTGGCGAACGGAGGCTTCGAACGCTTACAATCAAGCCTGGTCGTGCGGATACTGCAGACCTCGGTGCAGCATGGAGAGCCCGCGCTTCGGACTGTAATAAGGGCACTAAGAATATACAACAAGCGCAAGGCCGCCGGCAAGGTGCATGCGCCCGATGGCGCACCTCCAGGCATGAGCTGGCGGGTCTTCCCCGCGCGAGATGCCACCAGGCCGGACGAGTTGATCGACGCGGTGATCACCTCGTCGGCGACCTGGCCGGTGACCCGGATTCCCACCCACAATGGACGGGTCTGGGTAGACGGCGGGCTGGTGGATAATGTGCCGATTCGGGCGCTGTCGCCGAAGGGCCGGGCGGGGCCGGTCCTGGTGCTACTGACAAGACAGTACGATAGCGAACGATTGCCCCAGGGCAACGGCAGGCTCTACCTGGCGCCCGTCGACCCGGTGCCGGTGCAGAAGTGGGACTACACGCGCGCGGACCTGCTCACAGCGACGTTCGAGATGGGTCGCCGGGATGGCCGGGCTGCGCGGGGCGCGGTCGAGTCACTGCTGGCCAATGAAGGGCTGGATACTCGACAGGAAGGTTGACGATCCGCATCATGCGGTCTCGATTCGCCGACTTTGGAGAATGCGGCGACTTTGGTGAACGCGGCGACCTTGGTGAACGCGGCGACTGTGGAGAGTTGGATGAGTGATCACAGCAAGCGGATCTACGACGACATGTTGGGGCTCTGCTCCACCGAGCATAACCCGACGCCCCTGGTGCGGCTCAACCATGTCACGCCCTTCAAACACACCACGGTCTACGCCAAGTTGGAGTGGTACAACCCCTTCGGCTCGGTCAAGGATCGCATCGCCTACAACCTGATCTGCGACGCTGAGGACAAGGGGCTGATGGGCGACGGGCAGAAGCTCGTCGAGCCCACCTCCGGCAACACCGGCATGGGCCTGGCCATGGTCAGCAACCTGCGCAAGTACGAGCTGACCACGCCGCTGTCGAACCAGATTCCGCTCGAGAAGCGGACCATCCTGCGCTTCTTCGGCTCCAATGTGTTGGAGCTCGAGGACAACCTCTGCCCGGCTCCCGGTGCCCCGGAAGGTGCCATCGCCAAGGCGCGCGAGCTCTCTGATCGGCCCGACTTCCACATGCTCGACCAGTACGCGAACACCGCCAACCCGGAGGCACACATCAAGACCACTGGCCCGGAGATCTGGCGCCAGACGGACGGTAAGATCACCCACTTCGTCGCCGGCCTCGGCACCTGCGGCACGGTGACCGGCTGCGGTCGATTCCTGAAGGGGCGCGGCACCGACGTGAACATCATGGGTGTGCATCCCGTCGAGGGGCACGACATCCCGGGTGTGCGCAGCCTCAAGCAGCTGGCTCAGACCGCGCTCTTTGCGCCCGACGAGTACGACGACATGGTCGCGGTGGACAACCAGGAGGCCTACAACCTCTGCCTGCGGCTCAATCGCGAAGAGGCCATCGTCGCCGGGCCGAGTTCGGCCATGGCCCTGGCCGGCGCCTTCAAGATGGTGCCGGATGAACCGGGCAACGTGGTGGTGGTGATCTTCCCGGATAACGTCTTCAAGTACGCTTCTTCAGTGGTCAAACATGTCGACGCCGTGCGCATCAGCAAGCCCCGGGGCAGCGCCCGCGAGCGTCGCCTCGAGGCCATGGTCGAGAACGTACGCGGCAATGATGCCCTGCGTGTCACCAATGAAGACGCCTTCGAGCTGTGGGAGATGGAGACGGCGACCTTCGTGGACGTGCGCGACTTCGACACCTACCGCACCGGCCACGTGCCCGAGTCCCTGCCTGCTCCGCTGGGAGAGATGGAGACGTACGCACTGGGCCTGCCGGAGGACAAGTCCACGCCCATCGTGACGGTCTGCAACATGGGCAACCTGTCGCTCAGCGGCGTGCTCTACCTGTCGTCCATGGGCTATACCAACGTGCGCAGCCTCGATGGCGGCGTGCGCGAGTGGGAAGAGAACGGTCGGCCGTTGGATACGATCTGACGTCGTCTACGGTCGCGCGCCCTGCCGGATCCACGTCTCCACCAACCGGATCTGCTGCAAGGTCAGCGGCGGCAGGCCCAGAGGCATGCCTCGTACGCCCGGGATCGGCCTGCCGGCCACTTCGGCGTGGCGGGCCATGAGGACCTGGACCAGGCGGGGCACGCCCTTGCGATCCCGTTGGATCAGGCTCTGTCGTTTGCCATCGGGTAGGACGGCGCCTGCCATGACGCCGGCGTGGTCGACCAGGCTGATGGCGCGGCCGGGGAAGCCGAAGCCGCCGCCGTAGCCGGGTCCGCCGTCGTCGCCGGTCTCCTGGGGTTCGGCGTGGCAGTGCCAGCAGGTCTGCCGCAGGACCTTGGTGGCGACCTCTTCGAAGTGCACGCGGCGCTGGAGCGGTGGCAGCCGGCGTGGGATGCGCCTGGCGACCGGGCGCTGCAGCGGGGTGCTGAGGATGAACCTCGCCAGGTCGTGGGCGTCCCGTTTGCTCAAGCCGAAGTCGGGCATGGCGGCGTCCTTCTTGACCGACTTCGGGCTGCGGAGCCACTGGACCAGTGTGGCCGAGCCCAGGCGCCTGCGAGTGTGCTTCAGGTCGGGGGCCAGGGCGCGGATCTGGGTCTGTGCCTCGGGGGTTCGCCTGGCGCCCGGCGGTGGCGGTCCCACCCGGGCGCCGCTGAAGGCGTGGCAGCTGGCGCAGCCGTTGTCGGCAAAAAGCTGCCGGCCGCGCGCCGGGTCGGCGTCGCGAAGGTCGACCCGGGGCGGCTCGGCGGTGCCCAGCCAGGCGGCGATGTCGCGGGCCTGTCGGGCGTTGATGTTCAGGCGTGGCATGGTGGCGGCCAGGCGCGGGCGGAGATCCTGCGGGTGCTGCAGGAAGTCGGCGAGCCAGGCGGCTCGAAAGCGCTTGCTGGCGGTGAGGCTCGGCGTCTGCAGCAGGTGGACCAGGCGGCTGCGCCACTCCTTGATAGCTGCCGGTGGCGCGTCGATGGTGCCGTCGCGCACCTGCTGGTGGCAGCGCACACAGTGTCGGCTGACATCGATGGGCTTGGTGGCCAGGCCCTCGTGGCAGCGATTGCACTGGAACTGCTCGACCAGGCGGGCGCCGCGGGTTGGATCGCCCTTGGCTTTGGCGTCGGGTGTCGCCACTGCCGGCGCCGCCAGGCAGAGCAGGGCGGCCGCGGCACAGGTGGTCATCCAGCCGATGGGTGTCGCAGAGGTGGTCATGGTCGCGCCCGTTGAGGTTGGTATTCGCCGTCGTCGCTGGCTGGCGGGCTAGCGCCTCGCCCGGAGGTCGAGGGCAGCCAGGTACAGGGTGCGCTTGCCCATGTAGCGGCGGCAGGCGCGGGCGCTGCCGTCGAGCTTGCGGCAGCGTTGCAGGGCCTGGCGGCTGCCCTGCCGATCGCCCAGCTCCTGCTTGAGATCGGCCAGCGCGGCCCAGGCCATGCCCTCGGGCAGTCCGCCCTTGGCGGCGATGTCGCTGAGCAGGTCGAGGGCCTCGCCACGGGTCCACGGCAGGCGGCTGAGGGCCTCACCCAGGCGCGTCCGCATCACCACGCTCCTGGGGGTGCGGGCCACCGCCCGGCGCAGAACATTAGCGGCCCAGCGCAGATCGGCCAGACGCATATGAGGGGTCCGGCCGGACCAGCCGTTGCCGGCCTTGAGGTGCCCATCGGTGCGCGCCACTGCGGTGGCCATGGCGATCCGGGCGCGGCGCAGGTTGATGGCTGGATTGCGCACGCCGAAAGGTGACATGCGCAGCCTGTGGCTGCGGCGCGGCGTCCTCTTCGCCACTCGGGTGCGGATGTCGGGATACGTGCGCAGGATGGTGCGCGCGGCGGCGCGGTACTGGTGTTTGCGGATCTGCTTGTTGACCACGCGCATCATCTCGGCCTCCGGGTCGAGGCGCATGCGAATGGAGTGGCCGCAGGCCAGCGCCGAGCCGGCGGTCAGCGACAGGCCGATGGCCACGGTCACGGCCAGGGAAAAACGCGTCATGGGATCCTCCGAATTGATCGTCTCGTCCGATGGGGTCCGGGATCACGACGCGGAACAAGGCCCGCGCCGCGCCCTTGATCATTGGACGCGCGATCGACGTGGAAGATCTTCGGAGAACGCTATTTCGCGTATACGCACTCGCCGGCTTTGCAGCCGGGCTTGGGCATCATGCAGCCCGGGGTCGCATAACCGCACTTGCCGGGATAGCCGAGGGGCTTGCAGATGTTGTTGTCGACCCAGTTGACCACCTTGGTGACGGCGGCGGCCTGGGCCTTGTTGACGGCCGCCCCGCACGTGCCGCCGCACTGGGTGCCGGTCATGACGATGCCGCACTCGGCGTCCGCGCTGCAGGCCTTGGCGGCCTTGACCGCGTCGTTGATGGCCGTGTTCTTGGCGGTGGCCATGGCTTTGCAGGTGGCTTCTTCGCAGACATCCGAACCGTAGGCCTTGAAGTAACCGGGTTTGCAGGCCGGCGGCGTGGGCGGCTTGTTGTAGACGCACTTGCCGGCGACGCAGCCGGGTTTGGGGGCCATGCACTTGGGCGTGGCGTAGCCGCACTTGGCGGCGTAGTTGTTGGCCTTGCAGATGGACTGGTCCAGGGCGTCCACGGCGGCGCCGAAGGCGACCTTCTTGGCCACGTTGATGGCCGCCGGGCAGGCGCCCTGGCATGCCGTGCTCTGGTCTGCGGTGGTGCAATCGGCGTCGATGGCGCAGGCGTTGTTGGCCTCCACGGCGGCGTTGATGCCGTCCCACAGGGCCTTGGACATGCTGCTGCAGGTCGGGCCTGCGTCGGACGGACTGCCGGCATCCATGGGGCCGCCCGCGTCGGCCGGTCCGCCTGCGTCAGCGGGTCCGCCTGCGTCTGCGGGTCCGCCTGCGTCTGCGGGTCCGCCCGCGTCTGCGGGTCCGCCCGCGTCTGCGGGTCCGCCAGCGTCCTGGGCCGAGCCCGCGTCCTGAGGTGAACCTGCGTCTTGCGATCCTGCCGTGTCCTCAGCGGGTCCGGCGTCCACCGCCGCGCCTGCGTCCGGCGTGCCGGCGTCGACGGCGCCGCCTGTGTCGTTGGCAGACGCGGTGTCCGCGGCCGTGGTCGTGTCTGCCGGCGTGCCGCTGTCGGCGGTCCCATCGGTGGTCGAGCCGCTGTCACCGGCTGGCGTGCCGCCGCCGCTGCCGGAGGTACTCCCGCAGGCCAGGCAGAGAGATAAGGAGGCGACCAGCGCGGTCGCGAAGTGAACTGGGTGACGCATCAGGAGTCTCCGTTTGGCGTGGCGCACGCCCCTCGCGACCAGCATAACATCTGCCGCAAGCAGGGCCATTGATTGCCTGTCTCTCCTGTCTCAGCCGGCGGTCCGGTCGAGACAATTGTTACGTCTCACCACAACATGGTTCCCTGCGTAATGGCTGCGTGCCAACGGGCATGCGGGCGTTATAAAGACGAAATCATGCCGATCCGTCGATCTGGCCCGGGCGCTGCAACAAGGCCCGGCGTGGCTCGATTGTGAGCCGTGCACAAACAAGGCAGTGCTCTGCAAGGCGGAGCACATGGGAGCGAGAGAAATGGACGATCTGATCAAAGGCATGGTGGAGAAGGTGGGCATCGACGAGGCGACCGCCATGAAGGTGGTGGACTTCCTCAAGGAGCACGCCGACCAGCTGCCTGCCCTCCTGTCCTCCTCCGGCATCGCCGACAGCCTGCCCGACGGCATCAAGGACAGCATCCCCGGCGGCCTCGGCAACATGTTCGGCGGCTAGGCATTCACACCACACCCGCCGCTGGGAGGCGCCCGATCGGGGTTGGTCGGGGCAAACCAGGGGCAGCGAAGAGCCCGCCGGACGGCGGCATGGAGTAGCAACATGGGCTACAAGATCATGGACATCGAGGGCATCGGCCCGAAGTATGGCGACAGCCTCTCCAAGATGGAGATCAGCACCACGGACGACCTGCTGAACAAGTGCGGTTCGCCCAAAGGTCGCGGCAGCGTCGCGCAGGCCACCGGCGTCAGCGAGAAGCTGCTGCTGAAGTGGGCCAACATGGCCGACCTGATGCGCATCTCGGGCGTCGGCTCCGAATACGCCGAGCTGCTCGAGGGCGCCGGTGTGGACACGGTCAAGGAGCTGCGTCGTCGCAACGCCGACAATCTCGCCGCCAAGATGAAAGAGGTCAACGAGGACAAGAAGCTGACCCGCGCCGTGCCCTCGGCCGGCCAGGTGACCAGGTGGGTCGAGCAGGCCAGCGAGCTGCAGCCCGCGATCTCGCACTGATCACTCTTCCCCGGGACCGCGACAAGCGCCCGCTCCGGCCGACACGGGAGCGGGCGCTGTTGCGTCTGGTCGGATTTTATGGCGATCAGACCGGCAGGCCCACCCATTCGGCGCTGTGCTGCCACAGCTCCGCTGCCAGGCCGTCATCGCACGCCGGTTTGCTGGGCTTCTTGACCGCGCACTTGTCGTAGTACAGGCCAGTCTCATCAGCGCACTCTGGCGAGGTGGCGCAGTACAGGGACGTGGCCGCGCCCTCCTCGTTGCTGATCATGAAGCTGAGCGCGATGGGCCGGATGGGCCACGGGATCTTGCGCCAGATGTCCGAGGCGACCACGCCGGGATGCAGGGCGTAGGTGTTGACGTCGACCTCTCGCACCTGCAGGCGTCGGGCCAGCTCGCGCGCGAAGAGCACGTTGGCCAGCTTGGAGACGTTGTAGGCGCCCATGCCAATCAGGGAGTTCGCGCGGCGTTTCTGGGCGTCGAAGTCGATGCCCTTGGCGCTGTAGTGGGCGCGGCTGGCGACGCAGACGATGCGCGCCGGCGCGGACTCCATGATGCGATCCAGCAACAGGCGGGTCAGCAGGTAGGGGCCCAGGTGATTGACGGCGAAGGTGCGCTCGAATCCGTCTTCGGTGAGGTCCCGCACGGCCGCCAGGCCCGCGTTGTTGACCAGGACATGGATGGGCTGCCCGTCTGCGAGCAGCGCCTCAGCACCCTGGCGCACGGTGTCCAGTGAGCCCAGGTCCAGCTCGCTAAAGGCCACGCTGGCGTCGGGAACCTCGGCCCGGATATCGGCCATGGCGGCCTCTGCCTTGTCCTTGGAGCGGCAGGCCAGGATCACGTGCGCTCCGGCGCGTGCCAGCTCCAGGGCGGTGACCTTGCCGATGCCGGTATTGGCGCCGGTGACGATGCAGCGCTTGCCGTTCATGTCGACGGAGACCGGAGGCTGACTCATGAATGACTCCCGTGGGCAGGCCAAGCATGGCTCAAGTGCGAGCGACAGTCCCCGCGGCGGCTTTCAGCGCGTCGAATTCATGGGGATCATGGGCCGAGAAGACGCATACCTCGTCACCGTGGCTGGCGGCGAGTTCGCGCAGGCGGGCCACGTTGTGGCGGCGTTGTCTGCGGTTGTGCTGGACCACGTTGGCAAAACCCCACAGACCGGGCGAGCAGGGGGGGGCGCCGGCGTGTACCTCGCCGCGATGGAAATAGGCGTCACCGCAATGCAGGAGCCAGCCGTCCGGGCCCCTGACCGCGACCGCGCAGTGGCCCGGGCTATGTCCTGCCAGCGGCACCAGCAGGACCTCGTCGTCGAGCCCTTCGATCGCCCGCACGGCTTCGAAACCGAACCAGCGCTCGCCGTCGGGGCGGTGCAGCTGCCAGCGCACGTCGTGGGCCCATTGACGCTTCAGGTAGCGGCGTTTGGAGCGAAAGTCGGGCGGCGTCATGGCGACCTGGTGCTCGTCGGCGTGCACATGGACTGTGGCGTGCGGGAAGTCGGGCAGGCCGCCGGCGTGGTCCAGGTCCAGGTGGGTGACCACCAGGTGGCGCACGTCTGCGTCGTCCAGGCCCAGGGCGCGCACGCGATGCAGGGCTGTCTGCTGACGATCGTAGGTGGGCGCGGTGACCACTCCGAAGACGCGGCCGAACTGGCCAGGGTGGTCGATGTCTGCGGTGCCGATGCCGGTGTCGACCAGGACCAGGCCGGCCCGACTCTCCACCAGCAGGCAGTGCGTCACCAGCCGACCGCGGGACAACCAGGGTCCCTCGCCGTTGGTGATGCGGGCGCTGAGCGGACACTGGCTGACGCAGTCGAGGTGGTGGACCTTCATATTGGGCGAGCGTGCCGCAGGGGACCGGGGCTGTCGAGATCGAGACCGGCCATCGGCGGCGGTGCCGGCAGGAAACGCCGAGAGGCGTAGACGCACACGCCCCAGGGCGGGTTGGCACCGTTGATACCGAGTTCCACATCCAGTGGTATGTTTAGTTATATTCGGTGGTTATCGCTTGACTGGTCGGCGTGTGGGGCCAATGCTTGTGCAGTCGGCATCCGGGTCATGGAGCAGCCGTCGCACTTCCCCAGGCAGCCAATCCCGCCTCGTGCAAGGAGAATCCATGCATCCACTCGCCGTAGTCCAAGATCATATCGCCCGTCCCGATGGCACCGACCTGGTCATCCTGGGGCCGAATCACGCCGTGCACCGCCTCGACGCCGTTGCGGCGTGGATCTGGCAGCACGCTGATGGTGAACGCAGCGTGGATGCGCTGCTGATGGGGCTGCGCGCCGAAGTCGATGCGAACGCTGATCGCGAGCTGGTCTTCGAGGCCCTGGATCGCCTGGCTGACGCCGCGCTGCTGCAAGCCCGGATCGCGCCGCCGTCTGGCGTATCGCGACGCGTCGCCCTGCATCGGCTCTTCGGTGCCGGCGCGCTGGCGGCGCTGAGTTCTGTGGTGGCGAGGATTCCTGAAACGGAAGCCGCCGAGGGTGGCATCTGCGCCGACGACAAGTCGTTGATCGAGGAGATCGCCTGGTTGGAGGCGGAGCAGGGCGCCATCGCCGACATCCTCGACGATTGGGTGGAGGAAGGCGAGAAGGCCGACGACACCAGCGAGGTCTACCTGGGCCAGCTTCGCCTGCGGGAGCGATCTCGCAAGCGCTTGCGCGTGCGCTACCGCACCGCGCTGGAGGACGCCAACGACGACCTGGGCGAGTGCTTGCTTGACGAGACCTCGGGCAAGAGCATCGCCGCCAGGAGCAAGCGCAGGTCGCTGCTGTTGAAGATTCGGCGGGAGAAGGCCACCAAGCGCCGCCTCAAGAGCAAGGAGAGGACGAACAAGCGGACGCATCGCCTCATCAAGCGCGAGCACCAGAGCAAGGCCAAACTGCTCAACAAGGAATTCCTTGCCAAGAAGAAGAAGAAGAAGGCATGGCAGCAGCAGCTGTCCAAGGAGAAGATGGCCAAAAAGCAGCAGGCCACCAAGTTGCGCCTGAAGGCGGCGCTGGGCCGGCAGGAGAGCCACGAAAAGCAGAACGAGGCGCAATACAAGGAGCGCCTCGAACAGCTCGCTGTCCAGGCCGAGCGAGAGAAGAAACACAGCGGCGCTCGTCTGGTGCGCGCCGAACAGCGCAAGAAGCTCCGGGCCGACGCATTCACGTCGCGCCAGACCGAGGCCAGTTGGAAGAAAGCCGGCGCCGACGACGGCGTGCTGGCCCAGGCGCAGAAGGATGCCCTCGTGGCCCAGGAGCAGGCCAGCAAGATCGAAGCGGGCCAGGCCGATGACGCGGCTTCGGCGGCGGAGCTGGCGGCTGATGCGGCGACTGGGGACGCTCAGAAGTCCGCCGAATTCCCGGGCAAGTAGCCCCCTCTCTCAGCCGTTCAGCGGCGGCATGGGCGCGTCCGACGGCGGACTCAGCGCCTCGGCCTGCTCGAGCAGGTATTGCGCCATGGCGCCAGCCGCGTCGACCCCGGCCTCCAACTGCGACTGCGCGTAGTAACAGGGGAAATTGGCTTCCAACAGGTAGAGCCGACCGCTTGGATGCTCCAGGATGTCCACGCCGCCGTGGGCCTGTCGCAGCGCGCGGCAGGCGGCGACGGCCATCTCGGCGGTCCCGACGGGCAGCGGCGCGGAGTAGTCCGCTGGATCTTCGCTGCCAGACGTTCGGAAGTCGTCCTCATCGAGCACGTTGCGATAGCCGGACACGGCGCGATCGCCCACCACCGTCACGCGCCAATGCACCGCGTCGGGTACATACGCCGTGAGCAGGGGTTTGCTGCCTTCGGCCAGCGCATAGTCCACGATGCTGAACAAGGACGGCAGGGAGTCAGCGCGTATCGTGCCGACGCCGCGCGAATAGCCCAGCGCCTTGACCACCACCGGCAGACCGCCCAACGCGTCGACATAGGTGCGCATCAGGTCGCGATCGTCGCTGGTGAGCGGGTAGGTGCGCGGCACCGCCAGGCCGGCGCGGGCGAAGGTGGCCATGGCGTTGATGTTGGCGAAGAGCGGCCCATCCGGGTCGAGGTGGAAGCTGGCGACGCCGGCGTGCCACATGTGTTGCTCGACCCGCATGGAGTGCATGGAGATGGCCGGGCGATAGACCATGTCCCCATCGCGAAGGATCCGCTCGGGCGCGAAGTCAAACCCTCGGGGACTGACGTGCACCATGGTGATGGCGCGCTCGTCGCACGCGCCCTGCATCAAGGAGATGGTCTCCACGGGCACACCATCGTCGATGACCGCCATGGCCCGGCCAAAGCCGCGCAGGGATGCGGTACGTTGGTCGTCGGCCAGGCTGCGAACGGCCAGACGTTCGTCGTCGGACGCTCGCTCGCCCTCGGCGGCACCGGCCAGGTCCTCGAGGCCGCCGTAGAAGAAGCAGCCGAGGATCACTTTGTCGCCGCGGACCACCGGCACGCCGAGATGCCGGCTGCTCCAGTCGGTCTCCCCATCGCCGAGCACATTGCGCCACCCCACCAGCTGACCCGCCCGATGCGGCACCGCGAGCGGTCCGCCAGCAGCGTCGGGGAAGAGCGTCTGTCCACCCGATTCGGGCGCCTGCAGACAGAGCAAGGCCGTGGCCAGCAACCGATGCGCGCCCTCTTCATAGGTGTCCGCATGGGCCGGGTGACCAGCGCCGGGACCATAGTGGCGCATGCGCAGAAAGCCCCCCTGCCGATCGACCATGCCAAGCGCAGCCTCCATGGCAGCGGCCACCCGGCCAAGCGCCGGATGCATTTGCAGCGGCAGCTCGGCGGCCCGTCCGGTCTGGTTGCGCTCCACCTCGACACCCTGAGCAGCCAGCGCCGCGTCGTCGAGCGCCAGCGCGAGCAGCTGCGAACGGGTGGCCTCGTCGACGAACTCCGGGCGGGAGAACAGTCGAGGGGATTCAGCGAGACGCCGCAGGGGCGGCGGGGCGGGGGCGGTCATGGGGCCTCGTTGCGCGTCGAATGCGGCGTTCGTCGACGGCGATGCGGCGCGCCAGGGAGCGGGCGACGCGGGCCAAGCAGAAGCCGGGGATCGCGATGTTGTCAACGAAACGCGGGCCAGTATCGGGGCATGATGTTGGAATCTGGGCGACGGCTCGGTTCGCGGTGGCGCGTCCGATTGGCCGACTGCAGTCCAGCTATCACAACACCACCTCCGCCACCGTAAACGTCTCTTTCTTCTCCGTCAGCCGCAACGTGACCGACCGCCGCTTCTGAGTCGGCCGGCCATAATGGGTATAGATATCCACCTGCAACGTGACCGCCCCTGCCAGCTTGGCCGCCGAGGCGCCGTAGAACTTCGTCCGCAGGATGTACTTGCCGCGCATGGCCCGATGGATGTTGTAGACCTCGGGTCCGTAGCCCTGGGTGAAGTCCCGGCTGACCAGGCCGCCGATTCGGGTGCGGTTGTTGCTGTAGTAGGCCTCTTCACCGGACGGCTCGATGATGTGCAGGTCCATATCGGTCATGTCCGCATCCCAGCTCATGACCACCCGCAAGTCCATGTCCAGGTGCTTGAGCAGGCGCTTGTCCACCGGCGCGGACTTGACGCCGGCGCGGCGGGCGCGGGGCAGGATGTCATTGAGCTCGGTGAGCGCGATGACCTCGATCTCGTTGAAGCGATCCCACTTCTCCATCACCACCTTGGCCAGCAGCTTCAGCGCCCGCCGATAGTCGCTGCGGCTGCGCTTGCGGGCGGTGCCGCCGGCCTTCCAATCCCGATCCGCCCGACGCGCCAGCACGAGGGCCAGGTCGCGGAAGGATTGGGGCTCCTCGGGGCGCAGGCGGATGACCCGCTGGAAGACCGTCGCGGCCAGGTCCAACCGCCCGGTGCGTGCCAGCTGGTGGCCGAGCACGCGCAGCAGGGCGGGGTTCTCCAGCTCCAGTTCGGCCAGGTTCGACAGGATGCGCAGAGCCAGGGCGGGTTGGCCCTTCTTGCGGAAGTGGTGGGCGCAGTCCAGGAAGAAGGCCGGCGTGGTGCCGTGGGCTTTGCGCTGCTGCAGGTAGCGGGCGTATTGCCTGGCGCGTGGCGCTTTGCGGATGGCGCGCAGGTAGGGCGTCTTGGGATCCCAGGGTTTGAGGGCGATGGTGGGCGCCGGCCGGCCGCTGGCGACCTTGCCCTTGGACCTGGCTGCGGGAGGGGGCGCCGCTCGGGCCATCATGCCCAAGGCGGCACCGCCGCCGCCGAACCCACTCCCGGCTGCAGCCAGCCCATCTACGTCCGCCATTTCCATGGCTTCCGCGCGGGCCGAGCCTGAACGCCTGCCTCGGCTCCGGGCGCGAGCGGCCATCTTCTTGGGTTTTGCCTTGCGGATCTTCTGCGGCTTGAAGCGCTTCTTCCACCAGGTCACGCGCTTCCTCCACAGCTTCAGGATGCGGTCCAGCTTGGACGCCTCCTCCTTCTTCTCCTGGACTGCCCGCTGCGCCATCGCTTTGTCGTATCGCTTGCGCATCTTCGCCAGACCGGCGGGCGGTCGGATGCCGTGCTGCACGTACTGGTGGAGCGTCTCCAGCACGATGAGCGAGGTGCCTGGGGTGACGATGGCATGCTCGCGGCCGATGGCGGTGATGGCGTCTGCGTTGCGCTCGGGGAAGACCATCAGGTCGTCGATGGCCTTCTGGGCCTGGTAGCGGCGCAGCAGGTTGCCTGAGGTGGCATCCCCGCGGTGCAGCTCGATGGTGCGCTCGTGGGTCACGCGTCGGCCGTAGCCATAGGACAGAGTGATGGTGGCCCGTTCGGCGGTCATCCTGCCGGCCAGGTCGAAGGTGCCGTGCACGGGGGTGGGCATGGCCGGGTGCAGGCTGTTGGGCTCGAAGCCCTGGCCGCGGGCGGCGATGAAGCCGAAGACCGGCTGGCCGATGCGGGCGGCGACGACCTCGGGGGCGAGACGCTGGAGGTTGAAGTAGGCCCCGCCGCTGCGCATGGCGATGTGGCGCAGGGCGGGGTGGCTTGCCGTGGTGGCGGCGTTGATGACGTAGGTCGGCGCCGCCAGGTTGCGCGGATCCTCGTCGCCGAAGTTGGACACGCCGTCGCTGAAGAGCAGGTTCAGATCCACGCTCTTCAGCGCACCACGGGCGACGATGGCGCCCAGCTGGGTGCCGCCATCCGTCTCCGTGTTGGCCAGGGTGTGCAGCAGCCGCGTGCGCTGTGCCGGCAGGTTGAAGCGTCGCGTCCGCTCGGCCTTGTCGCGGAAGACCACCAGGTGCACCGTCACCTTGGCCGGCTCCAGCGAGCGCAGGTAGCGATCCAGCACATCCAGCTCGCGCTGGGTCGCGGCCGTGGTGCGCGAGGCCGACGCGTCCCAATAGATGGCCAGGCTGTCGGGCGCATCTCCGGTCGCCTGCCCCTTGCCGCCAGGCACCCTGTCTCGGATGGCGAAATACACCCCGCCATCGGGGGCCTGCTGCACGCGCACCGGGCGCTTGTCCAGATCCGGCAGGGCGACGAAGAGGTCTTCGTTGAGCCTGGCCTTGCGCAGCGACGCGTCCGCCACCCAGGAGTCGCGGGTGCGGCCGAACTTCAGGCCTTTGGGTCCCCCTGCGGCGACCACCGGCGCGGCGATGGCCTTGACCACCTCCAGGCGCAGCGAAAAGTGGTCCACGGGATCCCGGAAGGCCAGCGGCAGGTGATAGAAGGAGCCGGCCTCACTGGAGGCGACCTCAGCCACCACGCTGACCCGGATGGTGCGCGTGCCCTTGGCCGGGATGGGGAAGATGCGGGTTTTGAAGTTACTGCCGCCAGTCCACTCCACCAGTCCCGGGTCGACGCCCTTGCGCACCTCCGCTTCGAAGACCTGGCGTGCCTCGTCTTTGCCCACCACCACGCCGTCGACCATGACACCGCCGATGTCCAGGGCGTAGCCGGAGACGGTCGTGCCCTCCTGCAGCGGGAAGTAGAGATCCCCCTCCATCACCCGGGCGTTGGGGTTGTAGAAGGTCATGGTCATGGTGGTCTCGGACAGGTGGCCGAGTACTCGGGCCTCGATCTGCACCCGGCGGATCTCCAGAGGCTGCGAGCGGTCACCCTGGCGAACCATGAGCGCGGGCGGCGGCAGGTGCGGCAGATCGGGCACCGCGATCTGGGCCGGCGGGCGTGCGTTCGGGCCGACCGGCGCCTGGGCCAGGGCGGTGGGCAGGCAGAGCAGGGTGGCCAGAAGAAACGTGCTGATCTTCATGTTCGATTCCTTTGTACCGTACAGGGTACGCGCTGCGCTGGCGGTTGCCCGCCCAAGATCGGGCGAATGGCCCTCACAGCAACGACGCGCCGCCGCGGCGTTGGATCTGGCCGCACTCAAGCGACCATGGCATTCGATAGCCGGCACGGCTACGTGGCCGCCATTGCTTGCCTCATTCAGGGGGCGAGGATACTTTTTTTGCTGGCCTCACGCGCCCAATCAGGGCGCCCCCAACCCGACCTGGAGGACCCAATGGCCCAACTACCAACCGTTCTGATGTACATGGATCGATGGGTCCATACGCTCACCCCTGACACGGACGTGCACGACGCGGTCGCCATGCTGCTCTCGCGGCATGTGACGGGCGCGCCGGTTGTCGACGAGCAGGATCGCGTGGTGGGCATGTTCACCGAGAAGGACTGCCTGCGCCTGGTCGCCAAAGGCGTCGATAGCGACGAACTGCACGGCAAAGTGGCCGACTACATGTCCACCAACGTGACCACCATCCCGCCGGACATGGACATCTACTTCGCTGCCGGCGTCTTCCTGCAGAACTTCTTTCGCCGCCTGCCGGTGGTGAAGGATGGCAAGCTCATCGGCGCCATCACCCGCTTCGACATCCTGCGCGCCATCCAGACGCAGCCCGGATAACGCGCGACTTCGGCGCTCGAGCGCTCAGCGCGGGCGCTTTCAGCCCTCGACTACAGCCAGCCGCGCAGGCCGACGACCGGTCCGCCCAGGGACTCATCGCCCACCCAAAGGGCGTCGTAGCCGCCATATAATTCGACGAAGGACAGCATCATGCCGATGGTGGCGCGCAGCTGCACCACGCCGGCGGCGCCGATGTGGCCCAGGTCCATGTCGGCCGAGATGACGATGGGATCGGTCGGGTAGAGATCGACGCCATAGGTGAAGTTGAAGCCCCAGACGCTGTCTGGTCGGTCGATCATGCCGCGCACACCGATGCCGGAATGGAACTGCACGTGCTCGTTCTGGGCGAACTGCAGGATCATGTTGGCGTCGCCAAGCCAGAGCTGATCGACGCCGCCATCGGGCATGGGTTCGGCGTACTGCGACCAGGCGGTCTCCAGCTCGAGGCGGAAGTTGGTCGACAGGCGCGCCGCAAATCCCCATCGGGTCAGCCCATCGTCCACCGGTCCGCCCTCGGTGCGCACGCGTAGGGCGGCCGCCTTGCCCAGCTCGCGACGTCCGCTGCGCGTGACCCCGGGCTCGATGGGGCTGGTGGCGTAGCGCAGGTAGCCGGGGTTGCTGCCCTGGTAGGGATGGCCCGGGTAGGCGTAGACGCGGCCGAAACGGTCGCCGATGGCCGTATGCGGACCCCACCACGGCGCGGTGACGACGTAGAAGGCCATGACCGAGTCGCCCCGGCGGTGGTGATGGCTGTCATCGTCGTAGCTGCTATCGTCCGAGCTGCTCTTCTTCTTGCTGGAGCCGGATTTCGTCTGCGCCCGTACGCGGCCCAGTTTGCCGGCCTCCACTGGGGTCGGCATGGAGGATACGGCCACCGCCAGGGCGGTCGCCAGGGCCATATACCAGCCGGGTCGAATCTGCAGGCTTGTCATGCGTTCCTCCTCGGACCGGTCGAACCGCGCGCGGAATCCCGGCCCCACCATAACAGCGAGCCCCATGCCAGTACGACTAGGCGTACTAGTCGATTCATTCTGTATCACGTCTGGAGTGCGGGCGCACGGTTGTATCGTGTAGCGGACCGGGACGTGCCGTTCTGCAAACCGAATCGCCGAATCTCAGACCTTGCCTGAACCCGCTCCTCCGGGTAGGGTCCGCCCCGGCCAGCGCGGAATCCGGGCATGGGACCCGGTGCACATCGCCAACGTTCACTCGTTGACGCGCGGCCAGTCAGTCGCCCGCCACAATCGCCGGCAAAGGAAACATCACATGTACTTCAGGACCTTCCTGCTCAGCGCCCTGGTCGCCGTGCTCGGATTCGCCGCCGGATGCGGCGCATCCCGTCAGCAGGCTTACGTGCAAACCCCCAAAGCCGCAGCGACGCCTGCTGCCGCCGCAACCGACGCCATGACCCAGGCCCACGCCGCCTGGGACGGTCGCGAAGATACAGCCAAGCTCAAAGAGGCCCTGGCCGTGTACGAGAAGATCGTCGCCAAGAAGGCCAGCCGAGACGTCTTCACCCGCCTGTCGCGCGGCTACTACCTGCTCGCCACCGGTCACCTCAAGAAGGAAGAGGAGATCCTGGCTGCATACGACAAGGGCGCCAGCTACGGCGAGCGCATCCTGGGTCTGCGGGCCGAGTTCATCAAGTGCATCAAAGAGGACAAGAAGGACTACGAGTGCCTCGGCGTATGCAAGAAGGGCGATGTGCCCGGCATCTACTGGGCCTACGCCAATCTCGGCAAGTGGTCGGTCCTCAAGGGCTTCACCACGGTGCTCAAGAACAAGTCCAAGCTGAAGAACTTCGTCGACACGGCCGCCAAGCTGGACCCGGCCTTCTACCATGGTGCGGCAGATCGCGGCCTGGGTGCCTACTACGCCAAGGCGCCGTCCTTCGCTGGTGGCGACCTGGACAAGTCCAAGACCCACTTCGACAAGTCCCTGGCCCTGGCGCCGAACTACCTCGGCACCAAGGTGCTGATGGCCGAGTACTGGACCGTCAAGAAGCAGGATCGCAAGCTCTTTGAGAAGCTGCTCAAGGAAGTCATCGCCGCCGACGCCAACATCGTGCCGGACATCGCGCCGATCCAGAAGATCGAGCAGCGCAAGGCCAAGGCGCTGCTGAAGCAGGCCGAAGATCTGTTCGAGTAGATCGTTCGAGAAGCGGACTCGAGAATCGACTCGAGACGGTCTCCCGACGACCGGCCGTTCCCAACCCCTCCTGGAGGTATCCCATGCGCAAGGCCCTGCTCGCCGCGCTCGCCCTTTCCCTGCTCGCCGCTTCGCCCGCCGAAGCCAAGCCGGAATTCGTCATCAAGATGGCCACCGTCGCCCCCCGGGGCACACCGTGGGCCAAACACATGAAGCAGATCGCCAAGCGCATCCACAAGGAGAGCAACGGCCGCGTGAAGCTGAAGATCTTCCTGGGCGGCTCCCTGGGCGGTGAGGTGGAGACCATCCGCGCCCTGCGTCGGGGTCGCCTCCAGGGCTGGGGCGGCAGCACCGCGGCAGTGGCCGAGGGCGCGCGCATCCCGCAGCTGAACCTGATGGAGCTGCCCTTCCTGTTCAGCAGCCTCAAGGAAGCGGACTACGTGCTCGACAAGGTCATCGCCAACGACTTCATCAAGATCCTGGACAAGAAGGGCTTCACCTTCGGCCTCTGGCACGAGAATGGCTGGCGCAACTTCGCCACCAAGACCAAGCCGATCCTCAAGGTGGCCGACATGCGCGGGGTCAAGATGCGCTCGCAGGAGTCGCCCGTGCACCTGGCCATGTACAAGGCCCTGGGCGCGCAGGCCGAGTCGATCCCGGTGCCCGAGGTCCTCGGCGCGCTGAAGACCGGCATGGTCGACGGCTTCGACAATACGCCGCTCTTCTCGTCGGCGACCGGCTGGTACGAGGGTGCCAAGCACTACACCATCACCCGGCACATCTATCAGCCGGCGGTGATCCTCTACAGCAAGAAGTACCTGGACAAGATGCCGCCCGATCTCCGCAAGATCGTCATCGGCAATTCCGCCGCCGAAGCCGCCAAGGGTCGCAAGTCCGTGCGTGGCATGCGCGGCGACCTGCTCGCCATCTTCAAGGGCGCGGGCATCAAGGTGCACGAGCTCACGCCAGCCCAGCGGGCGCCCTTTGCCGCGGCCACGCGCAAGGTGCACAAGCAGTTCGCCAGCAAGATTGGCAAGGGTTTGCTCAACAAGGTCTACGCGGCCAAGAAGGCCTTCGCAAAGGGCGCTCGATGAGTACAGAAGGTGTGGTGCTGAGCGGTGACCCGGCGTCTGCCGGGGCCCTCTTCTTCGATGCGGTGAAGCGCTTCGATGACCGGGTCGCCATGCGCTGGCGAAATGGTCAGGCGGGCGAATGGGTCGACATCGACTGGGCCGAGTACGGCGAGCTGGTCGAGCAGGTGGGCGCGGCGCTCATGGGGCTCGACATCCAGCACGGCGATCGGGTCGCGATCCTGGCCAACAGCCGCTGGGAGTGGGTCGTCTGCGACCTGGCCAACTTCGCCATCGGCGCGGTCACGGTGCCGGTCTACCAGTCCAACCTGCCGCACGAGGTGCAGTACATCCTCAACCACGCCAGCGCGCGCGTGGTGGTCTGCGAGGATCGCGAGCAGTACGGCAAAGTGCTCGAGGTGCGCAGCGAGCTGCCCCACCTGGAGCACGTGGTGCTGATCGACGGCAAGGTCAAGACCGCTGGCATCGCCCAGGATTGGAAGCACTTCACCGACGCCGGCAAAGAGGCCCTGGAGGCCAATCCCGCCCTGGTGCAGGAGCGCTGCGGCGCGGTGAGCGGCGATGATCTGGCCACCATCGTCTACACCTCGGGCACCACCGGACCACCCAAGGGCGCGGCCCTGACGCACGGCAACATCCTGTTCGAGATCGGCAGCCTGGACGGTGCCCTGGCGGCGGATGAGAGCGATGAGACGCTCCTCTTTCTGCCCATGGCACACATCTTCGCCCGCGTCGGCTGCCTGGCCCACCTGAAGCTGGGCTACACCATCTCCTTCGCCGAGAGCATCGAGCGCATGCTCGACAACCTGGCCGAGATCCGGCCCACCTTCCTCTTCTCGGTGCCGCGTATCTACGAAAAGGTCTACAACGCGGTGCTCACCGGAGTGATCCGCGGCAGCCGCATGAAGCGGCAGATCTTCGCCTTCGCCATGATGGTCGGTCGCGCCGTGAGCCGCCGCCGTCAGCAGGGTCGCTGGGTGCCGCCGCACCTGTCCATCTCCATGGAAGTGGCTCGCATGCTGGTCTTCGGCAAGCTGGAGAAGCGATTTGGCGGCAAGCTGCGCTTCTTCATCTCCGGTGGCGCGCCGCTGTCGCTGGAGATCGCCGAGTTCTTCCACGCCGCCGGCATGCTGGTGCTGGAGGGCTACGGGCTGACCGAGAACGTCGCCGCGGCGACCCTGAACGTCGAGGACGCCTACCGCTTCGGCACCGTCGGCAAACCCCTGCGCGGTGTAGAGGTGAAGATCGCCGACGATGGCGAGATCCTGCTCCACGGCGGCAACGTCTTTTCGGGCTACTACGACAACCCCGACGCCACCGGCGAGGCGATCCAGGACGGCTGGTTCCACACCGGCGACATCGGCGAGTTCGATGGCGATGGCTTCCTGCGCATCACCGATCGCAAGAAGGACCTCATCGTCACCTCGGGCGGCAAGAATATCGCGCCGCAGAACATCGAAAACCTGATGAAGACCTCGCCGATCATCAGCCAGATCATGGTCTACGGCGACAAGCGCAATTACCTCACCGCCGTGCTCACCCTCGATGAAGACGAGGTCACCGGCTACGCCGAGCACAAGGACATCGACGAGGAGGAGTTCGAGGTGCTCTGCACCCACCCGACCATCCGCGACCGGGTCCAGCGCGAGATCGACGAGCGCAACAAGCGCCTGGCCTCCTACGAGACCATCAAGAAGTTCGAGATCATCACCCAGGAGTTCGAAGTGGGCGAGGAGCTGACGCCGTCGCTGAAGGTCAAGCGCAAGGTCGTCATCAGCAAGTACCAGCACCTGCTGGATGGGATGTACGCATGAGCGCCGAAACCGCCGGCATCCGCCCGGTCGCCCGCGCGCTCCTCTTTGCGCGCGACAACCTCTACATGCCCGCCGAGTGGCTGTGGACCAAGCTCTGGTGGGTCGTCGGCCTGATCCTGGTCGAAGCGGTCTTCACCATCGTGCTCGCCGTCAGCTACGCCATCGCGGTGATTCGCTCGGTCTGGCGCGTATTCGACAAGGTCGTCTTCGAGGTCGAGAAGATCTTCCTCATCGTCGCCCTGCTGGTGATGACCCTGCTGGTCTTCGTCGTGGCCCTGGATCGGTGGTTCGACTTCATCAACCTGGGCTGGTTCTGGGCCACCAAGCTGGCCCTCTTCTTGATGATCTGGGTCGGCTTCGTCGGCGCTTCGGTCGCCACGCGCGAGCGCCGCCACCTGGCGATCGACGTCGCCTCCAAGGTGCTCAGCCCGCGCGGCGTGCGCATCGCCGCCTTCTTCTCCATGCTCATCGCCGCCGTCTTCTGTTTCGTTCTGGCCGAGTTCTCGCTCGACTACGTCAAGGAGGCCTACGAATACGGCGATCGCGAAGGCGTGCTGCCCATCCCCACCTGGATCATCCAGCTCATCCTGCCGTTCTCGCTCTTCATGATGGGCTGCCGCTTCATCGCCAACATCTGGCGCGAGCCCATGGACGTCGAGGAGCTGGAGGCCGAGGGCAAGCGCCCCCGCCCGGTCATCGCCGCCGCCTCCGCCGGTTCCATGGCGATGAAGGACATCATCCTGGCCGGCATCTTCCCCGGTCTGCTGATCGCCGCCTTCGGGGTCTACTACTTCGGCGCCAGCCCTGGATGGCTGATCCTGGTCGCCAGCCTGATCATGTTGATCATGGGCCAGCGCCTCTTCGTGCTCATCGGCATCGCCGTGTTCATGTGCACGATGGTCTACGGCAGCGGCGAACTCATCAACGTGCCCGTCGACATGTTCGACGCGGTGAAGAAGGAGGTCTTGATGGCCATCCCCTTCTTCATCCTGGCGGGCGCCATCATGACCGCCGGCTCCATCGCCGACCGGCTCATCTCCTTCGCCAAGGCCCTGGTCAACGTCATCCCCGGCGGCATGCTCATCGCGACCATCATCGCGTGTCTGTTCTTCGCCGCCATCTCCGGCTCGGCGCCGGTCACGGTCATCGCCATCGGCGCCATCATGTTCCCGGCGCTCAAGGACAACGGCTTCGACGAGGATCGCTCCCTGGGCCTGGTCACCACCGCCGGCACGCTCGGCATCCTGATCCCGCCCTCCATCCCGATGATCGTCTACGCCATCATGGCGCCGGTCGACGGGCGCGCCTTGTCCATTCGCGAGCTCTTCATCGCCGGCATCCTGCCCGGCCTGCTGGTCGCCGTGGTCCTGGGCGCCTACGCCATCTTCAAGATGGATCGCAGCAAGTTCCTCGAGCCGCCCGTCGACGACGGCATCTCCATGGCCCAGCGCCTCAAGAGCGGTGTCTGGTCCCTGGTGCTCATCCTGCTCATCTTCGCCGGTATCTACCTGGGCTGGTTCACGGTCACCGAGGCCTCGGCCGTGGCCGTCATCTACGCCCTCTTCATCGAGCTGGTCATCCACCGCGAGCTCAAGTGGAAGGAGCTCAAGGACGCGTTCCTGGACTCCAGCTGGATGCTCGGCGCCATCTTCATGCTCATCGTGCTCGCCATCGCCTTCAACAAGTTCCTCACCGAAGAGGAGATCCCCCAGGCCGCGGCGGCATGGCTGCAGGCCTCGGTAGAGAGCAAGATCGGCTTCCTGGCCCTGACGAACGTATTCCTGCTGCTGCTCGGCTGCCTCATGGACATCATGAGCGCGACCATGATCATCGCCCCCCTGCTGGCACCCATCGCCATCGACTACGGCGTCGACCCGGTGCACTTCGGGCTGATCTTCATCGTCAACCTCTCCATCGGCTACATCACCCCGCCCATCGGCCTGAACCTCTTCGTCGCCAGTTCGGTCTTCGATCGGCCGGTGGTGCAGGTCATCAAGGCGTCATTCCCCTACGCGGTGATCATGCTGCTTGCCTTGCTGGCGGTGACCTACATCCCGTGGTTGTCGCTGGCCTTCCTCGGCCGCTGACAACCCGAGGGGTCAGGTATTGACACTTGACACCTTTGGGTCCAATCGGCCAACCAGACCGCCACGCCCCAGAGGGTCAGGTATTGACACTTGACACCTTTTTGCCGCCAGCCACCTTGCGCGGCGTTCTATTCACGCACCTGTTCGCGCACCTGTTCGCCACTCTCCGCTAGCGCCTTTTGTGCGGCAACATGCGATTGCGCACCCGGTAGCTCACGTGCGGCCGATCCCGCAGATCGGTACCCACGTCGCCGCGCTGGTGGCCGACCACGGTGATGGTCGTCGTCTGACCGCGGGGCACGTAGAAGCTGTACGACGAGCGGATGGTGAACTGGTAGCTGTCGAGGTAGGTGAATACGCCGCCGTTGCCGCGGACCACCATCTCGACGCTGAGCGCGTGATTCCTGGCGTCGATGGAGCCGTTGTAGACCTCGAATTGCATCCGGGAGGCGAGACTGCCCTTGTTGTCCACCTGGGCGTAGAGCTCCTTGCCGTCGAGGAAGTAGCGCACCGACTGCACCTTGAGGAAGGCGCCGAATTCGTTGCGATGCACCAGCTCCAACCGGCTGGTCGCGGCGGCGCCACGCATCTGTGCTTTGAGGTGGGCGACGCGGCGCTTCATCTTGAAGAGTCGGATCTGCAGGCCGCTGAAGCGACCGCGGAAGTCATTGGCGAGCTTGGCATGGGCCCCGGTGAGAGCCGGTGGCGTCTTTGCGCTTGCGCCCGGGGCCGGCGGCGGGGTCGAAAAATCGGTCGGCTGCGCAGTTGCGGGCAGCAACGTGAGCACGGCCAGGGAGAGGAACATCGGTGCCAGAAGAGACTTCATTGCAGGACCTCGCGAGAGTGCAGACATTCCGCCAGCAGGCGGGGGTTGCAGAGCCGGCAGCGGTTGTGGCGCGGTGCCAGGCGCCGCCGACCCTGTGCAATCACAGTGCCCGCTCGATGTGTCGATGTTCCCGAAGGCGGCACTTCCGGCCGCAGTCCGTCATTCAGCGTCAATCTGACGGGTCGGATTGTGCGCTGCGGAGGTCGGCTTGCAGGCGCCGGACCTCGCCCTGCAGGGCGCTGTTGGGGAATCGCCGCCAGTAGTCTGCGATCAGTCTGGCGGCGGCCGGAAGCCGACGTTGCCCGATGCGTACGCGGATCATGCCCACCGCAGCCGCCTCGGCCAGGGGGCGGGCGGCGCCCTTGTCGAAGACCGCAAACAGGGCCTCGGCCTCGGACCAGCGGCCTTCGGCGACCAGATGTCGGCCCACTTCGAGCAGGGCCTCCGCGCTGCGTCGATCGGCGGGCAGGCGGGGCAGGGCGGTTGGCGAGCGATTAGATCGGGGCGCGTGGGGTTTGGCTTGTGGTGGGCGTGTGGTCGCAGCGCCTGGCCGCGTTCCAGGCACCGCATATGCTGGTGTCGAGGAGCCGGCCAAGGGGACCTCGCTGCCACCGTCCCGTGCCGCCGGGCCGCCTGCTGAGGGTTCCATGTCCGACGGCTCGGCGACCGTTGGGTCATCCCCGGACGACGCACCGACCGGACCCGACCCGGTTTGTGGTCGAGAGCTGACAGGAGGCGCGCCGGAAGGGGCTCCATGAGAACGCGTGGCAGCCGCAGGACCGCTCCCCGAGCGTGACGCCGCATTCCCCCCGACACGCAGCCGCCCGCCAGCCTTCACCACGCCAGCCAAGGTGCCATCGGCGCGTTGCACGCGTACCTCGCCGGACTCGCCGATCACTGTGGTGCCGTGCGCCTCGCTGTAGGTCACGCTGAACTCGGTGCCGAGCACGCTCACCGTCGCGTTCGGCGTCGCCACCTCGAACGGCGCTCCAACCGTGCGGCGATTCACCTCGAGGTGGATCGTGCCCGACCGCAGCAACAAACGAGTAAGGTCGGGCTGCCAGCGGGCGATCTCGAGGCGGGTTGTCTCTTGTACGACCACCACCGCACTCGACGGCTCGCCGATCTGAACCCGAGACGCGTGGGCCGTGGCGATTCGCGCGCCCGCTGCGACGAAGGCGACGTCTCCGGACATGGGGCGGTCGTTGAGTCGCACGTCACCGATCACGTGGGCGACGTCGAGACTCGGAGCGCGTGTCTGTCCCGCTGCTGCGAGGCCCTGAGTGGCTGGTGGCGGCTCCGGCCAGGCGACAAAGACGACGATGGCGGCCGCGGCTGCCAGCGCGATTCCTGCCCACGGTGTCATGCGCCTTCGCAGGCTGCGAGGGTCTGGATCGGCCTGTCGACGGGCCGCTTGCACGAAAGCACCCGCTGCCGAATCTGTCGGCTGGTGGTCGAGCGCCTCTCGCAGCCCCGCCACGTCCACATTGTCGGCATCTCCAGCGGCCAGCCAGGCTTGCGCCTCATCGACGAAGTGCTCACCTGATCTGTCTTCCGGCAGCCATTCGCAGGCTTCGGCTGCGCCTTGTACAAACTCCTCGTATCTGGACAGCAGCGCGCTGCAGGACGCGCAAACCGCAACGTGTGCCGACGCTTCGGCCGCGTCGCTGCTGGCGCGTGACGACAGGCCAACACCCTGTTCCGCCAGCCATTGTCTGGCCTGTTCGCAGCCCATGGTCATCGTTCCCCCTCGTTCGGGGTGACCAGTTTCAGCCGCGAACCGGCGTTCGACAGGCGTCCAGACTCACGTTCATCTGCGGCCGCCAGGAGCTCAAACAGGCGCCGTCGCGCGCGGTAGTGCCGCGTGCGTAGCGTGGCTTCGGGGAGCTCCAGGACGACGGCCGCTTCGGCCACGGAGAAGCCCTGCAGCTCGCGCAACAGCCATGCCTCTCGGAAGGGCGCGTCGAGCTCCGCCAGCAGGCGTTGCACGCGCTGCAAGCGTTCCCTGGCGACCATGCGCAACTCTGGATTCGGCAGCTCGTTTGTCACCGTCTGGGCGTATCGCTGCACGTGCTTGCGGCGACGTTGTTGGCCACGGATGTGGTGCAGCGCCACGTGCCGGGCAATGCGATGCAGCCAGGTCCGCAAACCCGCCTCACCGCGGTAGCGCTTCAGCGACGACAGGAACTGCAGGAACACCTGCTGCACCAGGTCTTCGGTGTCTTTTGATGTGCCCAACATGCCGTTGAGGAAGCGCCCGATGTCCGCTGCGTGGGCGTCGTGGAGCGCCAACCAGGCCCGCTCGTCGCCATCGCGACAGCCCTGGACCAGGAGCCGTTCGTCTTCGCGATGGTTCTCGGCGGCGGTCACGATACCGGCCTCCATGGGGTGGAGCATCGAGCGCCAACGCGTTCGGCGACCCGGCGACTGGCCCACCCCTCCATAGTGCCCGATCGCGGAGCGGATGTTCCCAGCTCCGTCGTTGCGCGGCTCGATGGGCCACTAGAGTGTGGTCGTTGCGGTGATCCTGGTTGCGACTCGTTTTCTCTGGTAGCACCAACGGGTGGCCGACAGGCGCCTGGAGCGGTGATGGGCCGACCGGAGGAGCCATGGAACCGAATGACGAACTCGACGAGACCGTGTTGGTCGACATGCGCCACGCCGTTTCGAACGATGCGCTCGACGCCACAGAGCTGGTCGCAGTGCCCGAACCGGCCCAGGACGAAGAGCCCGACGAGACCGTACTTGTAGACATGAGCCATGTGGTCGCCAACGCCGACCTGGACGCCACCGAGCTGGTTGCTGTGCCACAGCCGCCAGTCCCGGCGCCGGCCTCCCCCGAGGCTGTCGACCAGTGGCGCGTCGAGCAGAACCTGGCCGCTACGGGAGCCATCAAGTTGCCAGAGAGCGGGGAGGCCGAGAACGCCGCAGACGTCGCTCCGGATACCGGACCGCGCGAAGTCGATCCAGAGCCTGACCTGCCCGACGCGGAGACCGAGTTGCTGCCGGTGGCGGACATGCTCGGCGAGCTGCAAGCCTTGAAGAGCGGGACCGAGCCCATGGGCGAAGGCGCGCCAACCGATCCAGCGGTGCCTGCCGCTACACGGCGTGCGTCGGGCTCTCCCGTGGTCAGCACCAGGCGATTCAAGCAAACGGCCGAGCTGGCCGATGGTGTCCCCACGCCAGAGGACGAGACCGCGCTGGTCGCGGTGCCCGGCCATCCGGCCACCGACGTGGTGCTGATCGACGGGCCGACGCGCAAGGACCGCCGCTGATCACCCGACGTATGCAATCCCACCCCAGACCCCGCCCTCCCAACCAATCATGAATACCAGCCGAGTGTCCTCCTTGTTGACGGTTGTGGTCGTTGTCGCCATGGCCTCTCTGCCCCGAGCAGCCGACGCCGAGGACTGGCACCCATGGCAGGGCGACACGGTCGCGGTCCAGGCCCTGGGTGGGGTGGCTGGCGCCGGCGTCGGTGCGCTGGCCGGCGGCCTGCTGGCGGCAGCCATCGTGCGACAGAATCCGAGCGATGGGTTCGGGGACGCGGTCGGGGTGGCCCTTGGCTTCGTCGCTGGCGGCGCGCTCGGTACCGGCGCGGGCGTGTGGGGCGTGGGTGAGTGGCTCGGCGGCGATGGTGGACTCAGCTGGACGCTGCTCGGCGGCACCGTGGGCACCATCACGGGCTTCGTCGTCGGCGGTTCATTGAGCGCGGAGTCGGGCTCAATCTGGGTGCCATTGTCCACCGGCCTGTTATTCGGCGTTGGCGGCGCGGTGATCGGCTACCACCTGTCCGCGAGCGAACCAGTGCCAGTCCCCACGGCCGCCTTGCTGCGGCTCGACACCCACGCTGGCATGCACCTGGGCCTGCCTATACCGCAGCCGCGTTTCGATCTCGATGGCAGAGGCAATGGCTGGCAGCTGTCCGTGCTGGCCGGTCGATTCTGAGCGCCTGGCTGCCGCCCCACTATCAATCAGACCAGGCCGCCAGGGCCGATTTAACCAGCTCGACCAGGACCTGCACACGCGCATCCTTGCGCTGCTCGGGCAGGAAGATGGCGTGTACAGGTACCGACCAAACCGGCCGCTCACTGACGCGGATCAACTCGCCGGACTCCAGGTGCGGCTGGCCAAGGAATCCCGGCAGCACCCCAGCGCCTGCGCCGCCCCGCAGGGCTTCGCAGACGGCGATGCGATCGTCCACGACCACCGCCGGAGTCGGTGGCGTGGCCCACGTCAATCGCAGAGCGGCCGCATCGCCAGGGGCGGCCACGAAGGGCACACCCTGCATATCGCGGTCGGCAAATCGCCGGCTGGCGAAGTGCCACATGCGCACCGTAGCCAGCCGTCGAGCGATCAGATCCGAATCCGGCAGGCGGCCGCCACGGATGGCCAGGTCGATACCCTCTGCCAGCAGATCGGCGCGCTTGTTGTCCAGGATCACTTCCAGGCGCACCCGGGGCATCTGGCGGCGGAAGGCCGCAATCACCCCTCCCCCGACCAGCCGGCTGAAAGGCGTCGGCACCGAGATGCGCAACGTGCCGCCGGGTTGCTCATCCCGACCAGCGGTGCGCAGCGCGCGAATGCAACGCAGCAAGGGCTGCAATTCCTGGTGGAAGGCCTGGCCCCGTTCGGTCAAGGCGATCCGCCGTGCCCCGCGACGAACGAGCGGACGCCCCACGCGCGTCTCCAAAGTGGCCAACCACCGGCTGCCCGTGGGTTTGGGCAGGCCCATCTCTGCAGCCGCGGCCGTGATGGTGCCGCGGTGCACCAGCCGGTCGAAGAAGAGCAGCTCGCGCAAGCGGATGTCGTCGAACGTGTCGTTGGGGGTCGGATCGCCGGCTTCCGTCATGCGCCAAAGGTATCATATATCGAGACCTCAGGTCCTGTTTTGGCCTCTTTTCGATCACAGAACGCAACTCTATGTTGGGTTCACAAGGAGGTCGAGAGATGGATCACAACCCAACGCTCATCATCACCAAGGACACCAAGATCTCAGATATCCTGAGCACATACGGCGACATCGCGGAGGTCATGGGGGTCTTCGGCGTCAAGCGCGCGGGCAGCCTGGCCGTACGCAAGATGCTCGGGAAGCTGTTGACCGTGCAGCGCGCGGCGGTCGTGCACCGGGTTCCGTTGGACGAGTTTTTGCCCATGGTCCAGCGCGCCTGTGGCCAGGGGCCTGAGGTGTAGCGCCGAAGCGAGGGCACGGAGCGTCGGCATGTCGGGGCGGGTGGGCTACTCAGAAAAACCGTTTAAGGTCCAGGCGGTAACCATCAATCAATGAGTTGCATGGCAGTGTTATGATATGTGAGGGTCTGACACCTCTGCGAACCGCAGACTGAACCGAGATCCAGCGGGACTTGATGGCACGTGCATCACACTTCCGCCCAGTCCCTCGGCCAGGGCGCGCACGATGGCCAGACCGAGGCCGGAACCTCCCCGGTCGCCGGCGGTGGTGACGAAGGGTTCGAAGAGCTGGTCGGCGATGGCTGGATCGATGCCTGCGCCGTCGTCGCTGATGGCGATCTCGATGATGCCGGGTTCATCGGCCAAGGGGCTGGCGCTGAGGTGGACCTGTACATCGTCGCCGCCGTGGCGGAAGGCGTTGTCGACCAGGGTGTCGACCATGGAGTCCAGTGTTTCGGGGGCGACGCGTGCGTGGAGCGGCGTGGCGGCGATCTCGGTGGTGATGCGGTCGTCATGGCGGTCGCGCCAGCGGGCCGCGACAGCGTGGATGACCGTGCGGGCGTCGATGGCGGCACCTGCCGGTTGCACGGTGCCGGCGCGGGCCAGGGCCATGAGGCGCAGGACGAGGCGTTCGAGGCGCTCGGCGTCGCCGGCGAGGTTGGCCAGGAAGCGGTCCGCCTGGGCCGGCTCCATGGTGTGCAGGTGGTCCTGGAGTAACTCGACGGTACCTCGGATAGAGGTGAGCGGGGTCTTCAGGGCGTGGGAGACGTTGCCCGCGAAGGCCTCGATATAGGCGGCGCGGCCCGACAGGGTGCGGGCCATGCGCACGATGGCGTCGGAGAGCTCGGCGATCTCGACCGTGCCCGGGTGGGCGATAGGCGCGACCTGGTCCGGCTCGCCGTCGGCGACGCGGCGGGCCATCTCCTTGAGGCGGCGCAGGGGCCGGTTGACGGCGATGGAGGTGAGCAGGGCGACCAGGGCGACCACGGCGAGCAGGGCGGCGGCGCCGCTGGCGAGGTAGATGCGGTTGATGTAGAGCGCCTTGGTGACGTCCATGGGCGTACGCGAGAGCACCACGACGCCGAGAACCCGGTCGCGCTCGACCACGGGTACGGTGACGAAGACGCGCAGGGGCGTGCCGCGGCTGATGGACTCCAGCGGCGCGCGATGTCGGGTCGTTCGGATGCGCAAAAGGCTCGAGGGCTCGCCGTGCAGTCCCCGGGCGATCTCCGGCCAGTGGCCCAGCCAGCCGCCAAGACCGGCGCGGCTGGTGGCGACCACGAAACCGCGCGGGCCGACCACGCGTACAGCGGAGAGCGTCGTGGTGGTGGCCCGCTGCAGTTGCGGCTGCAGCCGGACTCCGGCGGCCACGGCGATGGGATCACCGCCGCCTTTACGGCGCTTCGGATTTGAGGCCCTGGGCTGGATCGTGGCCCGGCCCACATCCAGCAGGGCAGGGCGGGCGCGCAGGGGGCGTTTGGGTGTGGCCTTGTCACGCCACGCCCGGGCACAGGGCAGGCCCCATGCGCGGGCGCGCGGATGGTTTAACGGTACGCCGAGTTGGTCGGCGATGGCGCCGCGCCAGGACTCGGCGACGAAGGCGCCCTGGCCGATGAGCTCGGCCTCCGTGCGTCGGATGAGTTCATTTTCGTACAGACGCAGCGCGCCGATGCCGCCCAGGGGCAGGGCCAGGATCAGCAGGTTGACGACCACCAGCACCGTGCGTAGACGCGGGCGCCAGCGGATCTTCATGGTGGGCTACTCGCAGGATCCGAGCCGATAACCGATGCCCTGCACGGTCTCCAGCGGCGCGCCGCCGACCTCGGCGAAGGCCGCCCGCACCCGGCGGACGTGACTGTCGACCGTGCGATCGGAGACATGGGTGAGCGTGGTGTACATGCGCTCGATGAGCTGTTCGCGGTCCAGCACCCGCCCCGGCCGCTCCAGCAGCGCGTGCAGCAGGCGAAAGCCGGTGGCGGTCAAGGCTACGGGACGCTCGTCCCAGCAGGCTTCGAAGCGTTCCAGGTCGAGCATCAGGCGACCGTGTCGCAGTGGCGCGGCCAGCGCTTCGCCGCGGCCTCGAGATGTTGCTGCTGCGGGTGCTGTGCTGGTCTGTGGTGGCACAGCCGTGTGAGTCGGGTCCGCGCCGCTGCGTCTTAATACGGCGCGCATCCGCGCGACGAGCTCGCGCGGACTGAATGGCTTGGTCACGTAGTCGTCGGCGCCGAGCTCGAGGCCGACCACGCGGTCGATCTCGTCGTCGCAGGAGGTCAGGAAGATGATCGGCACCCGCGAGCCGGCGCGGACCTGGCGGCAGACATCGGTGCCGGACAGGTGCGGCATCTTCACGTCCAGGACCAGCAGGTCGGGCCCCTCGGCGGCGAAGCGTTCCAGGGCCTGCTTGCCGTCGGCCGCCTCCAGGCAGTGAAAGCCCGCCTGCTCGGCCGCGAAGCGCACCACGTCGCGAATGTTCGGCTCGTCGTCGGCGATGAGGATGGTGGTGTTCATGGAGAACTCCGCTGTCAGCGGGCGGCCGTCTTTGACCATAACCCATCAGGGGGAGATGCACATTTCCGCTCCACGCCACATCAGGCGGGCACGGCTGCGGCGCGCTCATTGCCGCCGTTGCCATCGGCCAGGGCGCGGCTCCAGCGGATTCGACCGGTGAGCTGCATCATCAGGAAGAGCGTGAAGATGGCCATGATGGTGATGGTCAGGCCCGTGAAGCCGCTCCAGAAATGCGCCAGGGAGAAGCCCACCAGGTAGGCCAGCTGGGCGCCGGCGGCTTCGAGGAAGGCGAACCGGGGCGACACCACCAGGCGCAGATAGGAGATGACCAGCACCATGCTGACAGCGCTGCAGATGATGAAGGTGTCCACCACCGGCAGGTGGTCGGCCAGGTAGCCGAAGAGCAGGTGAAAGGCGAAGAACGCGCCCGCCAGCATCAGGTAGTTGATGGGATGGATGTCGATGCCGCGCAGGGTGGCCAGCACGAAGATGACGGTGAAGAAGAAGAGCAACGACACCGGCGCCGAATACGACAAGGTGGACGCCATCTCGCCGGGCTGCACCCGCTGCGGCAGCACCATGCCCATGGCGCGGCCGGTGATGACCTGGCCGAAGTCCCAATCCAGCCGCCAACCCTCGCCGTCGCGCGCCTTCTTGGACGGCGACATGGTGCCGGCGGGGAAGTCGATCTCGGCAAAATCGGTGTGCATCTGCAGGCGGAAGTTCTCCAGGTTGGCGGTGCCGTTGGCCGGCAGGTAGCGCCAGCGATCGAGCCCCCGGCTGCGATATCCGACCACCAGGGTCAGCTCGTCGCCGGGACGGATCGCCAATGTGCTGCTGACCACGCCCGAGGCGTCCGGTCGAAGACGACGGGCCAGGTCGACGCCGTTGACCACGAAGCGGAAGTCGTCGTAGAGCCCGCCGGCGTCGGGAAAGTGGAATAACAGCCGCATGGTGCCGGCGCGTTCCTGCTCGTGTTTGTAACTCCAGCTGCCCTGGAAGTTCACGTCGTAGAGCGCATACCAGAGCAGCCCCTTGCGCCGTTCATCCTGCTTGAGGTGCACGGCCAGGTCCGTCGAGCGCGGCGACATGTCCTGGAACTCGTTCTTCTCGACCCGCCGGCGCACCTCCTTGCTGGTGCCGTCCACCGTCTCGATCTTCACATCCTCGTGTACGGTGACGAACTCGAAGCGGAAGACGGGCGCCTTCTGGGCCTGCTCGTTGCCCCAGAGTTCGGTCACGGCGCCGCGCAGGGTGGTGGACTGCTCGTTGGTGCGCGAGCGGGTGGTGGCGCCGAGCCAGATCCAGGCGATCGCGGCCACGCAGAAGACGACGACAATGCCAAACAGGCGCAGTACGGGGTGCATATTCTCCTCCTCAACGGCGCACAACCGCGCCATGAGGTCATGCTGCAGGCCCGCCATGCACCGGCCATGACCGCGCAGGGTCACGTTCATGCCGATCCTGTGCAGATCCTGTGCAAGCGCCCCCCCTTGTCGCGAACGTCGCGCCGTTGCATCGTTGCGGGGTCCCCACATTCCGCCCGCGACATCGAGGAGAATCCATGCACCTGCTGATCAATACCGGTGGCGGCGACGCGCCGGGTCTGAACGCCGTCATCCGCGCCGCGGTCAAGTCCGCCCTGTCTCGTGGCTGGAAGGTCACAGGCATCCGCCGGGGCTACCACGGCCTCATGGATGGCTTCCCCGACCGGCTCATCGAGCTGACCAACAAGTCCGTGCGCGGCGTCACCCACCTCGGCGGCACCATGCTCGGCACGGTCAATCGAGGGCATCCCTTCGAGTCGCCGCTGGATCACGCCGACGGCACCACGACCCTGCGCGACCGCTCAGACGAGGTGATGGCCAACATCGAAAAGGTGGGCGCCGACGGCCTCATCGCCATCGGCGGCGACGGCTCCCTGCGCATCGCCAATCGGTTGATGGAAGAGAAGGGCCTCAAGGTCATCGGCGTACCCAAGACCATCGACAACGACCTGTGGTCGACGCAGGTGACGTTCGGTTTCGACACCGCCGTGACCATCGCCACCGAGGCCATCGATCGGCTGCACTCCACCGCCGAGTCGCACAACCGCGTGATGGTGGTGGAGCTCATGGGGCGCTACGCGGGCTGGATCGCCCTGAACGCGGGCGTCGCCGGCACGGCGGACGTGATCCTGATCCCGGAAATCCCATACGACATGGACATCATCTGCGAGAAGATCCAGGGCCGCTATCGGGGTCAGAACGGCTTCGCGATCGTGGTCGTGGCCGAGGGCGCCAAGCCCATCGGCGGCGAGCTGGCCACGCGCGGCAAGCTGGCCGGCGCGGAGGTTCGCCTCGGTGGCGCGGGGGCCAGGGTGGCGGCGGAGATCCAGGAGCGGACCGGGCGCGAGACCAGGACCATGGTGCTGGGTCACCTGCAGCGCGGCGGCGGTCCGACGACCTTCGATCGGTTGATCGCGTTGCGGTTTGGCAGCGCGGCCATCCGCATGGCCGAGGCGGGGCTGTGGGGCAATATGGTCGCCTGGCAGCCGCCGAAGATGGTGCCGGTGCCATTGCCTGTGGCGACGAGTCGGATGAAGGGAGTGCCGCTGGAGCACGATACGGTCATCACGGCGCGTGAGTTGGGGACTTGTCTGGGGGACTAAACAGGATCGCATTGACCTCGATCCAGTCGGGGCTTGACCCGTGATCTCGGG
>CAYTLW010000084.1:0-34206 GCA_964438735.1 uncultured Enterobacteriaceae bacterium | reverse complement strand
GCACGGTCGGTAAGTGCGACGCTGGGACCCAGACCTGCTCCTTCACCAAGACCCCGGGATGCTGCACGCAGGACTCCGACTGCACGGGCCAGGCGCCGGCTTGCAGTGTGCTCTTCTGCAATCCCATCGGCGGCACCTGCGACGTCAAGGCGGCGGTCGAGGGCGCCGCTTGTGACGATGGCGATGGCTGCACGGTCAAGGACTCGTGCATCACCGGCATGTGCATCGGCCAGGCCAACTCCTGCGACGACGGCAACTCCTGCACCAGCGACGCCTGCGTGGGCGGTCAGTGCAACCACACGCCCATCAACAACTGCTGCACGCAGGGCACCTGCTGCAATGTGGCCACGGGCCAGGTCAAACCGGCGCTGACCCCCTGCGGCGGACCCGCGGGCAGCGAGCAGACCTGCCAGGGCGGCAACATCATGCAGCGCATCGGCAACCAGGCCTGCACCGGTTCGGATTCGCAGTGCATCTCCTCACCCGGCCACGTGGCCTGGGGGCCCTGGACCAAAAGCAAGACCTGCCCCGCCGGCACCACCTGCCAGATGGACGGCAAGCTGGCCACCTGCAAGTCGGGCGGCGGCGCCTGCAGCAGCGGCACCTGCTGCAACACCTTCACCAAGCAGCTCAAGCCCAAGGGCACCAAGTGCAGCAGCTTCGTGAAGAAGACCGAATACAAATGCTTCGGGACCAAAATCCAGCGCCGCCGCGCCTACTACGGCTGCACCGGCAAATCGACGGGCTGCTCGGCGTCGTCGTTGTACTACTACTGGGAGCCCTGGCTGGCCTACAAGACCTGCGGCGCTGGCACCACATGCAAACAGGTCGGCAGCACGGCGACCTGCAGCTCGGGCGGGGGCAAGTGCACCTATGGCACCTGCTGCAACACCTCGAGCAAGACCTACAAGCCCAAGGGCACCAAGTGCAGTAGCTCCATCAAGAAGACCGAGTACAAGTGCTATGGCACCAAGATCCAACGTCGCCGGGCCTACTACGGCTGCACCGGCAGTTCGACGTCCTGTTCCGCCTCGTCACTGAACTACTACTGGGAGCCGTGGCTGACCTACAAGAGCTGCTCAGCGGGCTATACCTGCAAGCTGTACAACTCCAGCTACGCCACCTGCACCAAGGCGCCCACGCAGTGCAGCTCCGGGACCTGCTGCAACACGTCGACCAAGAAGTACAAGACCAAGGGCACCAAGTGCAGCAGCTCGGTCAAGAAGACCGAGTACAAGTGCTACGGCAGCAAGGTCCAGCGTCGCCGGGCCTTCTACGGCTGCACCGGCAAGTCCACGTCGTGTTCGGTTTCGTCGATCTACTACTACTGGGAGCCCTGGCTGACCTACAAGACGTGCTCAGCCGGTTATACGTGCAAGCAATACAGCTCCACCTACGCCACATGCATCAAGGGCGCCAGTCAGTGCACTTCGGGCACCTGCTGCAATACGTCGACCAAGACCTTCAAGACCAAGGGCACCAAGTGCAGCAGCTACATCAAGAAGACCGAGTACAAGTGCTACGGCACCAAGATCCAACGTCGGCGGGCGTATTACGGATGTAGCGGCAGCTCCAGTGGCTGTTCGGTCTCGTCGATCAACTACTACTGGGAGCCCTGGACGACCTACAAGACTTGCTCGTTTGGTTATAGCTGCAAGATGGTCGGCTCCGCCTCCGCCACCTGCAGCAAGACCTCCAGCCAGTGCACCTCGGGCACCTGCTGCAATACCTCGACCAAGAAGTACAAACCCAAGGGCACCAAGTGCAGCAGCTCGGTCAAGAAGACCGAGTACAAGTGCTTCGGCAACTACATCAAGCGCCGGCGGGCCTATAGCGGCTGCAGCGGCGCGTCCTCGTCCTGCTACTCATCGTCGAGCTACTACTATTGGGAGCCGTGGAGCACCTACAAGACCTGCTCGTCCGGCTATACCTGCAAGATGGTCGGCTCGTCCTACGCCACCTGCAGCAAGATCGCCACGCAGTGCATCTCCGGCACCTGCTGCAACACCGCGACCAAGCAGTACAAACCCAAGGGATATAAGTGCGGCTCCTCGCCGCTCAAGACCGAGTATATGTGCCTGGGCAGCTCCATTCGCCGCCGGCAGGCGTACTCGGGCTGTTCGGGCAAGTCGACGTCATGCTCCAGTTCGACGTCGTACTGGGTGTGGATGCCGTGGACGACCTGGAAGGTCTGCCCCTTCCCCAAGAAGTGCAAGACGATCGGCTCGTCCTACGCCACCTGCTCGTAGCGCTGCTCGCTTGCTGCCCTCAGGGGGGCGGCGCTTCCGCCTTTCGCTCGGCTCTGAGCCCATCGGCGAGGAACCTCTCGCTATCGCGCAGGCGCAGGATGTCATTGATGGCCCAACCGTACTCGCCCTCGCGGGTCTGGTTCTGGTCGATGGCTGCCAGGTACCAGACGAGCGCGTCCTCGAGGCGCCCGTCCGCCTCCGCCTTGACCCCGACCCAGTAGGCCACCTCGGTCGCCGAGTCGGGCGCCTTGGCCTCCTGCAGGACGTCCTGCAGCTCCTCGTGACCCATGAGGTAGCGACCGAGCAGGTGGTAGATGGTGTCACCTGTGTCGTCGAAATGATCCGCCAACGCCTCCAGGGCCGCCTTGCCGGGCTTGTATCCCCGGCCCACGGCCGCGGCGCGATAGAGCCACACCGAGTCGCCCAGCGGGCCCTCCGGTGGCGGCGAACGGATCATGGACCACTGCAGGGCATGTTCCTGCTGGTCCCAGAACATCATCGAGCCGAGCACGCGCGAGGTCAGGGGAATCTGCTTCTCCAGCCACTCCAGGGCCAGCGCCTCGCCCCGATCCTCGACCAGCAGGCGGTAGCCGTGTACGCCAAAACGCATCTGGCCCAGGCCGCCCATGCGGATGCGACCCAGCAGGTCGGCGGCAAGATCCTTGTTGCCCGCCTTGTCGATGGCGAACGCCATGCCTTGCAGGCCGAGCGGACTGATCCGCGCCTGGGTCAGCCGCTTGATGCACTCCCGGGCAGGCACGTTGTTGCCGTCGCCGTAGACATCCATGAACTCTACGCCGATGGTGTCGCGCCAGGTCTTCAACACGGGCACCACCGGCGGGCGAGCGAGCAGTTTCGCCGCCTTGTCCAGGTGGCCGCGACGCCAATGAAGACTGGCGATGAGGGCCACATTGGCGTCGGATTGGGGGTACCGCTTGACCCGTGCCATAGCCTGGGCCATGGCCTCGTCGTGGCGCCCCGAGCCGGCGAGCACAAGGGCACGACGGTACATGGTGCCGCCGAATTGGGAACCGACGGCGGGTTGCAGCGCGGCCAGGGCCTCCTTGAGGCGGCCGCTCCTTTGCAGGAGCTTCGCCAGCAGCGCACGCGCCTCCAATGTGTCCAGTCCTGGCGCCTTGGGGTAGACGTCGACCCAGCTCTGGGCGGCTTCGATCGCCATGGAACGATCCCCATTATCCTCCAGGTAGTTGATGAAGGCGCGGCGGACGTTCCAGCGGTCAAACCCAGCTCGGGCAGCGTCTTCGGCTCGTTTGCGCAGTTGCTTCTTGGACTCTCCGAGGGATTTGCCATAGCGCTTGACCATGTCCAGCCTGGTGAAGGGGCGCGTCGCCGGAGACTCGAGAATCTTCCGAAGGGTCTGCGCGTCACCGCGCCGACTGGCGATCCACGCATCTACTGCAGCGTCTCGGCCGCCTGCGGCTTTCGAGATCGAGACATAGAGCCGCTCTGCGGCGGCAGGATCGTAGAGGTTGCCGAACAGAAGCCCGCCGTACGCCACGCGATGGGGAATCCGATCGTCGTAGCGGATGGCCAACAGATGGCCCGCAGTGCGGACGTCCAGGGATCCGGGACGGGCTCCCTGCGAGATTCCGGTCATGAGCATGAACATGGGCGCCCCGCGCAGGTGATTGAATTGTGCGAAGTCGCGCGCGACCTCCCGCACACTGCGGCGCTTGAAGCGCAGGTCGGTCCACAGTTCCAGCCACTTGTTGACCTCCTGCATATAGGCGCCGCTCGCGCCGCTGGTCTCGTCGATCAGCTTCTTGGCAGCGTCGATCGAGCCCAGCTGCCAGATGGTCGTGACCGCCGCCTGGTACAAGGATGCGCCCAGGTAGCTCCGCACCACGTCTCCAACCAGGTCCGCCTCGAACAGCGAGGGCGGGGCGCGCGCTCGGTCGACCGCCAGCACGGCATCGAGTGCCCGTACCAGCGGCGCCGGCAGCAGTCCGAGCTTGGTGGCCACCGCGTCCGGGGCGGCACGGGCGAGGGCGCCGAGGTTCTTCAGCACCTTGTCGGTCCGGCTCAAGTCCTGCAGCGCCCCCAGGGCGATGGTGCCGATGACAGCACCGCCCAACCGCGCCGGCGCCGTGGGATCGTGGCCAACGCCCGTCAGGGGCAGTCGTACCGCCTGGACGGACAGGCTGAGGCGCAGGGGGTCCGGCAGCCTGAGATAGTGTTCGCGCTCCGCCTTGCGTTTGCCCAATTCCACCAGCCGCGCCAGGTGCAGATGGCGGGCCTGCACACTCGTGGCGCCGACGGCGAGGCTGGCGATGCGGTGGTCATCCCGCAGGATGAAAGCGCGCATGGGGTCGGTAGACGGCAACCCCGCAGCGCGTTTGCGGGCCGCGCCGGCATAACCCATGGCTTCGGCCAGCATGGCTTCCGCCGGAGGCGCGCCACCCGGACGAACCGCTCGGGCGAGGGCGCACAGGGCGAGCGCCTGCGCGCCCATGGGGTCCGCCAGCACCATGGGATCGTAGAGCTGCATGACGATGGCCGCCGCGACGTGGGCACCCTGTGCGAGCGCACCGGCGGTGCGACCTTTGCGCCAGTTCGCGTCGAGTTCGGCCGCCTGCGCGAGCGCCACCTCGACCGGGAAGGACTCACCTGTCCACTCAGTCATGCCCGCGGTCGCTGGCGCCGGCAGACCCGGCGTCTTGCGCGCTGTGGCCTCCAGGGCCGACATCACGGCGTCGAATTCAGGCCATTGCGGCAACCTGGCGACTTCCGAACCCGCACATCGAATGGACCAGCCCCCGCCATGCCAGGCTGCGGTACAACCAGGCGCGGCCTTGCCGCTCAGTGTGGCCGGGATGCGGCCGAACGCGCGCACGATCCGGCGATCCAACGGTTGCCTGAAACCGGCGCGTAGCCGAGCTCGATTGGCTTCCAACGTGGGCCCCAACGCGCCACCGGGCGCCGCGGATTGGGGCGTCGGATACGCCGCCTTCGGGGGCTTCTTCTTCGAACAGGCGGTCAGCACAAGCGCCGCAGCGACCGTGGCGATGACCATCCAGCGCATGATTGAGGCGTACATCGTGGCTCCCTCGCGGCAACACACGCAGGGCGCCTCTGCCCTCGAACCCGGGGGCTCGGAAATGCGGCGCGACCGTGCTGTGGAATGTGCCGAAAGATAGCAGGGAGCCAGGACTCAGGACAAGTGAAGGTGTTTATCGATTATGGGAGCCCGTGTCAGGAGCTGATGACCGTACTGCGCCCCAACAAGCGGTCCATCACCGCCACCGCCGTATCCTCCGCACCCAGGCGCAAGCGCTTGCCCAAGGACACCGGCGCGCGCCACTTCACGCCGATGACCGCAGTCTGCTCGGCGTGTTGCATCAGCCAGGCGTCGCTGGTCTGAATGGCATCGACCAGTCCCAGCTCCACGGCCCGCTGGGCGGTCCAGTGCTCGCCTGTGCCCACGGCGTCCAGGTCGGCATCGGGCCGGTAGCGGCTGACATGCTCCTTGAACTGGTTGTGGATCGAGTCCAGGTCCTGCTGGAAGTGGGCCCGGCCCTCGTCGGTGTTCTCGCCAAGTAGCGACAGGGTGCGCTTGTAGCGGCCTGAGGTGAGTTGCTCGACCTCGACGCCGTGCTCGTTCAGCAGGCGGCGGAGGTTGGGCATGACCGCGACCACGCCGATGGAGCCGACCATGGCGAAGGGCGCGGCGATGACCCGGTCGGCCACGCAGGCCATCATGTAGCCGCCGCTCGCGGCGATCTTGTCGACGGCGACGGTCAGCCGCACGCCGGCGTCACGCAGGCGGGCCAGCTGGCTGGCGCCCAGGCCATAACCGACCACCGTTCCGCCGCCGCTGCTCAGACGCAGCAACACCTCATCGCCTTTGTCCGCGCCGGCGACGATGGCGCTGACCTCTTCGCGCAGTGCAGCGACCCGTCGGGCTTGCATGTCGCCCTCGAAGTCGAGCACGAAGATGCGTCGCTGCTCGCTCTGGTCGGATTTGCCGCCGGCCAGGGCCTTCTCCTGCTTGCGGAAGGCCTTGTCTGCGGACTTGCGCGCCTTGCCGCGCAGCCCGGCGTCGCGGATCTGGCGCCCGGCGTGGCGTAGCTGGTCGTCCAGGCGCCGCAGCATCAATCGACCTCGCGCCTGTCCGCCGCGACGTCGACCGCTCAGGCGGAAGATCAGGGCCACGATCAGCGCCACGGCGATGACCACAATCAGCGCCTGCAAACCGAACGCGGTGACGTCGTAGACGATGGGGAGCAACTCGGACATGATCACCTCCTGCGCCGCCATGGCGGGGCAGCGTCCCTTCAGCAAAGGTGGCTGCCGCCACCTGGCAAGGGCCGGAGCGTGAATGACCTCGGCCGAGACCCCTGACCAAACGCCAGCCAAGAAGGGCCCGGTGTTGCGTTTTGGCACTTGGAGTGGCGTCTTCACGCCCTCCCTGCTGACCATCCTCGGCGTCATCATGTACCTGCGGCTGGGCCGCGTGGTCGGCGAGGCCGGGCTGGTCGGTGCGTTGGCCATCATCCTGCTGGCACACGCTGTGTCGGTGCCCACCAGCCTGAGTATCGCTTCGCTGGCCAGCAACCGGCCGGTGGGCGGCGGCGGCGTCTACTACATCATCTCGCGCAGCCTGGGCCTGCCTGTCGGCAGCTCCATCGGCCTGGCGCTCTATGTGGCGACCGCGCTGGGCACCAGTCTCTATGTCATCGGTTTCTCCGAGACGGTGAACACGCTCCTGGGCCTGGGCAACGACGTCAACGACATCCGCATCACCGGCACCATCACCTGCGTCGCCCTCACCGGTCTGACGCTCTACAGCGCCAACGCCGCCATCAAGGCCCAGTACTTCATCATGGGCGCCATCGTGCTCTCCATCGGCTCGTTGCTCCTGGGCACGAGCCCGGCGCCCCCGGAGACGGTGGCCCTGGGACCCTCGCCGGAATCCCAGCCCCTGGAGCTGATCTTCGCCATCTTCTTCCCCGCGGTCACCGGCTTCACCGCCGGCGTGGCCATGTCCGGCGACCTCAAGAACCCGCGCCGCAACATCCCCATCGGCACCCTGGCGGCGGTGGCGGTGGGCCTGCTGGTCTATGTGGGGCTGGCCATCTTCCTGGCTCTGACGGTGGACGCGGCGACCCTGCGCAGCGACGACGACATCTGGTCCCACATGGCCTGGATCCCGCAACTGGTCCTGCTGGGCGTCTGGGGTGCGACCCTGTCATCGGCCATCGGCAGCCTGCTGGGCGCACCACGCATCCTCCAAGCACTGGCCATGGACGGCATCGGTCCGGCGTTCCTGGCCCGTGGTTCGGGTGAGACGAACGAGCCACGCATCGCCAGCGCGGCGACCTTCATCATCGCCGAGGCGGGCATCCTCATCGGCGACCTCGACATCGTGGCACGCGTGCTGACCATGTTCTTCCTGACCACCTACGGAATGCTCAACCTGGCCTGCGGTCTGGAGCGCTGGGCGAATCCCGACTTCCGGCCGCGCTTCAAGGTGCCGGCGTTTGTCAGCTTTGCCGGCGCCGGGGTCTGCTTCGCGACCATGTTCAAGGTGGACGCGGCGGCCATGCTCGCTTCGGTGGTGGTGGTGGCGCTCTTCTACCTGCTGGTCAAGCAACGCCACATGGAGCTGGCCAGCGGCAACATCTGGGGCGGCATCTGGCAGTCCATGGTTCGTTCGGGGCTGTATCGGCTGCAGGCAGCCAGTCATCGGCTGACCACCTGGCGGCCCAACGTGATGCTCTTTGGCGGCCACCCGGGACATCGCCCGGAGCTTTTGCGCATGGCCCAGTGGATCGTTGGCGACCACGGGCTGTTGACCAACTTCACGCTGCTGCCGACGGGGCGACGGGATAGCGGCGTGCACCTGGCCGGCGACGCCACAGAGGAGCCGGAAGAGAGCACGGATCCGGCCATGACCCTGCAGCCGGTGGAAGCCTACGTGGAGTTCGACCTGCACTCGGTCTTCCACACCACGCGCAGCTGCCGCACAGTGCCCGAGGGTGTGCGACTGGCCGCGGACTGGTTTGGCCTGGTGGGCATGGAGCCCAATGCGGTCATGCTCGGCTGGCCGCGACGCGAACATCGGAACGGCGAATTCGGTGCCCTGGTCTCGGATATGATCGGCCGGGATCTCAACCTCTTGCTGCTGCAATACGACCCATTACGTGGGTTTGGCGCTCGACGTCGCGTGGACGTGTGGTGGGGCCGCCACCAGGTGAACGGCGGGCTGATGTTGATGCTGGCGCACTTCATCCAAAGCAACGCTGCCTGGCATCGAGCCCGATTGCGCGTGGTCACATTGGTGGACTCTGACGACCAGGTCGAACCGACGCGCAAGGCGCTGGCCCGGCTGCTGAGCGCCGGTCGGGTGCGTGGCGAGATCGTCGTCATGGACGGTTCGGTGGAGACGCAACATCCCCTGGACGTGCTGCGACGGCGCTCCAAGCGGGCCGACCTGGTCGTACTGGGCGTGCCGCCGCCCGACCCGAAGGATCCCGCGGAATGGGTGGCGTCCCAGGCCCACAAGACCCGCGGCCTGTCGGCTGTGTTGCGGGTGTCGGCGTCTTCACTCAGCCAGGGCGGCCGGCCGTTGGGTCTGGACGTAGATGCCCACGAGCAGGTGGACTCGCCCATCCGCCAGGCACCGGCCCCGTAGTCGCTGCCAGCGACGAAGTCAGGCCAGCAGATCCTCGTACATCTGGGCGTTGTAGCCGACGATGAAGCGGTCGCCGGTTCGCACCGCCGGCGCGCGCAGGAATCCACTGCGGCCGATCAAATGCTTGAGCAGGTCCTCGTCCGCAGGCCCGTCCGCCATGACGAAATGCACGACCTTCTTGCCCTTGGCGACGTACACATGGCTCGACTCGCGGGCCAGCCGCAAGCCGTCCTCGGGGCCGAGGCGCGTGGCCTTCTTCTCCACCTGGGTCTCCGCGATGGTGACGTCCTGCTCATCCAGGGTCGCACGGACCCTTTTGCAGCTCATTCACCCGTTGCGGTGGTAGTACCAGTCAACTGTGTCGCTCATCTTGGCTCCTCGATGTCAGAACACTCGTTTTGTCAGGGAAACGGCGCCTCACGGTCGCCGGGATCAAAGAAGAATCGCAGCGCCAGGTGCACCCGCGCCTTCCACGCCGGCTCGGAGTGGTCGGCGCCCTTGGCTTCGTAATACCCCAGCGATTGCCCGATGACGAAGCCCTTGGCGACCAGCTTGTCCCGAAGGGATTGGGCAGACGCCAGGCCATCCTTGACCGTGCCCACATCCAGCCAGATGCGCACGGGCGGCTTGGTGGGCAGCTTGCCGGGGGCCCACTTCTCGAACGCCATAGCGTTCCACCACCACGACCCGCTCATGCACAGGCCGCCTCCCCAGACATCGGGTCGGGAGAGCAGGGCGTAGCAGCTGAGCAGGCCGCCCAACGACGAGCCGCCGATGACTCGGTTGGCGGGACCTGGCAGCAAGCGATAGCGCTTGTCCAACTCGGGCACCACCACGTCCTCGAGCCATTTCAACAGCGTCTCACCACCGCCGCCCGCAGGCGTGAAGGTGGGGTCGGGCCAGGGCGTGTACTCATGGATGCGCGCCGCGCCGCCGTGGTCGACCGCGACGATGACCACCTCGGTCAACTTGGCGGCAGTCAGCGACGACATGGCCGCGTCCTGCACCTTCCAGGCGACGCCGAAGGTGGCGGTCTTGTCATCGAATACGTTCTGGCCGTCATGCATCAACAGCAGTGGGTAGGTGGCCAGGCTGTTTTCGTTGTAGCCGGGCGGCAGCCAGACGCGAACGGTGCGGGGGCCGGGCGTGAAGCCCTTGGCGGTCGGGGCGGCGAGGTTGAAGTCGTCGCGGCTGCCAGTGGCGCTGGCGGTCAGGAAGTAGGGGTAGAGATCCCGCTTCTCCTCGGGCTGCACGACATGGTTTGCGCCGATGGCCCACGTGGGCTCACCGCTGCCGCTGTCGCGCACGGCTTTGACGCGGATGGCATCGGCCGCTACGGGCAGGTCGAAGATGGCAGCGCCGTCTTCGATGGCGTCGGGTTTGCGGGTGGTGGTCCAGGACAATGGGGACGTGTCGCCCCGGAGGCCAATGTCTTGCAGATTGGGGTGGAAGATGCGGATTTGGGTTTTTGGGGTGGGCGGGAGGTCGGGCTTGGTCGGGGCATCTTCGGTGGCCGTGTCGGAGACCGTGGCCGTGTCCGAGACCGTCTCCGAGACTGTGTTCGAGTCCGCGCCGGCCGCCGGAGTGCCGCCTGGCGTCGGGCTGCACGCGATGAGCGCGATGAGGATCGCGAGGGTCGGGAGCGGGTGGGGGTGCGGGTGCGGGAGGGGGTAGGGACGCCGCACGGGGCTACCAGTTGTAGACGGCGGAGCCGTAGGGCAGGGTCACGAAACCCCAGAACCCGTCTTCGTCGACGATGTAGGTCGGCCGGATGTCGATGACCAGGGAGAAACCCGGGCCGACCACGGAGCCCATCTCGACGCCGAAACCCGCCGATGCGGACATCATGTAGCTCCACGGGTCAACCTGCTGGGGCGTCTTCACCGGATCACCTGGTCGTCGTGGTGCGGCCTCGAAATCGCCGTTGCTGAAGCTCTGACCCTCATCCTTGAAGACCAGCCCGGAGATGCCGGCTACCGCGCGCACGGCCATGGACTTGGGCAGCCAGGTGCGCCGGCGTGTATGCCAGATGTGCAGGTGCCAGGCGTAGTCCACGCCCAGGTCGGCGGCGAAGAATGCGCCTGAGTCGACCATCAGGGCGATGGCGTTGACCTGCACCACACCAGGGCCGATGAAGCGGCGGTAGGCAAAGCCGGAGTGGCCGGCGACGCCACCGCTGACGCCGAGACCGTGGCGATTGGTGGCGGTGGCCTCTTCGGCAGAACCGGCTGCGGGCGCACCCAGCGTGGCCAGCAGCGCGATGGCGGCCAACAGGGCGGGCCCACGACAACTGGCGGATTGGACATGGCGGCGCATGGGAACCTCCTACCAGCTGTAGAGCAGCTCGAGTGAGGGCAGCGGGATCAGCCACTGAAACTCGGAGCCGCGGAATTCGGTGGTGGCCGTCACGTCCAGACTGACGGACAGGCCGGGGGTATCCAGGGCGCCCATTTGCAGGCCGATCCCTGCGCCGCCGTAGATGACGTGGGAGATGATTTCGGAGCGGGTCCCCTTGCCTGTGCCCGTGTCGGGATCCCACTTCCAGTCGTGGAGCACGTCCCGTTGCCAGCGATAGGAAGCGCCGCCGACAGCGCGCAGTCCCCAACCGCCCGGGCCGTGCGGTGAACGCTTGATGGTCAGCAGGCGGCTGTAGTTCACGCCGGTCCAGACGAAACTCTCCTCATCTGGAAAGATGGACGCAAGAAAGACGACCTGGACCGCGTTGAGGCCGAAGTAGCGCCGATAGGCCATGCCCGAGGCGCCGTGCCAGCCACCGACGAAACCGACCGCATTGCGCACGCCGTCCGGATTGGCAGATTCGGCCACCTCGCCAACGGCCGCAGGTGCTGGCGAAACCGGGCCGGTTTGGGGCCCGGCTACCGGCGGCGTCGTGGCCGCGCTGACCACGGCCGGCCAGGCCAGCGCCAGCAGGCTGAACACAACCAGCAATCGAGCGCTGGAGGGCGACGAGCGACGGAGCGGATTTGGTGTTCGCGGGGTCATGGCGCGCAGCGTAGGTCGCTCGTGGTGAGCCCGTCAATCGAGTTCGCATCTTGCCGACCATCGCGTCACCGTGGATGATGCCGCCGCCCATGACGGCGTGGGCAGGATGGAGCGGACGTGGCGTCGATCTTCAAGCCCGGACCCTGGCTGCTGCCCGCGGTGGCCCTGTGGTGGACGTTGCGACTGGCTGGCCTGGTCGCCATGCGGGCGTTTGGCGAGATCCCACTGGAGCCGGTGCAGCTGGCCATGGGCCTGCTCTTTGACGTGCTGATGCTGAGCGGGCTCTTCGGCCTGGCCCGGGCGTCGGGAACGGGCAAGGGCAGTTGGCTGCGCGGCACGGCCTGGCTGGCGTTGCTGACCCTGGGCATGACCCTGTTGCGTGTGGCCGACACGGTGGCCTGCTTCTTCGGCCTGTCGCACATGACCGAGACCATGTGGCAGCACATCGCTCCTGGCTCGCTCGGTTACGTGCTCACATTGCCATTCGTGGCCACGATTGCAGGCGTGGTGGCCATGGCGGGCGCGCTGCTCTTTGCCGCCCTGCGCGACGCGAAGTCGTGGCGCAATCGACCTGCGGTGACCGAAGACGCTGCGCGGGCGCGAAGCCTCGCGGCGGTGGGCGCGTTCGTCTGCCTGTTGCCGCCAGTGCTGGCCCCAGCCGTGCAGGACCAGCATCCCCAACACTGGGCCATCGTGCCCGAGGTCAACGCCGTGGCCACCCTCGGCCGCACCCTGTTGGGCGGCGTGCAGCGCCAGGATCCGGCCAGCGTGGCCATACCGACCCTGCCGCAGGCGACGGTCAGCGCCCTCAAACGCGCCGGCGTGCTGGCTGCCGACGCCGATCCCACCGCGCCATATCCACTGTTGCAGCCCGGGCCGGGCGCCCTGGACACACTGGCGGAGCGCCCGGACGCCAAAGCGCGTGGCCTGGCGCCGATCCATCGCTGGTTGCGAGATGACCAGGGGCGGCCACCCAACGTGCTGATCGTCTTCGTTGAATCGCTGAGCACGGCCTTCACCGGGCTCGACGACCGCTCGCGACACGCCGGCCTGATGCCCAACCTGGAGCGACTCGCAGGTGAGATGACCACCGTGCGGGACTTCGTCAATGTCAGCTCCCCCACCGCCAACGGTCTCATCGCGAGCTTGTGCGCGGCCCTGCCCAGCTCAGCGGTGCAGGATATCGAGGTGGGTGGAGCCGTCGATGGGGACGCGGCCTACAGCTGCATCTCAGACGTGCTACGGGGCTTCGGCTATCGCAGCCATTTCGTGCGCGGCGCCAGCAAGGTCTACATGGCCTGCGAGGCGACGCTTCGGGGGCACGGCTTCGACCAGGTGATCGGCCGCGAAGACCTGCTGCGCAGCCATGGCGACCGGCCGACCAACGCCTGGGGTTTCTACGACGACACGCTGATGGACGTACTCATCGAAGAGATGGACCGCCTGGCGAAGTCACAGCAGCCCTGGCTCTACGCCACGTTGACCATCGGCAGCCACCTGCCTGGGTACCCCGATCCCAGCTGCGAGATCCCCGCTCGATATGAAGACGAGCCGCTGCTGGCCGGGTTTCACTGCACGGACCGCCAGATCGGTCGGCTCGTCGCACACCTGAAGAAGACCGGCCTGTGGGAGAGCACGGTTGTGGTGATCACCGGCGACCACGCCGAACTACCCACGCGCAAAGTGGAAGAACTGGTCGGCCGTGGACCCCTGTTTGGTTCTTTTGCACCCATGCCACTGCTCATCCACGACCCACTACACCGCCTGCCAACGCAAGTGCAGACCCTGAGCGGACAGCTGGATCTGGCGCCAACGCTGTTGCACGTCCTGGGCGCGCCGCCGGTGGAACATACCTTCATGGGTTGGTCGATCTTCGGCCAGCGCCGCCATCATCCCTTCATCTTCGGACGCATGGGCCGACGCCTGGCGCACGCTCGGAGTCGAACGGCCAGCCGTGAGTTGCCGGTCGGCAGCCTGGCCACATTATGCGAGCGCGGTGAGCCCCTGCTGGCAGATGATTCCAGCCCGCTCAGTGCCTGCGACCTGGATGCCTATCTGCGCTGGCTCGACGCCCTCTGGCAGGGCCATCGCCTCTTCCCTGCCGAACGCTACCGCGGCGTGACGGGCGACCCCAACCTGCTGCGATTGAAATGGCTCCGATATGACAGCAAGGAAGAGCGCCAGCGGCGCAAGCGGGGCGAGGTCGAGCGCCGCCCGCCTCCTCAATAGAGTTCGAACCTGGGGAGCCCCCAGGTTGACGCCCGATCAAGTCCGGCAGACGCGACACTGCGCTGTCAAGTCCAACCTTTTTCGCGGCACCCTCTGGGCACGATTCAAGATGCGCGCTAGCCTCCCGGCACTCATATTTGGAGGTCCATCATGGGCAAGAAGATCGGAATCGGTGTCGTGGTGGTGGTTGTTATTCTGCTCGTGGTGATCGCGATGCAGCCGGCGACCTATCGAGTCGAGCGCAGCGCACAGGTCGAGGCGCCACCGGAGATCGCCTTCAACCAGGTCGCGGACTTCAAGAACTTCATCAAGTGGTCGCCCTGGAACAAGTTCGACGAGAACATCAAGACCACGTTCAGTGACAAGACCAGCGGGGTCGGCGCCAAGTATAGCTGGCAGGGCAACAGCGACGTGGGCAGCGGCTCCATGACGGTGATCGAGAGCACGTCCCCTACCACCTACAAGACGACGCTGGAGTTCAAGGAGCCCATGGAGTCCACGGCTGTCGCCGGTTTCGACATCGAAGCGTCCGGCGCCGGCAGCAAGGTGACCTGGTGGGTAGAGGGTGAGAACAACTTCATGGGCAAGGCGTTCGGCCTGTTCATGGATATGGACAAGATGATCGGCGACACCTACGCAGAGGGTCTCGCCAATCTGGGCAAGCTGGCCAAGGCCGATGCTGAAGCGGCGGCCAAGGCGGCGGCCGAGGCGAAGGCCAAGGCAGAGGCGGAGGCCAAAGCCAAGGCAGAGGCGGAAGCCAAGGCGAAGGCAGAAGCGGAGGCCAAGGCCAAGGCGGAAGCTGAAGCTGCCGCAGCTGCCGCCGCCGCGGCGGCTGCTGAAGCCGAGAAGTAGTCCACGCCGCGGCCCTGCGCTGTCAGCGCTTGCGGGGCAGAATCTCGAGTCGGCCCATACGCACGCGCTGCTTGGCCGGGTCCAGACGATCTGCCGGCCCCACGGGCACGTAGCGTCGCCGCTCGTTCTGCAGGTTGGGGTCCCAGAAGCCCAGCCAGACCTCGTAGGAACCCGGCGGGAAGTTGGCCGGCACCTTGATTCTATGGGGGTCGACGATCACCTCGCCCGGCCGCCACTGGTGGACCGGCAGGCCCTTCAGCACCGGCACGTGCACGGCGTTGAGATAGTGGCTGTTGGACGGCGCCGGGCCAATCACGTGTACGAATACATCCGTCCATCGCGGCGGCGTCTTCAGCGGCTCGAAGTACCAGGTCCAGACGATGGACTCGCCCGCTCGCACGCGCCCCCTCGCCTTGTCGGCGCCAATCAGGCGGACCACGTCGCCGAACTCGACGGTCACCGCCGCGGGCAGGTCCGCGGGACGCCGATCGCGTACCAGGGCCTGCTGCTGGCGATTCAAGCGCTCGCGATGGCCGCGAACCTTGCGCCGCTTCTTCTTCGGGTTGGTGACATCGAGGGTCACCAGGTGTACCGAGCGCTGCGAGGTGATGGTCGAGCCGGTGCCGCGCGGGATCGCCCGTCGGTTCTTGCGCTTGGTATTGTAGAAGCCCAGCAGCACCTTGTAGTCGCCAGACGGATAGCCGGGCCGGACGCGCATCCAGTGGTGGTCGGTGATGAACTGACCCGCCTGCCATTCGGGCACGGGGTGGCTGCCCTCGACCGGCACGTGGTCGCCATGGATGCGCTTGGACTTGCGCTTGACCCGCGGGCCGACGGCGTGCACGAAGAGCAGCCAGCCAGGACCTGGATCCTTCAACACCTCGAAGTAGTACGTCATGCGGATGGCGTCCCCATCGCGCAGTTTGGTGCGCTCCACGTCGAAGCCGATCATCCGGATCAGCTTGTCGAAGACGATATTGGTCCGGTGCTGGATCCTGGCCGGAGGCCGGTCCCTGATGAAAGGATCCTTGCGCCGCCGCGCCTGGGCTTCGTATCGGCCGTTTGTCTGGCGGACCCAATCCGCCAGCGAGGCGATGGCGGCGTCGACCTCAGCCCGTTCGATCTCGCCGGCCGACAGCAGGTTGTGTTTCTCCAGGGGGTCGGCGGCCAGGTCGAACACCTCGGGCGGACGGCGATCGAAGAAGTGGATGAACTTCAGGTCGCCACGGCGCAGCGCCTGGCAGCGTTTGCCTTGCCAGCAGGAGTGCCGCAACTCGGTATGCGGCTTGTCACTCAATACGCTGCGACCGGGCAAGCCGCCGGCGACGACACGCAGGTCCAGCGCCTCCAGCAGGGTCGGCACGATGTCGATCAGCTGCCATAGACCGGCCACCCGCCGACCCGCCTCGATGCCCGGACCCAGGAACAGCAACGGCACCTTGAGCCCCTCCTCGTAGGGCGTCTGGTCGTGCTGCCAGGTGCCATGTTCGCCGAATGCCTCGCCGTGGTCGCCGACGAGCACGAAGATGGTGTTCTCCATCAGCCCGCGCTTTTCAAAGCCGGCGAAGAGCTTCTTCAGGAAGCGGTCGGTATAGGCAATGGTGTCGTAGTAGCGCGAAAGCTTGCGGCCGACGCCCCACTTGCCCTTGGGGAAGTTCCTGGGCACCTGGTAGGGGTGATGGGTCATCACCGTCAGCAGAGACAGCAAGAAGGGCCCCTGCTGGGCATCGATCCAATCCATGGAGGGTTGAATCATCACGTCGTCTTCGTAGCCGAAGTAGCCGACATACTGGAAGCCCTCGTGCGGCAACTCCTCCATGCCGCTGATGCGCTCGAATCCGAACGCCGTGACCAACTCTCGGCGGCGCTCGAAGACGGACTCCGGCGATTGAATATGGTGCGAGGCGTAGCCCATGCGCCCCAGCACCCGGGCCAGGCAGTCGCTCGGCAGCGCGCCCGGCGTTGCCTCGTCGAAGCGTTGAACCAGCTTGGGGTAGAGACCGCAGTGAATGGGCACCAACGCCTTGGTGGTGTGGGGCACGACGGTGTAGGCGTTCTCCACCAGGGTGCCCCGCTTCGCCAGGCTGGCCAGGAAGGGGCTGGTCTTCAGGTCAGGGTTATAGGGCGTCGTCGCCTGGGCGCGCGTCGACTCGAGCACGATGACGACGACGTTATGGCGACCGCCGGTGGCACCCGGGGTCACCAGAAGGGGCTCCAGGGGCTTGATGTCGGCGATGTCTTCGACCTCGTCGGTATCCATCCAGTCGTTGACAGCGCCCATGACGTGCTCGGCGATGACGCCGCCACGAATGGGCTGCAGCTTGTCGGGCAGTGGCGCCTTGCCGCCGACGCCATAGAGCGCAGCCAAGGCGCAGATCGCGACCAGCAGGCCGAGCAGTTTGCGGCCACGCCAGCGCTCAACTGGCTCCGCGGCCATCGCCGGTCGACCCATGGGCCACAGTGGCACAAAGGCGAGCAGAACCACGCCCACCAGGGCCGCCCAGGTGGGCGCGCCCATTTCGCTGGAGATGACCTTCTTCAGCGCCTCCAGGTGCTCTGCCGTATAGGCCAGCAATTCCCAATCCAACAACGCGCCGGCGGCCAGGAAGAAGCCATGTTCGATGACCAGCAGCAGCAGCAGAAAGGCGGCCAGGACGTGCATGGTCATCACCAGCAGGCCGCGCAACCAGCCACGACTTCCATGCAGGAAGATCAACCATATGAGCGTCCAGCAGGCGGCAAAGATCACGTCGGCGACGGAGACCACGAGCCAGCTTTCCCAGGGCGTGTGGCCCTCCATGCTCTGGCCGATGCGCGCCACCTTGTGCAGTTTGGTGCCGATGCCCACCAGGGCCAGTAGGGCTGCCACCGACAGCACATAGCGCTGCATGGCTCGGGTCGGCGTGGCCCACAGGCGACCTGGAGGCGGGTCCGCAGGGACGTGGGAGGGCGCTTGCGTCATCGATCGGCGTGGCAAAGATGGGGGTCTGATCGGAGTTGCAGGGCCGCACAGTATGGCGGCGGATGGCCATCATGTCAGTCCCCGTGGATCGCCGAGAAGCACGACGTCTGGGCAGCGCCCGTAGAACGTGGTAGCGAAACGGATTGCAGGTCGAATCGCTGGACGATGAGACCGTCCTGCCGCCGACCCGGGGAATCGTGTTTCAAATCCTGTCCCCACATCCTGACGACGCGGCCGTGTCGTTGGGGCACACCCTGCTCGCCCTGGCCGATGCTGGTGCGGAGACGCGCATCATCACCTGTTTTTCGCGCAGTGCCTGGGCACCAAAGCTGACCGAGCGGAATCTGGAGGCGGTGACCGCCGTGCGCCGAATCGAGGATCGGCGCTTTGCCGCCAGCCTGGGATGCGAGCTGCTCGATCTGGGCGGCACGGATGCCCCTTTTCGGGGCCACTATCCGGGGCGCTTTGCCTTCCTTCATGAACGCGCCTTCGATGGCAGTGAGTTCCGGGTTCTCAGTTGGCTCATCGCCCACCTCGAAGACTTGTTGGAAGACGGCCCGATCCTGCTGCCGTTGGCTTTTGGCGGCCACATTGATCATCGCCTTGTTCGGGCCGCTGGGCGGGCCGTGGCGAGCAAACGACCGCTGGCTCTGTACGAAGATCTGCCCTACGTGCAGGGTCGGATGACCTCGCAGGTCGATGACGCGGCCATGGAGGTCGACGACACGCTGCAGCCCTGCCTGGTCCCAGCCGGATCGGACGAGACGCGGCTGGCGGCGGGGATGCGAATGTACGCGTCACAATTCGACGACGATCAGGTTGAGTCCTTCCTGGCCCACGGTCGCGCCCGCGGCGGAGAACGACTGCTGGCTTCGCAACCCTTTGCCGACGTACTGAAACGCACCCTGCAAACCGACAGCCGCTAGTTGTCCGGACGCTGCAGCGGCTTGGGGCGTGGCGGCCGACCCTCTCCTCTTTCGGAGAACGACTGCAGGTCTGCCCGCAGCCGCGCGGTCGGCTCGTCAAAGAAGACGTGCACCCCTGCCTTGCGTCCGTCTTGCGCAGGCACGCTGCGTGCCGTGATGGCGACCAGGTGGATCTCGCAGTCCGTCTTGGGGTGAATCAAGGCAAGGTCCAGCAGGGTACCGGCGGTGAATTGGCCGTCCGTGCTGAGAAAGATGCGCTGGCCCGCGACGCAGCGACGAATGAACTCGGCCACATCTGATCTGCTGCTCAGGTGGATGCTCACCGTGGCGCGTACGCCCGCCTGGTCGGCGCTGAGCTTCGACTCGTCGACCGCCACGACGGCCTCAAACATCGCGCTGCGCTGGCGTAGACGCCTGCGCTGATTCGGCGAGATCGGGTTCGGCGCCGTGGGACGTTGGGGCAGGGACGGCGCCGCGGTTCGCGCCGCTGTCTGCTGCGCTGGCGTCATGGGCAGGGTCGGTGAGGCCCAGGCGGGTGCCGGCGTGTTGCCCGTTGTCGGAGCCTTGCCCGTTGTCGGAGCCTTGCCCGTTGTCGGTGCCCCGTCCTTTCTCGGAGGCATGCGCGGCACCTGCGCCTTGCGCAGCGCCGGCGCCTCGTCCTGCATTCCCTTGCCCACGTCAAACGCGAAGAATGCTCTCTCCCCTGGCGCCGAACCCGGGTCGCCACGTGGACCGCTGAGGATGAACTCATCCCAATTCGCCTGTTGGTCCTCGGCCATGGCGAAGAACTCGATGCCCATGCCCGGTCCCATGGCGGACTCGCTGCGATCCTTCACGCTGCGACGGACTCGCCCCATCAACTCCAACTTCGCACCGCTCGGCAGCGTGATGCGCATGGACAGGATCTTGTTGCGCGGGCGCGGGGTCGTCGTGCGCACGTAGACTCCGCGGCGCGAGATATCGACCGTCCTGTACTCCGCCCATCCGGTCCCGCCACGGACCTCGACCTTGAGATCGATGGCATGTCGTGTGAAATACCGCATGCGTGCCACGGCGCAGACTCCCGATGTCTCTTGAAGCTCGAGTCTCGTTATAACATTGCGGGTATTCACCTGTTATTACGAACTCGGCACTGAGTGCCACCGGTTATTTAGCGTTCTCTTTGCCGCCCGTCCAGGAGCGCTTGCGCGCCCGGGGTCAGCGGTCTCATCATGGCGGTCATTGGTGACCGCCGGTCGAATCTCCACCGCGCTCGGACGTTGCCAACAACAGGCCCGCGGCCGGCAGCCGGGGCGAGGAGAACCGATGAGCAGTCACATCACCCTGCGCCTGGCGCGGGCATATGCAGCGGCCGGTGTCATCGTCGGCTTCGTCGTCTGCGCCGCGTGCAGCGCGCCGGCGGTGGTCGACCCCAACAAAGCAGAGCGCGACCGGGCCGAGATGCGAGCCCGCGAGAAGAAGGAGACCCGCGCGTTGAATCGATCTATCGACAAGGTCGAACGTGAGCGCGAAGAAGGCGAAGAATACTAGCAATAATACGCGCTAATTCGGCTTCCAGACCTGGACCTGGTCCGGGTAGCCCACGGTGTAGCGACCGCCTGGCGGCAGGGTGGCCGCGTCGAAGGTCGCCGTCTTGCCGTCGGGCCAGCGAACATTGACGGAGTACTCGCAGCCGTTGGCGCCCAGGCCGAAGTGCAGCCAGCGGCTGTCCATGGAGTTGTGCATCCCGCGGCTGGACTTGACCTCACGCAGCAGTCCTATGCCGTTGGCGAAGACCAGGGTGGCGCGGCCACCGATGGCGTCCCGATTGACCGCCTTGCCATCGCCCTGCAATCGCAGCTGCAGCCACGGCAATTTGTGGCCCACGTCGTTGCGGAACAGGAAATTCGGCCGGCCGCCGCCCGTGTCCCGACCGCCCACCAGCAGGTCCATGTCGCCGTCGGCGTCGATGTCAGCCCAGGCGTGATTCTGGGCGTTCTTCATGCGCAGCAGCCCCTTGCAGAAGCCGCCGCTGTGGCAGATCTCGCCAGCGCCTGTGCAGTCGGCATCGGTGGTGCAGGGCAGTCGACAGCGCTTGGCGAGGCACTTCTCCGGGCTGGTGGAGCACTCACCGTCGCCGGCGCAGAGGGTCAGCGTGGCGGCGGCGGTATAGTCCAGATCGTTGATGCCGCTGGTGGGGCCCAGGGGCGTGAACGTGCCGTCTGACTGCTGGTGCGCGAGGCCAAACCAGGCCTTCTGGTTCACGCCGGTGTAGGCCTTCTCGTATTTCTTGTCGCGCGACCGTGACAGGTCCAATCGGCCGTCGTTGTCGAAGTCGACCAGGGCGCCGTCCACGTCGCCCTCGTTGAAAGGCAGCTTGCGCGCCGTCGCCTGGTTGTCGAAGAGCACGCCGTCGGGCCCGGGCTTGTTGATCAACACCTGGGTCGGATCGCTCCAGGTGCGGGAGTAGTTGGTGGCGTTGGGGTGGCTGATGGCGGTGGCGAAGATGTCGAGCATGCCATCGCCGTCGATGTCGCCGCAGTCCATGCCGAAGCCGTTGCTGCCGATGGGACCGGTGGGTTTGGGATTGGGTTCGTCGCCCTTGATGATGCCCTGCTGCACCAGCCAGCTGTTGCCGCTCTTCTGGAAGGCGAATCCCGTCTGCGCGCCCACCTCCGTGAAGTTGCCCTTGCCGTCGTTACGATGCAGTCGGTTATGGCCCGAGGCGACGCTGACGCCGTAGTTGCTGACGAAGATGTCCAGGTCACCGTCGTTGTCGTAGTCGCACGCCAGGCAGCCGTTTGTCGGCTGGCTCGAGGTGTCGCCCAGCTGGGCCGTCTTGTTGCTGAAGGTGCCGTCGCCGTTGCCGAAGAGCAGGTGATTGGGCGACTTGTAGGTGGTGTGACCCAGGCCGATGAAGAGGTCGAGGTTGGCGTCGCCGTCGAAGTCAGCGAAGACCGCGTTGCCGGCGATGGCGGTCACCGCCTCGACGCCGCTGCCCACTTTGGGAGTGAAGACGCCCTTGCCGTCGTTGAGCAGGATCTGATGGGTCTTGCCAACGATGGGGATGTCCAGCCCTGCAAAACAATCCTGATCGCCGTCGTTGTCGACGTCTCCAAAGGCGAAGAATCCCGCCTGAACCTTGCGCAGACCGCTCGCATCGGAGATGTGGGCGAAGGTGCCGTCGCCGTTGTTGCGGTAGACCAGGTGCTCGAAGGGGATGCCCTTCTGCGGGTTGGGGAAGAGGCTGTGGGTGACGATGTCGTCGAGGCCATCGCCGTCCAGATCGACGAACCCCAGCCGGCTGTGGTCGTTGATGGGGATCGGCTTGGCGCTGCCCAGGATCACGTTGTCGGCCTGGATGCCGCTGGCCTTGGAGATGTCGGCGAAGAAGTCTGTACCCAGGGGCTTGATGACGCCGGGCGTGCAGGCGGGAGCGGCGGCCTGGTCTGCGGCCGTGGTCGCGTCCTGAACCGGCGTCGTGCTGTCATCGGATCCTGGGCTGACATCGCCGTTCGCTTGCACGTCTACGGCGGCCGCTGCGTCCCCAGCGGCGGTGTCGGGTCCGGGCGTGCCCGGTTGCGGCGCAGCGGTCTGGCCACAAGCGCAGATCGCGGTGAGCGCGAAGGCGGCGAGGATGGGTTCCACAAAGCGGCGAGGCATGGCACGACTCCTGACGGGGGTCGCAGCATAACGGCTTTCGGAGCTGGCGACAGGTCAGCAGTGGCCATGGCGGCGCGTTCGGGGCAGACTATCCCGCGCGCAGCGGAGGCAAGATGAGCCAGCAAGACAAAGACGACAACGTGGATTTCGACCTGGGCGCAGCCCTGGGTGCCGCCCTGGGCGCAAGCCTGGAGCCGGAAGAGGACCCCATCCCGGAAGAGTTGTCCGAACACGCCGCCGCCGAGGCGGAAGCGTTGAAGGGAGCCGTGTTGGTCGGACTCAAAGACCTGATCGCCAAGGAGCTGGTCGAGGTCGAAGAGGACAACATGGAGCTGCTGGCCGCCGAGATGGCCATGGCCTCCCTCGAGGCGCGCGACCCGCGCCACCTGCTCAAGAAGCTGCGCAAGTCGCTGCTGAACTCGGACCTGGTCGAAGAGGTCTACGGTGACAACCGCGTACTCGAGAGCGCCTTCCGCCGCGCGCTGGGCGGCTAGTGGGAGTTCGGGCAGACCTGCGGCGGGCCCGCAAACGGCTGGACGCGGCCCGCACCTTTGCCCAGTGGCATGAGACCGCCTGCGAGGTCGACCGCCTGAGCGGCGCCGAAGCCTGGCGCGAAGACGACGAATCAGACGCCTACCACGCCGACCTGCTGCGCCAGCAGCGCAACGCCATGCGCCGACTGCGCACCGAAGGCAAGGTCCGCGAGCTGACCCGACTGCTGACCCACAGCCTCTACCGCAATCTCAGCGACATTCAGTCGCCGTCGCTCTATGAGACCGCCCTGGCGGGCACCAAGCGGCTGGTCAGCTCCTACCTGGCCGAGTGCGAACTGGCCCTGGACTTTCTGGCCGACAGCGACGCCATGTCGACCGAAGAGAAGGTTCGCCGCTTCAAGCAAGCCAGGCGGGTCTTCGGCCGGTCGGCGTTGATGCTCTCTGGTGGTGCGACATTGGGTTTCTATCACCTGGGCGTGATCAAGGCGCTGTTTGGTCAGGGATCGTTGCCGCAAGTGCTCTGCGGCTCCAGCACCGGCGCCCTGATCGGCGCTGTGGTCTGCACCCGCAACGACGATGAACTCCAGGAACTGTTCGACGACCCGGACAGCGTGCGCATCGATGGCATGGCGCGGGTGGGTCTGCGGCGTTGGCTGCGCGATGGCACGCTCTTGAAGAGTGAGCACCTGTACGAGGTGCTGCGCGACAACGTCGGCGAGGTCACCTTCAACGAGGCCCAACTCCACAGTGGCCGCAAGCTCTGCATCTCGGTCTCGCCGACGCGGGTGCGCCAGAAGCCGCGCTTGTTGACGCCTCTGACCGCCCCTGACGTGCTGGTCACGAGCGCCGCGCTGGCGTCCTCCGCGCTGCCGGGCCTCTTCCCGCCGGTTGTGCTCGAGATGCGCGGCCCCGACGGCCACATCGTGCCCTATATCGAGACCGAGAAGTGGGTCGATGGGTCCCTGCATGGCGACCTGCCCAAGCTGCGCCTGACCCGCCTGCACAACATCAACCACTTCATCGTCAGCCAGACCAACCCGCACGTCCTGCCCATCGCCCAACTGCGGGGCGGCACCAAGGGCGCGCGCCCCAAGATCACCGGCGTCGCCAGCGCCGTGGCGCGCACTCAGGGGAGCGGCGTGGCGGACGTCGGCCGCCGGCTCGGTGGCGACAGCACGCTGGGACTGGTCAGCGACCAGCTGCATACCTTGTTCAGCCAGGATTACCGCGGCGACATCAACATCCACCCGCGCTTCAAGCCACACATCTACCGCAAGGTGTTCAGCAACCCATCCCGCGCCGACCTGGATTTCTTCATCCTGGAGGGCGAGCGCGCGACCTGGCCGCGGGTCGCCATGATTCACGAGCACACGCGCATCTCGCGGGCGTTCGATCGCTGCCTGGCGCGTATTCGCGGCAACAACCGCTGAGGGGCCGGCGCCGGGCACCAGCACGCAAAGCCCAAGGGGCTACAAGCGCACTGGATTCGCCCGTCAGGCGTGCTTTACGGGATTGCACCGCCTGTGCATCAACCGAGGCGTGGGAATACGCTATGCTGGCCGCGCGGCGGGTGCCGCCAGGAGGGAGCATGCGTTCGAACACGCGCCAAGACTGGAACTCGTGCCGCTGGTTCATTTGCCTGTCCGTGGGGGTCCTGCTGGCCGCTTGCGGGACCGAAACTGGCGGTGAGGCGGACGGCTCGGCGGTCGACGCCGGCGGCGCGCTGCCGGACATCGGCTTTGGCGACGTGGGCAGCGCCGACCTGGGCGGTACGACCACCGATTCCGGCGAGGCGCCGACGGAGGATGCGGCCGTCGAGGGCGACGTGGTCGATGACGCGCCGACGGATTCCTGCCCCGGCGGTCCCGGCTGTGACTGCGTGCAGAGCAGCGATTGCGACAACAACTTCTGCATCGATGTGCCCCAGGGCAAGCGCTGCGCGGTCAAGTGCGTTGACGATTGTGACGATGGCTTCTCCTGTGCGCCGGTCAGCGCTGGCGGCGGCGACGTGGTCACCATCTGCGTGCCCACCGGACTGCGACTCTGCGACCCCTGCACGGACTCCAAGGCCTGCAAGAGCCTGGGCGTGGACGACGCGGCCTGTGTGGACCAGGGCAGCGCCGGCGCCTTCTGCGGCGTCGGCTGCAAGACCAGCGAACAATGCGCCAAGGGGTTTGAGTGCAAGGCAGTGACCACCATCGAGGGCGCCTCCAGCAATATGTGTGTGCCCAAACCGGGCGCCGACGGTGCGGCCACCGATTGCACCTGCAGCCAGGCAGCCACCGACGCCAAACTGACGACCAAGTGCTTCGTCGAGCATTTCACCGACGACAAGCAGCTGGCCGGCAAGTGCCCGGGCGTGCGCACCTGCGGCGAGTCCGGCCTCAGCGCCTGCACCGCGCCGCCGCTCGAGGTAGAGGTCTGCGACGGCAAGGACAACGACTGCGACGGCAAGGTCGACGAGGACACCTGCACCGACGATAACGACTGCACCCAGGGCGCCTGCGACCCGGCCAAAGGCTGCCTGGTCAACAAGCTGGACAAGGTGCCCTGCGACGCCGACGGCGACGTCTGCACCGAGAACGACGCCTGCAAGGAAGGTGTGTGCGTGCCCGGCACGCCCAAGAAGTGCGATGACGGCAACCCCTGCACCATCGCCGCCTGTGACCTGGCCAAGGGCTGCACCCAGACGGCCGATGACGGCAAACCCTGCGATGCCGACGGTACCGCCTGCACGGTGGGTGACATCTGCAGCAGCGGCGTCTGCTCGGTGGGCAAGGTCGTCTCCTGCGACGACAGCAACGCCTGCACCAAGGACGCCTGCGACGACAAGACCGGCAAGTGCGCCTACAAGCCGCTGGTGGACGGCGTCGCCTGCGATGACGGCACCGCGTGCACCATCGCCGACAGCTGCACCGCCGGCAGCTGCGGCGGCAAGAAGCTGGTCTGCGATGACGCCAACGCCTGCACAGCCAACACCTGCGACCCCAAGACCGGCTGCAAGAAGACGACCCTGGACGGCGCCGCCTGCGACGACGACAACCCGTGCACCATCGGCGACCTCTGCAAGGCCGACCAATGCGCCGCCGGCAAGGTCAAGATCTGCGACGCCGGCGACCCCTGCGTGACCGGCAAGTGCAAGATCACCACGGGCAAGTGCAACTGGCAGGACAAGTCGGACGGCGAGTCCTGCGACGACGGCAGCGCCTGCACGTCAAGCGACGCCTGCAAAGGTGGCAACTGCGGCGGCAAGCAGATCAACTGCGACGACAAGAACGCGTGTACCTCGGACAGCTGCGACAAGGTGGCCGGCTGCAAGCACAAGCCCATCTCGCAGTCGTGCAGTGATGGCAACGCCTGCACCGAGTCCGATGCCTGCGTGCAGGGCAAGTGCGTCGGCAAGGCGGTGGGCCCGGCCAAGTGCGAAGATGGAAACCCCTGTACCGATGACGGCTGCGCACCAAAGACGGGCTGCACCAACGTGGCCAATAGCAAGCCCTGCTCGGACGGCGACTCCTGCACCGACGGCGACCTGTGCGCCAACGGCAAGTGCAAAGCGGGCAAAGACATCTGCCAGTGCCAGAAGGACTCCGATTGCGCCGCCAAAGACGATGGCAACCTCTGCAACGGCATCCAGTACTGCGACAAGTCCAAGCCCGCCCACGTCTGCAAACCCAAGCCGAACTCAGCGGTGCTCTGCGATACCAAGGGAGACGGGCCATGCGCCAAGACCAGCTGCGTGGCCAAGACCGGCCAGTGCATCAAGACGTCGGCCACCGACGGCAGCGGTTGCGACGCCGATGGCAGCGTCTGCACCCAGGGCGACGCCTGCGCTGGCGGCCTGTGCAAGGTCGGCAAGCCGTTGCCCTGCAGTGACGGCAATGTGTGCACCAACGACCTCTGCGACAAGGCCAAGGGCTGCTACAAGGTCAACAACTCGCAACCCTGCAACGACGGCAACGCCTGCACCAGCAAGGACGGCTGCAGCGGCGGCAGCTGCGCCGGCACACCGCTGGTCGTCGCCGTTTCGTGCAATGACAACAACCCCTGCACCACAGACGCCTGCAGCCCCAAACTCGGCTGCACCTATGCACCCAATCAGAACAAGTGCGACGACGGCAAACCCTGCACCAAGGGCGACGTCTGCGCCGGCAGCAAGTGCGTACCCGGCACCAACATCTGCGAGTGCAATGTCAACAGCGATTGCGCGGGCAAAGAGGACGGCAACCTGTGCAATGGCACCCTCTTCTGCGACAAGAGCCAGGCTCCGTTCAGCTGCAAGATCAACCCGTTGACCATCGTATTCTGCAACACCAGCGGCGACGGACCGTGCAAGAAGACCGCCTGCGTGAACAAGACCGGCAAGTGCTTGCAGCAGGCGGCGGCCAACGGCAAGGCTTGCGATGCCGATGGCAGCGTGTGTACCAAGTCCGACGCCTGCAGCGGCGGCGCCTGCAAACCCGGCGCACCGCTCAATTGCAACGACGGCAAGGTCTGCACCGACGACCTCTGCGACAAGGCCAAGGGTTGCTACACGGTCAACAGCAACAAGGGCTGTGATGACAACAACAAGTGCACCAGCGGCGACACCTGCAAGGCCGGCAAGTGCACCGCCAATCCCGTCAACTGCAACGACAACAACCCGTGCACCGAGGATCTCTGCGACGCCTCCAGCGGCTGCAAGCTGATCCCCAACGCTTCGCCCTGCAACGACGGCAACGCCTGCACCAAGAACGACAAGTGCAGCAGCGGCAAGTGCGGCGGTGACCAGCTCAGCTGCAACGACAACAACCCCTGCACCACCGACACCTGCAACACCTCCAAGGGCTGTCAGACCACGCCGGTCAACGACAAGACACCCTGCGGCGGCGGCAAGATCTGCCTGTCGGGCAAGTGCCAATCCGCCTGCAGCAACGGCAGCAAGATCTTCAACTACAGCGGCTCCGCCACCAACTTCAACGTGCCCTCCTGCGTGCAGACGTTGACCATCGAAGCGTGGGGGGCCGAGGCGGGTACCAAGAAGTCCAAGGGCGGGCGCGGCGCCATGATGCGCGGCTCGTTCACCGGGCTCGGCGGCAAATCATTGCGCGTCGTCGTCGGCGGTCGCGGCAAGGATGGCACCTGCGGTCTCTGCGGCGGCGGCGGTGGCGGCGGCTCCTTCATCAGCAACAACAGCAACGGCCAGCCCCTGCTCATCGCCAGCGGCGGCGGCGGCTCCTCGTACCAGGGCCACGCAGGGCAGGGCGGGCTGACCAGCCAGAAGGGCGGACCCGGCGGCTACTCGTCGGTCGGTATCGGGCAGGGCGGCTATTCCAACAACGGCGGCGGCGGTGGCACAGGTGCCGGCGGCGGCGGCTGGAATGGCGACGGCACGGGCAACAACTGGGCCAAGGGCGGCAAGAAGAAGGGCGGCGCCGGCGGCACCACCAGCTATAGCGGCAAGGGCGGCTTCGGCGGCGGCGGCGCGTCCTACCATGGCGGCGGCGGTGGCGGCGGCTACACCGGCGGCAGCGGTGGCACCTACAGCAAGGGCGGCGGCGGCGGCGGGTCGTACTGCTCCGGCAGCTTGATCGGCAGCCAGGGGAATGTGCGCACCGGCAACGGTGAGGTGCGATTCAGCTGGTAGTTTGGGTCCCTTGTTTGCCCAGACGAGCCGACAGCGCGCGCCCTCGCGTAGATCCCCACGGCGCCTCCACTCCGCCATCCCAGCGGACACATTCGTCGCTTGTTGCGCCGTACAAAGTCCGGATCTGGGATGAGCAGGGCTGTTGGAACGCTCTCGGGGAGTGGGAATGGCGGGCGAGCAGGACCACACAGGCACAGCAATGGGCGGCGCTGAAGACGACAGCGGCGGCATGCCCACCAGCGCCTGGGTCGTCGCGGTCGTCTGCCTCGCAGGTATGACCGGGCTGGTGATCGCCTCGGCAGGAAGCCAGCATCGCCACTTCGGCAGCCAGGGCTTCGTCGGGCCGGATGCCTGCGGAGAGTGCCACAAAGAGCAACATCAGCACTACGCGCTCAAGTATACGGCCAGGAAAAAGACCCCTTGAGCACCGAATAAGGACTCTGACCAGCCCATAATTCCACCTGGTTGTAGCGCGCAACCCGGTCGCGATCCCTGCCCCTGTGTACCCTCGGCCGCGGCGTTTCGTTGCCGACGCCCTCGCCCCGGCTCCGACATCGCCGCTGAACCGACATCGACCCTGCGGCTCACCCCAGGCCTGGAGATGCCATGCTCAAGACCCGCCGACTGCCCCGACTGATGGTCCTGCGCTGGGCCATACCGACGCTCCTCAAGTCCGGCGCGTGGGCGGCTATGGTCTACGCCGCCTACGTACATGGCGGCCTCCTCTGGCTGCGCGTGCCCTTCCTGCCCATCGCGACGGTCGGCACGGCGGTGGCCTTCTACGTCGGCTTCAAGAACAACTCGGCCTATGACCGATTCTGGGAGGGGCGCAAGATCTGGGGCGGGGTCGTCAACGCCAGTCGAACCTGGGCGAACGCTGTCATGAGCTACATCGAGCCGGACGATGACAGCGAAGACGCCCGGGCCATGCGCAAGGAGCTGATCTACCGCCACATCGCCTGGATCAACGCCGTCCGCCTGCAGCTGCGCCGCACATCGCGCTTCTTCGACAACCCCCACCCCACCACGCGCAAGCGCCTGGAACGTCACAAGGACGCCATGCGCAACGACTGGGATCGCGAGCTCTCCGGCTTCCTGGCGCCCGACGAAATGACCACCATGTCGGCCTACGCCAACACGGCCACGCAGCTACTGGTAGCGCAGGGCAAGCGTCTGGCCAGCCTGCTGACCAACAAGCGGATGGACCTCTTTCACCAGATCGCGATGATGGATGTCATCGAAGAACTCTACGCCCTGCAAGGCAAGGCAGAGCGCATCAAACACACCCCGTTCCCGCGTCAGTACGCCGAGTTCAGCCGGATCTTCACCCGCCTCTTCGTCGTCGTCCTGCCCTTTGGCATGTTGGACATCTTCGCCGAGCACGTGGATCAGGCCCTCAGCCTGCACTCCATGCTGATGGTGGTGCCCATGCTGGTCGCCAACGCGGTGGTCACCTGGGTATTCGTGACCATGGAGGGCATCGGCGACTCCAGCGAGGACCCCTTCGAGCGCAGCATGAACGACGTGCCGATGAACGCCTTGTGCCGCACCATCGAGATCGACCTGCGCGAGATGCTCGGCGAGACGGATCTACCCGCAGCGGAGCCGGTCCACGACCGGATTCTGTACTGATTGGACGGCGTTCAACTGGCGTATCGAAGCTAATCCGAGACGGCATCCTCGACGTGCCCCAGGCCCGCCCGCCTGTGGTCGGCCAGCGTGCAGCGATCCTGCACAACCTCGATGCCGCCGTCAGCCAATAGCGTCGCCACCCGGTCGTGCCGGATGCCCAACTGGAACCACACGACCCGCGGCAGCGGCGCCATCGCCAGCAGCTCCTCGAGATGCTCGGGCAGGTGCTGCGACCGGCGGAAGACATCGACCATATCCACCGGCTCGCCAAGCTCCGCCAGGGTCGCCACCACCGGCTGCCCCCACAGGGTGCTGCCGACAAAACGGGGATTCACCGGCAGCACGCGATAGCCGCGTCCATGCAGATATTGGGGCACGTAGAAGGCGGCCTTCGAGCGCACATGGTGGGCGCCCAGGATGGCGATTGTGCGGCTGGCGCGCAGGATGTCAGCGGCCTGATTCAGCGTGGTCATGGGTTCAACGTGCTCATGGGTTCACCGTGCTGGAGGAGATGGCGATGGACGAAGGCTTCGCCACCGAAGTCATCCACAGCTGGTGAATCGCCCGCGTAGCGCCCACATGCAGGAGCCGACGGGCAGCGTCGGTCTCCGGATAGTGGCCTGCGCTCACCTCGACCAGGATCACGTAGTCGAACTCCAGGCCTTTGACTTCGGCGACCTCTGTGACCTCGACGCCGGGTGCAAAAGAGAAGTCCTGATGCTTGACCTGGCGGAGCCGCGGCACGTCACCCCGGACCAGGCCGTGGTGGTACATATCGCTGAGCTCGCGGGTCGGGGTCAGCACCGCGACGGAAGCGTTGGGTTCGTCGTCTGCGAGGGCGTTGAGCGCGTCGGTCAGGAAGACGAGGCAGCCGCCGTGGTCGCCGAATGAGAAGAGCTCCACCCGCGGACCGTTGCGGGTCACCAGGGGCAGATCGTCTTCGCGCAACGGACCCAACACGTCCAGGGCGAAGCTGACCACCTGGCGCGTGCAGCGATAGGAGACGCGCAGGGTGTCCACGGCCGCGCCGTCCACGCCCAGGTGGCGGAAGAAGTCGTTCCAGGAGGTGAAGCCGGCGTCCTTCATCACGTGCTGCTGGGTGTCGCCCGCCAGGGTGATGCTGCGCCGCTGGTCGAGACAGCCCAATACGACCCGCACGTCCACCGGCGAGAAGTCCTGCACCTCGTCAATTGCCACGTGCAGCAGGCGAAGGGGGCGCTTCTTGCGACCCAGCAGCGGCCCCACCCGCAGCTGCCAGGTGTAGAGCAGCAGGCTGTCATCCTCGTCGTCGAATACGGGCCCTGTGTCTTCACCAGAACCGCCGAACAGGTCGCCCTGGCCGGAGTATTTTGCGCGCGCCGCGCGTCTTCGCTCGAGCAGGTCGGAATGCTGGGCGCTGCACCACGACACGACGCGCTGAATGTCGTCACTGCTGAACGCTTTGGGCGCCACCTCGACGACCGCCTGGCTCAGCAGGCTCTCGTTGGTCAGGGCGTTGGCCCAGTCGTCGACCACCTGGGCGGCCGTGGGCGGACCCGATGTGCGGGTCACCTGCCAGGCCAGCGCTTGCAACATGGCCGGATGCGACTTCATGGCCACGACCACCGCGGGCGTGTCGTGGCGATGTCCCGCCGGCAGCCGCGGAAAGTGCCGTTGCCGCTGCGCGTGGGCCCAATCGCGGAAGGTGCGAATCGTCACACCGCCCACACCCAGGGCCGGCAGGACGTGGCTGACGTAGTCTCGAAGTGCGCGAGAGAAGACCAGGAAGAGCGTGCGACCGCTGTTGATGCGGCCGTCGCCATGGGCCAGCCAGGCGATGCGATGCAAGGCGACGGTGGTCTTGCCTGAGCCAGCCGAACCGCGGATGACGACGAACCCCTCAGGTCGGGAGACCAGGTCGAACTGGTCGGGATCGATGAGTCCGGCGATGTCCGGCAGGTGCTTGTCGCGTCGCCGCGGCCGTCGACGTCGGCCCCGATTCCGGCCCGTGCCCAGGTGCACATCCGAGGTCCTGCTCGGCGAGTCGGAGCGATGCCAGCTCAGCGCTGTTCCGGCACCACCGGCCAGACGTGGCGGCTCGACCGCAGTCTGTCGCCAGGCCGAATCGTCGCCGTCACCGGCGCGCTGGAAGATGCCTTCAGGGGCGTGAATCGCCTCCAGCACGCCATCCCGGATGGCGACCGTGCGACGCACCGCCAGCTCGCCCACCACCGGTCGGCCGCCCAGGCGTTCCTCGTAGGTATCCCCCTGGGCGTGTTGGTAGAAGATGCGCGACACCGGCGCGTGCCGCCAGTCGACGATCCGCATCCCGTCCTCGATGCGCGTGGCTTTGCCCAGGCAGATGTCTCGCTCGCGGGCCTTGCCGTCCACCTCCTCGACCAGTCGCATATGGGCGAAATAGGGCCGCGCCGGATCCACGACAGGCCGGCCGCGGGCACCTCGGAGTTGCTCCAGGAGGGAGACCTGGGCGTGATACTGCTCCAGCAGGGCGCCGCGATCTTCCCCCTTGGCCGCGCCCATCTCGCCACGCAGCCGTTGCAGCTCGTCGACGATGGGTCGCTCTGACGGCGTCACGTCGGCCGAGGGAGCCTGCAGCAGCACGGCGACTCGGGCCAACAATTCGCTCTCGTCGGCGACGATGGGGTGAACCATGAGACCTCGACCACGCTCCGAATCCAGCCGATCTGGCTGGCACATCGCGTTGGGGCTTGGGTGTGTGCCCCAGCCGAGCGCGCATTTCAATCGAAAACTGTAAATGGACCACTGAGCCGCCGCGGAGAAGGAATCAACGCGCCTTGCGACCGGAGGTGGTGGTGGCACACGCAGGCGGACCCTTGGCGGTGCGCGCGCAGGTGATCATCACCCCGCGGCCGTCCACCAACTGCACGACGACGCGGCCGCGCTTGCGGCGCACCTTCAGGCGGCCCTTGCGGTAGCCGTTGGTCTCGCGCACGAACCACCCCACCTTGGTGCGCAATCCGAGCATGCGGCGGGTGATCGGCTCGCATCGGTGGCCGGTCTGCACGCTGAACAGGCGCGCCTCGATCATGCCGCCGCCCGGTCGTTTCGCCGAATAGGACGTCAGCGCTTCGAAGGGCGGCATGCCGCGGGGGCAAGAATAGCGCGGCCGCAGCAGGTGCCTTATCTGCTGGAGGTTCGGGTAGGGGCCGTCCATCTGCACGTCCGGCCACGGAGGTCGCCAGTCAGCCTGGTTCAGCTTGGGCACGTGGCGCAAGCGCCAGAGCAGGTTGTCGATGGGAAAGTGCCGCCCCGGGCAGACGGTCACCCGACCGTCGACCCGTGTATTGGTGCTCACGCGGTCGGGCGTGATGCCGTATACGCGCATCAATCGGCGCAACAACAGCTCGGTGGCGAACATCTGCGCCTGGCTCGGCGGTTGCACGTGTAGATTGCCCATCAAGGAGACGGTGATGGCCAGGGGGGCGCGTGCCGGGTAGGCGACATGGATGGATCGGGCCCGGGTCTGCCAGCGGCCGAGTTCGATCAGACCGTCAGGCGCGCTGTGCCCGTTGCCGATGAGAAAGTGGTACTCGATGCCCTGACCGTCGGCGAACTTGCCCCGATGATAGCGGTCGATGCCGGCCAGCGAGCCTCGGATCACCGCCGTGTGATGGATGACGATGTGGCTCCATTGCCACTCCCGCGGCACCTTGTCGATGGCTACCACCAGGTCGCGGTTGGCCTTCTGCACCGCCTTCGCCGATCGGAAGAGGTGCTTGGGCGGCTTCTTGATCACGATGGCGCTCGCCATGGAGGGCGAAGCCAACGCGCATACAAGCAAAGCGGTCAAGAACCGGGCCATGTTGGTTGGACGCGCGGCCGCGCCAGAAGATCTGCGCCTGGAGCAAACTCGACGAGTCCTCTAGGCTCGACTTTAGCGGTTTTATAGAGGCACCTCAGCATTCACCTGCAAAC
>CAYTLW010000083.1:6825-35004 GCA_964438735.1 uncultured Enterobacteriaceae bacterium | reverse complement strand
GTTACGAGACGAGACCGCCGGTGGTCCATGACCATCGATCGACCAGTTCGCTGCTTGCCGGCGTTCCTGTCAGACGGCGACTTGGCCGGGGCGGTGGAGCCGGCAGAGCAGCCGGCCGCAGTGAGGAATACAACTCCGACACCAACGCACAATACGCCTTTCACGGTCCCCCCTCGACGCAGGGCGGCCGACGCCGTCCGCCTGGTGTGTATTGGCCCGACCTGGTCGGAGTCATCATGCCAGGATCGCTGCCAGGCCGCAGGGCCCGCCGTGGAGGGCAGGTCAGGTGCCTGGCGTTTCGCATGGCCCACGTCGCTGCGAGTAAGGTTGTGACGCTGGAGGTCACCCCGGCGGCCTTGCAGTCCAGCATTTTCAGCATTCGGGTGCCGTCTATTTGCCTACAACCCTACTCTCGCGGGGAGGCCAATGCACTTGCTATCTCAAACCCCCGCCACTGATCGCGCGCCACCGCGCACATCCGCAGCCCCGCTCGCGCCGAAAAACCACCCTGCGTTTCATACGCTTGCACGTCTCGACGAGGGCCCTACAGACCCGCTCGTTATCCTGGCGCCCTCGGTCACGCCGCCCATGCAGGGCGCGGCCCGAAATCAAGGCCAGGAGGTAGCGATGAGTGGTGGTAGTGGTGTGCCCGGCGATCCGTGGGTTCTGAACACACCGTTGGGCAAGGCGCAGTTCGAGATGCACCGCGATGAGGACAAGGACGTGCTTCATTGCCAGGTGGGCAAGACCTGGCTGCACTACCGCCTCTCGGCGCTCGACGACCTGCACGCCATGCTCCAGGCCCATGGCGACTGGATGGAGCTCGGCAACAAGGACGAGAAGGTCGATACAAAGCCCGGCACGGTCGAGCATTGGGGCCGGTCGGCGGACAACCCTGTGGGCGGCTGGTACGGCTTGCGCAAGGGCTACCGCGGCCGCTTCGCGAGCTACGTCTCGCCCGTCCTGGAGCGCCTCGGCAAGGCCGAGTTTGAGAAGCGCGGTCGCTCGACGTGGGTGCGGGCGAAGTAGGGTGGTTGCGGTCGGAGCGGGCCCGGACACGGGCACGGATTCGCCCCGCCCCCAACCGGGCGACCACTACTCCTGTAGTTGCACCCGGTTTGAGCGCCGTCCATTGGGCGGGCGGGTCGGGCCCACTAGCATGACTCGCTCCAACCGCTCCCGCCACGCACGCCGGTAGATGGGCCGCAGCTCTGGCATCTGGCGGTTGGGTGGGGGACCATGCGCAACTGTCGTTTCTATTGCATCCCGCTGACGTTGGCGCTGGCGATCCTGCTGTAGCACTAGAAGGCACCCGATTGCAGAAACCCGCGGCATTCTCGTCGAACGGAGCGTGTGACGCGGCAGGGCGCGCTCAGAAGCCGTTGCTGCAGAACAACATATCCGGAGGCGGGCTCAGGTAGATGAAGTTGAAGCACATCTCGTCCTTCGTGCCGAGCCCGAAGGGCACCATTTTGCCGGTCTGATTGTCCCAGGTGCAGCGCGTGACCAGCTTGTCGCCGACCTTCAAGGTGGCGGGCGTGTGGTAGGTGAGTTGCATCTCGAAATTCCAGCCATCCAGCTCGATCAGCGGGGTGATGCTGCCATCTTTGTGTTCGATTTCGCCCACAAAGCTGTCGCCCAATTCGTGCATATGCGGCCAGCTGCTGAGCACCTCGTAGTCATGGCCGGAGGTGCACTTCTGGCTGACCGTCTTCTTGCCACCGGACGGGATGATGAACTGCACCGGCCCTGGCGAGAGCTGGCCCCACTCCTTGCCCGTGGGCTCGTCATGCCAGATGCGCACGCCTGTGTGGTCGACGATGTTCTTGAGCCCGGCGCCGTTGTTGTAGTGAATCTGGATGATGATCTGGTCGCCCTTCTGCAGGCGCAGGCCGCCCTCGGGAAACTGCAGCGCCTTGGTGCCGGGAGCCCAGGCCCAGATGTAGCGCGAGCTTTGGGGAAACTGCGAGCATTCGAAGGCGGCCGGCAGCTTGGCGCCGCTGCGGTCGATCACCACCACGATATGATGCAGCACCTTGGACTGGTCGATGAGCGCGTCAATGCGCCGCAGGAAGCGGTCTTCGCTGACTGGCACGGGGAAGTTGAAGCAGTGGTAGTGGTCGAGCAGGTTCGACGCCACCGGGAAGTCGGGCACCTTCAAGTCGAAGCTGGCCATGCCTACTGGGGGCTTTTCGGGCGCGATCAGGATGGGCGCCGAGGCTTCGAGACCCTTGCTGTGGTCGGGGTGCTTGTTGCCACAAGAGGCCCATTCGGTGAGCGTGTCCTGCACATTGTGTGGCGGCTTGGCGAAGCCGATGGGCGGCATGCTCTTGGTCGCCATGCGCTCGGCGATGCGATCCACCTTGCGCACGCCTTTGTCGTCCATGGCGATCAGGTCCTTATATGTGCCAAAGGTGTAGGGAGCGCCATAGTCCACCGTCTTGCCGTGGCAGGCGCCGCAGTGGTCGTCGAGCATCTTCTTGGCGGTGTCGTTGTAGACCGCCTCGCTCGGTATACAGCCCTGGGCGCTGTCTTTGGCTGGCCCGGCGTCTTGCCCGCCTGCGGGCGTCGTCTTGGTCTCCTGGCCGCAGGCCACGGCCAGCGAAAGCCAGGCCAGGAGCGCAAGTTCGGGGCAAGATATCGCCCTGCTTCGCCGATTCTTCACGCTGCACCTCCCCCTGGAGCCGGCAAGGTACTCCCGCGCCGACACGCAGCCCAGAAGCTCCCGGGAAAACAGCTTGTGTTCCAAGGCTTGAGTCGCCGGCCGCGGCGAGCGCTGGCGCCGTGCGTCGAGCGACCTAAGTTGAGCCTTCCACACGCTGGGAGAGGTTGTTTTGCAGCTGCGTGACTACCAGCAGGAGGCCATCGACGCCGTGCTGCGGGCCCGACGTGCCGGGGTGCGCCGCATGGTGGTCTGCCTGCCTACGGGCTCGGGCAAGACGGTCATCTTCTCCGAGTTGGCGCGCATGGCACGCCGTCAGGTGCTGGTGCTGGCCCACCGAGAGGAGCTGCTGAATCAGGCTCAGGAGAAGCTGCAAGCGGCCGTGGGCGACGGGCGCCTGGTGGCCATCGAGCGGGCGGACGAGCGCGCTCCGGCGGCTGCCAGCGTGGTGGTCTGTTCCATCCGTTCGCTGCACGAGACCCGCCTGCGCGCCTTGCTGAAGGGCCGCGATGTGGGCCTGGTGCTCTACGATGAATGCCACCATGCGGTCGCCGAGGACAACCGGCGGGTGCTGCGCCAATTGGGCTGTTTCGACCGTGCCTGGTCCGGCACGCTCGTGGGTCTGACGGCGACCACCAACCGTGCCGACGGCCAGGGCCTGGACACCATCTTCGAGCAGATCGTCTACAGCCGCGGCGTGGCCGACCTCATGGACGCGGGCTGGTTGGCGCGTCTGCGTGGCTACCGGGTGGGCACCGAGGCGGACCTTCGCGGGCTGCGGAGCGGCGCCCTGGACTTCGCCGAGGACGAGCTGGCCGAGGTGGTTGATGTGCAGGAGCGCAACGGCCTGGTGGCGCGTTCCATCCAGGAGCTGGCGCGCGACCGGCGGACGCTGATCTTCTGCGTCACCGTCGCCCACGCACGCAATCTGACCCATGCCCTCAATCGCCTTGGGGTGGCTGCGGGGCTGGTCTACGGCGCCATGAAGCCTGAGCAGCGACGGCGGGCCCTGGCCGATTTTCGCGCTGGCCGGCTCACTGCCCTTGCCAACGTGGGCGTGCTCACCGAGGGCTTCGATGATCCCGGCGTCTCCTGCATCGCCATGGCCAGACCGACGCGCTCCGAGGCGCTCTATGCGCAATGCGTCGGCCGCGGAACACGACTGATGCCGGGCAAGAAGGACTGCCTGGTGTTGGATTTTGTCGATCTCTCCGATCTCTCCCTGGTCTCCCTGCCAAGTCTGATGGGCATGCCGGGCGACCTGGACCTGCGCGGCGGCGACGCGGGCGAGGCGCAGAAGTCCTGGCAGCAGTGGCAGGTGGAGGCCCCAGGCATGGAGTTGGAGCCGGGCGTCATCACCCTGGATGAGATCCAGGAGCGGGCCGCCCGATTCGACCCGCTCACACGGCGGGTGGACGCCAGCGTGCGCGCCATCAGCGCCATGGCCTGGGAGAGCCTGGGCGCCCAGGGTCTGGCCCTGCATCTGTCGCGCCGGCCGGGGGCCATGACCGAGATCCTGATCCTGCGCCGCGGCTCGCGCGGGCGGCGTTGGCTGGTGAGCGTCGATGGCGCCGAGGTGGCCCGATACTCGCAGATCGAAGAGGCGGTCGAAGCGGTCGATTGGGAGGTGGGCGAGATGGGTCCCAGAGCCCACGCCAGCGCCTTGCCGCAGGCCCCCTGGCGACAGGTGGCAGCCGATGGCGAGCTGGCCCGGTTGGCGACCAAGGCCCGACGCGGCCGACCGGTGGCTACCCTGGCCGAAGCCCTGGCAGCGTTGACCTACGCCGAGCAGGTGGGCTGAGGGGTGAGCACTAGAAGGCACCCGATTGCAGAAACCGCGGAGCCGGAATACGACAGCCCTCCCTGCACCTGAACCTCCATGAAAGCCCGCCTGTTGCCGACGCTGCTGCTTGTTCTGACCGTCGGCGCCGGCCTCGGCGTGCGCGCCGTGTTGAGCGGCTGGTGGAGATCTCGGCAATCGGCTGTCTGTACTCGCACCTCAATTCGGCGCTCGGCGGGCGTCGACACCCACCGTCCTACGGCGAGGACGCCGAATCTCCGCCGGCGTGAACGCCGGCGATGCTTTTGAAGGGGGCGGCCACCGAGACGGTCACGGTCTGTGCCGGTGTCCGAGACTGTGACGGTGTCCGAGACTGTGTCGGTGTCCCTGACCGTGCCGCCCCCAAACCTACTCCGGCCGATCCAACAACCCCAGCGCCCCACGAGCCGCACCTCTCCGCCACGGGTCCAACGTGCCGGACAACAACCCCGGCCGCATGTCGATGCCGCGTTCGCTCAGAATCACGGTCGAGCTCGCCTGCAGGCAAACGGCGACCATGGGTGGGGCCAGGATGCCTACCAGGATCAGCAAGAGCAGCGGCTCGGCGGCGAATGGCGCGCCGACTACCCCCAGGAGCAGGGGCGCCGCAAAAAGGGCCGCGATGACGCGGTTGGCCCATCCAGGTGGCAGGTTCACCTCGGTCATGGGCCTCCTGGGCATGGGTCCGTGCATCTTGCGCGATGCTCCCGCCGCAGGTTTGAGCCCCTGCCTGCCCGCGACCCTGCTAGGATGGCCTGCCGTCACCCGACGCGAGACCCGGCGGTGCCGCGGAGATTGCATGTCGCGCCCTGGTTTGCCGCTCCTCGCGGTCGACAGATTCGCCGTAGTGTCAGCGGCCGTGCTCGCGCTCCTGGTCGGCTGCCAGCAGCCCGAGGAGACCGCAGCGCCGGTGCACACGACGCCGGATGTCACGCAACAAGAGGTGGCCGCGCCAGACTGTCACCAGAGCCGGCGCGATATGGATGGGCTCTGCTGCCCGGCCGGCCAGTTCTACCTGCACGCGACCGGCCAATGCATGCCCATCGGCCCACCAGAGTGCGCCTCCCTGCTGCCCGCCACGCCCGCGTCCTGCGCGCCGCGCTGGTGCGCAGACTGGCTCGATGATGACGGGGACGTCTGCGCGCCAGGTGCCGACGATTGCCTGCTTGTCGGCCGACGCTGCACCCCTGATGAGCTGTCCGCAGGGGCTGGATGCGCTGCCGGGACCTGGCCCACGCCGCCGACCGGGGCCTGCCTGCCCGCCGACGCAGCTACACCCACAGGTGGACCGCCGGACGCGCCTGGCGGAAAAATGCCTCCGGGTGTGCCTGTGCTGGCGCCCCTGGAGGATCTGACTGAAACCCGCTTCTGCCAAGACGACAGCGGCGTCGTCATCTGCCAGCCCGGGCCCTCGCCCTGCGGACCGGGTCGCATGCCAGCGGCAGGCAGCGGCGACGCCTGCATCGACGTGGGCGTACCCTGGAGCTGCCCGCCGGGCTTCATCGTCGATCCCAAGCGCAAATCCGTCATCGGCACACCGACGCCCTGCGTGGCCGATCCGGCGCTGTGCACGAGCGCGCCTTGGGGCGGCAAACCGCCGGGCGTCGACGCCCTGCATGTCAAGATGGGCGCGCCGGCCAATGGTGATGGCAGCGCCGATGCACCCTTCGCCAGCCTGGTGGATGCTCTGAGTGCGGCGAAGCCCGGCGCGACATTGGCGCTGCATCCAGGCGACTACGCCGGCCCCGTGGTCATCGACAAGACCCTCCACATTCGCGGTCGCTGTGCCGCCCAGGTAAAACTGCAGGCGACCACCGGCCAGGCGGCGCTGACCGTCTCCGTCAACGGCTCCGCGGCGGCGGTCGAACTGGCTGGCCTGAGCGTGGCTGGGCAGGTGCCCGGGCTGCGAATCACCGGCGGCAAGGTGCGCGCCCGCCACCTGAACATCCACTCGGCGCTCCACTTCGGTGTGTGGCTATCCGGCGGTGGCCTGGAGCTGCGCGACAGCCAGGTCCGCGACACCCGCTCGCTGGCCGGCAAGGGGCAGGAGGGTTACGGCATCTTCGTGGCCGAGAAGGCCCGCGCTCGACTGGATCGTGTCCGCCTGAGCGGCAATCGCGGCGCCGGGCTGTCCGTGACAGGGGCCGGCACTGTCGTGGTCGCCCACGGGCTGGCCATCGACCACACCGGCGCCGCTCAGGTGACCAAGGTCGGCGGACAGGGGCTGGCGGTGAGCCATGGCGCGCGGGTCCGCGTCCTGGGGGCGAGGCTGACGGCCAACCGGATCGCCGGCATCAACGTCGGCGGCAAGGGCTCCCGACTCGACCTGGCAGGCGCGCGCGTGGAAGGCACCCTGGTCGCCGAGAGCGCGCCCATCGCCGGCGTCGGCATCGCCGCGGGAGACGGCGCGTCGCTGACCCTGACGGGCAGCCTCGTCATCGACAATCGTTATGTCGGGGTGGCCCTCCAGGAGGCTGCCGATCCCGTGCGGGTGGTGGGCACGCGCATCGAATCCACCGCGTCAGCATTGCGCAAGACCGATGGCCTCGGCACCGGGATCTCCATCAACCGGGGCAGCGCGACCTCGAAGCTGATCGCCTCCCTCTTCGTCGCCAACCACGCCGCCGGCATCGCCGTCACCGAGGCGCGAGCCCGCATCGATGGCTGCGTCATCTACAATACGCAGCCAGCGTTGATGCCGGTCGAGCGGGGTCGCCAGGGCAGGATCAGCAAGGACGTGGAGTTGTCGGACGGCATCGTCGGCCACGCCAGCCCGTCGCTGGCGATCTCGCACACCCTCGTTCAGCAACATCTACGAGCGGGCGTGCTCCTGGACGGCAACGACCTGGTGCACATGAAGCAATGCCAGGTGTCGGGCGGCACCTTCGGGCTGGTCACGCAAGGCGCTGGCAAGGTCGACGCCCAGTCGTCGCTGATCGTCGACAATGACAGCAACCTGGTGGGCGACCAGGTCCTGTTCGTGGCGCCGGCGCCGTCGGTGGATGGTCTTTGAGGGGCGCCGTCGGGCGGGTCTGTGTCCGTGTCTGTGCCCGAACCCGATCCCGAACCCAAGCCACTACTCCGTCTTACGAACCCCACCACCAGCAGGCTTCGTCGTCCGTCGCCGCCGCCGCGGGCTCGGCTCGGTCGGGCCATCCATGGCGTCCAACTCGTCCAGCGCGGCCTCAATCGGCGACGACGAAAGCACGTTGGTCGTCCGCGGACGACGGCGACCGACGCGAGCCGTACCCCTGCCCTTGCGCACGCCGAGGTGGGCGTATTCAGAGGTATCCTTGCCAGGCGATGCAGACAGCCAGGCACGCACACGACGCTCCAACTGGGACTCGAGCATAGCAGCCAGTTGGTCGCGCACGTCGCCGGCGCTCTCGGGTCGTTCGCGGGGCTTCTTGGCCATCATTCGGCCGACGAGCTCGGACAGGCCGATGGGCGGATCGTCGATCGACTCGGCGATGAGCGGGGTGGGAGCGTGCAGGTGCATGTCCAGCACCTCGACGACGCTCTGCTCCTGGTAGGGCGGATGACCGACCATCATCTGGTACAGCACCACGCCCAGGGAGTAGAGGTCGCTGGCGGGACCCATCTGCTCGCCGCTGGCCTGCTCGGGCGACATGTAGGTCGGCGTGCCGAACATGGTGTCCTGGGCGGTGAGGCGCCTGCCCTTGCCAGTCCAGGGGGCGTGGGCCACCGAGAAGTCCAGCAGCTTGGTCAAGGTGCCGGTCGCCGTATCCACCAGGTAGAGGTTGTCCGGCTTGACGTCTCGATGCACGGCACCGAGCACATGGGCCAGGTCCAGGGCGGAGGCCACCTGGCAGCCGATCTCCAGCGCCAGGGTGACGTCCAGGGGACCCTCGGCCAGCAGGTCGCCGACCGTGCAGCCGATGAGCCGCTCCATGACGATGTAGACCGCGTCGCCTACCGCGCCGACGTCGTGCACGCTGACGATGTGCGGGTGGTCCAGCCGGGCGATGGCGCAGGCCTCGCGCAACAGGCGCTCGCGATACTCGGCGTCGTGGTCGTGGTCGGAGCGCAGGATCTTGATGCCTACGTCGCGATCCAGAACCCGATCGCGAGCGGCGTAGACCATGGCCATGCCGCCGCGGCCGATGTGCTCGAAGACCTCGTAGCGATCGTTGAGGACCTGGCCGACCCAGTTTTCTTCGTCGGGAGAGACGTCTTCCATCGGTAGGTGATAACAGGGGGCTGTGGTACCGACAAGGCACGACGACCCCGGGTGCAGGCCCGTCCCATCATACTGCGGTCCGAGCGCTGGGGCCGGCGTGGGCCTTCCGTGCAATTGTTGACAGGGAGGTGCCATTGGCTGAACGTCGAATTGCCGTTCCAACACGTTGGCCGGCGGAGTGTGCATGAGACGCTGTCCCCTTTGCGGCGCTTCCACCCGGGCCGCCTTCTGCGTGGCCGACAAGACGCCCACCTTGCGCGTGGCGACCTGCAGTGAAGAACAGGTCGGCATCGGTTGCCTGCTGGACGGACGGTACGAGATCCACGGACTCATTGGCCGCGGCGCTGGCGGCAGCGTTTACGATGCACGCGACCGAACCTCCGGCGAGGCTCGGGCCATCAAGGTGGCCTGGAGCGGCGGCAAACAGAAGCGTAAGGCGACGGTGCGCTTTGTCCGCGAGGCAGCCATCACCACCACCCTGGTGGCCGCCAACACCGTGGCCATGTACGACTACGGTCAGACGGAAGGCGGCGAACTCTTCGCGGTGATGGAGAGACTGGCGGGAGAGAACCTCTCCGATCGGCTGCGACGCTTTCGACAACGCGGCCGCCCCTTGCACTCGGCTGAAGTGCTCAAGATTGCCGTCAGCGTCTTGAAGAGCCTCGCCGAGGCGCACGGGCACGGGCTGGTACATCGCGACATCAAGCCGGGCAACATCATCTTCCACCGCATGGGCGACGACGAAGCCGTCAAGCTCGTGGATTTCGGCCTGGTCCGAATCGCCGGCAGCGAGTTGACTGGCGCCGGTCATTCCATGGGCACGCCCACGTACATGAGCCCGGAGGTGGCCGGCGGCCACGAGGTGGACCCGCGCAGCGACATCTACTCGCTGGCCTGCGTGATGTACCAGTGCATTTGCGGAGAGCCGCCTTTTGCCGGCCGCGACCAGGTGATCGCGGTCATGAAGGCCCACATGTTCGAGGAGCCAAAGCCGCTGCGTCGGCGGGTGCCGAACGTCGAAGCCGACCTCGCCGAGGTGATCCACATCTGCCTGGCCAAGGATCCAGCTCGACGCTTTCAATCCGCCGAAGCGATGTCCGCTGCGCTGCGCTCGGTACAGGTCGAGAGCGGTTTTCGCCGGCCGGGTGCGAGCACGACGGGGCCCGAGATGCAGGCTCGAAAGCTGGATCCGCGCTCGCAAGTCGGGCTGGCCATGATCCAACCCGGCTCGTCAGGTTCATCTGCGGAAGCGACGAAACCCCCAGTCGCCCGCAGGGATACCGTGCCCAATGGCCAGCTCGAGTCCCTGGGCACGGGAGAGACGCCCGCGGTGGAGCAGGAACCCACGGTTGGCCCGACCGAGCTGCTGGATGACCAGGGACTGCGCATCGTCGCCCTGCAGTCGCGGCTTCGAACTCGCAGCCAGAAAGAGCGCTGATCAAACCGCCGGAGCGGCAGCCTCGTAATCAGTTCAGAACACATCCACCAGCCGCCACGGCGCGCAGTCGAAATGGAAGTGGTTCTTGTGGCCTGGATAGGACGGCCCGAGCAGCACGCGGAAGATGTCCTGACGGGCGATGAGTCGCCGGGCCAGGGTGCGCAGGAAGCGCGCGTGCACGGCGCCGACCCCCGAAGTCTTTGTCCAGTGATGAGCCAGGCGGACCTTGAACGCGCGCTTGAGCCGCCGGGGCGCTGCGGCACGCTCAGACCGGCGCGCGCGGCCGAAGTCGAAGCCTGCCACGTCGATGCCGTTGGCCAGCCCATGTTCGCTCAGGAAGGTCGGCCAGGCGGCGATGCGGCGGCAGTTGTAGGTACCCATGTGGCGGATGCGACGGGGCGCGCGGCCGTAGATCTCGATGGCCGTCTGCCGGACGACCGCCTCGAAACGGCGCAGGCGTTCGCGGAAGGGCACGTTGACGAACACCGGTGAGTGGTAGCGGATGATGTCGCCTCGGTAGCGCACCTTGGCGACCTTGGGGCAGCGGAAGCGACCCCGGGCGGGGATGATCCGCTCGATGTGATCCAGCGGATAGCCGGCGTCCACCAGGGCAGGACCGGCGGGGTCGGCGGCATCGCCGCTGTCCGCGAACAGCGCCGCGGGCGCCAGGCACACGCATACGAGCGCCAGACCAGCGAGTCGGAATCGGCGTGATGTCAACAAGGCCCACCTCGAACGCTGCAGGGGACGAACCCTCCCTACAAGCATAGACGCACGGGCGGACATTCCGATCCTTGCCGTTCGAAGTGCAGGTCAACCGCCAGCGAGCACCTGGTCATGGGCCCAATCCACCCATGGCATCAACGCCGCGACGTCGCTGGCCTCCACGGTCGCGCCGCCCCAGATGCGCAGACCCGGTGGCGTGTCGCGATAGTGGTTGATGTCGTGGGCGACACCCTCGGCATCCAGCAGGGCGGTGATCTTCTTGGCGAACGCCTTGCGGGCATCCACGTCCAGGGCCGTCACCTCGGGGTGGCTGAAGACCAGGCAGATGGAGGTCGACGAGCGCGCTGCGTCATCGCTGCAGAGGAACTCGAAGCGGTTGTTGCCGTCGATCCAACTGGCGATGGCGGCCAGGTTGGCCTGGCTGCGGCCGATGAGCCCGGCCACGCCGCCCACGGACTCGGACCAGCGCAGGCTGTCCAGGGCGTCGGCCACGCAGAGCATGGAGGGGGTGTTGATGGTGCTGCCGACCCAGATGCCCTCGTTGAGCTTGCCGCCCTTGCACATGCGGAAGATCTTGGGCAACGGCCGCGGCGGCGACCAGGTCTCCAGGCGCTCCACGGCGCGGGGGCTGAGGGCCAGCATGCCGTGCGCCGCCTCGCCGCCCAGCACTTTCTGCCAGGACCAGGTGACCACGTCGAGCTTGTGGAAAGGGATGTCCATGGCGAACACGGCGGAGGTCGCATCGCAGATGGTCAGGCCCTTGCGGTCATCGGCGATCCAGTCGCCATCGGGCAGGCGTGCGCCGCCGGTGGTGCCGTTCCAGGTGAAGACCACGTCGCGGTCGAAGTCGACCTGGTCCAGCGCCGGCAGCTCGCCATAGGGCGCGGTGAAGGTGCGCACATCGTCCAGCTTCAGCTGCTTCTGCACGTCGGTGATCCAGCCTTTGCCGAAGCTCTCCCAGGCGAGCATGTCCACGCCGCGGGCGCCGAGCATGGACCAGAGCACCATCTCCACGGCGCCGGTGTCGGAGGCCGGCACGATGCCCAGACGCCAGCCGTCGGGCAGGTTCAGCAGCGACGCTGACCGGTCGATGACCTCTCGCAGGGCGGCCTTGCCCTCCTTGGAGCGGTGGGAGCGGCCGACCAGGGCGCCCTCCAGGGCGGCGACGCTCCAGCCGGGACGCTTGGCGCAGGGACCTGAGGAGAAGCAGGGGTTGTCAGGGCGGACAGTGGGCTTGGTCACGTTGGACTCCAGGGTTGTCGTTGCTGTCAGGGTTCGGCAGAGCGGGTTCAATCGTTGCCCTCGTCGGACTCGTCGGGTGGGCAGACGGAGATCAGGTTGCGATCGCCCCAGGCGTTGTCGACCCGACCCACGTGGGGCCAGAACTTGTATTCGCGGCTGTGCGCATTGGGCCAGCCGGCGAGGCTGCGCGGGTAGGCGTGCGGCCAGTGGTCTGCGGCGACCATGTCGGCGGTATGAGGGGCGTTGTGCAGGGGGTTGTCATCGGCAGGCCATTCGCCGGCTGCGATGCGCCTGGCTTCGGCGCAGATGCCCTCCATGGCCTCGCAGAAGCGGTCGAGTTCGCGTCGGGACTCGCTCTCGGTGGGCTCCACCATCAGCGTGCCAGCCACCGGCCACGACATGGTGGGCGCGTGAAAGCCGTAGTCCATCAGCCGCTTGGCCACATCGTCCACGGTCACGCCGGCTATCTTGCGCAGGCCACGCACGTCCAGGATGCACTCGTGGGCCACCAGGCCGCCGGGGCCGCGGTAGAGCACTGGGAAGTGATCCACCAGGCGGGCGGCGATGTAGTTGGCGTTGAGGATGGCCACTTCGGTCGCCCGGCGCAGTCCAGTGCTGCCATTGAGGGCGATGTACGCCCAGGAGATGGGCAGGACCGAGGCGCTGCCCCAGGGTGCGGCCGCCACGGGCCCTTGCACGCCCTCGCCGCCATCCACGGCCGGATGCCCCGGCAGATAGGGCGCCAGGTGGGCGCGCACGCCGATGGGGCCGACGCCGGGACCGCCGCCACCGTGGGGGATGGCGAAGGTCTTGTGCAGGTTCAGGTGGCAGACGTCTGCGCCCAGGTCGGCCGGCCGCGAGAAGCCCACCAGGGCGTTCAGGTTGGCGCCGTCGAAATACACCTGGCCGCCGTGCTCGTGCACGATGTCGCAGATCTCGCGGATGCCCTCCTCGAATACGCCATGGGTCGACGGGTAGGTGACCATCAATGCGCCGAGTCGGTCGGCATGTTTGCTCGCCCGCTCGCGCAGGTTGGCGATGTCGATGTTGCCGTTGTCATCGCAATTGACCGCCACCACGTCCATGCCGGCCATGACCGCGCTGGCGGGGTTGGTGCCGTGGGCGGAGGTGGGGATCAGGCAGACCCGTCGGTCCGCGTGGCCCCTTGCGACGTGCCAGGCCTGGATCGCCAGCAGGCCGGCGTATTCGCCCTGGGAGCCGGCATTGGGTTGCAGGCTGAAGGCGTCAAATCCCGTGATCTCGCAGAGCTGGCTCTCCAGTCGCTCGAACAACTCGACGTAACCCGCCGCCTGCTCACGCGGTGCGAAGGGGTGCATGGCGCCGAACTCGGGCCAGGTCACGGCGATCATCTCGGCCGCGGCGTTGAGCTTCATGGTGCAGGAGCCCAGCGGGATCATCGACTGGCAGAGCGACAGGTCGCGCGAGCGCAGCCGGCCCAGCCAGCGCATCATCTCGGTCTCGCTGCGATAGCGGTGGAAAGTGGGGTGCTCCAGGTAGGCCGTGCTGCGTTCGAGTGCGGCGGGCAACAGTTCGTCGACGCCACGTAGCAGCGCAGTCACGTCGCCGCCGCCGAAGCAGGCCAGCAGGTCGGCCACGTCCTCGGGATCGACGGTCTCGTCCAGGCTGATGCAGAGGGAGCCATCGTCGAGCTGGCGCAGGTTGATGCGACGGGCCGCGGCAGCCCGCAACACCGCGTCGCGCTCCGGCTCGACCGGCCAGACCCGCACGGTGTCGAAGATCGGATCCGTCGCCACGCGATGTCCGGCCGCTGTCAAGCCGTCACGCAGGGCCAGCGCCTGGCGCCGGATACGGCGCGCCATGCTCTTCAGCCCATCGGGGCCGTGGTAGCAGGCGTAGGCCGCCGCGATATTCGCCAGAAGAACCTGCGCGGTGCAGATGTTGCTGGTGGCCTTGGCCCGCCGAATGTGCTGCTCGCGGGTCTGCAGCGACATGCGCAGCGCCCTGCGACCCCGGCTGTCGCGCGACACGCCAATGATCCGGCCAGGCATCTGGCGCTTGTTCTTGTCCCGCGTGGCCATGTACGCAGCGTGCGGACCGCCGTAGCCCATGGGCACGCCGAATCGCTGTGTGCTGCCCACCACGGCGTCGGCCCCCCAGGCGCCAGGTTCGCGCAGCACGGTCAGCGCCAGCAGGTCGGCGGCGACCGCGACCATGCAGCCGACCTCGTGGGCGCGCTCGACGAACGCCGAGTGGTCCAGCACGCGGCCGTCGGTGGCGGGGTATTGCAGCAGGCAGCCGAAGACCTCGGCGTCGGGGGCGAACGCGTCGGCGTCACCGACCAGCACCTCGATGCCCAGGGGAGCGGCGCGAGTCTGCAGAACCGCCAACGTCTGGGGATGACAGTCCGCCGCCACGAAGAATCGATTGGCCGCGCTGCGTCGGGGGCGCAGGCGATGGAACATGGCCATCGCTTCCGCCGCCGCCGTGCCCTCATCCAACAACGAAGCGTTGGCCACCGGCAGGCCGGTCAGGTCCGACACCAGCGTCTGGAAGACCAGCAGCAGCTCCAGACGCCCCTGCGAGATCTCGGCCTGGTAGGGGGTGTACTGGGTATACCAGCCGGGATCTTCGAGGATGTTTCGCTGCACCACAGGCGGCGTATGGGTGCCGTGATAGCCGCAGCCGATATAGGAGCGCCACACCTGGTTGCGATCGGCCATGCGTCGCAAGGTGGCCAGCACCTCGGACTCGCTCAGTCCTTCTGGCAATGCCAATGGTCGCGGATCGCGGATCGCCGCCGGCAGGGCGGTGTCGATGAACGCGTCCATGGAGGATTGGCCAAGGACGGCAAGCATCTCCTCGACGTCATCGGGGCCGGGGCCCACGTGGCGACGGTGAAAGGGGGTCGCCGCAGGCAGGTCAAATGTCGCTTCAGCGTCGCGATGAGACATGGCTGGCTCCGATTGCGCGCTCGCGCGCGCGGCAGCGGAGGGTAGCTCCGAGCGGCGGGGGGTTCAACGCCGATCGACCTCGCAGGACAATGGTAGCGCCGGCGGCGTTCAGAACATCAGCCAGGCGGGGCGCGACATGACAATGAGCGTGACCGCTGCGTAAGCCGCCATCGCCACCAGCGTAAGGGTGTCGCTCCGCGTCCACGCCGACGCCGTGCCAATGACCGCGCGGCGACGGGCGTTCCACAACGCCACGCCGGCCAGCACGATGCCCAGGCCGATCGTCGCCAATTGGGCCAGGCCGAGCAGCGGGAGGTCCATGGTCGCCCCGGCATCCAACGGCATTCGGCCCACGACCAACTGCATTGCGGGCAGCTCGGGCAGAAAGGCCAGGTGGAAGGCCGCGAACCCCGCCCCCACCAGGGGCAGCCAGAGCACCGCTCGCCCCCAGAGCTGTCGACGGGCCTCGCCGCCCCCGTCATCGACGTCGCGGCGGCTGATCCACCACAACGCCGCCATGGGCAGGCCGCCAGAGAGCAACAGGACCGCCGTCACGACGACGAAGTGGTGCTCTGCCAGCAGCAGGCCGAGCCCGGTCGCCGGGTGGTGCTCGGCGTCCAGAAGGAGCAACTGGCCGAGCAACAGGCCCAAAAGCATGGCCGTGAACATGCCGAACTCAGGCCGCGACTGGGTCGCCGTCCACAGGTCGCGGGTGGGCACGCGAATATTGAATCGGGGCGAGCCGTGGGGGCAGTTGCGCACACAATTCATGCACAGGGTGCAGGTGTCGTTGCCGTCGACAAAGCGCAGATGTTGCGACATGGGGCAGCCCGGCACCTCCTCGGTGCCCTTGAAGCAGATGGTGCCGCGGCACTTGGCGCTGCAGATCGACGGGGTCGGCCGCATCTCGACCATGGCCGATTGGGCACAGAGACCGGCCAGGGTGCCCAGGGGGCAGATGTGGCGACAGAACGCGCGGCGCGGCCAGATGGCCGCGGTGACCACCACGCCGGCCAGGATCGTCAATAACAGGGCGCCAGTGGCCACCGGCGAATGGCGCATGGCGCTGACCTCCTCGACCCAGACGATGAGGAAGAAGCCGGCGATGCCGAGCTTGCGATCGTGTTCCTTGAGCCACTTGGGCACCCTCCATTGTCGGCTGAGCAAGCGCTGGGTGAAGCCGGTGGCAGCGCCCATCGGGCAGACCGCGCACGACGCCCGGCCCACCAGCAGGAAAGAGATGAACAGGGCCGGCCACCAGATGGACCAGACCAGCGCCGTGCCGAGATTGGACCTGGCGCTGCCCGGGCCGCCGAAGCACTGCCAGATGATGAACAACAGCACCGGCACTGTGAGCAGCTGCACGCTGCTCGGAAAGTGGCGCATGGCGAAGTCGACCAGGCTCTTTGGCGCCGCCTGCAGCAGGTCGAAACCGCCGGGCTCCATGCGCTCTACCGGGCCCAGCACCAGCTCGTCTTCGGTGATGACCTCGTCGGTGGAGACGATGACCGCCAGCTCGACGGCCTCGTCCAGTTCGCGCAGGTTGCCGAAGGCGTAGTCGTAGGCGCACAGCTTGTCGAGCGCCTCGTCATCCAGGCGCACGACCTCCTTGCCCAGGCGGCTGGCGTGAAGGGCCAGATAGTGGGCCGCCAGATCCGGGATGTCGCGCACATGGTCGCGCAGCGGCAGCTCGACGATGACGTTGGCAGCCAGGAGCCGCGCCAACTCGGGCCGAAAGCGTCCGGCCTGCACGGCGCTGTCCAGGGGGGAGCGGGTCGTGGCCACGATGCGGGCGTCGAAGCGACGACCTGCACCGCTGTCGCCATGGACCACAAAGCGCTCGAGCCGCTCCTGCACCACCGGGTCGAGACCGTCGATGCTCTTGATGACCAGCGTGCCGCCGTGCGCCAGGTCCATCAGGCAGACCCGGTGGCGGGCGTCGGTCAACGCCGCGTCAGCGTCCGCGAGGTGGCCGAACAGGCGGTCGCCGGCGGTGTTGGCGTCGATGGAGCGCGCGTCGGCGCTTATGATGGGCCCGCCCCTCCGGTCCGAAGCGTTGTGCACCAGGCGGGCGATGAGCGCCTTGCCCGTACCGCGTTCGCCCTGAATGAGCAGCGGTGCATCGCTGCCAGCCTGCTTGCCGATGGCGCGCCGAAGCTTCTTGCGAGAGCCATCCTTGCCGATGATCTCCGCCGGCCCTTCGCCATCATTGGTGGCCAGGAAGCGCGTGACCCCCTCTTCGCGGACACGGGATCGGGCGAAGTCGAGATTTGTGCTCCGCAGTCGACCGGTCACCAGGCGGGCCAGCTGGCGCATCAGGCTGGGGTCGGCAGCGACCAGGTCGGAGAACGCCTGCCGATCCAGGGCCAGGGCCTCCACCTCGGTCGTGGCCACCACGTCGGCCGAGGCGTCGTCATCGGTCAGCAGCGACATCTCGCCGATGCAGCTGCCGACGCCGAACTCGGCCACTTTCACCGGCACGCCATCGTCGCCGGCGACCCGGGCCTCGGCACAGCCCGAGCGGATCACCAACATGCGCTCGCCTGGAGCGCCCTGTTGAATCATGGTGTCGTCGGGTTGATAGCGGGCCACGACCATACCCGCGGCGAGTTCGGCCATGGCCTCGTCCGAGCGCACGGCGCTGAACTGGCTGCGACGCAGGAACTCGACCCGGCTCTCGTTCACGCCCACCCCGACCGATGGCGTTACGGTCCCGGACGACGAGCGCCCGACTTCAACGGGCACGACAATTCGCGGGGACCCTGCACAGAATAGTCCTCTGGCGACCACAGGAGACCAAGATCAAGCGATTCCCGAGGGGTCGCCCTTATCGCTTGCCTGGACGTGCCCGGCGGGATAGGCAGGAGGCCGGTCGCAACCATGCGGAACGCGACCGGAGGAGCATCAACCATGGACGGACTGCTGCACGGCCACAAAGGCCTCGCCTACCTGCTCTGCCTGGCCGTTGCCATCTGCTTCTTCATGGCCATCTTCGGCGCCCGCAAGAGCGCCAAGGCCAACAAGGTCTTCGACGGCATCAATCGCTTCGGCGTGCTCATGATCGGCCGCGTCAACCTGCTGGTAGGCATCGCCGCGCTGGTCATGACCAGTACGTCGGTGCTGAGCGCCTGGGTCATCGGCTCGGTGCTGCTGTGGGGCATTGTCGAGGTGGCCCGTCCAAGGCTCATCGCGCCCGAGGTGGCGGCGGTGCGTGACGGCAAGGTCGGCGGCGCAGGCATGGTCATTGGCGTCGTGGCTCAATTGCTGGCCATCGTGGCCATCTTTGGCTTGATGACGGTGCGGCCTGGTTAGCCGCGCCGGCTAACGAATCAAGTACCACGCCCGCTTGTACTTGCCATACCCACCACGATTGCAGCTGTTGACCTTGTACGCCTGCGCGCACCAGCCCTCGCTGTTCATGCCGGGGTGGTAGAAGCCGCAGTAGCTGTGGCCGCCCTTGCCGCCGCTGGCACCGGTGGCGAGCGTGTTCCAGAACTGCTGGAAGAGGGAGTACCACGAGGTGCAGGTGGCGCCGCCGATGGTCTTGACGACCCACTTGCTGCCGAAGCTGCTCGAGGTCAGGTCAGCGATATTCCTGGGGCCGCCCTTGGCCACGTGGTCGACCCAGGCGTCGAAGGTCTTGCCCTTCTGCGGGATGCCCGGCTGGTCCTCGGTGTATTCGTAGCGGCCGCGGAATTGGGTGAACTTCAATGACGTGAGTTGCTTGGCCGTGGCCATCTGGTGCCAGCCGGCCGAGAGGTTGCCGACGGTCCCCTGGTCCTTGCTGAGGGAGAAGGTCTGGCCAACAGTGCGATTGGGCGCGTAGGCCAGCAGGGTCCAACCGCCGCCGGAATAGGACATCTCGCAGTACACGGTCAGGGGCGCCTTGCCGGTGGGGTCGATCTTGTACAGGCCGGACTTGGCGCCCGGTTGCGCCTTCAGGATCGCCTTGCAGTCGGTCAGGGGCGCTGGGGGCGGCTCGCTGAGGTCGAAGGGTCGCCAGCTTTTGCCGTTGCAGACGTACATCTTCATGGTCTTCGGGCTGGCGTAGTAGCGGCCGAAATCCGCCGCGGTGCACTTGGCGGGCTCGCCGTCGGAGACCTGCATCTGCGCCCCGCCCAGCTCCTGCAGCACGCCTTTGACCTGCAGCACGCCGGTCGCCTCGACCTTCTTGCTCGACAGGGTCTGTACCGAGATGGACCAGGCGTCGATGGCGCCGTCGTCCTTGTTGTTGAAGAACTTCGAGTCCACGACCTTGAGTTGCCATTTGCCCTTGGGGTTCTTGCCTGCCCAGGTGGTCAGGTCGCCCGAAATCGTCTTGGCCGGCGGCCACGTGCCGACGATGGACTTGGCCGCGCCGGCCTTGTCGTGCAGCACGTACTTGGCATTGGCCGGGTCGAAGAGCAACACCTGTACCTGGCCGCTGTTGGAGGTGCTCAGCTTGACCTGGACCTGCAGCTTCTGCGCCGTACCCAGGTCGGGGACCACCAGCGAGCTGCTGGCGCCGATGGGGTTGTTGTCGGGGATGGGTACGGGCGCCTTGCCGGCGACCTCTTCGACGAACTGGTTGCTCAGCAGGCCGTTGGAGATCTCGTCCAGGCCATCTGCGGGCAGACCGGCTGGATCCATGGACGGCACGCAGAGCAGGGTGCCGTCGGCCTGGATGCCCTTGACCACCTGGCCGGCGACCTTGCAGGTGCCGCTGGGCGCCGGGATGCCGGTGAGCTTGGAGCCGTCGCCGATGAAGTTATTGGCCACCACGGCGCCCGCCGCCACCTCAGCGGCGTTGATCTTCTTGGCCTTGAGCGCGTTGCCGCCGAGGTCCAGGTCACCGTCGATCTTCAGCTCGGCCAGCGAGACGCAACCGGTGCATTGCAGGTCCAGGGCACTGGTCGCCGGGCCGCCCTTGGTCTTGGCGCCGGCGTAGGTAAAGCCGATCTTGTCGGCCGCCACGGCGCCGGGGGCCAGGTGGTTGCTGGTAACGCAGCCTGAGCAGGCGAGTCCCTCTGCCACCGCCGATCGCAGGGCCCAGGCGACAGCGCTCAAGCGCACCCGTGGCAGTTCGAGATCCTTGCCCACGGCCACTCCGAGCCAGAGGGTGCCGGCCTTGGTCAGCAGGGCTGGCGTGATGGCGTTCTTCTTGCCCAACTCGTGGCCGAAGATGCCGGCCTTGACCGTCACGATGGTCGGCGGCTCGGACCACAACGCTGCGCCCCCTTTGGCCGTCGCGTAGAGGCCCGGCGTGACGATGTATTCGCCATCGGCGACCGGCCCGCCGCCGCTGCGCAGCGAACCCTGCACGGCGAGCGTGGTGGGAATGGCGGCCAGGGTGCTGGACGCCAGCAGACAGGTGGTGGCGATTACCAGCCCACCCAGCGCCATGGCGACAGGACGAGACGGGTTGGGGCGTGCACGCCGCTGCTGGTGGTTCGACTTCATCTCGCCCTCCGTCGTCATCGTCCCTGGACCAGGCCGCGCAGCACGCCGTCGAGCCAGGTCATCTGTCGTCCGGCGTCCAGGTCGGCCAGGCCGGACATGGCCGGTCGTTCGCCGGCCTCGATGGCGGACAGCGTTTGTGCCAGACCCGCCACGTCATCGTGGTCGTGGGCCCAGCCCAGCCCGTTGTCGCGGGTGAAGGCTGCCACATCCGCGTCGTTCCGCGCCAACACCAAAAGGGGCGTGCCCGCGCCCAGGACATCGAAGACCTTGCCCGGGATGGCGTATTCGTAGCCCGGCGCCGAGATGGCGACCGCAGCTCGGGCCTGGGCGTGCAGGTCGTGGGCATCGGCCACCGACAACAGGCCGTGGTCGACCAGGCGATCCGGTACGCCGGCCGCCTCTGCCTGCTGGAGCGCCATGGCTGAATGGGGACCGGCGTAGTGCAGGCGCAGCCCTGGGGTGTTGCTGGACTCCGGCAAGCTGGCCAGGGCCAACAGGATGGGCGTCAGGGTGCGCCCATAAGCCAGGGAGCCGGCGTAGACCAGGTCGGTGCGACTGTCGTCGGCAGGCGGCGGGCTGCGGTCCAGGCCGTTGGTCAGCAGGAGGGCAGGCGCCTCGCAGCGTTGAATCATCATGCGCTGAATCGAAGGCGTGGCACAGAGCACCGCGTCGGCGCCGGCCAGGCAGGCGCCCTCGGCGAGGCGATGGGCGAGCAACATGCGCTTTTGCGCAGCGGTCGCCTCGATGTGGGTCAAAACGTCCACCCAGGGGTCTCGATAGTCGAGCACCAGCGTGCTGTGGCAGAGGGAGGCGAGAGCCGCACCGGCCAGTGCCGCGCTGTAGGGCGGGCTGGAGGCCAACACCACGTCAAATCGACGACCACCCACAGCCGCGATGGCGAAGGGCAACCAGCCGGCCCAGGCGTCGGGGAACTCGACCATGCCCAGCATGTCGCCGGCGATTCGACGCAATCGACGGGTCACGCCGTCGGGGGAGATCGCCGATGGAGCGGTGGACGGCTGAGCGGTTGTCGACGGCGCCGAAGCGCTGCTCTGGGCACGATTGCGGCGCCAGCGGGCCAGCCAGGCACGGGGCAGGGCGCCGGTGGCGGCGACCACCTCGACCCCTTCCGGGCGCCCGAGCCTGGGGTCCACGCGCTCGCTCAACGCCGGATCGAGGGTCACGACGGTGACGTTCCAGCCCAGCTGTGACAGGTGGCGCGCCATGCGCTCCACACGGCGGCCGCCGATGGCGGTGGCGGGGGCGAAGTGGGGCGAGACGAGGAGCAGGTCGGGCATGACGAAACGTTGATAGCACGATGGAGCGCAGCGGGCGAAGCTGGGGCACTGCTCAGCGAAGGGCGCCCGGCAGGAGGCCAGCCATGGCGTCGACTGCGCGCAGCACGACGAATCGACCGCCGGCGCGCAGGGCATCGATCGGCCGATCGCTCAGCACCGGCACGAAGGCGGCCTGGACCAGGTGACGGGGTTTGCCCGCCAGGCGATGGGGCGGCGCCGCGGCGGGATCAACCAGGGCGTCGAGCCAGCGCCGTCGTATATGCGAGGGCGCCAGCCGGTTGAGTACCTCCGCCGAACAGACGGCCCCGACCCGGTCATTCGCCAACGTCAGGGCCACCCAGAGCGCGGTGCGGCAGCCCCATGACGCAGCGCGCTCACAGACGACGTGCCAGTCCACCGCCAGGCCATCCACCACCCGGCGCAGGTCTCGCGCGCAGCGGTCCACGCAGGCCAGGTCGTCCTTGGCCAGGTTGATGGCCAGGTGCAGCACCATGTCCTCGTCGCTGAGACGCTGACCGCCAAAGCCGTCGAAGTCGCAGGGCACAGCGCGTTCGAAGAGCCCCGCGTGGTCCACTCGCCAGCGTCCGGCGGGCGCCAGGGCGCCGTGCAGATCGATCTGCACACCGCTGTCGTGGCTGAATCCGCGAGAATGGTAGACCCGAGCGCTGACCGGGCGGCCCGCGATGGGGATCGCCGTCAATCCACCCGCCACGAGCGCCGCAGCCGCGTGCTCGTAGCGCGTCGCCGGCACCAGCAGGTCCACGTCCTGCATCGCTCGCTCTTCAATGCTGTAGACCGTCGCCAACAAGGCGGCGCCCTTGAGCACGAGAGGACGGATGCCCACATCCTCCAGGGCCAACAGGACCTGGCGCAATTCGCGCACCAGCCGCAGGTTGTTCGCGATTCGGGCCAGTCGCTTTTGCCCTGCTGCTGTCACTTCCGCCCCACGCCCGGCTACCTTCGCCGCGGCCCTTGTTGGCGCAGCGCAACCGGCGGTCCTCGCCGACACTTTCGCTCTCCGAAGCCCAGGTCGATCACATGATTCCACCAGGCGCCGATGATGGGCCGTCGATCCCCGTCGTTGCCCGCCGCCGGCCAGCCCAACGCGAGGGTCACCATGTCGCATTGTCGCGGCCGAAGGAAGAGGCCACCAAAGACGATGGCGGTGTGGTCCACGCGATCGGGCAGCCCCGTCGCCTGCAGATTCACTTCGACCAACGCCGCGAGGTGGCCGACCAGCGCGCGCTCCACGTGCACGACCAGATCGACGGTCGTGGCGAACCCGCCCTCCAGGTCGATGGCGCCGAAGAGGTTGGCATCGCCACGCCACGCGCCGCCGGGTTCCCAGGCCCAGGTCAATACTGGCAACGCCTGCAAGACGCCGAGGTCGTCCCCCGGCGACCAGCCAAGACCGATGCCCACGGTGGCCCGCTCACCCAGCCCCCAACGGGGCACCATCGAGATGGGCATGGCCGCAGCCCCATCGGGGAAGAGATCCAGGCCGGTGTTGAGGGCCAGGTCGAAGCCGTCGGCCAGGCCCGCCTGCAGCATCAGCGGCGAAGACGAAGCGTCCCGATAGGGCAGGGCGACCTGCCACTGGGGCGAGATCTCCAATTCGCCAAGGGCCACCAGGCCCCCGGGCCAGGTGTTGTAGCCGTCGGCGGCGGCGTTGCCCGTGGCGAACAAGCTGACAAGGGCGACCGCGCCGGTCAGCCACGACGCAAACAGAGCGAAGCGGCCGCGCAACGGGCGTCTCATCAAGTTGCAGTTCCCGACATCAAGGTGAAGGACTGGATGCAAGACCGCGGAATTTCTGTTCGCAATCGGCCCGGGTGAAGTTCATATTCGGGTGAAGCGGAAAGTGCATCACCAGCTCGCGCACCGCCTTGATCGGCCGCCCGCAGCCGTCCTGCGTGGCAACCTGCAGCCGCATGAGCCGGCCGTCGAGGCAGGGGGAGTTGTCGGCCTTGGAGACGTCGATTCGAATTCGCTCGTAGCGCACCGAATCGTCGCCGACCAGCGTGGGTTTGCGGGACTCACGCAAGGCGCCGACCAGCAGACCGTCGGTGAGCACTTTCAATTCGAGCTTGCGTCGCTCACCGGGCACCCGCCCATGGACGAAGTCCTGCAGATCCACGGTGAACCAGGCCATGTGCAGGCCCTGAGGACCGAGCACGGTCTTCAACTTGGCGCCGTCGACGAAGGCCTCGGCGCCGCCCGTCGCGCTGCTCAAGAAGATCGTCGGAGTGGCCTCGGCGTGTTCCATGCAGCCTGGCGGTTCGACGTCGGCTCCTGGATCACAGGCGAGCAGGGTCATAGCTATGGCGAACGTCAGGCTGCTCAGGCGTGCTCGGCTGCTCATGCGACCTCCGCGTTCCCCTTTCAAGCCGAGATCATAGCTCAGACGCCCTGGACGCAGCAAGGTCGGCCGTCAACGGCGATCTGCCGGTGGGCATCATTGGCAACTGCACCGGCAGGCGATCCGCGGGTTTTGACTCAGGAGATCAGTGTATTACGCACCCTGAGGAAGCACCGTTGGCGAGACGCGTGCTAGCGTCGCACCGCATCGAGGTTCCTCACCCGACTTCCAGGCTTTGTGGTCAGCAAACCGAGTGGCCTGCGGCCGGCGCCCGCGCGGGGGCGTCGTCGCCGAAATCCCGGAACGGGGGAGTGCGCCGAATCGGAACGACCAGCGCGGATGCACGCGAGGGTCGACCATGGAGACCACATGACCAGCCTCGCCAGCTACAGCTTCGGCCAGCGCCTCTACACAGGCCGCCGCTATGACGTGCTCCGCGGGACGGCCCCGGATGGCCGGCCGGTGGTGCTGAAGATCCTCCAGCAGCTCCATCCGAAGCCCGAGGAGATCGCCCGCTTCCGCCATGAATACGAGACGCTGTCGTCAGTCAGGTCGGAGCATGTGGTCGCTGCCCATGCGCTGGTGACCGATCGGCGGCGCTGGGCGCTGGTGCAGGAGGACTTCGGCGGCGTGGCGTTGCTGGACCAGCTCGATGACCCGGCGTTGGGTCTGGGTGACCGGCTCGATATCGCCATCGACGTGGCCACGGGGCTGTGTGATGTGCACCGCCAGCACGTGGTGCATAAGGACATCAACCCGTCCAACATCGTTCGCAATCCAGGCACGGGCCAGGTCAAGCTGATCGATTTCGGCATCGCCACGGCGCTGAGCAGCGAGCGGCCCGCGTTTTCCAACCGTCGCCGACTGCAGGGCACGTTGCGCTACATCTCGCCCGAGCAGACAGGACGGGTCCGGGCCAGCGTCGACTTCCGTTCGGATCTCTACTCCTTCGGCGTGACGCTCTACCAGCTCTTCGGCGGCCAGTTGCCGTTCGCCACCGACGACCCCATGGAGCTGGTCCACGCGCACATCGCCCGCAAACCGAGGTCGTTGCTCGAGGTCGCGCCAACACTGCCGTCTGTACTCAACCACATCGTCATGCGCCTGCTCAGCAAGCGCGTCGAGGACCGCTACCACAGCACCGCAGGTCTGCTTGCCGACCTGCTCCGATGCCGCGCGGGACTCCTGGACGGCCATATCGAGCCCTTCGAGATCGGCGCCGAAGACGTGTCCGAGCGCTTGTTGATTCCGCCCCGCCTCTACGGTCGCGGAGACGCCGCAGCACAGCTCGTCGCCGCCCTCGAAGCCACCGCCAGCGGCAGACAATCTGCGCTCTCCCGCACCGCCGGCGTGCTGGTCACCGGCGCGGCAGGCATGGGCAAGTCGGCCCTGGTCCAGGAGCTCTTCGGCCCGCTCACGGCGCGACGGGGCTACTACGTCCTGGGTAAATTCGAGCAATTCCGACGCGCGCCCTTTTCGGCCTTGGTCGCGGCGTTCAGCGGTCTGGTCACCGAGCTGCTGGGGCAGAGCGCCGATCGCCTCGATCGGCTACGCAACGACCTCGTCGCCGCCCTGGGTCCCAATGGCGGGCTCATCATCGACGTCATTCCCCAGGTCGAGTTGATCATCGGACCGCAGCCGCCGGTTCAGGAATTGGGGGCCGCCGAGACGCTGAACCGTCTCGATGGCGTATTCCGCGACTTCGTGCGCGTATTTGCCCGCCCGGATCATCCGGTGGTGCTATTCCTGGACGATCTGCAGTGGGCCGATGCCGCCAGCCTGAAGCTGATGCACGGGCTCATGAGCGACGAACGCCAGGCCCTTCTGGTGCTCGGCGCCTATCGCGATGACGAGGTGGACGGCACGCACCCGCTGACCGCCACTTTGCGCGACCTGCGCACCGACGGCATCCGCCTGGTTGAGTTGGCGTTGACGCCGCTGTCCACCGAGGACGTGGCCCGCCTGCTCACCGACTGCACCCACGGCCTGGCCAGCGAGACCGAGGCACTCGCCGGACTGATCGTGCGCAACACCGGAGGCAATCCGCTCTTCGTGCGCGAATACGTCAAGACGTTGGCGGCCGACGGGCTGATTCGGCTGGATCGCCAGCTCGGTCGATGGGTCTGGCAGCTGGCGGACATCCAGGCCCGGGGCTCCACGGAGAGCGTCCTCGGCCTGATGGCCGGTCGGCTCCAGCGCCACGATGCGCGGACCCTGCAGGTCCTGCAGGTCGCTGCCTGCGCGGGCGCGACCTTCGAGCTGCCGACCGTCGCCGCGATCCAGCAGCAGACCGTCGAGCAGGTGTGGCGGACGCTCGTGCCGGCCGTCGAGCAGGGGCTTGTGGTGGCGACCTCCGAGCTGGACGCCTTGATCTCGGACGAGAGTTCGCCGGAGCAGCGCTGCAGCTTCTTCCACGATCGGATCCAGCAGGCTGCCTACGAGTCCATGGCCGAGACCGATCGCGTCCGCACACACCTGGCCATCGGCCGGCTGCTCCATGAGCAGCCCGACACTGGCGAGCGACAGCAAGCGCTCTTTGACATCGTATTCCAGCTCAATCGAGGCCGAACGCTGATCGACGAGCCCGGCGAACGCCTGGCCCTGGCACGGCTCAACCTGGAGGCGGGACGTCGAGCAGCGGCGTCTGCGGCCCACGACGCCGCCGCGCAATACTGCGAACTGGGCATCGAACTGCTGGCACCGGACGCCTGGGTCGCGGAGTACGAACTGGCCATGGAGTTGCATCGCACAGCCGCCGAAGCCACGCACGCGGCGGCGCTACACGACCGCTCCCAGACCCTGATTGAGGCCTGCCTGCAGCACGCGCAGACAGACGTGGAGCGGGCCGACCTGCACGTGGTGCTCGTGCGTCAGCACACCCTCCTGGGCCGCTACCCCGAAGCCATTGACGCCGCCCGTCGCGGCCTGGCCCTGTTGGACTTCAACCTGGTCGATGACGACTACATGAACGCCATGCTGGCCTCGTTCGGCGAGCTGCAGAAAGCCCTGGCCGGCGTCGAGCCGTCGTCGCTGCTGGATCGCCCGCTGATGACCGACGAGATCGCCCAGGCGCGCTGCCGCCTGCTGAGCTGGAGCATGGCGCCGGCGTTCTATATCAACCCGCTGCTCTACAGCGTCGTCGGTTTCGAGGCGATGAGGCTCATCGCGATCCACGGCACGCCACGGGACGCACAGGCCGTCTACGCGCAATACGGGCACCTGCTCGGTGCGCTCTTCGGCGATCCTCCCGGCGGCTACGCGTATACCGTGCTCAGCCGTGACATCTGCGACCGCTACGGCAACCTCGTCGACAAGACCGAGGCGTGTTTTCTGAGCGGCAACTTCGCCCACTGCTGGGTCGAGCCCATGCGCACCGCGCGCCCGATCCTGGAGGAGGGATTGCGCGCTGGTCTGCAATCCGGCGGCCTGCAATTCGCGCGCTACAACCTGATCTACCTGGGGCTGAACGACTTCATCGTCGGCGAGCCCCTGCACGATGTCCTGGTACAGACGGAAGAACAGCTGGCCTACTGCCGCAGGCACCAGGATCAGATCGCGACCGACGCATGCCTGGCGGGTCGCCTGGTCATCCGTGACCTGGCAGGACTCACGGCGCACGCGGGCGAATTCGCCGGCGACGGGCTCGATGACGAGGCCTTCTCAGCGCGTCTCGAAGCCAACGCAGCGGCGATGATCGTTTGTTATTACAACGTCTTCAAGTGCGGCGCCCTGACCATCTACCGCGACTGGACCGCGGCGCTGGCGGCGTCCGCGGCGGCGACGGCGACGGTGGCCGCGATCCCGGGCAACATCTGCGTCGGGCGCCTGGCGTTCTATACCGGCCTCTGCCTGGCCGGCGACCTGACCGAGCGAGGAGAAGAGTTCGACGGTGGGCACGCCGAACAGATGGCCGCGATCGTCGCCCAGCTCGAAGGCTATGCCGGCCATTGCGAAGCCAACTGGGGGCACACCCTGGCGCTCGTGGGGGGCGGGGGGGGGGGGGGGGCAGGCGGCCGGGCGGGCGGGCGGCCCGGGGGGGGGGCGGGGGGGGACCCAGGGGCG
>CAYTLW010000083.1:0-6815 GCA_964438735.1 uncultured Enterobacteriaceae bacterium | reverse complement strand
TTGCCGGCCATTGCGAAGCCAAGTGGGGGAACACCGTGGCGCGGGTGCGCGCCGAGGGGGCGCGCTTACAAGGCGACGGCGCGGCCGCGATCCAGGGCTATGAGACGGCGATTCACCTTGCGGAGACGCATCAATGGCCCGCCGACCACGCCCTGGCTTGCGAGCTGGCCGGTCGCTACTGGGCAGCGCAGGGTCGCGACGAGCTGGCCGGGGGCTACCTGGCGCAGGCCCGCTACGGCTACGAGCGCTGGGGAGCCGGCCACAAGCTGGCGGCGCTGGACGACGAGTTCCCGACCATCGCGCGCCGCAATCTCCCTCGAGCAGGCACGACAACGACTGGCCAACGCTCGGTGTCGATCACCAGCACCGAGCAGTCGACGGGCCTACTGGACCTGGCCTCGGTCATCAAAGCGGCCCAGGCCATATCGGGCGAGATTCGCCTCGACCGGCTGCTCGAACGTTTGATGGCCGGCGTCCTGGAGAATGCCGGCGCCAGCCACGGTGTGCTGGTCGTCAGCGAACGGGGCGAGCTGGCGGTTCGCGCTGCTGCGTCCATGACCATCGACGAAGACGGCGGCGAATCGCTGCAGACCCACGTGGACTTGAACCTGTCCCTGGGCGGTTACGAGCACGTGCCGGCCGCCGTCGTGTACTACGCGGCGCGCACGTCGGCGGTCGTTGCGCTGGATGACGCGGTGCAGGACGGCCGATTCGCCCGAGATCCCTACATCGCGAGCCAGCGTCCCGGCTCGATCCTGTGCATCCCGCTGCGAACAAGGGTCAACTGGTCGGTGTGCTCTACCTGGAGAATCGGGCCGTGACGGGCGCCTTCACCGCCGACCGTCTCGAGGTGGTCAACCTGCTCGCCTCGCAGTTCGCCATCTCGTTCGAGAACGCGCGGCTCTATAACGAGATGGAAGCGCAGGTGGCCCGGCGCACCGAACAGCTGGCCCAGAAGAATGTGCAGCTGGAGGGCACACTGGACGACCTGCAGGTGGCGCAGCGGAGCCTCATCGCGCGCAACGAGTTCATCCGTTCGGTCTTTGGCCGATATGTCTCGGACGATGTGGTCGAGCACCTCCTCGAAGTCCCTGAAGCTCTGAAGCTGGGCGGCGAGCGACGGCCCATCACCGTGTTGTCCTCCGATGTGCGCGGCTTCACCTCGCTGGCCGAGCGCCTTGCGGCTGAAGACGTGCTTACGCTGCTGAACAGCTATTTCGAGGCGATGTTCTCGGTGATCCACCGCCACGGCGGCACCATCAACGCCATCCTCGGCGACGGCCTCTTTGTCTTCTTCGGCGCGCCCATCGCCCAGGAAGACGCGCCGCGACGTGCCGTGGCCTGTGCGCTGGAGATGATGCTGGCCCTGGAGCGGCTCAAGGAACTGGGGGATGCCCACATGAAGAGCTTGGAGATGGGCATCGGCATCCACAGCGGCGCCGCGGTCGTGGGCAATATCGGCAGCCAGGATCGTACCAAGTACAGCGCCATCGGCCTGGACGTGAACCTGGCCGCGCGCATCGAGTCCTGCACCGTCGGCGGGCAGATTCTGATCTCCGAGGCGACAGCAGAGGCGACACGTCCGGATGTTCACCTGTCTGGCTCGATGGCCTTCTCGGCCAAGGGTGTCGGCCGGCCGCTGACCTTGTACGAAGTGTCGGGTATGGCCGGCGAGACGCCGATCGAGTACCAGCGCGTCGCTGACGATGCGGTGCCGCTGACGACACCTATCGACGTGCAGTTCTCGGTCGTCTCGGGCGGCGTGGTCGGGCCCACCAGCCACGCGGGCAGATTGACCACGCTATCGGCGCAAGAGGCGGAGATGCGCACGGATGCGCAGATGGCGCCGCTGACGAATGTGAAGCTGCTGCTATTGGATGGCGCCGGCGCGCCTGTAGCCGGCGATGTCTACGGCAAGGTGCTGCATGGTTCCGATGGCAGCACCCGCATCGGCTTCACGTCGATGCCGCCGGATGCGACCGCGTTCCTGGCTGCGCAGTTGCAGGCTATTTCACCTCGATCACCACGGTCTTCTTGACCTGCGGCTCCAGGATCTTGTGGTCCGAACCGTGCAGCCTGGCGATGAGTTCGTGTTTGCCCGGCTCCGTATCGGCTGGAATCGTCACCGACGCCGAGGCCTTCATCGGCATGGCCAGCGGGTTGGTCATCAGGTCATCGAGGTAGATGTGGGCATGACCAGTTGTGCACCCGTGCGTATGCCCATCGTGGCCATGTTCGTCATGGCCGATGGTGAAGTTCTCCACCGACAACGTCGTGCTCACCTGCTCGCCGGCAGCCACGGTGGTGGGCGTGGCAGTGAAACTCGTGATGGTCGGCGAACCGGCGCACTCGTCGCCAATGACGCAGCCGGCCGTGCCAGATGCCACGGCGCACAGGGTGACGGCCACGGCCAAACGTCGCGCGGCGCCTCGACGTCGCGACCTGGATGAGATGACGGACATGTGCGCTCCATTGCGGCCGGGGCAGACACCGTAGCGACGTCGACCACCGGCTGCAACAGGAACAGGCCGACGCTGGGGTTCAGGGCAACAAACGCAGCACACCGCCGCGCGCGATCCGCTTGTGGGCCACGCGCAGCGCGGGCAGCTCCTCGCCGTTCAAGACGGCCCGCGTGACCCGATGGCCAGGCTGACCGGCGCCGGGTGACTCGATGACCAGCGCGTGGCCCTTGTCGTCTCCAGCCGGAATCCACAGTTCGGCGCGCGGGTACATCGGCGCGCCCAGCTCCCAGATGCCGTCACCGGGCGCCAGCGGATAGATGCCCAGGGCGTTGAGCACATACCAGGCCGAGGTGGCGCCGGCGTCGTCGTTACCGGGCAGTCCTCCCGGCGAGGCATCGAAGTCCTTGGCCAGCACGGTGGCGAGCCGGTCCTGGGCCTTGTCGGGTCGGCCGACGCGGCCGTACATCCAGGGGATGTGGAAGCTCGGCTCATTGCTGATCTCGAACTCGCCGGCGGCGAAGAATGCGTCCAGCTTGTCGACCATGGCCTGGTCACCGCCCAGGGCCTTGGCGAGTCCTTCCGGGTCGTGGGGCACCGAAAAGGTGAAGATCCAACTGGTCGCCTCGACGAAGTAGACCGCATAGGCCGACGGATCGAAGGGTTCGACCCAGGAGCCGTCGGCGTTGCGGGCCTGCATGAAGCCTTTTTCGGGGTTGAACTGGTTCTTCCAGTTGGCCGAGCGGGCGTCGAAGTGGGCGGCGTTCTTGCTGTCGCCCCTGGCCTCGGCGAAACGCGCCCCGGCGGAGTCGGCCTGGGCGTACTCCAGCGTCATGGAAGCGGACTGGGTGTTGTCGCATGGCGCCGGCACCCAGCCGAGGGTGATGTACTCGGGCACGGTGCCCAGGTTGAGGTAGCCGCAGAGGAAGTCGGAGCCAGGATTGTCGTTGTCCTGGGTCAGGGTCTTGTACACGGCCTGCCAGGCCAGGTCGGCGTCGAAGTCGCGCAATCCCTTGACGTAGCTGTCGGCGATGATGGGCACGGCGGAGTTGCCGGTCATCACCCGCGAGTAGCCGGTGGCGTTCCACGTGCACTTGGGCAGCCAGCCGCCCTCCTTGTAGATGTGCAGCATGGACCAGGCGATATCGCCGCGGATCTCGGGCTCGATGAGCGTGCCCAGCGGATGCAGGGTGTGGAAGGTATCCCACATGCACCAGTCGTCGGTGTAGAAGCGCCGGCCCTGCCCGTCATGCACGTTGTGTTTGCCATCGGCTGCGGAATGAAAGCGACCGCCGACCTCGGTGTAATCGGCGGGTTGAAAGAACGAGTGGTAGAGCGCCGTGTAGAAGATGCGCCGCCTGGCTTCTGATTCTTTGGCGGTGCCGGCGCGTTTGTCGCCGTCCGACAACTTCACGCGGCTCAGCACCCGATTCCATGCCTGCCGCGCCTGCTTGCGCACCGTATCGAAGTCATCGTCCGCCACCTCGGCCTTCAGGTTCGCCTCGGCCTGCGCTTCGTCGATGAAGGAGATGCCGATGCGCATGGTGACCGTGGCCACGTCGGCCCCGAATCCCAGCCACGCGCCCACCGCCTTGCCCGTGGCCGGGTTGGCGTCGGGCTGCAGCAACTTGCCGTCGCGGAAGGCGCCCGAGTCGACCATGTCGCGGTCGAAGATGGCGTGGAAGAAGACCATGGAATCGGCCGTCGGCTCTTCTTTGAGCACCAGCTTGAGCATGGGATGCACGTTGTAGCGCGCCATGCCTCGCACCACCCGCTTGCCCACGCGCTCGATGCGGCCGTCGGCGGGTTTGCCGTTGCTGTAGCCCAGGTCGAACAACCAACCTGTCTGCGCACCTTTGGGCCAGGTCACCCGATGAACCGCCGCATGTGCCGTGGCCGTCAACTCGACCCGGATCTTCGAGTCATCCAGCGTCACGGCGTAGTAGCCCGGCTCAGCCACTTCCGTGTCGTGCGAAAACGGCGCCAGGTGGTCCGGCAGGGCGTCGGTGATGGTGCCGGCATAAGGCATCACCAGCACCTGCGAGTAGCCATTGCTCGAGCCGCCAGGGCCCAGCAGATGGGTATGGGAGAAGCCAGCCAGCTTGTCCGCGTCGTAGTGGTAGGCGGCGATCGCGCCCGCCTTGTCGTCCGTATCCGGGCTGGCCCGCACCATGCCATGGGGCACCAGGGCGCCGGGCAGCACGTTGCCCGACCCGTCGGTGCCGATCATCGGGTCGACCCATTTGCTCAGGTCTTCGACCGTCAGCTCGGTGGGGGGAGGGCCAGGGTCGGTGGTTTCGGTGGGTTCTTCTTGGGTGCAGGCCGATGCCAACAGCACCGGGAGCAGCAACAACGACAACGAAGCGACAGATGGGCGCATGGCCGACCTCGACAGGTGAGGAAGTGCATCTATGTCAGCGTTGTGCGGTCGCGTCCAGGGTCACGTTGCGTCCTGCTTGCAGGCAAAAAGGTGTCAAGTGTCAATACCTGACCCTCCTGGCGACTTGACGCCGGCGGCGGGCGACCTTTGTTGCCAGCGGTCCCGCGTGCGATGCGACGCCGCATCGGACCGGACCGCATCTGGAGGTGCTTTCATGACCCAGTCCGGCCCACGGGGCACGACCATCATCGCCGTTCGGCGCGGCGACTCCGCTGTCGTCGCCGGCGACGGCCAGGTGACCCTCGGCGACACCGTGATGAAATCCACCGCGCGCAAGGTCCGTCGCCTGCATGACGGCCAGGTTATCGTCGGTTTTGCCGGCAGTACCGCCGACGCGTTCACGCTCTTCGAGCGCTTCGAAGCCAAGCTGAAGTCCTTCAACGGCCAGCTGCGGCGATCGGCTGTGGAGCTGGCCAAGGACTGGCGCACCGACAAGATCCTGCGCCGCCTGGAGGCGTTGCTCATCGCTGCGGATGCGACTGAAACGTTGATTATCAGCGGCGCCGGCGACGTCATCGAGCCCGACAGCGGCGTGGCTGCCATCGGTTCGGGAGGTCGCTACGCCGAGTCCGCCGCCATCGCGCTGCTGCGACATACGGAGTTGTCGGCCGAGGACATCGCCCGGCAGGCCATGACCATCGCCTCGGAGATCTGTGTCTATACCAACGACAAGCTCACCGTGGAGACCCTGGAGGTCGCCGAATGAACACCAACAACGCCGAGCACTCGCTGACCCCGCGCGAGCTGGTCATCGAACTGGATCGCTACATCATCGGCCAGGGCGCGGCCAAGCGGGCCGTGGCCATCGCCCTGCGCAATCGCTGGCGTCGCAAGCAGGTGGAGCCGGACCTGCGCGACGAGATCGCGCCCAAGAACATCATCATGATCGGGCCGACCGGCGTCGGGAAGACCGAGATCGCCCGTCGACTGGCGAAACTGACCCGGGCGCCCTTCGTCAAGGTGGAGGCGTCCAAGTTCACCGAGGTGGGCTATGTCGGTCGCGACGTGGAGTCCATCGTGCGCGACCTGGTCGAGGTCAGCATCAAGATGGTCGGCGAAGAGGCCAAGGCGGACGTGCGCGAACGAGCTGACAAGGCCGCCGAAGAGCGCCTGCTGGACGTGTTGATGCCGCCGGTCGAGAAGCCGGATGTGATGGAGACCGGCATCGACTTCCGGCGCGAGAAGGTGCGCATCCTGCTGGTAGACGGGCACCTGGAGGACCGCGAGATCGAGATCGAGGTGGACCGAAGCTCCACGCCCTTGATGCAGGTGATCTCCAACAGCGGCATGGAGGAGATGGGCATCAACCTGCGCGAGAGCCTGGGCGGCATGTTCCCCAAGAAGCGCAAGCTGCGCCGGCTGACCGTGGCCGAGGCGCGCGAAGTGTTCATCCAGGAGGAGTCGGACAAGCTCATCGACGAGGACAAGGTCAGCGAAGAGGCCCTGCGCCGGGCGCAGCAGGATGGCATCGTCTTCCTGGACGAGCTCGACAAGGTCGCCGGCCGCCAATCAGGCGGTGGCCACGGGCCCGACGTGAGCCGCGAGGGTGTGCAGCGCGACCTGCTGCCCATCGTCGAGGGCTCCACGGTCAATACCAAGCACGGCATGGTCAAGACCGACCACATCCTCTTCATCGCCGCCGGCGCCTTCCACGTGGCCAAGGTGAGCGACTTGATTCCGGAGCTGCAGGGCCGTTTCCCCATCCGGGTCGAGCTCGAGGCGCTGACGCAGGAGGACTTCGTACGCATCCTGCGCGAGCCCGACAACGCCCTGACCCGCCAGTACGCCGCGCTGCTGAAGACCGAGGGCATCGCCCTGGACTACACCGATGAAGGCATCGACGAGATCGCCCGCTTCGCCAGCGAGGTCAACGCCCGCCAGGAGAACATCGGCGCCCGTCGGCTGCACACGGTGAT
>CAYTLW010000082.1:0-35436 GCA_964438735.1 uncultured Enterobacteriaceae bacterium | reverse complement strand
GCCGACTTCTTGTCGCAATACAGCTTGCCATTGCATGGGTTCACATCGTCGTAGGGGGCGCAGTCGGGGTCTTCGGCGCAGGCGCAGACGGGAGCCAGGGCGCAAGTCCCTTCGCTCGTGCACACCGACAGGGTGCAAGGTTGGTCGCTGGGCGGGCAGTCCACGTTGCTGGTGCACGCAGCCCCATCGCCAGCATCTTGCACCGTGACGTCGCCGGCTGGCGTGCCGTCTGCCGTGACGCTGTCGGTTTCACTACCGCCGTCGCCTGGCGGCTCGCCGCAACCGAGAAGTAGCGCGAAGCCACAAAGGGAAACCAGAACGCCAAAGGCGCCCCACGGGCACTGACATACTTTGATTTGCATCTTCCCCGGCCACGCTGGAGGTTGCGATAATGCTCAATAATATGCTCCGAATGGATGCCCGAGCGGCTGCTATGACTTGCATCAAGTTCAGCCCTGGCGCCCCCGCATCTTCTTGATCTTCCTGATTTCCTTGGCGATCCACTTGTGTCGACGCTTGGCGTTGGACCCTTCCTTCTCGTCTGCGCGGCGGATCTCGTGGGCGCGCTCCCGCTGCAACCGGCGCCAGCCCTGCAGGCGATCGTCGGCCAGTTCGCCGTCTTTGACCGCCTCCAGCACCGCACAATCCGGCTCGCTCTCATGGCCGCAATCGCGAAAACAACACATCGCCGCCAGGGCCTGCACTTCCGGGAAGATGGCGTCGACGTCGGCGCTGCCGGCCCACAGGCCCAACTCGCGCATACCCGGCGTATCGATGATCCAAACGCCGTCCGGCCCCGCCAGCAGTTCGCGTTCGGTGGTGGTATGCCGGCCCTTGTCGTCGATGGGCCGCACCTCGGCCGTGGCCAGCGCCTCGTCTCCGCGGATCCGGTTGATGAGGGTGCTCTTGCCAACGCCCGACGAGCCGACGAAGGCCACGGTGGTGCCGGGAATCAGCAGGTCGTGCAGCTCGCCGACGCCATCGCCTCGCAAGGCCGAGACGGCGCGGATCTCGACCGCTGCGCCCACCTGGCGGATGCGGCCGACCAGCTCGTCGGCATCCTCGCAGCGGTCGACCTTGTTCAGCAGCACCACGGGACGGGCCCCGGAGGTGGCCACGCCCAGCAGGTAGCGCTCCAGGCGGCGTGGGTTTAGGTCGCGTCCGGCGGCGGTGACAACGAAGACCAGATCCACGTTGGCGCAGACCACTTGGGCCGCCGTGCGCTTGCCCGGGCGACGGCGGATGAACGCCGACTGGCGCGGCAGCAGAGCCACCCCGCGGGCGGATTGCTTGGTCACCTCGACGACCAGCCAATCGCCGGTAGAGGCCAGGTGCTCGACGTCCTCGGGGTCGCAGAGAGCCGGCGCCAGGGGCAGCAGTTGGGAGCCCTCGGGCAGCAGGACCAGGGCCTGCCGACGGGAGACCCGGGCCACGCGAGCGAGCTGGTGGCTCGCCGGATCCAGACCATGGGCCTGCAGGGTCGCGGCGTATTGCCGCTGCATGGGGCTGTCGCCCGGTGGCTCGCTCTGGTGCTGCATGGCTGTCATCCGTGGCGCGGACATGACCGACTGGGGGACGCCAAGGCCATGAGCCGCGCAATCCTGGCCCGCTTGTCGACCGGCGCAGTATGCTCGCGCCAGCCAGGCGCTCCGGCGTCACCGTACGATGGTGCATTGTCCGTCTTTCAACAGCAAAGGCCAGCAGCGATGAACAAGGATACCCACTACAAGAACGGCCAGCGGACCTTCGAACAGAAGGGCGACATCCTGACGTACTACTACAAGGATGGCAGCGTGCGCGGCTACGGCCCGTCGATCGACGGCAAGATGCAGGGCAAGTGGATCTTCTACCGGGGCACCGGCCAGCTGTGGGCGGTCAGCCACTTCAAGGACGACAAGAAGCACGGCCTCTGGCTGCGCTACGACAGAAACGGCGACGAGGAGTTTCGCGAGACCTTCGAGGACGGCAAGAAGCTCAAGAAGACCTGACCTCGGCCACCGCGGCGCACAATCGCGGCAGGTTCTGCGCGGTCATGCCGGCGAAGTTCACCCGGCCGCTGCGCAGGGCGTAGACCCCGTGTTCGACCCGCAGACGATCCACCTGCTCAGGCGTCCAGCCGGTCAAGCCGAACATGCCGTGCTGGCGCTCGATGAAGTCGTAGCCGTCGATGCCATGGGCCTTCAAGCCGGCGACGAAGTCCGCGCGCATGCCGTTGATTCGCTGGCGCATGGTGCTGAGCTCTACCTGCCACAGCGCCCGCAGCTCGGTGTCCTGAAGGATCGTCGACACGGTGGCCGCGCCCCGGGCCGGCGGATTGGACCAGGTGCGGCGGATGCGCAGCTTGACATGGCCGGCGACCTTGGCGGCGGCTTCGGGTGAAGGCGTCACGATCGTGAGGGCACCGACGCGCTCGTTGTACATGCCGAAGTTCTTGGAGTAGCTCGAACAGATCAGGATCTCGGGCACCTGCTCGACCAGCGCCCGCAGGCCGGCGGCGTCTTCGTTGAGTCCTGCACCGAAGCCCTGGTAGGCGAAATCCACCAGCGGAACGGCGCCCGCGTCGACCAGCAGCTGGCCGATGGTGCGCCATTGTTCCAAAGTCGGATCGACGCCGGTGGGGTTGTGACAGCAGCCGTGCAGGAGCACCACGTCGCCCGCTCGCACGTCCGCCAGATCTGCGGTGAGACCCGCCATGTCCAGGCCGGTGCCAGCCTCGTCGAGCCAGGCGTAGGTGGGCAGCTCGAGGCCGACCTCGCCAAAAACACCGCGGTGATTGGCCCAGGTCGGACGGCTGAGCCAGAGGCGAGCGCCGGGATGCATGACGCGCAGGTACTCGCCAGCGATGCGCAGGGCGCCGGTTCCGCCCGCGCAATGGGCGGTGAAGGCGCGTCCGTCATCGACCAGGGGGTGCTCCGGACGGAAGAGCAGCGCGCGGGCCTCGCGACCAAACCCCGGGTCGCCCGGGATGGGCGCGTAGGACTTGCTGGTTTCGGACTCGTGCAACATCGCCTGGGCGTGGCGCACGCAGTCGAGCACGGGCGTCTTGCCATGCTCATCTTTGTAGATGCCGACGGTCAGGTTGATGCGGTCGGGCCGGCTGTCGGCCTGGTAGGCCTCCATGAGACCAAAGATGGGGTCGACCGGGGCGGCTGGCAGGGCTTCGAACATGGCGTCACTCGTGAATGCTGGGGCGGCCGGTGGCCGACCTTGATGTGGTTGACGGCGGCAACCATAGGACCCCGACGGGCTGCCGTCGAGGGGTTCGCAGGCTATCGTTGGCTGAGAATGATGCGGGTCATTGACCATCGATCGGCGCGCTGGTTCAGTGCCGGCCGGGCAGGAGGATGGTGGCGCCCGTGGTGGCCCGGGACTCCAGGGCTCGATGGCAGGCCGCGGCTTCTGCCAGAGGCCATTGTTGGCGCACTTCGACCTGGACTGCGCCGCCGCGCACCACCTCGAACAGGGCGTCGGCGCAGGCCAGCAGCTCACTCCGGGTGGCCACATAGTCAAAAAGCGTCGGCCGTGTCAGGTAGAGTGAGCCGCGACGGGACAACTCGAGCGGATCAAAGGGCGGCGGAGCGCCCGAGGCGTTGCCAAAGCCCACCAGCAGACCTCGGGGCTGCAGGCAGGCCAGGGAGGCGTCGAAAGTGTCCTTGCCAACCGAGTCGTAGACCACTGGTACGCCCTGTCCGCCGGTGATCTCCCGCACCCGGGCGGTCACGTCTTGCCGTGTGTAGACGATGGCATGATGGCAGCCGTGGGCGCGCGCCACCTCGGCTTTGGCGTCGCTGCCGACCGTACCGATGACCGTGGCGCCCAGATGGGCCAGCCACTGGCAAGCGATGAGGCCCACGCCGCCCGCCGCCGCGTGCCAGAGCACGGTCATGCCTGGCTGCACGGTGAATGTCCGCCGGATCAGGTACTCGACGGTCATGCCCTTGAGCAGCATGGCCGCGGCGGAGCCGTCGTCGATGTCATCGGGCAGGGGCACGAGGCGCTCGGCGTCGATGAGGCGCTGATCGGAGTAGGCACCCGGCGGTGGCGCCGCGTAGGCCACCCGCTGACCGGCGACCAGATCGGTCACGCCGGCGCCGACGGCTTCGATCACGCCCGCTGCTTCCACGCCCAAGCCGTGGGGCAACTGCGGCAGGGGATAGAGCCCGCTGCGATGATAGGTGTCGATGAAGTTGACCCCAATGGCCGTCTGACGGAGGCGCACCTGGCCAGGACCCGGCTCACCGCAGGGGGTCTCGACCAGCTCCATGACGTCGGGGCCGCCAAGGGAGCGGATCAGGATGCTCTTGGCCATGTGGCGCTCCAAACTGTGCGACTCCTTCAGCGGAGTCGACGGTCAGCTCGGATCGCCGAATCGCGGAGTCTTGACGTGGCAACTCGGCAACGAGCCGCGCCGATCGTACCAGCCCTGGTGGAATTCTTCTGCCCTGTGAAAGGCGGCCGGACCCTCGATTCGGGTCGCCACCTTGAGCCCTTTGGTTCGCAGTTGGGCGATGAGCTTCTCCACCGTCGCCCGCTCGGCTTCGGTCTGGCAGAACACGGCCGACCGGTACTGCGGCCCCCTGTCCGGTCCCTGGCGATTGACCTGGGTGGGGTCATGGATCTCGAAGAAGAGGCGCGCCAGGGCCTCGTAGGTGGTCTTGGCGGGATCGTAGACCACACGCACAGCCTCGGCGTGGGCTGTCGTGCCCTTCTTGACGTGGTCGTAGGTCGCCTTGTCGGCGGCGCCGCCCATGTAGCCAGACTCGGCCAGGATGACCCCTGGCGCCTTGTCGAAGTAGTACTCCACGCCCCAGAAGCAGCCGCCGGCGAAGAAGGCCTCAGCCTGCGCGGGCGCTGGCTTCTTCTGCTTGTCCGCGCCAGCGGACGTGGGCGCATCTGCCGACTTGCCGGGCCCGAAATCCAACGCCAGCGAGTTCACGCAGTGGCGGGTCTGCTGCGAGGTGAATCCTTCACCGCGAAACACGTGTCCCAGGTGGCCCTTGCAGCGGGCGCAGACGATCTCGACGCGGCTGCCATCGGCATCCGGACGCTCTTCGATGCCGCCTGGCAGGGCCTTGTCGAAGCTGGGCCAGCCGCTACCCGAATCGAATTTGGCGTCCGAGGCGAAGAGGGGGTTGTCGCAACGCTTGCAGCGATAGGTGCCGTCGCCTTTGTGGTTGTGATATTTGCCGGTGAAGGCGCGCTCGGTGCCCTTGTGTACGATGACGCGCTCCTCTTCGGGCGTCAGCTTGCGCATCTTGGCTTCGCTTGGCAGCGGCATCTTCTGCTCCATGGCTGGGGTCGTCGAGGCGACTCGCGTCGATGGCCGTTCGTGACCACAGGCGACGACAAAGACGGCCACGGCTGATATCGCGGCGATGTGATGGGCGTTCATGGTGCTCTCCCGCCCCTCGTGCCGGCACCACGCGACGCACATCGCCGCGTGGCTCTTCCCAACAAGAGGGTCATCGCTCCGTTATGGGGCGACAATGAAAGGGACGGCGACAGCGTGAAATCGTTACGCTCTACAACGCCTGCAAGCCGAGCCTTTCGAACAGAAGGTGGTCGCGATCGGGGGCCGGATTGTCGGTGGTCAGCAGGCGCTCGCCGCAGAACACCGAGTTGGCGCCGGCGAAGAAGGCCAGCGCCTGAATCTCATCGCTCATGTCCTCGCGACCAGCCGACAGGCGCACGAAGGAGCGGGGCATCAGGATCCTGGCCACGGCGATGGTGCGCACGAACTCGAAGGGATCCAGGGGCGCCACATCGTCCAGCGGCGTGCCGGGCACCTGTACCAGCAGGTTGATGGGCACGCTCTCGGGGTGGGCGGGCTGGTTGGCCAGGGTGCGCAACATCTCGCCGCGATCCTGCCGCCGCTCGCCCATGCCGACGATGCCACCGGAGCAGACCTTCATGCCGGCGTCGCGCACCCGGGCCAGCGTGTCCAGGCGGTCGCGATAGGTGCGCGTGGTGATGATCTCGCCGTAGAAGGCTTCGGAGGTGTCGATGTTGTGGTTGTAATAGTCCAGCCCGGCGTCGGCGAGCCTGGCGGCCTGGGCGTCGGTCAACATGCCCAGTGTCATGCAGGTCTCCAGGCCCAGGGCGCCCACCTCCTGGACCATCTGGATGATGACGTCGATGTCCTTGTCACGCGGATTGCGCCACGCCGCACCCATGCAGAAGCGAGAGGCCCCGCCCTCTGCCGCCCCCCTGGCGGCATCCAGCACGGCGTCCATGGCGAGCAGCTTGTCGGAGTCCAGACCCGTATCGTAGTGCGCCGACTGGGGACAGTACTTGCAGTCCTCGCCACAGCCGCCGGTCTTGATGGACAGCAGCTGCGAGCGCTGGATCCGGTTCGGGTCGAAGTGCGCCCGGTGCAGGCGGTGGGCCTCGAAGAGCAGGTCGAAGAAGGGCAGCTCGAAGAGGGCGAGCACCTCGGTGGGCTGCCAGTCATGACGTAGGTCGTCGGCAAGTGGGGGGCCACGGTCGGTCGGCTTCGATGGGGGGCTGGCGCTGTGGGCGATGGTCATGGCGGCGAGGTTTCCTTGGACTGTCCCTCGGGCGGAGGGAGGCAAAGACTAGGTCACTGGCGCGCCCGGGAAAAGGCCGAAGGCGGCGCGTCGTCTCCGCGGGCGTTCCAGAGGGTGGCCATGACCGCGGCGCAGGCGATGGCCATGGCCATGAGCAGGTAGAAGACCGCCGACCAGCCCCAGGCATCGGCGACCGCTGCGACCACCACGCCGCTGAGCGCTGCACCGACCGAGCCCGAGCCGTTGACGAAGCCAGCGACGGTGGCGGCGGCGTGTCGGGAGCCGAAATCCATGGCGGCGGTGCCCGCCACCAGCATGTCCGGGCCGTAGAGCAGGAAGCCGATGGCGCCCATGCCGATGGCCAGCAGCAGGCCGTCGCCGGGCAGGCCCAGGAAGACGAAGAGGGCGATCATCAAGCCGACCAGCATGCCGACGGCGACCGGCGCCCGACGGGCATCGAAGAAGCGGTCGGAGAGCCAGCCGCTGAACACGGTGCCGGCCACCCCAGCCAGGGGGAAGGCGACCTGCAACATTCCCGCTTCGGCGACGCTGAAGCCGTGTTCCTCGACGAACCAGATGCCGATCCAGAAGATGAAGGTGTAGCGCACGAACTTCAGGCAGAAGTAAGCGCCCGCGAGCGTCCATACCCGGACATCGCCCAGGACCACGCGCAGGGGCAACGCGACCGCTGCGCCCTGCCCCGCCCCGGGCGACTCGTCCGGGATCTCTGCGTCGGCGCCGCCCGTGTCGCCGTCGCCACCCGGCAGCCCCACGTCTTCAGGTCGGTCGCGCAGCAGCAGGACCACCACGACGCCGATGACGGCCGCCGCCACAGCGGGCAACCAGAACGCCGCCCGCCAACCCCAGGCGGCCAGGACGAACGCGGCCAGGGCGGTCGCGGCGGCATCGCCGACCGGGTAATTGGTCCCCCACCAGCCCATGACGCGGCCGCGCACGGCGACCGGAAACCAGTTCGCCATGGCCCGGGTCACCGACGGCCATCCGGTGCTCTGGGCATAGCCGTTGATGCCGTACAGCACCGCCATGGCCGCGACCGCGCCGACCATGCCCAGGGCCACGCTCATGGTCACCGTCAGCGCGAAGCCGAGCGCGAGCATGCGTCGGCTACCCAGCCGGTCGGCCAGCACCCCATTGCCAAACTGGCCGATGGCGTAGGCGGTGAGGTATGCGGTAACGATGAGGCCCACATCCTGGCGGGTCCAGCCGTACTCCTCCATGAAGGCGGGCTGGGCGACGCTGTAGTTCTTGCGGGTCAGGTAGAACGAGGCATAGGCCACCCAGGTGGTCGCGAAGACAATGGCCCGCCAGCGAAACACGCGGCGGGTGATGTCGAGGGTGCCTTTCATCCACGCAGACTAGCGCATCGCCTGCTGGAGCGCAGGCGGCCGCGGGTCGGCCGTCACACCAACGAGGTCAACACCTCGATCTCGCCGTGGAAGGTGCGATGCACGGGGCAGCGGTCGGCGATGGCCAGCAGGCGGCTGCGCTGTTTGTCGTCAAGCGGGCCCATCAGCTGCACCTCGCGGCGAATCACGTCGATGCGCCCTTCGGTGGTCTCACACTCGGCGCAATCCGAGGCGTGCATCTTCTTGTGGGTCAGCCGCACATGCACTTCTTCCAGCGGCCACTCCTTGCGATCGGCGTACATGCGCAACGTGATGGCGGTGCAGCCGCCGAGACCGGCCAGGATCAGGTCGTAGGGGCTGGCGCCGAGATCCGTACCGCCCAGGGATTGCGGCTCGTCCATGACCAGCGGGTGGCCGCCCGCCAGGGCCTCGGTGCGGTAGTGCTCGTGTCCGATGCCGACCACCACCTGGTGCCCCCTGGCGTCCAGGTTGGCCAGTCGCGCCTCGCCCGTGTGGATGTAGCGCATGGCCCAGGCGGACAGGACCGCGCCGACATAACGGGCGTCGGCGGGTCGGGTCAGCAGGTGGTCGGCGCCATCCAGGGAGACGAAGCTCTTGGGGTGACGGGCAGCCTGGAAGATGCCCCGGGCGTTGTCCAACCCCACCACCTGGTCCAGCGGTGCGTGAAAGACCAGCAAGGCGCGGCGCAGGTCGCCGATGACCTGCTCCATGGGGTGCGCTTCGATGTCCTCGAGGAATTGCCGCTTGATCTTGAAGGTGCGACCGCCGATGGGCACGTCGGCCTCGCCATCCTGCTCGATGATATGGCAGTGCTCGCCGAAGAGGTGCTTGACGTGGGCGGGGGTCGACGGCGCGCCAATGGTGGCCACAGCCGTGACGGAGGAAAGTGAACCCGCCGCACGCAGCACCGCAGCACCGCCCAGAGAGTGGCCGACCAGCAGCGCCGGCGCGCCGAGGTTGTCTTCCATCCACTGCGCAGCGGCGACCAGGTCCGAGACCTGGCTGGCGAAGCCGGTATCCGAGAAGTCCCCTTGACTCTCTCCCAGCCCGGTGAAATCGAATCGCAGCGTGCCGATGCCCTGCTCGGCCAGCGACTCGCTGATCAGCCGCGTGACGCGCAGATCCTTGCTGCAGGTGAAGCAGTGGGCAAAGAGCGCCCAGGCCACCGGCGCGTCGTCGATGGGCCGGTGAATGCGGCCGGCCAGGGCGATGCCCTCTTCGTTGTAGAACGTGATGGATTCGGTCTTCATGACGACTCCTGCGGCGTTGCCGGTGGCGGTCGGCAGCCTATCCCGTCCCAACTGGGGCCGCCACGGTCGAACATGCGGCGGTCAGCCTGGGCGAGAGCCGCCTCCCCCTTGGCGGCGCTGCCGCGCTTCTGTTACTCATCGGGCCGTCGCCAGGGGAGTGCCAGCGGTGAAGCCCTTCTTCCAGGTCCAACGTCTCGAGCAGGTGCATACCCGCGCCGAGGGCATCCATACGGGTCCCTCCGAGGGGGTGGAACTGGCCGAAGCCGCGGGTCGGACTCTGGCCGCCGATCTGGTCGCCGATGCCGACCTGCCGGGGTTCGCGCGCTCCACCATGGATGGCTACGCCGTGCGCGGACGCGACACCTTCGGCGCCGGCGAGAACGCCCCCGTCTACCTGCAGCTGGCCGGCGAGGTGGCCATGGGGCAGGCGCCGGACCTGAGCGTACGGCCCGGCCACTGCCTGCGCATCGGCACCGGCGGCATGATCCCCGCGGGCGCCGATGCGGTGGTCATGGTGGAACATACCCGCGCACTGGCCGATGGCAGCATCGAGGTCACTCGACCCGGCGCACCCGGGCAGTACGTGCTGGGCGCTGACGACGACGCCAGCGCGGGCCAGAAGATGTTGCCCGCGGGTCAACGTCTGCGCCCACAGGATGTGGGCCTGCTGGCGTCCCTGGGTGTGCATCGTGTGGAGGTCATCGCCCGGCCGCGCGTGGCGATCCTGTCCACCGGCGACGAGGTGGTGCCTATCGACGTGCCCCTGCGGCCCGGCCAGGTGCGCGACGTCAACAGCCACACCCTGGCCGCCCAGGTGCACGCCGCCGGCGGCCTGCCCGTGCCCTGCGGCCTGGTGATCGACCAGCCCGAAGCGCTACACGCCGCCGTCACCGACGCGGTGCAACGCTCGGACCTGGTGCTCCTGTCCGGCGGCTCGTCCATGGGCGTGCGCGACCTGACCGCCGAGGTCTTCCTGGCCCAACCAGGCGCGGATATGTGGGTGCATGGGGTGGCGGTGGCACCCGGTAAACCCTTCATCTGGGTCAGCGCAAGCGCCGGTCACCTGCTGGGTCTGCCCGGCCAGGTCACCTCGTGCATGGTCGCCTTCCACCTCTTCGTCGAGCCCATGCTCGAGCGCATGCTCGGCCGTCCGGCGCGGGCGTTCACGCGTTTTGGCCGTCAGCAGGCGGTCCTGGGTCGCAACCTGCCCTCGGTGCCGGGACGTCGGGAGTATGTGCGTGTACGCCTGGTGGAGCAGGAGGACGGCTGGCGGGCCGAACCCATCTTCGGCAAGTCCGGACTGATCCGAACCCTGGTGCAGGGCGACGGACTGGTGGTGGTGACAGCCGACAGCGAAGGTCTGGACGAAGGCGCACCGGTGCAGGTGCTGCGCTTTCCCTGAACGCGCCCCAGACGCCGCGCGCCCCCTCTACTGCAGCGAAACCAGCAGGTCGCTCAACTTCTTCTGGCCGGCCGAGTTGTTGATGTTCAGGTCGGGGCTGCCCCAAGGCTTGTAGAATTGGTGCACCTTGCCCTGCTTGTCATAGACGATCCACTGCTCTCGGGCCGAGAAGCCGCACGCATTCCAGGCGCCATCGGCCTTGGTATCCTTGAGCACCGGCTGGTCGGTCTTGTTGGTGGTGAACGTCAGGAAGTTGGCAAAGGAAGGATGCGCCAGCGCCAGTCCGGCGACCTTATGGCCCTTGGCTTTGAGGTTTTTGATGATCTTGTCGAGCTGCCCAACCTGGGCCTGACAGGCCGGTCAGTAATCGTGGATGGAGACCACCGCCACCACGCTGCCCTTGAAGTCGCCAATGCCCACCGTCTTGTTGTGGGTGGCTGAGCTGCTGTTGACGTCCTTGACCTTCCACGTCGGCGCCGGCGTGCCCGGGCAGGTGGGCCCGGTGCAGCTGACGCAACCTGCGATCTTGGTGTGCGTGCAGCCCTTGTTGTTCACGCAGGCGTCGGTGGTGCAGTTCTTGCCGTCATCGCAGACGACCTTCTTGCCGGCGGCGCATTTGCCGCTGGCGCAGGCATCACCAGTGGTGCAGGAGTCGCCGTCGTCGCAGGCCTTGCCGTCGGCGCCCTTGGGGTCGGCGGTGCAGCCGGTCTTGGCCTCGCAAGCGTCCACCGTGCACGCCTTGCCGTCGTCGCATTTCTTGGCGGGACCGCCCTTGCAGGCGCCGGCCGTGCAGGCATCGCCCTGGGTGCAGACGTTGCCGTCATCGCAGACGCCGCTGGTCGCGTTGTGGCTGCAGCCGCTCTTGGCATCGCAGGCGTCCTTGGTGCATGGGTTCTTGTCGTCGCAGACGATGGCCTTGCCGGCACACTTGCCGCCGGTGCAGACGTCGTCTTTGGTGCACTTCGACCCGTCGTCGCACGCTCCGGAAGCCGACTTGTTCTGACAGCCCTTGGCCTTGTCGCAGCTGTCGGTGGTGCACGCGTTGCCGTCGTCGCAGGTGATGGCCGTGCCCGCGCAGCTGCCCGCCTTGCAGGCGCTGATCTTGGTACACGCGTCGTCGTCTTCGCAGGCCTTGCCCTCATTGGCAGGCTGGTTGGCGCACTTGCCGGTCTTGGGCTGGCAGGTCGCCGCCTGGCAGGCGCCGGGCGAGGGGCAGACCACGGCCGTATCGGGCTTGAGCTTGCAGCTGGCGGCGCCGCCTGACTTGTCGCAGTAGAGGGTGCCCTTGCACAGGTCGTTGCCCGCCTGCGCGGCGCAGTCCGCGTCCGTCTTGCACAGGCAGATGGTCCCGCCGGACTTGCAGGCGCCCGCAGCGCAGACATCGCCCTTGGTGCAGGGGTTGCCATCGTCGCACGCGGCGCTGTTGTTGGCGTGGCTGCAGCCCGACTTGGCGTCGCACGTGTCGTCGGTGCAGGGGTTCTTGTCGTCGCAGTCGATCTGCAACCCCGCGCATTGCCCCGCGTCGCAGTGATCGCTGCCGGTGCAGGCGTCGTCGTCGTCGCAGTCGCCGCCGTTGCTGTTCTTGGTCGTGCACTTGCCCGCCTCGCAGGCGTCGTCGGTGCATACGTCGTCGTCGTCGCAGTCCTTGGCCAGACCGGCGCACTTGCCGGCCTCGCAGGCATCGTCTGTGGTGCAGTCATCGTCATCGTCGCAATCCTGGCCATCGGCGACGGCGGTATGCGTACATTTGCCGGTCTTGGGGTCGCAGGCGTCCTTGGTACAGTCCAGCTTGTCATCACACGCCACAGCCTGGCCCGCAGCACAGGCTCCGGCGGCGCAACTGTCGCTGGCGGTGCAGGCGTCGCCATCGGCATCACAGGCGGCGCCGTCGTCATCGACCACGCCGCAGCCGGTCTTGGCATCACAGGTCGCCTTCTGGCAGGTGGACGCGGCGCATGGCGCGGCGGCGGCGGGCTGGCAGACGCCGCCCTTGCAGGATCCGGCAGACTGGTACGCCGGTGTAGCGGCGCTACCGCTGCAGGTCGCCTCACCGCAGGCGCTGTCGTCGGTTATCGCGGCGAGCACGCAGGCGCCGTCGGTGCAGGCGATCTGCCGACACTCGGGCACATCGGTAAACGCCGCGCTGCAGTCCGCCGCGAGCTCGCACTCGGGGGCCTCGCCGCCGACGTTGGGATCGCTGCCTGCAGATCCGACTTGCGAGCAGGCGGCCGCCATCAACAGGGCTGACAGACAGGCACACAAACGCACATTCAGGCCCGGCGAACGGGGGCCGTGGGGCAGAATCATCGATCGTCTCCGGAGCGGCGGGGTCGGGATTTGCCGCCGGAACATCATGCCGTATCGGCCCTTGGAAGCGGTAGGAAGGCGGCCAGAAGCATTCAATATTCCTGCGTTCTCTCCCGATCATCGAACGCATCTCCAGGTTCGCATTCCGACATCGCCCCGCCTGTGGCAGATTCGGGCCATGCCGCCCCCCGCCCCCCTGCTGCAACGCCCCCTGCTCGCGACCGACTTTCCCACGGCGCCTTTTCGCGACGCGTCGGCGCTGTTGGACAATCCGAGCGCCCTGGCCGAGTTGGCTGGCGAGCTGGGCTACATCTACCTGCCCGACGTGCTGCCCATTCCGCTGGTCGATGCGGTGCGCGCCTTCGTGCGCGAGCAATCCGAGCGGTGGGGCTGGGTGCTGGCCGAGCCGGGCAATCCGCCGCGTGTGCTGGCCCGGCCAGGGGCGCGCATGACCGGACGTGGTTGGGACGATCCCGACTGGATCGAGCTGCAGCGGGCCGTCAATACCAGCGACGACTTCCACAATCTGGCCCGATTCGACGGTCTCATGGCAGCCCTGCAGGCGGTGGCGGGCGAACCCATGGCGGTGGCTACGTCCAACCATTGCTGGCTGAAACTCCCGGGCAGCCCCGAGCATACGACCCGCCCACACCAGGACACCTTCTACCTGCCCGACTGTCCGCGCATGTGGACCGTCTGGGTGCCGCTATCCGACACCCCATTGCCCGTCGGTCCCTTGGGCGTCGTCGCTGGCTCCCATCGTCAGCGGTGGGCCCACATCGACGCCGGCACCGGCATCGACATGCCGCGTGACGTTCGCTGGCACACCGGGCACGCCCGACCGGGTGCCGCCCTGCTCTTCAACGCCGCCACAGTGCACTGCGCCTGGTCCAATATGTCGCCGGATCTGGCCCGCCTGTCGCTGGACATCCGTTACGAACCGGCCAGCCTGGCCGGCGACTCGATCCTGCGCCCCGGCGCGGCGTCTGCCGAGTCTGCAGCCGGCCACCCCGACGAGCGACCATGAAGCGAAATACCTACCTGGATATGCAGTCGCTATCAGACGCTCGCGCGAACTGGCAGCAGGCGTTCGACTGGACCGCGCTGGTCGGCGACGAGACCGTCGTTACGGCCGAAGCCATGGGCCGGGTCACCGCAGAGGCCGTTTTCGCCCGCCTGTCATCGCCTTCCTACCTCGGCGCCGCCATGGACGGCATCGCAGTGCGCGCCGAGCGCACCTTTGGCGCCAGCGACGAGCAACCGCTGCGCCTGCGCCTGGGCTTCGATGCCCATTTCATCAACACCGGCGGCGCGGTGCCCCATGGCAGCGATTCGGTCATCATGATCGAGCAGGTCCACCAGGTCGACGACGCCACCGTCGAGCTGCGCTCGCCTGCGTTCCCGTGGCAGCACGTGCGCCGCGTCGGCGAGGACGTGGTGGCTGGCGAGATGGTGCTGGCTCGACATCACCGCCTGCGGGCGACCGATCTGGCGGCGCTGCTGAACGCAGGCGTCTTCGAACTCACCGTGTTGAGCCGCCCGCGAGTGGCCGTCATCCCCACCGGCAGCGAACTGGTGCAGTGGCAGGATGCCCGCGACACACCGCCTGAGCCCGGCGCCATCATCGAATCCAACTCGGTTCTGCTCTGCGCGCTGGCCGTCGATGCCGGCGCCCTGCCCACGACCCTGCCCCTGCAGCCGGATCACCACGGCGCCATCCGCGCCGCGATGGTCGAAGCCCTGGACTCGGACGCCCACATGGTGGTGCTCAACGCAGGCGCGTCGGCCGGCACGCGCGACCACACCGTGCACGTGCTGGCCGAGCTGGGCGAAGTGTTGACCCACGGCGTCGCGGTGATGCCTGGCAAACCCACGATCCTGGGTCGTGCCGCCGGAAAGCCGGTCGTGGGCACGCCGGGATTCCCGGTCTCGGCCTGGGTCGCCTTCGACCAGTTCATCGCCCCCGCCCTGGCCTGGATGCAGGGCCAGCTACCCGCCCGGCGGCCGACCGCCGAGGTGCAACCCGGTCGGCACCTGCCGTCGAAGCTGGGCCGCGAGGAGTTCCTGCGCGTACACCTGGGCCGCGTCGGTGATCGGGTGGTGGCCACACCGTTGAAGCGGGGGGCCGGCCTGGTGACCTCCATGGTGCGGGCAGACGGCATCATTCGCGTTCCGGCAGATAGCGAGGGGATCGAACAGGGCGCGCCGCAACAGGCCGAGCTTTTGTGGCCGGCGAGCGGCCTGGACGACACCCTGGTACTCACCGGCAGCCACGACGTCACCCTGGATCTGCTCGCCGATCGCATGAAAGCCGTGGCGCCCTGGATTCGCGTGTCGTCGTCGGCCATCGGCTCGGTGGCCGGCCTGGTGGCGCTGGCCGAGGGTCAAGGGCATCTCGGCGGCTGCCATCTGCTGGATCCGGCCAGTGGCGAGTATAACGTGGCCTGGCTGCAACGCTATCTGGGGACCCTGCCCGCCCGCCTGCTCACCCTGGCCTGGCGGGAGCAGGGCCTGATGGTGCCGCGCGGCAATCCCAAGAACATCGACGGACTCAGCAGCTTGACGCAATCGGACGTGGTCTTCGTCAACCGGCAGGCGGGCTCAGGCACTCGCCTGCTGCTGGACCACCACTTGCAGCAAGCGGGCATCGACCCGTCTGAGATCACCGGCTACGAAGTCGACGAGTACACCCACACAGGCGTGGCGGTGCAGGTCCGCGCCGGCACCGCCGATACCGGGCTGGGCATCCTGGCCGCGGCCAACGCCTTGGACCTGGACTTCGTGCCCGTGGCCCGCGAGCGCTACGACCTGTGCGTGCCCGAGCGCTTCTGGGATGACCGGCGGGTGGTGTTGTTGCGGCAGGTGCTGGCAGATCCGGCGTTCCGCGCGGATGTGGAGGCGCTCGGCGGCTATGACGGCGCGGAGATGGGCAACGTGGCGTGGTCGACTACAGCGCGTTGACCGCGTGAACCGGCGGCTCGCCCGCCAGCACCGCCAGCACATTGGCCGCGGCCAGCTCGCCCATGCGATGGCGCGTGCCCAGGGTCGCTGAACCCAGGTGCGGCAGCAGGACCGCGCGCGTCGAACTCAGCAGGCGCGGATGTACGACCGGCTCCCGCTCGTGCACATCCAGCCCCACCCCGGCCAGGCGACCCGATTCCAGCACGTCGACGAGCGCGTCTTCGTCGATGACCGGGCCGCGGGCGGTGTTGATGAGGAGCGCGCCTGGTTTCATCAGTCCAAAGCGCTCCGCGTTCAGGAGATGCCGAGTCTGTGCGGTCAACGGCACGTGCAAGGACACGATGTCGGCCGCGGCCAGCGCATCCTCGAGCGTCGCCCGGCGGGCGCCCAGGTCGTGCTCCCAGTCCGGCCGCTCGTTGCGGGCCACGTACAACACCTTCATCTGCCAGCCATGGGCGCGCCGCGCCACCGCACGACCGATACGTCCTGCACCGACGATGGCCAGGGTGCGACCGTGCAGGTCATGGCCAAGCAACATGGCCGGATCCCATCCCTGCCAGTCGCCGCCGCGAGCAAAACTGTCGCCTTCGACCACCCGACGGGCGACGGCCATCAGCAGCGCCCAGGCGATGTCGGCGGTCGCTTCGGTGAGCACGCCGGGGGTGTGGCCGACGTGGACGCCGCGCGCCGTGGCTGCGGCGAGGTCGATGTTGTCGGTGCCCACGGCGTAGTTGCTGATGATGCGCAATTGCGACCCGGCGGCGGCCATGACCTGGGCGTCCATAGGCTCGTCCAGCTGGCAGACGATGGCGTGGGCGCCGGGCACAGCGGTCAGCAATTCGGCGTGGTCGAGAGATCGGTCACCGCCGATGTGCACCTCGTGCTGAGAGGCCAGGAGGTGCTCCAGACCGGGGCCGGGGAAGCGGCGAGTCACAAGGATGCGGGCCATGAATTCTCCGTGCCCCAGGTGTGCTTCAGATGCACAGCGGCTTGGTGCACACACCGCTCTTGCCGTTGAACTTGCACGTCAGCCCTGGCTGGCAGAGCGTCGTGCAGGGCTTGCCTTCGCCGGGCGGCGGACCGCACACCTTGTTGGCGCCGCAAACCAGACCCTTGGCGCAGCCAGGCATCTCCAGGCCCTGCAAGCACTTCTGTCCGTCACCTGGCAGCAGGGTGCACTTGCTGGCCACGCAGATTGCGGGCGGCAGGCAGGCGTAGATCATACCGGTCTTGAAATCCGGCGGCGTGCAGGCATCGCCAGCGCCGGGCAAGGGCGCACAGGTGCCCGCCTTGCCGTCCTTCGCACCGACGCATATCGCGTCCAATCCGACACACTGCTTCGTGGTGAAGCACGCCTGACCGGCGGTTCCTTTGGCGGCACACTTGCCTGCGTTGCCATCTGGGATGCAGACGGCGCCGGCCACGCAGGCGGTGGGATCCGGGAAGGCCTTGTAGCTGCACGCTGCGCCCACGGCGCCTGGCGTGGCGCACGTACCGGGTTTGCCGGCGTTGACGACCACGCACGTCAGGCCAGCGGCGCACCCGGTGCTGTTGAGGCAGGGGCCACCCTTGCTGGCCAGGGGCAGACAGGTTCCTTTGCCAGCGGCCATGGCGCACCACAGCCCGTCGGCGCAGGGCAGGCCGAACCCACATGGGGCACCTTGCTTGGCCGGCTTGTCGGCGACGCACTTGCCGCCGAAGCAAACCAGACCCGGGGCGCACGCGGCGCTCAACGCGCAGCTGACGCCAACCTGGCCGGGGGTCTTGCACACGCCCGGGCATGCCGACTCCGGCAGCTGGCAGTAGCCGGACAGGCACGCGCCGTTGAGCTTGCACGCGGCGCCCAGCGCCACGGTGCCCTTGAACATGCCGTCGCAGACCGCGGGCATCTTGGCGGCCTGCCAGGTGACACAAGTGGCCGTCCAGGCGGCCAGGCAGGTGCCTGCGGCGGCGGCGTCGTACAACACCGTGCCAACCTTCGTCGCGGCCACCAGCTGGGCGTACTTCTGACCACCGCCCTCACCGGCTTGAATCGCCGCGCAGCCGCTCACCGAGTTGTACTCGGCGGTCGGTTTGGCGCCGCCGGCGACCTTGCACGCAAAGAGGGCCTTGCAGCCGGCATCCAGGTAGGTGTCAGCAAGTTTTTCCAGGGAGATTGGCGCGCCACCATAGCCAAACCCGCCGCCGGCGTCGGCGCCGCCGACATCGGAACCGGCTGCATCGGAACTGACGACATCCGGACTGCCACCTGCGTCACTGGCCGCATCTTGGATGACGGCGGCATCGGCCTGTGCGTCGGCGACCGTCGTATCCACCGGATCGGCCGCGTCGACCTCAGCGCCCTCATCCGAATCCATGGCCACGTCAGGCGAAGGAGACGTATCGACCACGTCGTCAGCCTTGCCGGTATCGGGAGCGGCGTCGGGGGAGGCCGAAACATCGCTCACGTCGGTCGGCTCCACCTGCGCCGTATCGGCCACGGCGACCGTGTCCTGGCTGACGCTGGCGTCTGCGACGATGTCCGCACCGGCATCCCCAGTACCGGTATCCGCCGGCGCAGGGCTCTCGCTGCTACAGGCCATTGCACTCGCCAGGCAAGTGGCGACGATGATCACACTGAGCGCTCGTTTCATGGGTGTCCTCTTTGCCCGCGTCTGGGGGGCCAGGTCCTTAGCGTTTAGCATTTATGATGCTAAACGCTAAGGACCTGGCCCCGGAGACGCCCGTGCTCATCGCGCCGGACAAGTTCAAGGGAACACTTGGCGCCGAGGCGGTCGCCAGCGCCATCGCCGCCGGTCTCGCCGACGTCCGACCGAGCGCCGCGATCCGCTGCCTGCCCCTGGCCGACGGTGGCGACGGCACGCTGGACGTTGTGTTGAACAACCACCACGGCAGGCGAATCGAGGTGCCGACTTGCGATGCCCTGGGGCACGCCGCCGGAGCGGCATTCGCGCTGCTGGACAACGGCACCGCGGTCATCGAGAGCGCCGCCATCTGCGGTTTGCACGGGCTCGACGGAGAGCAGCGGAGTCCGCTGCGCACCACGACTCGTGGCCTGGGCCCTGTGTTGGACGCGGCACGCCATGCTGGCGCCCGCAAGGTGCTGGTGGGCCTGGGCGGCAGCGCCACGGTCGATGGCGGGCTGGGGCTGCTGATCGCGCTCGGCGCAGTGGCACCGAACGGGTCTGGACAGCCTGTCGCGGCGGGAGGTCGCGGCCTGCTCGAGCTGGCCTCGCTGGACCTGGCGCCGGCTCAGCAGCACGTGCGTGGGCTACAGCTCGAGGTCCTCTGCGACGTGGCGTCACCTCTGCTCGGGCCTGATGGCGCCCGCCTGTACATGGCCCAGAAGGGCGCCGACGAGGCCCTGTCGGCGGAGTTGGAACTGGGACTGAGCAGGATGGCCGCGCTGGCAGAAGAAGGCGGCGCCGACCGCGCGCTGCGACGGGCACCAGGCGCCGGCGCTGCGGGCGGTCTGGGCTACGCGCTGGCCCTTCTGGGCGGTTCGCTTGTGAGCGGCGCTGCGGCCATCTGCGACCTGACCGGCTTCGATGCCGCCTTGGGCGGATGCCAGATGGTGGTCACGGGCGAAGGACGCCTCGATTCGCAGACGTTGCACGGCAAAGTGGTCGCCGAGGTCGCCAAACGCGCAAGACAAGTGGGCGCGCGGCTGGCCGTGGTTTGCGGCGTCGACGCACTCGATGATGCCGGTCGGCGCGCCCTGGGCGCAGACCTGGTGCTGGAAGCAGCGCCGGGTTCGGTCGCGACCGCAGACGACCTGCGGCGCGCAGGCAGACGTATCGGGCAGGCCAGGTAGCGCGTGCAAATCTTGACTGGCTCAAGCATCCTGCCGCTGTTTGCGCTTCTTCCGTTGCGGTGGCGACAGGTCTTTCTGACGAGTCTGCGGCTCGTGATAGTTGCCGAACAGGCGCGTCAACGACGTCCATCGCAACGCCGTGTTCAGCCAGCCCACCCGGGCCATGCCGTGCAGTCCGACACCAAGGGCGATCATAGCCACCCACCACCAGGCCAACAGGAGCACGATGTGGGTCACGGGATGGGCCAGGAAGGTCGCCGCGGGCACCAGGGTCAGTCCCCACGCAGCCAACCATTCGCCCATGGGCAGGAACGCCGCGGCGCACATCAGCACCAGCCAGCTGTGGCTGACGTCGATGGCCTGCTGGGGACAGTAGGCCATGCAGCGATTGCAGCTCTCGCAATGCCAGGTCCAATGGGGCCTGCCGGTCTTTTCGCCGCCCCACATGATGACCCCACCTTCGGCGCAGTTGCGCGCGCAGAGGCCGCAGGAGTTGCAGTCGTCGTTGGCGAAGAAGACCTTGCCGAAGCCGATGCGCCCATAGACCAGGTAGAGCAGGGAGATCGGAATCAAAGGCAGACCCCAGGCCAGGTCCCAGATGTTGCTCCAAGACGCGAGGTGGCGCCGCCCGTCGAGGACCCTGTGGGCGAAGCGCTCCACCCTGGGTCGGGTGCGGGCGGAGATCGCCTCGACCATGCGCTCGGGCAGGCGGGGATGCACCTGGACCCAGTTCGAGGGCATGTCGACGCCCGTGAAGCCGAAGATGCGGTAGCCCTTGAGCGCCAGGATCAGCCCGATCAGCAGCCACGCGGTGCCGGACACGCCAGGAGTGACCCAACCCAGGATCTTCACGCTGGCCCTGGTGGTCAGGCAGATGGCGCTTGCGCCTTTTGCGCGCGGCACGCGGACGGCGAACTTCATCATGGCCCAGGGCGCGGTGAAGCCGTGGGTCGGCATGGCCAGACCGAGCAGTTGTTCGGGGCCGGGCTGCAGCTCAGCGTCGAAGGCCGCCCGGTCGGCCGGTCGCTGGCTCACCGCCAGCCCGCGCTCGCGAGCCACTTCACCCAACCAGGCGGCCGCTCGCCAGGAGTTGCCCGTACCGCTGACCACATAGAGCGTCAGTCGCTCGAAGGCGTTGGACCTGTCGTCTGGCATCGATGCTCTCGCCGGCGGGTGCGCGCTGTTGTACCCACATGCTAGCCTCGCGCCGCATCATTTTCCGGCGTCGCGCGACGATTCGACGCCCGTGGAGGCAACCATGCTGCAGGGCCTGAGAACCTGGGCTGTGAAGGCCGACGACCTGGCGAGCGCGGGGGGCTCCTGATGCTGCGCCCCACCCTCCCATCCGTGGCCATCATCGCGCTGCTCGGTGCCGCCCTGGCGACGATTTGCGATCTCAACCACGTCACCACGGGCACACTCAGCTACCCGACGCCGTGGCTCTTTGGCCAGCCCTGGTGGACCTTCCCGGGCTTCGCGGTGGCGTTTGCCGGCATGGCGCTGCTCTATGCGGGCCTGGTGCGCTGGCTGCCCGCTTCCATCGAGCGCGTATATTGCGCCGGGCCCGGGTCGGCCGGCGAGCTCTTGGATTCGATGTTGCTCTTCGCTTTCGTCTACCTGATCAGTGGGTTCGGCAACGATAACCCCGATGTGCTGACCTGGCTGTTCGGGGGCACATTCCTGCTCCGCCTGGCGCTGGCGCGGGAGCGCGTCTTCATGACCATCATCGCCGTGCTTCTCGCCCTGGGTGGCACCTTGGCCGAAGCGGCGCTCGGCGCTGGCGGCCTGGTGGCCTACGGCAATACCGAGCTCATCGGCGTGCCGCTGTGGCTGCCTGGGTTGTACCTGCACGGGGCGTTTGCCCTGCGCGATGGCATGCGCCTCTTCGTCGCCGGGCCCGCGGACGCCAGCGCGGCCTGATTCGTCACGGTCCGGGGGGCGTTCACCACGCCTTGCACGCGCCAGCGATGCACCACTTGCCCGTGCCGCACCAGGCCTTTTCGGGCGACTTGGTGTGGGTACAGCCCTGGGTCGAGCAGGCGTCCACCGTACACGGGTCGGTGTCATTGCACCCCGACGGCCCCTTACCCAGGCAAGCGGCGGCGGACTTGCAGTCTGCGTGGCCCCAGAAGTCGGTGCGCCAGAGCATGGCCGTGTTCAGGCTCTTGCCATCGCTGCGCCAGCCGGATACCGAGATGCGGCCTGAGTTCTCGATGGCCAGGTCGCGGCCGAACTCCATGGCGCTGCCGGCCAGCACGGTCTGCCAGAGCAGGTGTCCGCCGGGGCCGATGCGGGCCAGCCATGGGCTCGCCCCTGCGGTGCCCATGCTCTGGGTGGTGCCGATGAAGACGGTGCTGCCGTCGCTCAGGAAGCGGCCACCGGTGAACCAGTCGTTGCCGGACTGACCATAAGTCTTGCTCCAGGAGAGCTTGCCCTGGGCGTCGACGTGGCCCAGCCAGGCGTCGAAGCCGCCGGCGCCGCTGGACGCGCTGTTGCCAAAGACGAGCGCCCCGCCGCCCGGTGCGCCGGAGATGGAGACGCCGGAGTCCTCCTTGGCGCCGCCGAAGTGTTTGTCCCAGAGCTTGTTGCCGCCGGCGTCGATGCGCACGACCCAGATGTCCGTGCCACCGAGCCCGCCCACGGAATGACCGGTCGCCATGTAACCGCCGCTGGTATCGGGCGCGACCGCGACCAGCTGATCACTGGCCGCGCCGCCGTGCCCCTGCCCCCAGACGGGTGAACCGGTCGAGGTGACCTTGCCCAGCCAGCCCTGCAGGTTGGCGCCGTAGTAGATGTGGCCGGCGAAGACGAAACCGCCGTCGGCAGCCGGCAGGACGTCGACGATGGCCGAGGTATAGCCGCCGCCCAGGATCTGCTGCCAGGTGAGCTGTTCGGCGCCATCGAGGCGGACCAGCCAGCCGTTATAGACGCCGTTGGTGGACCAGACGGTACCTCCCAACACCACGCCGCCGGTGGCGACGGGCTCGATGTCGTACAGGCCGCTGTTGGCGTTGCTGTCGAAGGATTTACTGCTGGCGATCTTGCCGGTGGCGTCGGCCCGTAGATACCAGCCATGGCGCACGGTGCCGGCGGCGTTGGCGGTGGTGAGCACCGTGGCCAAGGCGCCGCCATAGAGCACATGTATCGAGCCGATGGACTCGATGTGGCCATAACTCGTGTAGGTGTTGGCGAAGTATTGCGGCTTCCCGGGCACGCATTTGCCGGCGACGCAGGTGTCGTTGAAGGTGCAGCCGCTACCGGTACAGAAGCCGCTGATGGGCGTGTGCTTGCAGCCGGTGGCGGGCACGCAGTCGTCCTGGGTGCAGGGGTTGTTGTCGTTGCAGGCGACGGCCGAGGTGCACTTGGGCGGCGCGGCGTCGACGGCGCCCGCGTCGGGGCTGCCCGAGTCGGTGGCCGCAATGTCGAGCCCGCCGGCATCCACAGCAGCCGAGTCGACCGATCGGGCGGCGTCCTGCTTGGCCTGCCCGTCCGGTACAGCCGAGACGTCGACCGCCGCGCTGGCGTCTCCGGTCGCGCCTGTCTCGCCGTCGTTCAGCCCATCGGTGCCTGCCCCGCCATCCCAAGGAACGACGCCGCCGTCGCCGAAAGCGCTCTGATCGGGGACCTCGTTGGGGCAGCCGTACAGGGGCAACAGGCTCGCGACCGTGGCGACTTGAAGGAGCCGACGGAAGCTGGGCATGGACGATACGCTGCGGGCCATGACGGAGTCCCCGTGGGCCCTGCGCCACCACAGGACCGCCGCCATGGTGCCGGGCCCTCCGATGGTTGTCGATGACCCCCTACGTCGGGTGCGTGCGGTCGGACGCTGGCCACCTCTTCCACAAGCAGCAGCCCTGCCCTATCCTCACCTGAACGGGAGGCACCCTTGAGCCCAGCGGATCCGACGCCCACCGAAGCGCCTGAGCCTGTCGCGGTCGCGCCCGCTGGAACGGGCGGCATCGGCGCCGCGCTCGATGCGCTCGTCGGCCTGTCAGCGTCCGGCGAAAACGACGAGCAGATGGCCGCCGCGGTGGCGTTGTTGAAGCGCTGGAAGGAAGAGGGCTCGGTCTTGAAGCTGGACGGGCGCCGCCTGCGCATCGGTGACGAGGTGGTCATGGAGGCCGACGAGCACAAGGGCGCCTGGCTGCCACCGGCGTCCGTCGCCGGGCTCCGAGCCATACGCCCGTTGGCCGGCTGTACACCTGCAGAGATGGCCTCGCTGGCTACGACCCTGGCCGGACTGGCCGACTCGCCGGCAGCGGTGAGCGAGCTGCGTGACCTGCTGTGGTGCGATGGCGTCGGCGGCTTCGAGATCGACAGCCGCGGCGATTGGGCCGGCCGCATCGACATGGTCGCCGAGCGCGAGGGCGCACGGGACGAACTGGACGCGCAGCGGGCCCAGGCCGTGCAAACGCGCACGCTGGCCTTTGCGCGAAGTCGCGGTGCCGGAGCTGCCGAGATCGCGCCGGCCGCCGCGCGCATGGACGCGTGGGTCAAGCGCCTGGGCCAGGCCCGCCTGCAGCCGCCGGTGCTGGCCGCGTTGCGCAAGGCATGCGACGGCGGCGTGTTCTGGACTGAGGGCCTCGCCGCGCTGCTCAACGGGCATGCCGAGCTGCAGGCCAACCTGACGCCAGGGGGGGTGGCCCGGACGATCCTGGACATCTTCGGCCATGGCGGAGACCTGCGCGCCCCCGAGGCCATCGCCGCCATGGGGGGTGCGGACGAGTCGCCGCTGGCCATCGGCCGGGCCAACATCGATCTGACCGCCCTGGGCGAGGCCACCGGGCGCTCCCTGGCCCTGGATGGTAACTCGGTCAAACAGCTGGCCGCGCTCTTCGCCGGGCCGGACGTGCCCTTTACCAAAGGAGTCGCCAACGGCTTGCTCTCACGCGCCGCCGCCAAAGGCGCCGCCGAGGGCATCGCCCGCGCGGTGCAGGCGGTGGGCACGCGCGACCTGTGGCGCCACGCCAACCTCGCTGGCGCCTCCGATGCGGTGACGCGCGGCGTGGCTCTGGTCCTCAAGGGCGCCGATGCCGACGCGACCTGCTGGGCCGACCTGGTCGGCTGGTCGTCGCCTGGCGTGGCCGCGTGGATCCTACGCAACGCGCCGCCGGTGGTGCTGTCGCGGGTGGAAGGCAACCTCAAGGAGATGCTGAGCCAGCGAACACCACAGGAGAACGCGCCGCTGATCCAGGCGCTGGCCGAACAGGGCTCCACCAGCGCCCTGCGCAGCCTGGCCGAGGCGTTGCACGAGACCCGGGGCAAGGGCTGGGCGGGCAAGGTGGTGCCGGTGATCTGCCACGCGCTGATGAGGAAGGGCATGGGCGCGCAATACCTGGTCCCGCTGTTCCGCGATCGCGAGGTGGACACCAAGATGCGGCTGCTGGTGTTGCGAACCCTGGAGGCACAGCCCGACCTGCTGGCCGAGGCGGTGCGCTTTCACGTCGGTGAGCTGGTCGAACCGCCGGCCATCAAGGAACGACTCAAGGCCGCGCGCAAGCGGCTCAAGGGTCAGGGGTAGTCGGCAAGGAAGGAATGGGGGGCCAGGTGGAAGACAGCCTGTTCGAAGATGGCTGGGAAGAAGAGACCGAGGCGCCCGTCGACGAAGAGGACGCGTCCGAGGACACGGCACCAGCGACCGAGGATGTCGAAGATCGATCGCCGGCGGCCGTGGTCGCCCTGGCCGACGTCGCCGAAGCGGCCCTGCAGTCGGGCGGTGATTCGCCCCAGGTCCAGGCGCTGCTGGCCCAATCCACGGCTGCCCTCGCCGACGCCGGCACGCCCTACACGCTGACCATTGTGGGCCCGGCCATCTTCCGCGATCGCAAGCTGGTGCACCTCGACGCGGTGGCAATGGCGCGCAGCGAGATCCTGGTCGCCGCCGTGGCCAAGGCAGGCGTGTCCACCATCGAGATCGGCGAAGAACCCTCGGAGTCCGACCTGCTCTCCTTCGCCTACGCTGTTGAGCGCGCCACCCATGGCGACCCCATCGCCCTGAGAACCCTGGCCGCCGCGGGCCTGCGCTGCGGCGCCCTGCCCGCCCCGCGCGCTGGCGGAGATGGTCGCAAGCCGGACTCCGAACTCTACGCCGCTGCCCAGGTCCGCAAGGCCCAGGCGACCACCCAGCAGATCGCCGCCAGTCCCGGGCTCTGGCCCTGGCCGTCGGGCATCGATGTGATCCGCCGGCTGGAGCTCGCCCTGAACGCCAACGCGGCAGGGCTGTTGCGGGCGCTGGAGATCGACGACCAGCCGTGCACGCCGCCACGGGCTGCGGTCATGGCCGCCGGCCAGTGCCTCCTGGTGCTGCGCAGTCTCGGCGTCGCCGTACCTGTGCGGCGGGCGGCGGCCCATGCGCTCCTGAACCTCTGCGTGGTTGGAGTTGGCCCCGCGGGCGCGGCCGACTTCATCAAGGCCGCCAGCGAGGCAGAGCCACGCCTGCTGCGAACCTGGTCCACCGAGAGCGCAGGCGGCGATCCGCCGCGCCTGACGCCCCACCACCTCAAGGTCTGCGGGCTGGTGCACGGCATCGGCGAGGCCGGCGATCCGGCGGCCTGCAAGGGCGTGGCGCGATTGCTCTGCCTGCTCTATGGCCTGGCGGCGTGGCGAGCCGAGCCCGGCGCGCAGGGCCGCAGCCTGGCGGATCTCTTCGCGCTGGCCATGGCGGAGCCTGGGCCGGGCTTCGACATGCCCTGGCTGCACGCGGCCATGCGCGCCAACAACCTGGTGCCCATCGGCACGGGCGTGCAGCTGGACGAAGGCCGCTTCGGCCTCGTGATGGATCCCGGCCGCAGCGGCCATCCGCTCAAGCCCCTGGTCCAGGCCGGCACGCAGGTATCGGCCGCCGAACAGCCCGTACGGCCCGTGGCGGCCGGTTGACTGCCACGGGCCCTTGCACGGGCTTCCCTCTCAAACCTGATTACGGCGGTGTGGTGCCGGTCACCGGCGCCAGCTTGGTGGTCTGGGTGCTGAAGCCGGACTTGCCGTTGCCCAACTCGCCGTAGCTGTTGTAGCCAACGCACCACACAGAGCCATCGGCCTTGAGCACGCAGCCCGTGCCACGGCTGGTGGCGACCTGGATCGCGCTACCACCCGAGAGCATAGCCAGGGGCTTCACACTGTCGGTCTTGTTGTCGACGCCCAGCTGGCCGTAGTTGTTGCGGCCCACGGCCCACGCTGTACCTGTCGCCGCCAGGGCGTACGAGGCATAGTAGCCAGCCGCCACCTGGCCAACGGGACCGAGCGCGGGCACCAGCGTCGGAGTCTTGACCGGGCTGGTCTTGTTGCCGACGCCAGCCTGGCCATAGTAGTTGTAGCCCACGCAGCGCACCTGGCCCGCCTGGTTCAATGCGCAGGTGAGGTGATAGCCGAGGCTGATGGCGATGGAGCCGCTCAAGCCCGCGTACTTGGTGGGTTTGACGACGTCGGCCGTGCCCGAACCAGAATGGTAGTAGTGGCTGCTGCCCCAGCACCAGACATCGCCTCCTGAATCCAGGGCGCAGGTGTGGGAGTAACCGGCGGCCACAGAGACCACATTGGCCAACCCGGGCACCTGTGTCGGCTTCTTGATGTCGGTCGAGCTGGCCTTGCCCTGGCCGAGCTGGCCGTCGGTGTTGCGGCCCCAGCACCAGACCGTGGTGTCGGCCGCGACCGCACAGGTATGCGCATAGCCCAGGCCCAGGTCGACGACCTTGGGCGCGCCGGCCACCTGCTTGGGCGTCTTCTCCGTGGTCGAGCTCTCCTTACCCAGCTGGCCGTCGCCGTTGGCGCCCCAGCACCACAGGGTGCCCTGCTTGTCGTAGGCGCAGGCGTGCTGATAGCCCAGCGTGATGCCAGCCACGTCCTTCAGTCCGGTGACCGGCTTGGGCTTCGTGGCGACTGCGGAGCTGCCATTGCCGCCCTGGTACCAGGTGTTCCGGCCCCAGCAGGCTGCTGTGGCGTCACCCCGCACGGCGCAGAAGGCGTAGCCGTAGGGGTGGGCCGCGATCTTCGTCGCCCAACCCTTGCCGGCGGCCTTGCAGGCGCCGCCGCCGCAGGTCATGGCCTCGCCGCAGATGGCGCCGTCGGGCGTATTGGCGTGCTTGCACTTGCCCGTGCCGGCGTCGCAGGTGTCGACCGTGCACAGGTTGCCGTCGGTGCAGTCCGCAGCGGTCTTGCATTTGAAGGTGCAGCCGGCGTCGGGGGCGTGGCTGCACTTGCCGGTCTTGGCGTCGCAGGTGTCGATTGTGCAGGGGTCGAAGTCATTGCAGGACTTCGTCGACACGCTGCCGCACTTGCCGTCATCGCAGGTGGTGCCCACGGTGCAGACATTGCCGTCCTCGCAGTCCTTGGCTTTACCGATACAGACGCCAGCGGCATCGCACTTATCCTGCAGCGTGCAGCCGTCGCCGTCGTTGCACGAGGCGTCCGGCTTGACGGTCCACTTGCAGGTGCCGGCGTCGCAAGCCGCAGCGAAGCAGGTGGCGCCACCGTCGCAGTCGGCGTTGACCTTGCAGGGCATGGCCACCCGCTTCCAGGACTGGCTCTCCTTGCCGGAGCCGTCGCCCAGCTCCCCGTAGCTGCCCCGACCGACGCACCAGATCTGGCCCTCGGAGTTCAACGCGCAGGTGAAGTAGTAGGCGCCGCCCAACTGGGTCAGGTTGCCGGGTTTGGTCATGGCACCGGGCGACAGCCGCTGGGTCTTGGTGCCGTCTGCGAGCTGACCGTAATCGTTGTATCCCCAGGACTTGCCACTGCCATTGGTCGCCAGCGCCAGCGTGTGGCGCCTGCCCAGATTGACCTGCACGGTGCCTACGAGCCCCTTGATGTTCACCGGCGTCTTGGCGGCGACCTTGTCGCCCGTGCCGATCTGCCCGTAGGTGTTGCTGCCGACGCAGCGAACCCCGTCCGCGGCGGTGACGCAGGTGTGGTCGTAGCCGACGTCCAGCCCGGTGGCACCTGCGAGTCCCTTGTACTCGACGGGTGTCGGCTGGTCTGCTGTGCTGCCCTCTGCGGTCTCGTAGTAGAGGTTGCGCCCCCAGCACCAGACGGCGCCCGACTTGGTGCGTGTGCAGTTGTGGTAGGCGCCCGCCTGCACCTCGACCACGTTGACCAGGTTCTTCACGGGCGTGGGCGCGGTGACATCGGTAAACGACGCCACGCCGTTGCCCAACTGGCCGTCGCTGTTGCGACCCCAGCATTTGACCGTGCTGTCCAGGCCGACCGCGCAGGTGTGGTAGTTGCCCGCGCTCAAGGATTGAATCGCGCCCAGTCCCTTGACGTCGACCGGCAGCTTGGCATCGGTCTTGTTGCCGGTGCCCAGCTGGCCATCAGCGTTGTCGCCCCAGCACTTGACGCCGCCGCCGGCCAGGAGCGCGCAAACGTGCCGGTAGCCCGCCGCCAGCTGAACCACGTCGGTCAGCCCCTTGACCTCCATGGGGGTCTTGGCGTTGGTGGTGGTACCGACACCGATCTGGCCCTGGTCGTTGCGACCCCAGCAGACCACCTTCTTGTCGTGGGTGATGGCGCAGGCGAAGTAGCCATAGGAGTTGACCGCCAGGGACTTCGCCCAGCCCTTGGTGACCGGCTTGCAGGTTCCCGAACTGCAGGTGGAACCGACAGCGCAGATCGCAGCCTCGGCGGCCGGGCTGTGCTTGCAGGCGCCGGCTTCGCATGCGTCCTTCGTGCAGATGCTGCCGTCATCACAGTCGGCGGCTTTGGTGCACTTCTTGGTGCAGCCGCCGATGGCGGTATGGCTGCAGGCGCCGGTCTTGGTGTCGCAGGCATCCTTGGTGCACGCGTCACCATCGTCGCAATTGACCTTGTCAGCCTGCGAACACTTGCCAGCGTTGCAGACCGGGTTGACCGTGCAGGCGTCATTGTCGGCGCAATCCTTCGGCTTGGCGGTGCAGACGCCACCGCTGGCACACTTGTCTTCGACCGAGCACAGGTCACCGTCATCACAGGACTCGCCCGTAGCGGCGTTGGTGATCTTGCAGGCGCCCGAGTCGCACTTGGCCACCAGGCACTTGTTGCCGTTGGCGCAGTCGGCGTCGGCCTTGCAACCGCCGCCGTTCACCTTCACCAGGGTGGTCTTATCCAACGTGCTGCCGTTGCCCAGAGCGTAGTAGACCGCATCGCCCGTGCACCAGACGCTGCCGTCCTTGCGCAGCACGCAGGTGCGGTTGCGTGACCCCTCCACCTGGATGATATCCTTGACGTACTTCATCAGCACCGGGGCGAAACGATGGGTCTTCGTGCCGTCGCCCAGCTGACCGTCGAGGTTGCCGCCCCAGGCCATGGCGAGGCCATCGGCCAGGTTGGCAGCGCCGTGGTAGTAGCCACCGCTGTAGACGACCGCACCAGCGGCGCCCTTGACCATTCGCACCTCGCTGCTGGTGGCCGTCGACGCCTTGCCGGTGCCCGACTGGCCGTAGTTGTTACGACCGACGCAGCGCAGCTGGCCGTCTTTGCCGACGCCACAGCCGTGGCCGTCGCCCAGGTCGAAGTTGGACATCAAGCCCAGTCCCGCGCGCTTGGTCGGTTGCAATACGTCATCGCTGACTTTGCTGGCTGCCACGTTGCGGTAGACATTGGCGCCCCAGCACCAGACCGAGCCGTCCACGCGCAGTGCGCAGGTGCCGTACATGCCTGCGGTCAGCGCGGTGACTGCGCTCAGCCCCTTGACCGCCACCGGCTCCTTGGCCAGGAGTTTGTCGCCCGTGCCCAGCTGGCCGTCGTAGTTGGCGCCCCAACAGCGCACCGTGCCGCCATCCAACAACGCGCAGCCGAAGTAGCCGCCCATGGTGATGGCCTTGACGCCGGCCAGCCCCTTGACGGCGACCGGCTTGCTCGAGTCCTTGCTCAGTCCGTCGCCCAGCTGTCCGGAACCGCCATCGCCCCAGCAGACCACCTTCTTGGTGTCCAGGAGGGCGCAGGCGTGTCGATAGCCAACGGCCACATCCGTCACGGCCTTCAGATCGACCACGGCCACGGGCGCCTTCTCGCCGCTGAAGTTGGTCTTGCCATTGCCCAGCTGGCCCTGGTCGTTGCGACCCCAGCAAGCGACGGTCTTGTCGGCGAGCAGGGCGCAGTGGAAGTAGCCTTGTGGGTGACCGGAGATGCGCACGGCCCAGCCGGCGGTGGCTGGCTTGCACTGGCCGGCGTCGCAGGTGGCGGCGATGCCGCAGACCTGGCCGGCGTTGCCCGGCGCGTTGCTGCAGGTGCCCTTGGCGACGTCGCACTTGTCAGCGGTGCAGGGGTCGCCGTCATGGCAGTCGGCGTCGGCTTTGCACTTGGGCGCGCAGTTGTCGACCTTGGCGTGCTTGCACAGGCCGGTGCCCTTGTCGCAGCTGTCGGTGGTACAGGCGTTGCCGTCGTCGCACTTGGCGCCAGCGGCGGCTTTGCACGTACCCGCGCCGTCGCAGACGTCGCCGTCGGAGCACTTGTCGCCGTCGTCGCAGGCCTTGGTGTTGTTCTTCTTGGTGCAGGCGCCGGTCTTGCTGTCGCAGCTGTCGTCGGTGCAGCCGTTGCCATCATCGCACTTGCCGCCGCCGCCGATGCACTTGCCCTTGTCGTCGCAGGTATCCTTGATGGTGCAGATCTTGCCGTCATCACAGGCCACCTTGGGCACCGGTGTGGACTTGCAGTCGCCGGTCTTCACGTCGCAGGTGTTCTTGGTGCAGACGTTGTCATCATCGCAGAACGCGTCGTTCTTGCAGGCGATATCCAGCACAGCCAGGTCGTCGATGAAGGGGCCCGAGGTGGAGTTGAGGATGCAGTCCTTGGTCCAGAAGCGCAGGCGCACGCGGATCGTCTTGCCGACATAATCCTTCAGCGAGATGGGCGTGAGCTTCCAGGTGCCGGTCGCAGGCTTGAGCAGGCTGGCGATCTTCTTCCACTCGGTGGTGCCATCAATCTGCACCGCCACCTCGAGGTTGTCGTAGCCGCCACCCTCCCAGGCGCCGGCCAGGAACAAGGCGAGCATGGGCTTGAGCGCGTTGCCGATATTGACCGCAGGCGAGATGGCGTTGCCGCTGGTCGACTTGGCCCCGGTCGGGCAGACGTAGTCCTTGCCGTTGTTGTAGTTCAACGAACAATCCGCCGACTTGAAGCCGGGCACCTTGGGCGTGGCGTCGACCGCCCAGCCGGGTGATTTATCGCCCTCGAACTTCCACAACAAGGTGTTCTTGGCGCCGCATTTGAAGTTCACCGCGTAGGGCAGATCGAAGGCCTTGCTGCCGCAACCAGCGACCTCCGTGTAGGCGCATTTGCCAGCCTTGGCGTCGCAGGCATCCGTGGTGCAGGAGTCGAAGTCGTCGCACTTCAATTCGACGTTTGTGCAGCCCTTCTTCGGGTCGCAGGTGTCGGTGGTGCAGGGCTTCTTGTCGTCGCAGTCGGATTTCTTGCCGGTGCACTTGCCAGCCACGCACGCGTCGCCGCTGGTGCAGACGTCGCCGTCGTCGCACTTGGCATCCTTGACCTTGTTGGTGAAGACGCACTTGCCGGTCTTGGGGTCGCAGCTGTCGAAGGTGCACTGTTCGCCATCGTCGCAGGTGATGGTGGCGCCGACGCACTTCTCCTTGATGCAGACCGAGGTGTCGGTGCAGGGGTCCCCGTCGTCGCAGGCGCCGGTGATGGCGCTGTGCTCGCAGCCCTTGCCCTGTGTGCAGAAGTCCTTGGTGCAGGCGTTCTTGTCATCGCAATCGAGCGCCTTGCCGGCGCATTGACCACCGGTGCAGGCGTCGCCCTTGGTGCAGCTGTCGTTGTCGTCGCAGGTCTTGTTGTTATTGGTCACCGTGCAACCCTGGGCCGGATCGCAGCCGTCCTCGGTGCACAGATTGCCGTCATCACAGGCGATGGCCGCGCCCTTGCAGTCGCCCTCGGCGCATTTATCGTCCTTGGTGCATTTGCTGCTGTCGTCGCATTCGGCGCTGTTGTTGGTGGTCGTGCAGCCGGTCTTGGGGTCGCAGGCGTCATCGGTGCAGACCTTGCCGTCGTCGCACTTGATGGCGGTTCCGGCGCATTTGCCACCGTCGCAGGCGTCCGAGTCGGTGCACTTGTCGCCGTCGTCGCAGAACTCGAAGTTGGCGCCATTGGTGCAGCCCTTGCCCGGGATGCAAGCGTCGCTGGTGCAGACATTGTCGTCATCGCAGATGGCGTCGCCCTCGTCCGTCTTGCCATTGCAGTCGTCATCGAGGCTGTTGCACTCCTCCTTGGAAGGCTCGGAGGCGCTGCAGGCCTTGGCGGCGCCTTCGGCCTCGCAGATCACCTCGCCCTTGCACTTGCCGCTGGCGTCGGTGCAGTCGCTCTTGGCCTTGTTATCCACCGCCCACTTGCTGCAGGTGCAGGTGCCGGAGGTCGGCTTGCACTGCTTGACGTCCTTGCCGTCGATGTCCTTGCCGTCAGCGCATTCGTAGTCGCCCGGGCAGTCGCCGTTGGCGCTGCACAACATGCCGCAGAAGGCGCCGGCAGCGCCCCAGGACACACAAGCGGCGTCGGCGGCCCCCTCGCTGGCGCAGGTCAGGTTGTTGGTGCAGGGCGCGCAGAGCGCGGCGCTGGCGGTGACCGTCTTGCCGGCGTCGGTGGGCACGTCGGCAGGCGCCGGGGTGTCAGCCTGGGCTGCGCTGTCGTCAGCTTTGGCGGTGTCATCCGCGGCGGTCGAATCGGTCGCGACCGAGTCGGTCGCCACATCGGCGCCCACGTCGAGCACGACCCCATCGCTGCCCGCAACATCCTGCGCGGTGCCGCCGCCGGGGCCGGTGGACGTCTCACCGCAGGCGGCGAGAAGGAAGGTACAGAGCAAGGTCAGGAACAGGGGATAGCGCATGAAATGACTCCGGCAAGCAGTCGCAACATCGGCCGTTGTGTGGGGCCTGTTGATCGGGGCCCGAAACATGCCAGGAAGGGTTGGCCTTCTGCAAGCGCCAGGGCCGCGACACCCCGGACATACTGCGTGATAGATTCTACGATCCGCATGCCGACGTCAACGCCGCCGGCATGGGGACAACCTCGCCCGCCTCGACCCAACCTGATTCGGCGGCCTGCTCACCCAGGGCGGCGATCCGGCGCTCGCCCACCGGATGCGATCGCAGAAAGTCGACCCGATCCAGCCAGCCCTCGTCGCTGGCCTGCGCGAGCTTCTTCATGGTGGAGCTGGCGCCGCCGGTGTGACCATAGAGCGCCTGCAGCGCCCGCATACCACTCAGATCGGCCGCTTGCTCCTGTTCGCGACCGTGCGCCGCCAGGGCGGCCTGCGCGGCGCCGTTGAGAAGCTGATCGCCATCCACCGCCGAGCCGGCAAATACCACGGAAAGCGCCAGAGAGGCGGTCAACCCGCGGCCCAATCCTCGCAGATGATCGCGATGTTCGAAGTGGCCCAGCTCATGGCCGATGACGAAGACCAGCTCGTTTTCGCTCTGCAGCAGTTTCAAAAGACCGGAGGTGAACACGACGCCGCCCCCGGGGAAGGCCAGCGCGTTGGGCGTCTCGTCGCAGTGGATGCGCACCCGCCAGTCATAACCAAGGTCCGGACCCGTCGCCGCCACGCGATCCACCAGGGCGGCCAGTGTCGCCTGGGCTTCGCTGGCTGGACTGCCTGTCTTCAGGTCGCTCTGGCCCTTCATCAAGCCGTCGAGCAGCGGACCGAAGAGGGCGCGCTCGGTATCTCGCGAGACGAAATGCACCGCCACGTCGGTCAGCAACCCGGCCAGGAAGACCAGGAGCACCACCGCGGCGATGGCGCCAGCGGCCAGGATCGCGGCTTCCTTGAGGGGGTGTTCGGCAGACGAGTTGATGCCTTCGGGGGGCTGCCTCGGGGTGTACTCCATCGCTTCGCGAGCTCAGGCGACCGGCTTGCGATAGGGAGAATCTTCGGGCAGCCGTACGGCGGTACCAAAGGCCAGGATCTCGACGCCGGCCGTGCCTTTGCCCTGCTTCATGGAGCTGGCCAGGCGCGAGGTCTCCACGCGCACGCAGAGCACGGCGTGGTAGCCGCGCCGCATGGCCTCTTCTTTCATGCGCAGCACGGCCTCGCGACGGCCGCGATCGAGGACCGACTCGTAGGCGCCGATCCGGCCACCAAAGAGGTTGCGCAGGTTCGCCACGATCTTCTTGAAGTAGTCGATCGAGACCACGACCGAGCCCATGACCAGCTCCGAGCCGGTGGCCTGCTCCATGCCGGGCAGGGTCTTCAGAGGCACGCTCAATACGTGCAACGAGGCCCGCTCGCGATCGATGATCGAGCGATAATGCTTGCGCTCGAGCCAGGTGCCGGCGAAGTAACCGACGCAGAGCAGGGTCACGAAGATGACCAGTTGGATGATGGCTTCCATCGTGCCGGCCCCTCAGTCCAGGCGGACGGCCGTGCCGTAGGCGAACAGCTCGGCGGCACCCTGGGCCACCGACGAGGTGGCGAAGCGCACGTTGACGATGGCGTTGGCGCCCATGGCCTGGGCCTGCTCAGTCATGCGCTGGACGGCCTGCTCGCGGCTCTCGGCGAGCAGCTCGGTGTAGCCCTTGAGCTCGCCGCCCACCAGGTTCTTGAAGCCGGCGGCGATGTCCCGCCCCAGGTGCTTGGCGCGCACGGTGGAGCCGCTGACCAGTCCGTAGCATTCGACGATGCTGCGCCCGGGCACGATCTCAGTGGAGGTGAGGAGCATGGCGGAGGCCTCCTGCGTACGTTGTGAATCAGCGCGACAGTGACGCGCATCAAGCCATGGAATGGCGCTTGCTGGCAAGGTGGACAAACACCGTTGACAGGGCGATCGCAAAGTCGCCTTTGGGCGAGAAAGCTTGCGGAAAGGTCTTGTCT
>CAYTLW010000081.1:0-35898 GCA_964438735.1 uncultured Enterobacteriaceae bacterium | reverse complement strand
GGTCGCAGACGGCGCGCCCGAGACCGGATAAGCCAGCAATGCGTCAACCAGTTTCGCCGGCACGTCGAAGCTGCCGGTGTCCTCCAGATCGCAGACGATTTCCGCCGGCGACGTCCCGTGCTGATCGACGTTCATGGTGACGTGGATGCGGTGGTCGCCCGGCGCCCCTGTCCAGGACAGGGTCAAGGGCTTGCCTGCGCTCATCTGCCAGTCGCCTTTTGGCACAACCAGGGGCGGCACACCGACACCGTGCAGTTCGATGGCGCCGATTCCGCCGCCGGGGGCTCGCAGGCTGATCTTCGCACCATCCTTCCACGCGCGATCGTCGAAGTCGGTGTAGTCGTACTTCTTGGTGGCACCCTTGGCGAAGATCTTCACCGGCTTGATCAAGCCGCTCACCACAACCTCACCCACATCGAGGGCCACCGGGTAGAGCTGGCAGCCGTTGTCGTGCGTGCACTCCTGCGCAGTCTGATCGCACTTTGGCTGGCAGTTGGCCTTGACCTTCTGCCACAGCTGGCAGGGTCCCTCCTTGTCCTTGGCCTGCAGCACCGCCTGCGCGCTGACGCGATCCTTGATCTTGCCGGTTACCCAGTCGCCGTACTCCTGGTGACCGATCACAAAGTCGCCAATGCGACTCGACAACGGGCAGGCCACATTGGACGGGCCGGGCGCCGGGCCAGCATCCGCCGCCGCGCCTGCGTCCCCCGCGGCCACGTCCACCGCGCCGCTACCAACGTCCGTCCCTGCCTTGCTGTCATCGCCACCGCCAGCCACATCACCGCTGGCGTCCGATAAACCGGCGCCATCGGTCGCGGCGGGTCCGTCCTCATCGCCGGAGCAACCGGCCAGACCCCACAGCGCCACCACGGCGAGTCCCGCCACGACCCTGTACCCTCGCCATGTAGTCAACATGCCAGTCTCCAATACAGTCGCCCTGTCCGGGCCGTTATTCTCGCTGCGGCTTTGCGGCTTTGCGCGAACTTCCTGCCGCCAGCCCCGGCGAACCAACCTAAGGATGCGGCACCTTCATCCCCGGCACCCCCAACTTCACCCGGTAGAGCGTATGCTTCCAGCCATCGGGCAGGTAGATCGACAACGGATCCCAGCCCATGCCGATGCCCCACTGCAGGTTGGGGATGTAGACGCCCTTGCCGCCGTCGATGATCTTGACGCCCTCGCCCCCCTCGGGAGGGAAGCGCCACAGGTCCGAGTCGCCGTATTCGCACACGTAGACGTTGCCGCAGATGTCGACGCCGATGCCGTCCAGCAGGCCCTTCCAGCCGGGCACTGTGGCCCACTTGCTCAGCTTGCCGGGGTATCCGTCGGGCGACAGGGCCAGGGTATAGAGCCAGCCGCTGCCGAACGAGCCGATGTACAGCCGGCTGTAGGTGGGGTCGAAGTGCACCCCGTTGGGCTTGGTGATCTCCTTGGTCAACACCGTATATTTGCCGCTGTAGGGGTGGATGCGCAGGACGCGGTCGGCATCGTGTTCGGTGACGTAGATGAAGCCCTTCAGATCGACGGTGATGCCGTTGGGATACTTCAGGCCCTGGACCAGGACCTTCTCCTCGCCGTCAGGAGTGAACAACAGGATTCGCCCCAACTTGTCATCGCAGACCGCCAGGGTGCCGTTGGGCAGCAGGCGCATGCCCGAGCGGGTGTTGACGCCCGGCACCCAGATCTTGGCCTTGCCGCCGGCCATGGTCTTGAACAGGGCCTTGTTATTGCTGCCGATGAGCGCGCCTGAGGAGTGGAACGCCAGGTCCTCCGAGGCGATGGCGCCGGGGATCTTCTCCAGGGTGAAGGGGCCGTCGTCCAGGTTGTTGCAGTCCCAGGTCAGCGGATCGGGCAGGTCCACGTCGGCGGCCGCCGCATCTCCGGCGGCTACATCGCCGGCTGCGTCGACCCCGGCGTCTGGCGCCGCGCCCACGTCCTTGATGGACGGGCCCGAATCCAAGTTCGTGCCCACATCGACGGGTCCAACGCTGCCGTCCACCGCCCCGTCCGTCGGCGAGACGTCGTCGAGCTGCACGTCGCCGCCGCCATCGGACAGGGCCGCATCCGGCGTCGGCGCCGGCTCCTCGTCGCCGCCGCATCCGGCCATCAAGCCCGCGATCAGCAGCACAGCAAGCGCAGATTGACGACGCCGCCAGCAGGCCAACAAGCACACGGTGCCCAGCAAGAGCAAAGCGCCCAAGGGGCTGCCCGTGGGCCCTGCGCCGCAGCCTTCCGAATCGCCGGCGGGCGGCTCGGCTGTGGCGGGCGGCTTGGGCACGACGCATTGGCCCGCCTCGCAGGGCACATCGTCGTCGCAGGTGCCGCAGGTGCCGCCGCAGCCGTCGTCGCCGCAGGTCTTGCCGTCGCAGTCCACCGGGCAGGCCGTGCACTGGTTGTCCTTGCAGCCCCAGCCGCAGGTCTCCAGCTGGGGCCCGGCCTCGCCACAGGAGTTGGCCTGGCAGACGTGCTCGCCACAGCAGATCGGCAGGCTGCCCGGGATGCAGGCGCACGCACCCTCGACACAGAACTTGCCGCCCTTGCAGGCCATGCAGGTGCCGCCGCAGCCGTCGGTGCCACAGGGGTCACCGCTGCAATTGGGGGTGCAGACGCCGCATTGACCCGTCGCGTCGCAGAATCGCCCGGCGGGACAATCGCCACAGTTGCCTCCACAGGCGTCATCGCCGCAGACGCGTCCCTCGCACTGGGGTTTGCAGTCCGCCTTCTCCCAGCACTTGTTCTGCTTGCAGATCCAGCCGCTGGCGCAGGTGCCGCACAGACCGCCACAGCCGTCTTCGCCACACTGCTTGCCGGCACATTGCGGCGCACAGGCCTCGCATTGGTCGCCCGTGCAGGTCCAGCCGAGCTTGCAGAGGCCACAGACGCCGCCGCAGCCGTCGCTGCCGCATTGTTTGTTCTTGCAATCGGCCGTGCACGCGCCGCAGACGCCGTCGGCGCACTTGGTGCCCGCCTTGCAGGTGCCACAGGTGCCGCCACAGCCGTCGGCGCCGCACTGCTTGTTGGCACATTCGGGCTTGCAACAGTTGTCCGAGTCGGGGCACGCCTGGCAGATGTCTGCGCAACAGTCGTTGTACTTCTTGCACTGCTTGTCGCACTGGCAGGGCCACTTGTCGTTGAACTTGCCGCACTTGCCGCCGCAGCCGCCCTTGACGCACTTGCCGAGGCTGCACACGTTGCCGTCGCCGCATTTGCCGCAGCTGCCGCCGCAGCCATCGTTGCCGCAGATCTTGCCGGTGCAGTCGGGTTTGCATGCCACGCACTTGCCGCCGGCGCAGTGATCCGAGCCGGTACACGACCCGCAGCTGCCGCCGCAGCCGTCGCCACCGCAGTTCTTGCCGGCACATTGGGGCGTACAGCACTGGTGGCCGACACAGACCTTGCCTTTGGCGCAGGTGCCGCAATCGACCCCGCAGAAGGTGCCGCAGCCGATCCCGGAGCAGTCCGGCTTGGCCGGGCAGATGTCGCAGGATCCACCGCATTCGTCCTGGCAGGCGGCGGCGCAGAAGGCGTCCCACTTGCCGCTGCAGCATTGGGGATGTTTGTTGCAGACGCATTTTTCGCAGGGGCAGCCAGGGCAGCCGGGTTTGTCCGAGGGCTGGCAGGATTTCGGCGGCGCCTTGCACTGGTAGGGACCCGGCAGACAGATGAGACCCGCATCGCAGCTGCCACAGGAGATGCCGGCGGGGTCCGTGCCGCATTGTTTGCCGGCGCAGGCGGGGGTGTGACAGGTGCCGTCGTCCAGGCAGACATCGCCGGCTTTGTCGCAGTGACCGCACAAGCCGGTACAGGTCGCATCGCAGGGCGCATCGACCGCGCACTCCGCAGGGCAACCGCCACAGGCCATGGGCGCCTTGCCGGTCGGATCCGGCTTGCCCGCCGTGCCGCAGTCATAGCCGGCCGCGCCGCTCCACCCGCAGGCGGGGAATTTGCTCGCGCAGGGGATGCAGTAGACGTCGTTATTCTTGCAGTAGAGCAGCCGTCCGACGCCGTCACAGCAACCCTTGGGGCCGATGTCCGAGCAGGCACCGATCGCCGAGGGCGTCAACGGGCCCTTGCACTCGGTGATGTCCAGCGCGACTGCCGAGGTGCTCAGCAGGACCAGCGTCGCAAAGACGAGCATGGCCGGGGGTTGTCGGGCGAGAGAGGCGGCGGGAGTCTGGGTCACTGGGGCTCCGAGGCTGCGCCACCATGTTGGGCCCGTCTCACCGCCCGTTCAAGTGGCCAGATGTGAATCTGCCCTCACAGCCTCGCCGACAAGCGCCCGCTGAGCGCTCATGGCGTCAGCAGCACCTTGCCGATATTCTTCCGCTCGTGCAGCAATCGGTGGGCATCCGCGGCGCGGTCAAAGGGCACCCGCTCGTGCACCATTGGCCGGAGCACGCCCTCACGCCACAGGTCCATGAGGCGATCCAGCCAGCCGCGCACGCGCTCCGCCTCGCCCCAGAGGTGGCCCATGTTGACACCCATCACGCCCTTGTTGTCGTTCATCAGGCTGATGGGGTTGACCTTCAGCCACGGCACCGTGGTCAGGTTGCGCAGGGTGCCGATGACGCTGCGCGTATCGCCGCTGGCGTTGGACGACATGCCGAAGCACACCAGGCGCCCGCCCGGTCGCAGCAGGCGCAGTCCCTTGGCCCACGAGTCGCCACCCACAGGGTCCAGGATCAAGTCGAAGCCAGGTTCGTCGGCCAGCGCGGCCTCGAAGTCCTCGGTCCGGTAATCCACGAGGCGATCGTAGCCCCGTTCGCGCAGCAGCGGATGCTTGGCCGCCGAGGCCGTTCCTGCGGCCCAGGCGCCGCGCCATTTGAGCAGGTCCAGGGCGATGAGGCCCACGCCGCCGCCCGCCGAATGAACCAGCACGCGGTCGCCTGCGCGCACGCGACCCATGACCTCCAACATCATCCAGGCCGTCAAGCCGGTCACCGGTATGGACGCGGCGTCGGCCGGATCGCATCCCTCCGGCACCCGAGCGACGATGCGCTGGTCGACCACAACTGCGCTGCTGTAGCCGCCGAATCGGGTCATGGCGAGCACATTTTCACCGATGCGATTGTCGTTGACGCCCTCGCCCACCGCGTCGATGGTGCCGGCGACCTCGTAACCGACGACCGCCGGCAGCGGCGGCGCATCCGGGTACAGCCCCATGCGGGCCATCAAGTCGGCGAAGTTCACCCCAGCGGCGGCCACCCTCACGCGTACCTGGCCCGGGCCGGGCTCCGGATCGGTTGCCTCCCGAACCTCCAGGACGTCGGGGTCGCCGATGCGTGGGATCCATACCTGCCTCATGGTCGCCTCCATGCCGAACGCGGGCCTTCAAATCGTCGTCGAATCGTGGCACGGCGGCTTCAGCAGCACCAGCGTCATGGCCACGACAACAGCCCTCGGGTAGGATGCTGCGGCGCCGCGGGCAGGGCCGCCCGACGGTCAGGGGGAAGTCGATGAACAACGCAAGCGACGCGAAGAACTGCCGGCGGCGGACGGCCGGGGTCCGAGTGGTAGTCCTGTGGAGCACGCTGGCCCTGGCGTGCGCATGCGGCACAACGGCCGGCGGCGGTGTGGGCATCTCGTTCACGGGCGGCAACGCTGGAACGGCCTGCCAGGCGGCGAGCCAGGATATGGGCTGTATCTCCGTGGCGGGCGCCGCGGCGCCGACCTACCAGGTCGTCCGCTGTGACGCCGCCAGCGGCGCTTGGGTTCTGGTGACGGAATGCCCGGCCGGACACTCCTGTCAGGAGTCGTCGATCCAGGGCAACGCCACCGCCAAGAAGGCGCAGTGCATCGACTACAGCGGCGGTGGCGTGGACGCTGGCGGCCAGGATGGCAGCGTCGACGGCGGCCCACAAACGGGCACCGACGCCACCTCGCCGCCGACCGACGGCGGCATGGTCACCCAGGACACCGCCGCCGGGGACGTCTCAGACCCGTGCAGCAAGTGCTTTCCCGGCCAGACCTGCGTCGACGGCGTCTGCAAGAACCCCGATCCCTGCGCCAAATGCACCGAAGCACAGACCTGCATCGATGGGGTCTGCGTCGACCCGGTCAAGCCGTGCCCGAACGGCTGCCCGAGCGGCACCTTCTGCGACCCCAAGGCCAACAATGGCAAGGGTGCGTGCGTGGGTGGCAAGTGCCAGGTACCCAAGTCCTGGACCGGCAATGTGCAGAAGCTCACGTCCCTGGCTATCGCCGACACCAACAACGGCTGCGACGTCGATGGCGACGGCGACAAAGAGAACGCATTCGGCGGCTTGAAGGGACTGATCCCGGCCGATTCGCTGCAGGGAAGCATCAAGGATGGCAGCCTGGTGATCCTGCTCGAGGCGCCGGCCTGGAATACCAACGGCGGCACGTTCATCATCGGCGCCCTGGGCGGCGAGCTGGCCGGCGGCAACTGCAATCCCTTGGGCGCTGGCTGTTCGTGCCTGGTCACAGCGGAGAGCTATGACGACGAATTCGCCGGTTCCACCTGCCCGCCGCTGACGCTCTTCGACGCCACGGTGATCGGCGGTCAGCTCAAAGCCAAGGCCACCACACCGGTCGTCATCCCGCTGCCATTGATGGGCACGACGCTCGCGCTCAACCTGCACAAGGCCACCATTGAAGGCAACGTGACCGGGCCCGGATCGTGGATCCAGACGACCAACGGAGTCCTCTGCGGAGCGATCAAACAGACCGAATTGATGGACGCGATCGACGCGGTGCCGGAGTCCCAGTTCAAAGATCTGGGCATCAGCAAGGACATGGCCAAAAGTGTGTTGCAGGGCGTGCTCAAGCCAGACATCGACGTCGACGGAGATGGCAGCCTCGAGTCCGTCTCCATGGCGCTGCAGACCAGCACTCACAAAGCCGCAATTGTCGGTGTCGTGCCGTAGCGAAAGCGCCACGTCCTTGCGCATCCTCCGATGCGCGGTAGGATCTGTGCTCTTCGCACCCACGCGCGAGGCCGCGACTCATGTCTGTCTCCATTTTTTGCCCACGTCGTCGCCGTCCCCAGGTGTTCGCGGCCCAGACGATGGCCATCATCGGCGCCATCGCTTCCGTCGTCGCTTGCACGCCGGCTGAAGAGGTGACCGGTTGGGGCTGGCCCGGAGTGGCGCCCAATGTGGTTCGACGCGGCCCGGAACCGGCGCTGCCCGACTTTGACGCCGGCGCCGCCAAAGGTGACGCGACCGTTTCCGCCTGTTCGTCCACCTGCCCTGTGGGCGCGTGCCAGCCGGGTGTGGGCTGCTGCCCCGCCGGCAGCGCATGGCACGACGCTCTGAGTCAGTGCGTCTCCACCGGGCCCACGGGATGCGACGTCAGCACGCCGGCCAAGGCAGCCGCTTGCGTGCCCTCCTGGTGCCAGCGCTGGCAGGATGCCGCGGGCGCCGACTGCAACGCGGGGTCGACGGGCTGCTGGCTGGTCGGACGCCCCTGCGCCGTCGCCGACGGCGCCACCAGCACCTGCAAAGCCGGCTCTGTTCGTTCACCGGCTGGCGCCTGTGTACTCGCCGGCAGTGAAATCGAGGTACCTGTCGGACAAGCGCTGACCTGGGCGAGCCAGGAACCCGCTCGCCTCGTGCCGCCATCACCCACGACCAAGGTGGCGCCCATGGGCGTCGCCGCGCCGCCGCAGTGGTGCCCCAAGTCCGGTGGCGATGAACCAGCCCCGTGCGGCGTCGGTGACAGCGGCTGCGCGCCCGGCGAGGTGGTGTCCGGCGCTGCCTGCGTGGCCGTCGGCCAGGTGTCCATCTGTCCGAACGGCTTCACGGCGTCATCCAACGCGCCAGCACCCGGCGAGTTGGCCACCTGCCTGCCCGCTACCAGCTGTGGATCGGGCACGTGGGGCGATATCGAGGACACGCCGGATACGCTCTATGTGCAATCCGGCGCTGCCACCGGAGGCGATGGCAGCAAGGCCAAACCATTCCATGTTCTGGACCTGGCGGTGGCCGCGGCCGCAAAAGCCGGCAAACCCACGACCATCGCGCTGGCCAAGGGCGAGTACAAGGGCGGACTGGACTTGGAGGGTGAGCTGACCCTGCGCGGCGTCTGCGCTGCCAATGTGCGGCTCAAGGCCACGGTCGGGCAGTCGAACGTGGACATCCGTGGCGCCAAAACTGCGGTTGAGCTGCGCGACCTGACGCTGGAGGGCGGCGACGAGGGCATCCGCGTCACCAATAGCGCCAAGGCCACCGTCAGCCGCCTGTGGGTGGTCGCAGCAGAGAGCACCGGCATCCGCCTGGACGAGAGCGCCCAATTGACGGCCAACGCCCTGCTGGTGGACGGCATGGCGCTGCCCGCGTTGCCCATGGGCAGGGGCATTCGCATCGATGAGGGCGCCAGCGCCACCCTGACCGACATGCGGATCCACGGCACCCGGGATCGCGCGCTCTACGTCAGCGATGCTGGCTCCTCTGTCAGCGGCTCGAAGTGGCTCATCAGCGGCACGCGCGGGCGGGCGAGCGATGACAAGTACGGGCGCGGCATCCAAGTGGGCGGCGGCGCGCTGATTCAAGCGACCGACATCCGCGTGCACGGCAACCGCACCACGGGCGTTTTGCTCGATGAGGCCGCCAAGGGAAGCCGCCTGGCCCGCCTGCTGATCGAGGGCACCCTGGCCCAGGCCAGCGACTCCGGCCACGGCGAGGGACTCGTGGTGCGCGACAGTCCGCAGGTGGAGCTGGTCGGCGTGCACGCCAGGAACAACCGCACCGTCGGCCTGGCCCTCGAAGGAACCACCACCAACGCAAGCCTGCTCAACGCAGCCGTCGCCGATACCCTGCCCCGTCAGTCGGACGGTCAGCGCGGTACCGGCCTGAACATTGAGGGCGCCCAGGTGTCGCTCGGCTGGCTCCACATCGCCAACAACCGTCGCATGGGCATCGAGGTCGACGGCGGCGCCAAGGTGGCCGGTCTGTACATCCTGGTGACCGGCACCCGGGCCGAGGGCGACGGCACTGACGGCCGCGGCATCGGCGTCTCGGGCGGCGCCAGCGTGACCCTGTCCTGGACGCGACTGACCGACAATCGCGATGTCGGCCTGCGGCTCAGCGGTACCGGCACATTGGCCAATCTGGAAGACGTATTCGTCGACCACACTGGCCCAAGGGCTTCTGACGGCAACTATGGACGCGGTATCTATGTCTCCAGCGGCGCCCGACTGGTGCTGGATCGCGGCCGACTGTCGAACAACCGCGATGCCGGACTCTACGTCAGCGGTGCAGACTCGTCCGCGGACGTGCACACATTGCAGGTGGATGGCACCCGACCCCGCGCCGCCGACAACCGCAGGGGCCACGGCGTGGTCGCCAGCAGCGGCGCGTCGGTGAAACTGTCCGATGTTCGCTGTTCTGCCAACCATAACGTCGGCCTTCTGGTGGCTGGCAAGGGCACGTCCGCCACCGCCTCGAAGCTGGTGGTCGACGGCACCTTCGGCGCCAGCATCACCGATCCCGAGGGATATGGCGTCGCCGTCGTCGGCCACGCGAAGCTGACCCTGTCCAGCGCTCGCCTGCATCATAACGAGGGCGTGGGCCTGTACGCCGCGGGCACGCAGACCGTTGTGAGCGTCACCGACATGGTGGTCGATGACGGTCAGCCCCTGCAGGGCAGCGACGCATCCGGTGGCGGACTGGCCATCGAGGATGGCGCCCGCCTGAACCTGCGGCGTGCGCGCCTGAGCGCCAACCACGACGTCGGGCTCATGGCCGAAGGCACGGCGACGACGGTGAACGCGCTCGATCTCATCGTGGATGGCACCCGCCTGTCCCCGGCTGATAACGGCGGCGGACGCGCCATCAACATCGAACGAAGAGCCTCCCTGCACCTGCGCAGGGCCTGGCTCATCGACAACCGGGACGTGGCCCTATACGTCTCCGACCACAACACGCTCGTCGTTGCTGGCGACCTGTGGATCGCCAACACCGCCAATCACAAAGGCGGCGGCTTTGGCGACGCCGTGGGCGTGGTGGACGACGCCAACGTGACCCTGGCCGGGCTTCGCCTGCAGGATAACGCCGGCTCGGGCGTCGTCGTTCACGGCGCCACCGCCGTGGTCGATGGTGTGTCGTTCAGCCCGGGCCCGCAACCGGGTCTGGAAGAGCTGGTCGCCGGCGTGCAGTCCATCGATGACGGCGACCTGACGCTGCGAGGCGCGCTGCTGGACAAGCCGTGGCGACTGGGCCTGGCCATCGGGCACGCCGCCGCCACCATGAGCGAGGTGGTGGTACTCAGCCCCGCCTGGGTCGGTCCGGCGCCGGGCCCCGGGCAGGCGGCCGCCCGCGCGGCGGCCGGCCGGGCCCATCACCAGTGTCCCGCGCCCCCGCCCCCCCCCCGGGGTGGGGGGGGGGGCCCCGCGCCGGCGGGGGGGGCGGCCCGCCCCCCCCCCCCGGCAAGGAGGCCGCCAGCGCGGCTGACGGCATGGCCAATCACAAGTCTCACGTGACCCTGACGCGCTCGCTGATTCTCTCCAGCGACCGGGCCAGTGGGACCCAGACCAACGCCCTGACCGCCAAGCTGGTTCGGAGCGCGTTCCTGGGTGGTCGTTACGGGCTGGTCGTTCGCAGCGGCAACAAGCCCGACCTCGAAGGCAGCGTCGTCGCAGGCCAGGAGGGCATCGACCCCAATCTGGCCATGAAGCTGGATGTGTTGGTCGATGCGCTCAAGGCAAGCGGCCGGCCGGGCCTGCCATCGCCCTAGCCCTTCATCTGTCGTCGAGTTCGTAGACGCTTCGAGGCTACTTCACGCTGGCGCTGAAGTCGCAGGAGAACGCCGGCTTCAGGGTCTGCTGGAAGGTCACCCGACCGCCGACGATGTTCACGTCGCCGGCGCCGGCGCAAGAGAAGCTGTCGATGTGGTCGCTGAAGTCCAGCGTCAGCTTCGGGGCGGCGTGCTTACCCACCGTCAGCTTGCCGGTGTAGCCCTTGCTGGCATCCCAGGTGGCCGCGATGCGGGTGTCGCGGCGGCCCATCCAGAAGTCGCCCATCTCGGCCATGGTGGTCACCAGCACGCCATGCTGCTTGGCGAATCGAATGGCCCACTCCACAGCGTTGATTTTGTTGACCGCGTTGTCCCTATCCGAGTCGTTGCCGACGCCGAATGAGGGGTGCACCAGGAGCACGGTTGTGGCGCCGTTGGCGGCGTTTTCGAGCATGGCGCGCATCCACAAGCCGCGGAAGAAGGGCCAGGAGCGCTTGGTCAACTCCAGTCGCTTCTCGACGCCGCCCTGGTACCAGCCCATGCCGTCCTCCAGCGTGACCGGAAACTCCAACATGTCGTGGTGGTGGAAGAGCTCCTCCTGCAGCCAGGGGAAATTGCTGAGGTGCACCGGGTAGTTGGTGCGCATGTCGCCATTGCCCAGGCTGGAGTCGTAGCGCACGCCATGTGCGGCGAGCACGTCATACATGTGGGGGTTGACCTCGAGATAGGGCGACCGGAAGGAGTCCAGGCGGGTTCCCTTGGGCAACGTCTTGCGCATCAACTCCAGGTTCACGCGCACCTCGCCGCAGATGGTCGGCCAGGCGGGCTTGTAGTTGACCAGGGTCTCTTCGCAGGTGCCCTTGGGGAATTCGCCCCAGTACAGGTGCTGGATGGAATGACCACCCTGGGGACACATGCCCAGATCGCACAGATCCAGCAGCAGCTCCGGGTCGTAGTAGCCGGTCACGTAGTCGGTTGTGATGAAGTAGGTGCCCTTGACCCCTTCGTTCTTCTCCATCTTGGCCATGCGCAGGGCGCCGGGCGCGCCCCAGGCGCCGTCGTTGAAGGCGTCCGGTGCATCGATATCGTGCGACGGGATGAGCACGCCATCTTCGGGCCCCGGCACGGAATGCTTCAGCACAGCGTGGCCGCCGGCAGCCTGGCGGAACATGCCGCGCAGCAACCCTGTCAGCACGTCGCGACCGGGATCGAAGCAATTGACGAAGCAGCGAAACGCGGTGTACGCGGCCGGATCGTAGCCCATGGTGTAGACCGCTCCTGAACCGACGCGGTTGTACAGCAAGGTGCCGCCGAGGACTTTGTCCCCTGCCATGGCCAGGCCGTAGGCCGTCACATCAGCGGCCGGATCCAGGTCGTAGGTGAGGACCTCCACGTTGACCACGGTGCTGCCACCGCTGAGGCGCACGTTGCGTTCCTCGATGCTGTCCAGCAGGTGGGCGCCGGGTGCGCTGGCCTGAATGGCCACTCGGGTGGCGCCTTTTTTGTGCACATGGTGGGCCGTGAAGCCGCCCAGCGCGGCGACGTCCGCCTGCGCCATGCGATCGTTGCCGAAGGCCTGCTTGTCCGGCCCCAGTGGCTTGAACCACACCAACACCCCGCCGCCCTCGACGTACTGGCGCAGGCGCTGACGCTGGCGGATGAAGTAGTCGCTCTTGATATAGCCGGGCATCACGTAGCCCGGCATGATGATCATGGCGTAGTCGTCGAGCTCGTAGAAGGACTCGGCCCAGTCGGCCTGCCGGTCGTCATCGTCGGGCTGCACACTGTCAAAGGGGATGCCGGCCTGCTCGAGCGCCGTCTGGACGCCGTACAACACGGTGTTGCCAGGGTCGTCGGCCCACATATAGGGCGGCATGACCACGCGTGCACGCAGCGGCCGGCTCGTGGCGGCCGCCACGTCGTCGATCTTGCCGTTGCAGTCATCGTCGATGCCGTTGCTGGCTTCGGCGATGGGCGGGGGAGCCATGCACGTGGCCGTCTGGCCAAAGCAGGCACGGAAGCCCTTGCTGCAGGCCCCCTTGGCGCCAGCAACGGTGCAGGCGTTGACATCGAGCCGCGCCAGCACGTCGGTGAGGCCGTCGCAGTCGTTGTCGATGCCGTCGCACAGGGTCTCGTTATCCTCAGCCTGCTGACCGGGCTCAAGCGTGCATGTCGGCAGCTCGTCGGCGCAAGCAGCGCACAACCAGACGGCCAGCAGCGCGCATCCTGTGACCCATGGTCGTGCCATGGTTGTCATGCTCTTCCCCCTGCCAGACGGGGCGTTGTCCTGCGTAGTGTTCGACTGCTCGGGCACTGCTGTTGTTGGACGGTCTGTCCGGCTGCTGTTAGTGTACATGCGGTTACGCGCTGCACAAAGAAGCAGCCCCTGATCCCTGGCCAGACGACGGGTCGAGCGATGACGAGCATCTACCGGGCGAGCCAGTTGTCCGCACTCCTTGTCGCCTCCCTGGCGTTGGTCGGCTGCAAGACAAAAGATGTCGCTGTCGATGGCCCGCCCATCTGGTTTCCGGATGGTAGCGGCCCGACCTACGATGCCCACTCCGGCGAAGACGTCGAGCTGCCACCGCCCGGATTCCCACCGGCCAAGGAGTTGTACGACCCGCTGGGCATCCACGAGGTCAAGGTGGTGGTGCCGGCCGCGACCTGGAAGGTCATCCTCGACAACGCCAAGGACACCGAACTGGTACGCCAGTGGCACCTGGCCAATGTGATCATCGACGGCACCACCTACGAAAACGTCGGCATCAAGAACTTCGGCGATGGCAGCCAGCAGGGCAACCCGGGCAAGCCCAATGTACGCATCAAGTTCAACCAGTTCGTAGACAAGGCCAAGGGCCCCGAGAAGATGCGCAACATCCGGCTGAAGGCGTCCGGATCCGATCGCAGCTTCGTGCGCGAGCCGCTCTTCTATGCCATGTCGCGGGCCATCGGGCTGGCGGCGCCGCGCACCTCGTATGCGCGCGTACGCATTAATGACGAGGTCTATGGTCTGTACCAGGTGCTCGAACAGGCCGACAAACGGCTGTTCAACCACAACTTCGGCAATACCAAAGGCTTGAACTTCGACGTCGGCTCCTCCTGCAACGGCTTCAACTGCCCCAAGGGCAACTGTCCGAAGATCATCAAGTACTTCGAGATCAATCACGACCTTGTCGACGGGGCCAAGCCGGACTTCTCTACGGTCATCGCCCTGGCCACGGCCATCGACGAAGCCACTGAAGACGAACTGGCCTCTCGGGTGGGCAAGATCGCCGACATGGACAACCTGTTGGGCATCTATGCCATGGAAGCCATGGCGAGTGACCACGATGGTCTGAGCGCCGGTGGCGCCAACTTCGAGCTCTACCAGGACCTGGAGACGGGCTTGATGCACGTGATCCGCAACGGCGCCGACGGCAGCTTCAAGTCGCTGTATGAACTCGATCATCCGTGGGGTCCGCCCAATACCTGGTGTTCCGGCCGCAAGGACAAGTTCTACAGCCGCGCGAGCGTCAATCCGGGCCTGCGCAAGGGCCTGGACGACAAGTTCCGGAAGCTGCAGTGCGGCCCCTTCGCCAAGACCTGGTACCTGCCCTGGCTCGAGGCCAGGCGACAGCTGATCATCGACGAGTTGGGCTTTGAGGGCGAAAAAGCCGGCTTCCACCCCGGCGACGCCGGCGGTCAGATCGACGACATTATCGTCTACCTCGTCGGTCGGGCACAGATGATCGGCAAGCGTCTCGGCCCCTGCCCCTGAGCGGGTGCAAAACTCACGCCCAGACCCTTGACCTGCGCCAACTGGCGATGCTAACCCCGCGCCTCATCCGGCAGAGAACGCGGCACGGCCGCAGGCTCGGGCTCACCCGAAGAGCGAACTGAACCAGGCACCGCCCGCAGTCGGGCGAATTCCGCAGGCACCATGCGCCCCCGGATCCTCATTCTGCACGCCACGGGTACCAACCGGGATCGGGAGGCTGCGCGCGCGTGCCTTCTGGCCGGCGGCGCACCGGAGATCGTGCATCTGCACAAGTTGTTGGAAGGCGGGGCCGGCCTGGGCGACTACCAGATGCTGGTCCTGCCGGGCGGCTTCTCCTACGGCGACGACCTGGGTGCCGGCAAGGTCTGGTCGGTACTGTTGCGAGAGCGACTGGGTGAACAGCTGCAGGCATTTGTCGCCGCGGGCCGCCCCGTGCTGGGCATCTGCAACGGCTTCCAGGTGCTGGTGAAGGCGGGTCTGCTGCCAGGCCCCTCAGACGAGGCCGGCGCGACCTTCACCGAACAGCGGGCCACCTTGACCCGCAACGCCTCGGCCCGCTTCGAGTGTCGCTGGGTGTGGCTGCAGCCGGATCCGGCCAGCAATTGTGTCTTCACGCGGGGACTCGGCGACACGCTCATCCATTGTCCCATCGCCCACGGCGAAGGTCGCTTCGTGGCCGGCGAGGCGATGCCGATCGACCGGTTGCAGGCACGCGGCCAGGTGGCGCTGCGCTACGTGGATGCCGCGGGCGATTCAGGCAATTATCCGGTCAATCCGAATGGCTCAGATGACGACATCGCCGGCATCTGCAACGCCGCTGGCAACGTCCTGGGCCTGATGCCACATCCCGAGGATCACATCATCGATCTGCAGCATCCGCGCCGCCATCGCGGCGAACGCGGCGGCCTCGGGCTGGCACTCTTCGAAAGCGGCGTCGCCTACGCCGCAGAGCTCTGAGCAGGGAGGAGATCATGTCCGTTGTCGCAGTCGTTGGAGCGCAGTGGGGAGATGAGGGCAAGGGCCGCATCGTCGACTGGCTGGCCCAGCGTGCGCAGATGGTCATCCGCTTTCAGGGCGGGGACAACGCCGGCCACACCGTGGTCAATGACATGGGCCTGTTCAAACTGCACATCATGCCCTCGGGCATCTTCAACCCGGCCACGCGTTGCATCGTCGGCGCCGGCACGGTGGTCAACCCCGCCCGACTGTTGGAAGAGATCGCCGAGGTCGAAGCGGCCGGTGTGAGCACGGCCAACCTGTGGCTGTCCGAACGAGCACACGTGATCATGCCCTACCACGTGGCGCTGGACGGCCTCGAGGAGGCGGCGCGCGCCAAAGGCGAGCAGATCGGCACCACCAAGCGCGGCATCGGGCCCGTCTACACCCACAAGGCGGCCCGTATTGGCATCCGACTGGGCGACCTGCGCCGGCCCGACTGGCTGCGACAGCGCCTGCCCATGGCCCTGGAGCGGGCCAATCGACTGCTGGTGATGTTCGACCACGCGCCCTTCGACCTGGACGAGATGATCGAGCTGGCCGGCAATTACGCCACCGCGCTCGGCTCGCGCATTGTCGACACCACCCCCTTGGTCCGCGACGCGGTGCGCGCCGGCGAGCGGGTGGTGCTGGAAGGGCAACTGGGCGTGATGCGCGACCTGGATTGGGGCATGTATCCCTACGTGACCTCGTCCAATCCCACGGCCGCGTTCGCCGGGTCGGGCGCCGGCCTGCCGCCGACGGCCATCGACGAGGTGGTCGGCGTGGTCAAGGCGTACACCACGTCGGTGGGCGGCGGTCCGTTGCCCACCGAGCAGCTCAATGAGCATGGCGAGAAGCTGCGCGAGATTGGCCGCGAATATGGCGCCACCACCGGTCGTCCGAGGCGATGCGGCTGGTTTGACGGCGTGGCCATCTCCTACGCCGCCTGGTTCAACGGCTTCACGTCGTTGGCGGTGACCAAGATGGACGTGCTGGATGACTTCGCCGAGCTGCCGATCTGCGTCGGCTACACGCTCGACGGCGAGCGCATCGACCGGGTGCCGGATACGCCGGACCTGGCACGGGTGGAGCCCGTCTGGGAGGTGATGCCGGGCTGGCTGTCGCCGACCACCGAGGCGCGCACCTGGGACGCCCTGCCGGAGCGGGCGCAGCGGTACCTGGAGCGGATCTCCGAGCTCGCCGGGGTGCCCATCGGGTTTGTCTCGGTCGGACCGGAGCGAGACCGTCTGGTCGTGATGGACGGAGGAGACGAAGCATGAGCGCCGAGGGCCACTTCGACTTCGACGACTACCTGTCGCCCTTCACGTGGCGTTATGGCAGCGCAGAGATGCGCGCGCTGTGGTCAGAGGCCGGCAAGCGGCGTATGTGGCGGCGGATCTGGGTCGCCCTGGCCGCCGCGCAGTCGGAATACGGGCTGGTGAGCGCCGCGCAGGTGGCCGACCTTCAAGCGCATGTCGACGAGATCGACATGACCACCGCCCAGGCCATCGAGGCCGAGATCCACCACGACCTGATGAGCGAGGTGAAGACCTTCGCCGGCCAGTGCAATGAAGGTGCGGGCATCATCCACCTGGGTGCCACGTCCATGGATGTGGAAGACAACGCCGACGCCCTGCGCATCCGGATCGCCCTGGACCTGGTGCTGACCCGTTTGTGCGCCCTGCTCCGCCACCTGGGTCCGGCCATCAAGCGCTGGGCCGATACGCCAACTATGGGTTTCACCCACCTGCAGCCCGCCGAACCGACCACCATCGGCTACCGACTGGCGCAATATGGCCAGGATTTGCTGGTGGATCTGGCCGACCTGCGCCGACTGCGCGGCGAGGTGCGCGGCAAGGGCTTCAAGGGCGCCTCAGGCACGTCGGCTTCGTACCAGCAGCTGCTCAGCGACCAGAACGTGGCGGCAGCCGACTTCGAAGACAAGGTGATGAAGCGCCTGGATCTGCAGGCCATGGTGGTCGCTACTCAGACCTATGCCCGCAAGCAGGATCTGAGGGTCTTGAACGCGCTGGCGTCCATGGGCCAGTCGCTCTACAAACTGGCCGCGGACCTGCGCCTGCTGCAGTCGCCGCCCCTGGGCGAGTGGGCCGAGCCTTTCGGCGCCCGCCAGGTGGGCAGCAGCGCCATGCCTTTCAAGCGCAACCCCATCAACGCCGAGAACATCAACAGCCTGACCCGACTGCTGGCCGCCCTCCCCCGCGTGGCCTGGGATAACGCCGCCCACAGTTACCTGGAGCGCACCCTGGACGACTCGGCCAACCGTCGGGTCGTCCTGCCCGAAGCCTTCCTCATCGCCGACGAGGCGCTGCGCAGGGCGACGCGCATCCTGGCCGGTCTGCGGGTCGATGTGGCCGCCGCCGAGCGCCTGCTGTCGGACTACGGCACCTTCGCCGCCACCGAGCGCGTGCTCATGGAAGGGGTCAAGCGCGGCGGCGACCGGCAGGAGCTGCACGAGGTCATCCGTGAGCACGCCCTGGCCGCCTGGGCTGCGTTGCGGGCTGGCACGCCCAATCCGCTCGTCGAGCGCATGACCACCGACCCGACCCTGCTGGCCCTGGCGCCGGCGGAGTCCATCACCACCTGGCTGGACGCCCATGACTACACGGGCGATGCGGCCGAGCGGGCCCGGGCGCTGGCGACTCGCCTGGCGGACGCGCTTGGAGACACCTGAACCGGGGGCGTAACTGCGCCCGGACCACACGCAACTACAGGAGAACCAAAGACATGCTTCCCATCGACCGCATCGTGGCGGCGCTGCCCCATGCCCTGCTGGCCACCGACCTGGACCTGCCGGGTGAACGCGTACAGGGCAAGGTGCGCGACCTCTACCTGTTGGACGGTCTGCGCATGCTGATCGCCACCGATCGCTTCAGCGCTTTTGACCGCGTGCTGGGCGCCATCCCCTATCGCGGCCAGGTGCTCAACGAGCTGAGCGCGTGGTGGTTCGAGCAGACGGCCGATATCGTCGCCAACCATCTGGTCGAGGTCATCGATCCCAACGTCAGCGTCGGCCGGGAAGCCGAGGCGCTCCCAGTCGAGGTCGTGGTGCGCGGGTACATCACCGGCGTGACCGATACAGCCTTGTGGACGCTCTACCAGCAGGGCGTCGAACGGCCCTACGGCCTGGATCTGCCCGAAGGGCTGCGCAAGAACGACGTGCTGCCCGAGGCGGTCATCACGCCGACCACCAAGGGCGGTCCCGGCGAGCATGACGAGCGCCTGAGCGAAGTCGAGGTGTTGGAGCGAGGGCTGGTCACGCCGAGTCGCTGGGAAGAGGTGCGACGCGTGGCGCTGCAGCTGTTCGAGCGCGGTCAAACCCTGGCCGAGCGTGGCGGCCTGGTGCTGGTGGATACCAAGTACGAATTCGGCCTCATCGACGACGAACTGGTGCTCATCGACGAGGTTCATACCCCCGATTCCAGCCGCTTCTGGACCACAGAGAGCTGGCTCGACTGCCGCGGCACGGACAAGGAGCCCGAGGGCTTCAGCAAGGAGTTCCTGCGCTTGTGGTTCGTCCACCAGGGATTCAAGGGCGACGGTGACGTGCCGGAGCTGCCGCCCGAGCTGCTGGCGCTGGCCTCGCAGCGATACCAGGCGGTGTACGAGAAGCTGAGCGGCAAGACCTTCGATGCGGCAGTGCTGCCGGCGACCGAGCGCATCCAACAGGCAGCCGCGAAGTGGCAGGCCCGATCGGCGGGCTGATCAACCAAGGGAAGAGGTGAACCCCATGGCAATTGTTCCAATCATTATGGGATCGCGAGCAGATCTTGAACATGGCGAGGCCATCGCCGCGGCGTTGGCGGCCTATGGCATCGACGCGGAGATCCGCGTCGCGTCGGCCCATAAATCGCCGAACTACCTGCTGCAGATGCTGCGCGATTACGAGGCCGATGGTCGGCCCAAGGTGTACGTCACGGTCGCCGGTCGCTCCAACGCGCTCAGCGCCCTGATCGACGCGCAGGTGGCGGCACCGGTCATCGCCTGCCCGCCGTATTCCGATCGTTATGGCGGCGCGGACATCTTCTCGTCGCTGCGGATGCCCTCGGGTGTGGCACCGGCTGTGGTGGTGGCACCCGACGGCGCGGCCCTGGTGGCGGCCAAGATCTTCGCGTTGTCCGATCCGGCGACCGCTGATCGAGTGCGCGCGGCCCGGGCCCAGATGGACAGCAAGATCCGCTCGGACGACGCGGACCTGCGCGGTGTGCGCCCCGGGGAGTCTTCATGACGCCGGAGGGCCCCAAGGAGGCATGCGGCGTCTTCGGCGCCTGGACCCACGCCCACGAGCAAGTGGACGTGGCTCGGCTGGCCTTCTTTGCCCTCTATGCGCTCCAGCATCGCGGCCAGGAGAGCGCGGGTATCGCCACCAGCGACGGCCGCACGGCCACCATGCACAAGGGCATGGGCCTGGTGGCGCAGGTCTTCAACGAGGACAACCTGGGCCCGCTGCGCGGCCACCTGGGCATCGGTCACAACCGCTATTCGACCACCGGCAGCCCCAGCCCGGCCAACGCGCAACCGCATCTCATCGAGACCATCCACGGACCGCTGGCGGTCGGCCATAACGGCAACCTGACCAATACCGACCACCTGCGCCGGCGCCTGCTGGAGCGCGGCGTGGGCCTCATCTCGACCACCGACAGCGAGGTCATCACCCAGATGCTGGCCGCGCCGCCTCCCGGGGGCGAACCCAACGGCGCCGACTGGGGGGCCCGCATCCAGGCCTTCATGGCCGCCGCGCAGGGCGCCTACTCCCTGGTGATCCTGACGCGTGAGTCGGTTTATGCCGTGCGCGATCCCCTGGGACTTCGCCCGCTCTGCATTGGCGAGTTCCGCAGCCGACGCGGCCGCCAGGTGGGTTGGGCGGTGGCCAGTGAGTCCTGTGCCCTGGCCACCGTCGGGGCGGACTTCCTGCGCGAGGTGCAGCCGGGCGAGATCGTGCGCCTGGATCGCAACGGCCTGGAGGCGATACAAGGCGCGCCGGCGCGTACGCCGCGAGCGCTCTGCGTTTTCGAGTACGTCTACTTCGCGCGCCCCGATTCTGTCCTCGAAGACCAGTCCGTGCATGACGTGCGTCAGCGACTGGGCGCCCGGCTGGCCCGGGAAGCGCCCGCCGAAGCGGACGTGGTCATCGGCGTGCCCGACAGCGCCACGCCGGCGGCGATTGGCTACGCCGTGGAATCGGGCATTCCCTACAGCGAGGGGCTGACCAAGAATCGCTACATCGGGCGCACCTTCATCGAGCCCACCGAGCGTTTGCGCAAGCACAGCGTCTCGCTGAAATACAACCCCCTGCACGCCAATCTGGCCGGTCGTCGAGTGGTCTTGGTGGACGACTCCATCGTGCGCGGCAATACCGCAGGCCCCCTGGTGCGCCTGTTGCGCGAAGGCGGCGCCAAAGAGGTGCATGTGCGCGTGAGCTCACCGCCGGTGCGCCACCCCTGCTTCATGGGCGTGGACATGGCGACCCACGAGGAGTTGATCGGCCACAGAATGGGCCTGCCAGCCATCCAGCATCACATCGGCGCAGACTCCCTGGCCTACATCTCCCACGAGGGCATGATGGCGGCCATCTGCGAGGGCGAGGTACCCACAGGTCAGCATTGTGCGGCGTGTTTTGACGGCAAGTATCCGCTGGATGTGCGCAACCAGCTCAACCAACGCAGTCAGCGGAAGTTCGCCTTCGAGGACTGAACGGGGGAGGACATCATGACGACGCATGGCGATGGGATGTGCCTGTTGGTGGTCGGTGGTGGCGGCCGTGAGCACACCCTCGTCCGCCGGCTGGTGGCTTCACCGCGCGTCCGCCGCGTTTTGGTAGCGCCTGGCAACGGCGGCACGGCGGCGATGGGTCCGCAGGTCGAGAATGTGCCCGTCAAGGCCGACGACATCGCGGCCCTGGTGACGCTGGCGAGCGCTGAGCAGGTCGACCTGGTCGTCGTTGGCCCGGAGGCGCCCCTGGTAGCCGGCCTGGCCGACGCGATGAACGTCGCCGGCGTGCGCTGCTTCGGACCGAGCGCTGCGGCCGCCCGATTGGAGGGCTCCAAGGCGTTTTCCAAGGCGTTCATGAACCGAGTCGGCATCCCAGCGGCGCGATCGACCACATTCACCGACGCTGACGAGGCCGCCGAATGGGTCCAGCAGGTGCCATGGCCCGTAGTGGTCAAGGCCTCAGGTCTGGCCGCGGGCAAGGGCGTGGTGGTCTGCGATGACGACGAGCAGGCGCTGACGGCCATCGACGCCATCATGGTGCAGCGCATCTTCGGCGCTGCGGGTGACGAACTGTTGATCGAGGAGCGACTGACGGGCCAGGAGGTGTCGGTGCTGGCCTTCTGCGACGGGGAGCACATCGCCGTCCTACCGCCGGCCCAGGATCACAAGCCGGTCTTCGCCGGCGATCGCGGTCCCAATACCGGCGGCATGGGCGCCTACGCGCCGACCCCCGTCCTGGACGACGCCGGCCTGGCCGCGGTGGCCCAGGACGTGATGCAGGCCACCCTGGACGGCATGAACGATGACGGCACGCCCTACGTCGGGGTGCTGTACGCCGGCTTGATGCTCACCGCCGACGGCCCGCGGGTGCTGGAATACAACGTGCGCTTTGGCGACCCCGAGACCCAGGTCCTGCTGCCCCTGCTGCGCACCGACCTGGTCGAGGTCATGATCGCCTGCGTCGAAGGCCGACTGAATGCCGTCGACATGCAGTGGCATGACGGGGCCGCGGCGACGGTTGTGGCGGCATCGGCGGGCTACCCGGGACCGTGCGAGAAGGGCCTGAGCATCGACGGTCTGGCCCGGGCCGACGCCCTTGAAGGCGTCGAGGTGGTGCACGCCGGCACACGCCTGGACGAGGCCGGCGTGCTGCGCACCAGCGGCGGCCGGGTGTTGTCGGTGACCGGCCGTGGGGCCGACCTGGTGCAGGCCCTCGAACGCGCATATGCCGGCATGGATGTCATCCGATTTGACGGCATGCATCACCGAGAAGACATCGGCGGACGGGTGCTCGGCGCCCGTCATCCACGGGCCGCAACGGTCGAAGGAGGCGCGGCGTGGCCGGCTTGAAGTACAGCGATGCCGGCGTCGACCTGGCTGCCGGAGCGCGCGCGGTGGACCTGATGAAGGCCGCAGTGCAATCGACCCACGGCCCCGAGGTGCTGGCCGGTGTCGGCGCATTCGGCGGCATGTTCGATGCCAGCGCGCTCCGACGCATGGACGCGCCCATCCTGGTCGCTTCCACCGACGGCGTGGGCACCAAGACGCGCATCGCCGCCGCCCTGGGACGTTGGCAGGGCATCGGCCAGGACCTGGTCAATCACTGCATCGACGACATCCTGGTCCAGGGTGCCCGGCCCCTGTTCTTTCTGGACTATGTGGCCTCGAGTCGCCTCGAACCCGAGGTGGTGGCCGCGTTCGTCGGCGGCTGCGCCAGCGCCTGCCGCGATGCCGGCTGCGCGCTGTTGGGCGGCGAGACGGCCGAGATGCCCGGCGTTTACGGCGACGGCGAGGTGGACGTGGTCGGCACCATCGTCGGCGTGGTCGACCGCAGCCAGGTCATCGACGGCCAGCGCATTGAGCCGGGGGACAAGATCATCGGTCTGGCCTCCAGCGGCCTGCACACAAATGGCTACTCCCTGGCCCGCCGAGTCGTGCGGGGCCTGGACCTTGCCGAGCCGCGAACCGACCTGGACGGCCGCACCCTGGGCGACGCGTTGCTGGCGCCCCATCGCTCCTACCTTGCCGAGGTCGACCGGCTGCGCGCGGGCACAGAGGAACTTCCGGCAATCGACATCAAGGGTCTGGCCCACATCACCGGCGGCGGCCTGGTGGACAACCCGCCCCGCATCCTGCCGGACCACACGGCCATGGACCTGCGGATGAACGCCTGGCCATTGCCGCCCCTCTTCGCCCTGCTGCAGCGCCTGGGCGACATCGACGACGGCGAGCTCCGGCATGTCTTCAACGTCGGACTCGGACTGCTGGTGGTCGTGCCCGCCGCGGACGAATCGCGCGCCTTGCGATTGTTGGCCGAAGACGGGTTGGCCCGGGCGTGGTCGATCGGCGAGGTCGTGGCCCGCGAAAACGGCCCGGCGGTGGTGTTCTCGTGAGCGACCCCGCCCGCCAGACCCGCCTGGTGGTGCTGATCTCCGGCAGCGGCAGCAACCTGCAGGCCATCCTGGACGCGTGCGCCGACGGTCGGTTGAACGCCGCGGTGGTCGGCGTGCTGAGCAACCGCCGCAAGGCCTTCGGGCTGGTGCGCGCCGAGCGCGCCGCTGTGCCGACACGCTACGTACCCCTGGGTCCCTGGCGACGTCGCGGCCAGACTCGGACCGACTACGACGCCGACGTGGCCGAACAGGTGACGGCGCTGCGCCCCGACCTGGTCGTGCTGGCCGGCTGGATGCACATCCTCGGTACGGCCTTCCTGGATCGTTTTCCGGGTCGGGTGCTGAACCTGCACCCTGCACTGCCCGGCGCCTTTCCCGGCACCGACGCCATCGCCCGGGCCCTGGCGGCTTTCCAGAGGAATGAGATCCGGGCTACCGGCGTGATGGTTCATCACGTCATCCCGGAGGTGGACGCCGGCCCTGTGGTCGCTACCGCCGACGTGCCCATCCTGGCCGACGATGACCTGGACGCGCTGGCCGCCCGCATGCACGCGGCCGAGCACCAGCTTCTGGTCGACGCCATCGCGCAGGTGGCCGCCGAACTGCAATTCTCTCCCCTCGCCGCCGACGCTTTGCAGTCGGCACCGGAATGTTAAAATGCGCGCACTGCTCAGCACCTGGGACAAAGATGGACTGATCGAACTCGGCCGCGGACTGCATGCGCTTGGCTACGAACTCATCGCCTCGGGCGGCAGCGCCCGGACCTTGGCGGATGCTGACCTGCCGGTGGAACCAGTGGAGTCCGTGACCGGATTTCCTGAGGTTTTGGGCGGCCGCGTGAAGACCCTGCACCCGGCGATTCACGCCGGACTGCTGGCGCGGCCTACGGACGAACACCTGGGCGAACTGGCCGACAGGGGGCTGGCGCCCATCGACCTGGTGGTTTGCAACCTCTACCCGTTTTCGGACACCGTCGCCGACCCGGACGTCACCGAAGGGGCGGCGGTGGAGCAGATCGATATTGGCGGCGTCACCTTGTTGCGCGCGGCGGCGAAGAACTTCGAGCGCGTGGTGGTGGTCTGCGACCCGGCGGAGTATGCGGGGTTGCTGACCGAATTGGGATTGGGCGCCATGACGTTGGAGCGGCGGCGTGAACTGGCGCTGGCGGCGTTCCGCCACACGGCTGCATATGACGCGGCCATCGCTACCTGGCTGGGCGGACAGTCCGCGGTGCCAGGCGAGTTGCCCGAGAGCCTGCATCTGGCGGCAGAAAGAGTCGAAACCCTTCGTTATGGAGAGAATCCACACCAGCAGGCGGCGTTGTACCGATGGCAGGGCAGCGCGCCTGCATTCGAGCAGATTCAGGGCAAGGCGCTCAGCTACAACAACATCGCCGATCTCGAGGCCGCCTGGGCCATGCCAGCGGAATACGATCGACCTGCGGTGGCCATCGTCAAGCACGCCAACCCTTGTGGGCTGGCGGTCGGCGCTTCTGCGGCCGAGGCCTTCGCCAAGGCCCTGGCCTGCGATCCGGTGAGCGCCTTCGGCTCCATCATCGCCAGCAACCGCCCCGTCGACATCGACTTCGTCAAGGGCATCGGCAAGCTCTTCATGGAGGTGCTGGTGGCGCCTGACTTCAGCGACGAGGCGCTGGCGTGGTTGGGCCGGCGCAAGAAGAACTGCCGCGTGCTTCGAGCATCGACACCTGGCACCTCGAGCGGCCCGCTGCCCGGGCTGTTTACGCGCACGGTGGCCGGTGGTTTGCTGGTGCAGACCGACGATACGACCGGAGCGGACCGCTCGGCATGGCGGGTGGCCACCGAGCGTCAGCCTGCCGAGGCAGAGCTGGACGACCTGGCTTTCGCGTGGCTGGCCTGCAAACACGTCAAGTCCAACGCCATCCTGCTGGCCAGCGATGGCGCCACGGTGGGCATCGGCGCCGGGCAGATGAACCGGGTCGACGCCGTGCGCATCGCCGCCCGCGCCGCCGGAGAGAAGGCCAAGGGGGCGGTGTTGGCGTCCGACGCCTTTTTCCCCTTCGCGGACGGGGTCGAAGCGGCCGCCGCGGCAGGGGTGACCGCTTGCGTGCAGCCCGGTGGCTCCAAGCGCGACCCCGAGGTCATCGAGGCGGCCAATCGGCTCGGCCTGGCTATGGTTCTCACCGGAGAGAGGCACTTCCGACATGTCTGATGCCCATGCAGGAATCTGGCGGGTGGAGCTGCGCCCGAACGCGTCGGACGACGCCCGCGGTCGCCACCTGGTGCAACAAGCCCAGGCGGCCGGCCTTGGCGCGGTGGCGGACATCGAGGTGCGCGACCTCTTCTTCCTCGACGGCGACCTGGACGAAAACGCCGTCAAGGCGCTCGTGGCCAGCCTGCTGGTCGATCCGATTGTGGAACATGCCAGCTGGGCGCCCTTGTCCGCACCGCCGTCAGCCCTTGCGGCTGGGATACGCGCCATCGAGGTCACTCCGCTGCCCGGCGTCACCGATTCGGTCGCCGAGAGCCTGCTCGACGCCGCGAACAGCGCCGGATTCGACGGCCTGCAGCGGGCTGCCAGCGGCCAACGCTACCTGGTCGGTCACGATCCCCATGGCGACCCACTGCCCGAATCCCTGCTTCGCCGCCTGGCCGGCTCCTTGCTGGCCAATGAGGTGGTCCAGGCCTGGTCCATCGACACGCCCTTGCCGCCGCCCTTTGTGCAGGACGCCGACAACCAGGTCCGCGTCGAGACGATCGACATCGCCAGCGCTGACGATGACGGCCTGCTGGCCATCAGTCGTGAACGCCGGCTGGCCCTGGACCTGGCCGAGATGCGCGCCATCGCCGCCTGGTTCCGCGACGAGGGGCGGCAGGCCACCGATCTGGAATTGGAGATGCTGGCGCAGACCTGGTCCGAGCACTGCGTGCACAAGACCTTCCGCGCACTGATTGACTACCAAGAACTCGATGTCGACGGACAGCCGGTCTCCAGCCAGGTGGTCGACAGCATGTACCGCTCGTGCATCCGCGAGACCACCCAGCGCATCGGCAAGGACTGGCTGCGCTCGGTCTTCGTCGACAACGCCGGCATCATCGCCTTTGACGACGACTTCGACCTGGCCTTCAAGGTGGAGACCCACAACCACCCCTCAGCCCTGGAACCCTTCGGCGGCGCCAACACCGGCATCGGCGGCGTGGTGCGGGACATCATTGGCGTCAGCGCGGCGCCCATCGCAACGACGGACGTGCTCTGTTTCGGCCCGGCAGACCTGGATTCGGCCACGCTGCCGGAGGGGGTTTTGCACCCTCGGCGCATCGCTGATGGCGTCATCTCCGGCATCGAAGACTACGGCAACAAGATGGGCATCCCGACGGTCAACGGCGCCATCGTCTACGACCCGGGCTACACCGCCAATCCACTGGTCTTCTGCGGCTGCCTGGGCATCTTGCCGCGCGGCAGCCATCGCACCGAAGCCGCCGCCGGCGATCTGGTGGTCTGTATCGGCGGCCGCACGGGTCGAGATGGCCTGCGCGGGGCCACATTCTCGTCCATGGAGATGGACATGGAGACCGGCGACATCGCCGGCAGCGCGGTGCAGATCGGCCACCCAATCCACGAAAAGCAGGCCCTCGAGGCCGTGCGCCTGGCCCGAGATGCTGGGCTGTATACGGCCATCACCGACTGCGGGGCCGGTGGACTGAGTTCAGCGGTCGGCGAGATGGCGGCCACCCTGGGCGCCGACGTGCAGCTGGCCCATGTGCCGCTGAAGTACGCCGGCCTGGACCCTTGGGAGGTCTGGCTGAGCGAGGCCCAGGAGCGCATGGTGCTCGCGGTGCCCGAAGGCAACTGGCCCGCCGTGGAGGAGATCTGTCGCCAACTGCACGTCGACGGCACGGTGCTGGGTCGGTTCACCGGTGACGGCCGTGTGCGTGTACACCATGGCGAGCGCCTGGTCGGCGACCTGGACGCTGTTTTCCTGCACGATGGCCTGCCGCGGCGCCACCTGAAGGCCACCTGGCGCCCCCCGGCCACACAGCCGCCCGCTCACAACGCTGCCGTCGACCTGGCCGCCGACCTGCTTGCCCTGCTGTCCACGCCAGACATCCGCTCCAAGGCGGACGTCATCCACACCTACGACCACGAGGTGCAGGGCGGCACGGTGGTCAAGCCGCTTGTCGGCGTTCGTGACCACGGCCCTTCGGATGCGGCGGTGTTGTTGCCCTTGGAGACGGTCGAGGCCGCTCCAGCGGACGATGTACCGCGCGCCGGCGCCGCCCTGTCGGTGGGCATCGCGCCGCAAATCGGCAAACTGGACCCCGGCGCCATGGCCTGGGCGGCCATCGACGAGACGGTGCGCAACCTGGTCTGCGTCGGCGCGGATCCCGATCGCGTCGCCATCCTGGACAACTTCTGTTGGGGCAACCCACTGATGGAGGACCGCCTCGGCGGCCTGGTCCGTTGCGCCCTGGCCTGTCGCGACGCGGCACTGGCCTTCGGCACGCCCTTCATCTCCGGCAAGGACAGTCTTAATAATGAGTACGCCGGCGCCGACGGCAAGCGCCACGCCATCCCAGGCACGTTGCTGATCAGCGGCTTGGGCATCGTGCCAGACGTGTACCGCACCGCGACAATGGATTTGAAATGCGCCGGCAGCCTGCTCTACCTGGTGGGCACCAGCGATCACCGGTTGGGCGGGTCGGCTTGGCTGGGCCTGCGCGGCGAAGCCGGCCAACGCGTCCCGGAGGCGCAACCCGACGGCCTGGCGAGGGCCCGGGCGGTTCACAAGGCGATTGCTGGCGGCCAGGTGCGCGCCTGTCACGACTGCTCCGAAGGCGGCGTGGCCGTAGCCCTGGCAGAGATGTGCCTGGCTGGTGGGCTGGGCGCGACCCTGGATCTCCGCGCGATGCCCGGCGCCGACGATGTCGCAGATGACGGCGCGCTGGCGTTTGGCGAGGCGTTGAGTCGCTACCTGGTGGAAGTTGCGCCGGAGCAATCGGCTGCCTTCGAGTCCCTGTTCGACGGCCTGCCCTGCGGCCTGGTTGGCGTGGTCGAGTCCAGCGACCGCATCGTACTCGTGGGCGAGACGGGCCAGGTCGTGGTCGACGTGGCCGTTGCCGCAGCCGACGAGGCTTGGGGACCGCGGTAGGCAATAGGGCCAGATCCTTGGCTTCCAGGAGCTTGATTCACACTACGGTCCCGCCGTTGGCCGCCGATCTGGCGGCGGCATGCGGGCCCTGCAAGACCTTGAATTGACTACGGCCAGTCCTGCGGCTTGCAGAACACACCTGCCTTGCACCTCGACGACCATCGGCAGAACCTCCGTAGCGAATCAAGCTCCTAGCTTTCAGCCATTCGACTTGCTCGGGGGCGGTGCCCCACGGCTCGTTTTATTTTGATCCCCGCGGTCCCGGTGGTCACCCCACGGTGGGTAGAGAGGAATCAACGGCGTGTGGAGGACCGCGATGAAGACGTGGACGGGTGCCGTTTGTCTTGCTGCCTTGCTGACTTCTGGATCGACTGGGTGCACCACAGAGCCTGTAGCTGATGGTCCGCAGGAGCCATGGTTGCTGCAAGCCGATGTGCAGCCGCGCTTCTGGCCGGAGTCTTCATCCTGGTCCGCTGACGATGGCAGCAGCCCTCTGGCCGCACAGTTGACCGATTACCCTGCAGCAGCTCGTCAGCCCCACTGCGCTGCTCCGACGACCCATGCCACCGGTGAACTGACCTTGCTGGCCGTGCAAAGCGACTGTCCGGCTGCGATGACGGTGCCGATGGTCGCCGCCGCGGGCACCACCGGGCAGGCGGACGCCCTGCTGACTGTATGTGCCAATTCGGTCAAGTTCATCGGCGCCGGACTGCCGGTGATGCTGGGGCCGAACAAGAAGAACGTCGTGCGCCTCGAAGGGCTCGCAAACTCCACCCCTGGCGCCTTGCCCCGATGTGATGCCGCGGTGGACATGGACCCACAGCAACTGGCCGAGTTGACGTTGGGAGTTGGCGAGGTGCTGGCTATGACCGGTGTGGCGCAGTTCAGCGACCCGCAATCGACAGGCGCCGGATGCAGCGCGTGGTGGACCGCGACATTCCGACCCGCGCTGGCGCTTGGTACGGGTCCAAACGCGTTGTAATCCGTCACGCTGAATGCCCTCGAACGACGGCTGCAGCGAGGCACCATCCAGGTTGCGGCGCTACTCGTCTGGCGGCATGGGCATGGTATTGCCCCGACCGCCACGCCGATGCGCGCCGGCGCCCGGCAATTCCCGCTCCACGGGCTCGACAAGGCCAGCCACCTGACGCTGTTGATCCCGGGCGGCTTGCACGTCTTTGGGCTCCATTTTTCGTGTCGCTGCCGCCGCCGCCCGCTTACGAGAGGCCGGCACGTCCTTCTTCTCGGCGCCCGAGTCGCGATCGCTGACGAAGCTATCGGGCTCCATCTGCTGCGTCACCCCGGCGCCGGCCAGCGCACCAGGCCCCTTCTTCCGATTCCGCCGCTCACTCATCGCGCCCTCCCGGGGTGTCATTCATGCATACCACCACATCGAAGACTCACCAAAGATCCGTCACCGACCCGAGACCACTTCCCCGACCTCACTCACGGCGCTATCCTCACCGCCGCTCAACCATGGAGGTGCCCATGCCCATCTTCCGCGACGACTCCGCCATCTGCATTGGCGCGGCTCTGCCCGCCCCGGTTGGCTCCCGGCCCTACGAGGCCGAGTTCACCCTTGGCCAGTCACCGCCAGGCCGCCCATTCGCCCTGACGTGGACACCCGACTACGACGCGGTCGGCTACCACGTCTTCCGGTCCGAGGCGGTCTCCCGCATCCGGGATCGCTCCATCAACAACCTGTGGCGGGGCGCTTTCCGTGGCGACGTACTCCACTTTGCGGTGGGTCACGCTGACGTCGATACCATCATCGATGACTACCAATGCCGGGGCGCCAACGCGCTGTTCTATTGGGTACTGGTCCTGGATCGCGCCGGCGGGCTGAGGGTCGTGCGAAACCTCAGCGTGCGGCCGGCTGACGAATATGCTCGTCAGGCCCGCCACGTGGTCCTTCATCCGGGTGGCGTCGCCACGGATCATGACGAGTACGAAGACGAGTACGAAGACGACGACGAAGAGGAGATTGAAGACGAGCCCACCCCCACGCCGGCACAATGGCGAGAGGTCGAAGTCGCCTCGGCCAAGCTGCGCCAGGTGGCCTTCTCCAGCTACACCGCGCCCGCTGTATTGCGCATCGTCGGCGACGGTCGCCCGGTCAAGCACTACTCGGTCTACCTGGGCACCGAACAGCCGGGACCGGTGGCCGCAGACGCCATGTGGGATGACGAACACCACGCTGACAACGACATGGCCCGGTGGCAGGTGCCGCCGGACCACGAGTTCATCGGCGACCAGCACAATCCGGAGGGGTCCATCGGCCACTGCGCGGTGATGCTGGTCGGTACCGACGGCAGCGTCGCCCAGGCCCGTGTCGCGCTGGTCCAGGGTCGGCCACCCAGCGTGGCCGTGCTCCGCTAGTCGAGCTTCTCAACCCCCTCCTCACCCACCTCCATCCCACCCGTTCCCTTCCCGCAGTCCTGGGAGTTCATGCAGCGTTGGACCCGCTTCATCCTGGCCCATCGGGCGTGGGTCGCGCTCGCTCTGGCGGCAGTCACGGCGCTGTCGGCCGCGATCTGCAGCCAGGCGGTCATCGCTTCGTCCGTGGCCCGACTCTTTCTGGGCGAATCGCCCGATTATCTGCGGTACCTCGAGCGTATTCGGGAATTCGGCAGCGATGAGGTCGCGCTTTTTGGCTACGAGTCAAACGACCTGCTGGGCACCGAGGGCATCGAGAAGTTGCGTTCGGCGGTCGAGAAGATTCAGGAGATGCCCGAGATCGGTCGCGTCGACACCTTGCTGGACGTGCAGCGGATCGAGCGCTTGGACGGCGGCCTGCACGTCAGTGTCTACGTCGACGAGGCCGAGTTGGCGCCGGAGTCCCGGTCGGCATTGCTCGCAGCCCTGCGCCAGGATCCAGCCGCCCGCAACACCCTGATCTCAGCGGACGGCGGCAGCGCGGCGATCATTGTTGAGTTCCTGCCCGATGCCAGCCGCCCGGCCGAGCGCGGGCCGGTACTTCTCAGTGAGATTGCAGACGCATTCACCGCCGCCGGTTTCCACGCCGACAAGCTACATACCACCGGCATGTTGCCGGCCCTGTCCGAAGCGATGGACGCCAGTCGCGACAGCCTGGGCCGTCTCTTCCCGCTGGTCACCCTTGTCCTGCTGGTCACCGTGCTGGCCCTGTTCAAGGGGCTGCTGCCGGTGGTGGTGTCTATGGGCGTCTCCATGCTGGCAGTGGCATGGACGGCGGGCTTCTCTGTATTGCTCGACCGCGAGGTCAGCATCTTGATGGCCATGGTGCCGGCGGTGGTGCTCATCGTGGGTTTCTCGGACGTCATCCACCTGTACAGCGCCTATCTGCTCGAGCTGCGCGCCGGGCAGGACCGACGCCAAGCCATCATCGCCAGCAACGTCGAGGTGGGGCGCGCCTGCTTGTACACGTCGGCGACCACATTCATCGGGTTCGTATGCCTGTCCCTGGTACCGACCCCGGCGTTTCGCCACCTGGGGCTGGTGTTGGGCTTCGGGGTCGGCGTCGCCTTGCTCATTGCGGTGACCGCCATGCCGGTGGTGCTGTCCATTCTGCCGGCACCCAAGGTGGAACAACGCCGGCCGGGTCGCCTCGGACTGTCGCTGCTCGATCCCCTGCTTCGGACTTGTGAACGATTCGCCGTCGGCTGTCCGCGCCTGGTGGTTGCCCTCTTCATCGTAGCCGGCGGCCTGAGCGTGTACGGCATCTCTCAGTTGGAGATAGAGACCGACATCATGGAGCGCCTCGATCCTGAGAGCCGTGCCCGCAAAGACGCGGCGTGGTTCGGCGAACGATTCGCCGGCGACGCCATGATCGACGTCTTCGTCCAGGCCCCGGAGGACAACGGCGTGCTGGAACCCGGTTTGTTCAAGGCCGTGGCTGCTCTGCAGGACGCCATCGGCAAGCTACCGGATGTGGATGATGTCGGCTCGCTCGTGACTGTCGTGCGCCGGGTCCATGGGGCGCTGGCCGACGATGGCAAGGAGGGCCTGCCCCAGACGCGCAAGGGCATGGCCGAGACGTTGATGCTCTTCGAGATGCAGGGCGGTCGTCACCTTGAGAGGCTGGTCGATTTTCACCGCCGCACCCTGCGGATCGCCGTACGCATCGCACCCCATGGCGTGCGCGGCGCCGCCCGGGTGGGCGACCAGATCGCAGCCCTGGCCGATAGGCATGTCGGCGCGCGAGCCCAGGTCGAAGTCACCGGCATGTCGGTGTTGATTGGTAACTGGCTCGACGAATTGCTCAGCGGTCAACGCCGCGGACTCGCGTTATCCATGGCCCTCATCGCCATGATGATGGTCGTCGTCTGCCGCTCTCTGCGCCTGGGCCTTTGGTCCATGATCCCCAACGCCTTCCCCTTGCTGGTCCTGGGCGGCTGGCTGGGGCTGGCGTGGGATGCCGTCGATTCGGACACGTTCGCCATCGCCATGTTGGCGGTTGGCATCGGCGTGGATGACACCATCCACTTCTTGTCTCGCTATCGCATCGAGTCCCAGCGATGCGCCACCGACGGCGAGGCCATCACGCGGACATTCGACTTTGCGGGCCGAGCGATTGTGATGACGACCATCATCTTGGTACTGGGCTTCCTGCCGATGGCCAGTTCCACGTACTACTCGACGCGGATCATGGGCACGCTCCTGCCGATGACGTTGGTGGTCGCGCTGCTCGCAGACCTGCTCTTGGTCCCTGCGTTGGTCAAGCTGGGGCCGATGGCGACGCCGCGTTAGGACGCTCGCAAGGACGGGACTGGACGGGTACGGACGCTCTCTTCAGTGCTCGCAGATCCGCGAACGCTCGGTGCGGATGCCTTCCCCGTCCTCGATGAATTTGCCCCGAGCGCCCAGGAAGTCCAGCAGCTCGTCGGGCGTCATGCCCTCCGCCGAGCAGGTGTGAAACCGGGACTGCGCGCCGAACCTCGCGACGATGGCCGCCACGGAAGACGGCCACGGAAGACGCACGGAAGACGGCACCCGAATGTCAAAACCGTGGCACTGCAGCGCATGTGGCCGTCGCTCTTCCCTCGATTTCAGACCCCGAACTGGCACGTGGGGTGTGCCGGCGCTTGGCGGATTCTCGCGGCGGCACGACGGAGGCGGAGGCGGGCCCATGCTCTGTGCCATGGCACCGCCGTGGCAGTGCCATGGCACAGAGCAACCGCACCGTCGGCCGATCCCTCAACCCTTCTTCTGGACTCCCAACATGTTGAATCTCCAGTGGATGTTCTTTAATTGGCGGTCGTCAAGGGCTGGCATGGTCCTTGCGTCCATAGGATGTATGTCGAAAGGACCTCGCTACATTCTGCCTGATCGCATCTACGAGTTGTCTTGCCGTACGTTTCAAAGCCAGCTGCTGCTGACTCCATCGAGCGAGCTCAACAGCCTCGTGCACGGTGTCCTCGGCAGGGCGCTGAATCGCTTCAAGGTCCGCCTTCACTGGTACGTTTTCATGTCAAATCATTACCATATGCTGGCATCGGCCAGTCGGCCCGACGAATTGGTGGCTTTCATGGGCTACGTCAACAGCAACGTTGCCCGCGAAGTCAACGCGCTGCGTGGGCGTCGAGGTGCGTTTTGGGACAGGCGATACGAGCCGCTGCTGCTGAGTCAAGAAGCGGACATTCAAGAGCGTCGGCTCGCCTATCTGCTGGGTCAGGGTTGCAAGGAGGGACTGGTCGAGTCGCCGAAGGAGTGGCCCGGCGCCTCCCCGTTGAACGCGGTGTTGGAGGGCACGCAAATCATGGGTCGCTGGGTTGACCGCACCAGGATGTACCGTGATTCGTGTAGCAAACTTGGGGCGCAGGCAGAGCGAGCATACGAGCAGGCGTACGCGGTCGAACTTAGCCCATTGCCGGCATGGCACGGCCTCGACGACATGGCTCGCCGCGCCCGCATTGACGAGATGGTTGCCTCAATCGAGGAAATGACTGCCGACGAGAACGCTCGGAAGCGGCGCAAACCCGCCGGGGCCGCGAAGGTCTGTGCAATGGATCCGTTCACTCGCACGAACCGCCGCTGGCCACACACAATCCCGCCATGCGGCATACTTCTGAAGTTCGGCAGTCGGCGTCGGAAGCCGCCTCGCACTCTCCTCCCTCTGCGCTGCAGAGGCCCTGCCGTTCGCAAAGCAAGCTACGCCTGCAGTGAGCATCGGTCACCGCGGCGCACTCGTTGTCCATCTGACCGCACAAGCCCTCGGCCTTGCAGCCTGTGCTGGCCGCGCAGTCCGCGGCGCTGGCGACGACGCATTCGTCGTCGGCGACAACGCAACGACCGTGTCGCCTGCAGCCGCTGCTCTTGCGACAGTGGGCGGCGGTAATCGCAACGCACCCCTCCCCTCGGAGACTGCACCGCCCTTGGTTGAAACAGGCCAGTGATCGGCTGCAATGGGCGGCCGCGCCCGGCACGCAGAATTGATCTGCGTCGAGCGGGTATACCGCGTCAGTCTTTCTGTCGACCCGCCATGCGTTCCGGTCCAAGGGTGCGTAACAGCCGCCTTCCAATCGACAATGCTCGCTGCGCCGGCAGTCGGCATCGCCACCGATAACGCACTTGCCGGCCCGGGCGGTGCAGCGTCCCTCGACCCGGCAGATCTCGGCCGCACTACACTGACTGTCGTTGGCGGCGACGCACGTAGACACGCTGCGGTCAGGACGCGGCGATCGGAGCGGTCGAGATGACATGGAACGCCGCGTGGGTTGCCGCAACCAGGCGGCGGCGCAGGTTCCAATCTCTTTGCAGCCAGAACGCGCCCGACAGGCAGCGTCATCGAATCCGCAGATGCCGTCGCGGGCGTGACAGCGGCGGCCGCTGCGACAGCGACTGGACCTGGCGCAGTCGGCGTTGTTACCGGCCACGCAAGTGCCGTCGAGAACGCCACATCTACCCTCTCGCTTGCAGGCCCGAGAATCGGCGCAATCGGAGGCCTGTGAGGCAACACAGCGGCCGTTGGACAGGCTGCATTGCCCGTGCAGTCTGCAGTGCGTGGACGACATGCAACGCGCCGCTGTCGTGGCCACACAGGTGTCGCCGACCAGGTCGCAGAGGCCGGCGAGGCGACAACCCGTGGATGCCAGACAGTGGGCCGCCCGCGTGGGCAAGCAGCGCCCTTGTCGCCTGCTACAGGCACCGTCGTCGCGGCAGGCATCGGTCCCGGCGCAATCCCAGGCGCCGCCACTGCCGCAGCGACCGTCCCTTGCCGTGCACAGGCCGTGCTTTCG
>CAYTLW010000080.1:0-35946 GCA_964438735.1 uncultured Enterobacteriaceae bacterium | reverse complement strand
GGTCGCGGACACGGTCGCGGACACGGACACGGACACCGTCACCGACACGGTCACCGACACGGTCACGGACACGGGCACCGCCGCCGACACGACCCCGGACGCGGCCCCGACCCCGGACACGGCCACCCAGTCGGATGCGGTCCCACCCTCGGACGCTGGCGCGCAGTCCGACGCGGCCCCACAGTCGGACACGGTCGACAAATCAGACATGGCGGCCGCCGACGCGGGTGGCTCCGCTGACACCGCGGACGCTGCGGTCGACGCCGGCCCGAAGTGCACCGTCGCCACGGCGGCGAAGGATTGCGACGACGGCCTGTTCTGCACCGCCGACCTCTGCGATCCCATCAAGGGCTGCCAGCACGAGGCCAAGAAGGGCGCCTGCGATGATGGCGACAAGTGCACGACCAAGGACCAGTGTGTGGGCAACAAGTGTGTCGGCCTGCCGGCCCAGCCCACCGTCACCTGCAATGACGGCAACGCCTGTACGATCGACGGCTGCGACAAGGCCAAGGGCTGCACCCACAAGGCGGCCACGGCGGGCAGCGCCTGCAAGGACAACAACCCGTGCACCACGGGCAAGTGCAAAGATGGCAGCTGCGCCAGCGTGCCGCTGCCGCCGGAGGCCTGCGATGATGGCGATCCCTGCACCCAGGATGGCTGTTATCCCGGCGCCGGCTGTACCCACGCCAAGAAGGCCGACGGCGTGGCCTGTGACCTGGCCAGCGGCTGCGTCGGCGTGGCGGCCTGCAAGGCGGGCAAGTGCACCGCCAAGTCCGGCCGCCTGTTCTTCAAAGGCCTGGGCGGTTCGTTGTCGGGCTCGGCGACGCCTGCTGGGGGTGTGCTCGTTTCGCGATCACTCACGGCCGGACCCTCTACGGACCAGCGGGCTGATGGCGTACTGACGCTGCTGGATGCAGGTGGCGGCGAGGTCTGGACACGCAAGTGGGCGGCCCCCAAAGGCAAATACAACGCGCTCTTCCTGAGCTATGCGGTGGCCCTGCCGGGCGGCCAGATCGGCACGGTGGGCCACAAGCGGTCACCGAAGTACACCAGCGGCAAGGTCACGGGATTCAAGTATTACTCCTGGTCCATGCGACTGGACGCCAAGGGCAATAAATTGCCGGCCAATACCATCGCCACCATCAGCGCTGTGAGCACCGCGGGCATCGTGGTCGGCGGCAAAGACACCAGCATCGAGGCGATCAACGCCCAGAACCCGCTGAAGAAGAACACCTATGTCTACGTCGCCGCGCGAGGTCTGGACGGCAACAAGAGCGGCTGGACCTGGTCGCCCGGCCAGAAGTACGAGTCCAGGGCCAGCGATATGGCCGGTTTTGGCGACGGCGGGGTGGTGGTCGGCGGCAGCATCACGCCGGGTAAGACCAACGACCCCTGGGTGGTCAAGCTGAAGGATAACAAGCTGCTCTGGCAGCGCACCTGGCCCACATCCGGCACCGATCGGGTACGTGCGGTGGCGGCCATGGCCGACGGCAGCGTGGTGGTGTTGAACTCCCTGTACAAGATGATCCGGCTGCAGCCGGACGGCCAGACCGCCTGGACCCTGCCGTCGGTGGGGACCAAGCAGTACCCGTCCATGCTCGGCCTGCCCAATGGCGACCTGATGGCCTTCGATGGCGAACGCCTCTCGCGCCTGACCGGGGGCGGCGCCGAGCGGTGGTTCCGCCTCAAGCCGAAGACCCCCGTGGCACCCGGCGAGATGGCGTTGATGCCTTATGGCGACCTGCTCATCGCCGGAATCAACGGCGTCTCGCGGCTGGATCGCTGGGGCCACAGCGCTTGCAGCACATCCGGCGCCTGCATCGACAAGAAGCAGGCCGACTGCAACGACGGCAGCGGCTGCACCGACCAGGGTTGCGACGCCGGCAAGTGTACCAACAAGCCCATCAAGAGCGGCTGCGACGCGGGCAAGTGCAGCGCGCTGGACAGCTGCGACAAGGGCAAGTGCAAGTCCAGCGGCAAGGCGCGCCTGTTCGACAAGACCATCGCTGGCGACGCCACGAGCGGCGAGGTCAGCTCCACCATCGTGCCCCTGCCGAACGGCGGCATGGTGATCGCCGGCACCACAGGCGGCGGCAAGTCGTGGCGGGCCATCCAGGTCGACGCCGCCGGCGCGGTACAGTGGGATAAGAAGACGGCGTTCGGCCAGAAGATCTCGCTCAACGCCGGCGCACGACTGGCCAACGGCACCCTGGTCTTCGCCGCCAGCGGATTTGTCGCCGACGTGGTCAATAAACACGATCCACTCGTGCTCCGCGTGTCGTCCAGCGGCAACGTGCAGAAGACGTGGCCGTTCGCCGCGCCGCAGATCGATGAGGATGTGCACGACATCTGCGTGACCGTGGGCGATGGCGTGGTGCTGGGCGGGCAGACCTCCGACACCTCCATGGTCTTCGTCATCGGCGCCGACGCGAGCGGCACCAAGTCGTGGAAGTTCGCCCAGAAGAACACCCACAAGCTGGCCTTTGTGCTCGACGGCACAAGCACTGGCCGCGGCGTCTCGATCGCATGCGACGGCAACGGCGAGACCCTCGCCTCGTGGACGTCGGCAGGCAACGGTACCGACTGCACCGTGGTGCGCCTGGACGCAGCGGGCAAGTTGCTTTGGACGGCCAAGGCGGGCGACGCGGGCAATCAGCGCTGCGAGGACATGGTCCGGGCGACCACAGGCGACTACCTGGCCTTCGGCAGCGACGACAAGGGGGGCAAGGGCGCACCCTGGCTGGTCCGCATCTCGCCCGCGGGCAAGGTCCTGTCGACCACGACCTTGAACGCTGCGTTGGCGCGGGCCAAGGCGTTGGTGTCGCTGCCCGGTGGCGGCGCCGCCCTGCTGGGTCGCTCGTCCAGCGGGCTGGGCGACGCCTGGCTTGCCGGCGTGTCCGGCATTGGTGTGTTGCAGTGGCAGCGCACCATCGGCGCAGGTGGCTTCGATCAGCCGCAGGGGCTGGCCCTGCTGGCCAACGGCGACCTGGCGTTCACCGGCACTACCTTCGACAAGGTGGCGTCTGCGCCGGCCAACTGGCTCGTTCGCGCAGACGCGTGGGGACACACGAACTGCGCTGGCGCTGGCGGTTGCGACAAGGTCTCCATCGAACAATGCGACGATGGCGCGCCGTGCAGTCTGGATGTCTGCGACGGCAAGACCGGCACCTGCAGCCATCCGATGGCGGCGGACGGCACCTGGTGCGGCGCCGGCAAGACCTGCAAGCAGGCCAAGTGCGGCCCGGGTGGCGGATAGACTCGCGTCAGCGACCGCGCCCGAAGAGGGAACCTGCGCCGGCCAGTCTGACGCGCCCGAAAAGGGGACGTGCACAGGCCGCTGCGGCGTGTACCAGTCCAGCCAGCTCTGCAGCTGCGACATGTTCTGCGCCAAGCTGGGCGACTGTTGCGACGACTTCAAGGAACTCTGCGGCGCGGACGTCGAGCTGGTCAACGACGGTAAGGAACAGGACCTTGGCCCCTTCGACGCCAGCGCCCGCTCGTGTGAAGGCGTCTGCGGCCCCTACGTGCCGGGCGCGCTAAGCCAGTGCGACGTCAAGTGCCTCGAAGAAGGCGATTGCTGCGCCGATCACAGCGCCTTCTGCATGTGCAATAACGACGCGGACTGCAAGCTGGACCTGCCATGCTCCTACCGTTTGTGCGACCTGAGCGTGAACCTGTGCAAGCCGGCCACGTCCACCGCCGGTGGCCCCTGCGATGACGGCGACGCCTGTACCGAAGACGACTGTGATCCCAAAGACGGCGCCTGCATCCATGCGCCGGCCAAGTGCGACGACGGCGACGACTGCACCGCGGACAGCTGCTCCAAGCAGCACTGCCAGCATGGTCCCGCAGCAGACGGCATCGCCTGCGACGATGGCGACGGCTGCACCAAGGGTGAACTATGCACCGCCGGGGCATGTGTGGCTGGCGCCACGAGGGACTGCGGAGACGACAATCCCTGCACCATGGACCACTGTGACCCCGACACCGGCGAGTGCGGCCGCGAAGAGGCGGGCGACGGCAGCCTGTGCGACGACGACGACGCGTGCACGGCCGGCGACAACTGCCAGGCTGGCGTCTGCGCCGGCGTGCACAAGAACTGCAGCGACGGCAAACCCTGCACGAGCGATACCTGCGACAAGGCGACCGGCAACTGCTCGCATGCCCCGGCGCCGCCCGGCATGGTTTGCGGCCCGGGCTTGACCTGTAGTAGCGGCTGCAAGCCGAGCGTGGCACGCCTGAGTACCAGCGCAACGGCACAACGACGTTGTTCGCGGCACTGGACAAGGCCACCGGTGTAGTGATCGGCAAGTGCTACTCGCGCCAGCGCGCGACCGAGTTCCGCAAGTTCCTCAACGAGATCAGGCGCAACGTGCCCCCGGCGTGCAGGTCCACATGATCGTGGACAACTACGCAACGCACAGCGCGCCAACCGTCAAGCGATGGCTGGCGAAGAACCCCAGGTTCCACCTGCACTTCATCCCGACGCACTCGTCGTGGCTCAACCTGGTCGAGGGCTGGTTCTCGATTCTGACCACCCGCCAAATCAAGCGGGGTTCGCACAACTCAGTACCCGTATTGGTACGGTGCATCGAAGAATTCCTGGATGCGTGGAACGAGGAGCCGACACCGTTCAAGTGGACCAAGACCGCCGATAGAATCCTCGAAAACGTCGCCCGGTCGTGCGCGGAGACGCTGCGTGGCCATGAGAACTAGGTATGAACTTGTGTGGCGGCTCGGAGATCCGACCCACTAGCCGACCCGCTTACGGATGTCTCATTCTTCGCAACAGGCGTCGTAATCGACCGACCCGCCGCCGGCCGTATCGGAATAGTCGCCCGCATCAAAACCGGGGCCAGGCGGGCGCTCCAGCTTCTCCGCGATGCAACCGGCGAACAGGGCCGCAGTGAGCAACGCCAATGCCAGCCTGATCGCCAACCGACGCCATCGAGTGGTCGCGGCCGGTCTCCCGTATCCTTGCCGTGCGCTCCCGCCGATCATCAGAACCTCCCGCTGAGAGCAAAGCCACCGGCTGTGCCCTCGGACACCGGGCCAAGCCAGGGCGTCGCCCGCCAATGACTGGCGGCCACGTCCGCCTCTGCCGAGCCCCGGAGCAGGGCCCAGACCCCCAGCCCCGCGCCCACGCCCACCAGGCCATAGCCCAGCCAGGCCACATTCGAGCCGGCTGCGTGGTCGGCGTCATAGGTGTCGATCACAGATTGTGCGAGCGGGTTGAAGTCAGGATGAGAATTCGCCTTTGCGGCGCTGTAGACGTCGTTGGCTTCCTGGGTCTGCGCAGCGCCGACGAAGGCCAGCGTCGCTCCTGCGGCGACAGACGCTCCGGCGCCGATCCACAACCACATCGAACCCCCGCCGGCTGCTGGCTCCTTGCCCGAAAGAGGGGCTGCCGGCTGCGGTTTTACGAATGGCGACTCCACCTTCTTGGCAGGTTTGGCCGGTGCCGCGACGTGGGCTTCAGGCGCGGCAGCGGTCGATTTAAGAGTGACGCGAATCTCCTTGATGGTCTTTTCCTCGAGCGCCAACTGCTGCCGCACTTCACCGGCGCCCTCGGCTCGCACGACGAGCTCCTTGCTGCACACCGGCACGGTGAATGTATCCGGCGCCGCGCCGAGTTTGCGGCCGTCGACGAATACGCTCGCGGCGAGGTCATTGCCCTTGCCATCGCCGGCGTGGATCGAGATGCCCGCCGGACGCACGCGCGCGGCCAGCTTCACCTTGCGCCGCTCGCCGGGCTTGAGCTGTACCTTCTGGCGGGTATCCCGCACGCACGCGCCGGCCACGAGGACCACGTGGGCCCCAGGCTTCACCTGGTGGTTGGTGATGGGCGACGTGCCGACCGGCGCACCATCGACGCGCACAGGCAACGACGGCGGCGAGGTCTCGATGTCCAGGTAGGCGACGTCTCGCGCCAGCTTCCAGTTGATGGCCGAACCCTTGGCCAGCTGCACGATGTCATTCTTGGCCCCAAAGCCCTCCTTCTGCATCGAGATGGAGTGACGGCCTGCGACCACCGCCTTGGAGCAGGGGGTCGCGGCACAGAGCAGCTTGCCATCGACCAGCACCACAGCGCCGGCAGGGGTCGACTTGAATGACGCCACCACCTTGCGGGTCTTGGCCTTGGCCGTCCATTCGCCGCCAGCATCGCCAGCGGAGTCACGACCACCCGCGGGCCCCAACGCACCGGGCAGCTCAGGTGCGGTGCGCAGCTTGTCCAACAGACTCGCGGTGACCTCGCGCACCGACATCGCGGCCCTGTCTTTGTCGTAGGCCACGTAGCTCGACGCCAGCAGGCAGCCGGTCTCGGCCGAGTGCAGGCTCATGGCCAGCTGACTTTCGTCGCCCTGGCCCATTACGCGGGCCTCCATCAGGGCGTTGGCCGACACCTCCGCGCCCACCTTGCACTGCTGATCCTGCCTGCGGCTGGCCCCGTGACTCTTCTTTCGTATCGCGCGCAGCTTCGCCTTGTCCTGTTCGGACGCCACCACGTCGAACTTGCCGGTCATCTTGATTTCGGTCTTGACGGCCGTCTCCAGGGCAGCCGAACGCCTGTTGTCCGGGCCAAATGCCTCGACCAGGACACGCGGGTTGTCCCCCATGTAGCGGGCGACCTCCTTGCCGACCTCGTCGATATGACCTCGCTTCACCAGCTGGTTGCCCTGCCAGGACCACAGGAAGGCCGATGGCAGCTTGTTGCCGACGCCAAAGGCGCGCGCGATCCGTCCGTCCAGGTCACACACGTAGGCGTCTGGATTCCAGCCCACCGACTTGCATTGCCCCCCTGGGTCGAGCGTATTGACCACAACCAGGCGCAGGCCTCGTTTGCGGTATTTCGCGTGCAACGCCTTCCAACGCGGCACGGCCTCCATGCATGGCGCACACCAGGTGGCGTAGAACTCCACCGCCAGGAGCTTGACGCCCGGATGGGCGAGCGAGCGCTGCACGTCCAGCTTTCCACCCGCTGCGCCGCTCTGGGAGGGCATCATGAGCAGTAGACCGGCCAGGGCGAGCGAAGCCAGGACACGACGGATGAATCGAGGAGGTGAATACACGAGGCGTCGACTCCCGAACAAATATCGCACCGATGGGTAGTTAATCTATTGCGAAAAGATCTCGGTAGATTGGTGCCGCCAACCGGATGGTAATCGCCCAAGAGGTCCATGAAATGCCAGCGGCGCGCCGACACCGGGTCAACCACCGCCGGAACCGTGCAAATGGGGGCAGGGAGGCCATGGGCGCCGCCCCAGCCAACAGGCCCCAATTGACGCGCCCCCCGGACACCCGCATCCTGTGTGGCCGGGAGGGGCTGGATGTGCCCGCGTAGTCATTCATCTTTCGTGTTCGCTTCTGTGGTCCTGGCCGCGCTTTTGAGCACGTCCTGCGGCGACGAGACGCCGACCAGCGGCGACGCCGGCACGGCCGTAGATAGCGGCGGCACCACCTTTGATATCTCGCAGTTGGATACGGGCATCGCCGATGCAGGCCCCGGCGACACCACCCCGGATGCCGAACCGGATGCCCTCGACCCCGCCGACGATGGGGCCGAGCCGGACACCGGCGACGACACCACCCTGAACTGCCCGGGCGGCCCCGGATGCCCCTGCGACAAGGCCATCGATTGCGACATCGCCTTGTGCATCACCACACAGACGGGCAAGCGCTGCGCCCAGCCCTGCGTGGAGACCTGTCCCAACGGCTTTGACTGCAAAGTGGTCGGCTCTGGCGCCAACGACAAGATCACCGTCTGCGTGCCCAGTCACCTGCTGCTCTGCAACCCCTGCGACACCTCCAAGGACTGCACCAGTCTGGGGGTCGATGACGCCGCATGCGTGTCCTACGGCAACAACGGCGGCTTCTGCGGTGCCGCTTGCAAGGTCGCCGGCGACTGCCCCGAAGGGTACGACTGCAAGCCCGGCTTCAGCGTCGAGGGCGGGCCGGTCAAGCAGTGCGTGCGGCAGCCCGACGGCGATGACGTCATCCCCGGCACCTGCACCTGCTCCGACCTGGCCGTGAGCCAGCAACTGTCGACCCTGTGCAAGGCGCCCTTCCAGCTGCCCGACGGACCGGTTACCTGTACTGGCAAGCGCACCTGCGGCGTCGACGGCTTGTCGGACTGCGTCGTCTCGCCGCCCGCCAAGGAGCTCTGCAACGCCCTGGACGATGACTGCGACGGCCAGACCGACGACAACGCCTGCGACGACGGCAACGGCTGCACCACCGACAGCTGCACCCCCGGCAAGGGCAGCAAGAGCTGCGCCCACGCCGACCTGGACGGGGTGCCCTGCGACGCCGACGGCAACGCCTGCACCATCGGCGACACCTGCACCCAGGGCGTCTGCCAGCCGGGCAAAGCCAAGAATTGCGACGACGGCAACCCCTGCAGCGAGGACAGCTGCCTGCTGGCATCGGGCTGCACCCATACCGACGACAACGGGTTGCCCTGCGACGACGAAAACCCCTGCACCCTTGGCGATGCTTGCAAGGACAGCCTGTGCAAGGCGGGCGTGCCCAAGACATGCACCGCCAACGGCCCGTGCGTCCTGGCCTTATGCGACGTCAAGACCGGCAAATGCGACTACCTGGACTCCGCCGCCGGCATCCCCTGCGATGACGGCAACAAATGCACCGGTCCGGACGTCTGCACCGATGGCTTCTGCAAGTCCCAGGTCCTGAATTGCGACGACAAGAACGCCTGCACCAACGACGGCTGCGATCCGCTCAAGGGCTGCACCCACACCGCCACCACCAACCCCTGTGACGACGGCAACAAGTGCACCCTCGGCGACGTCTGCAAGCAGGCGTCCTGCGTCGGCGTGCCGCTGGACGTCAAGGTCAAGTGCGACGACGGCAATCCGTGCACCACCGACAGCTGCAAGCCGGCGACCGGTTGCCATCACGCGGCCAACGCAGCGCCCTGCGACGACGGCAACCCGTGCAGCAAGGGCGACGCCTGCAAGGAGACCAAGTGCCTGCCGGGCACCAACGTCTGCACCTGCAGCAGCGATGCGAACTGCGTCGCCAAGGAAGACGGCAACGCCTGCAACGGCACCCTCTTCTGCGACAAGAGCGCCTTCCCCTATACCTGCCAGGTCAATCCGAAGACCGTCATCACCTGCGACAAGGGCAAGGACAGCGCCTGCGCCAAGAACACCTGCCAGGCCAAAGACGGCAGCTGCGCCATGGTGAACGCCAAAGACGGCGCGCCCTGCGATGCCGATGGCGACGCCTGCACCGTCTCAGATGCCTGCAAGATCGGCAGCTGCGTCGTGGGCACCAAGAAGGGCTGCGACGACGGCAACCCGTGCACCATCGACGCGTGCGACACCAAGACTGGCCAGTGCACCACCACAGCGGCGTCCGGCGCCTGCGACGACGGCGACGCCTGCACTGATGGCGACACCTGCGTCGCCGGCAAGTGCACCGCCGGCAAGAACAAAGCCTGCGACGACAAGAACCCCTGCACCGTCGACAGCTGCGATGTGGCCAAGGGCTGCGCCTACAAGGTGGACGCCGCCCACACTCAGGGCTGTTACACCGGCAAACCCGGCACCAAGGACAAGGGCACCTGCGTCGGCGGCAAGCAGACCTGCTCGGCGGAGGGCAAGCTGTCCGACTGCAAAGGCCAGGTCGTGCCGGCACCGGTCGAGGCGTGCGACGGCAAGGACGATGATTGTGATGGCAGCGTCGACGAGAGCTGCGGGGTCGTGGCGGTGCGCTGGACGGTGGCGCCTCTGTCGCTCAAGGGCGGCGCGGGCAAGCTGGCCATCCGTGGACATGGCGGACGAGCCCTTGGCGGATTGGCGACCGGCGGCAAGCAGACCATCAACTGGTGGCTGCTGCGTTGGCTGGAGGCCACGGCCGGCAAGAAGTAGCGAGCGCAAGAAGTAGCGAGTGAAGGAAGTAGCGGCGACACGAAGTAGCGGACGGCGAGCGAGAGGTGGTCATGTTTGGAAAATGCACAAGGCGAAGCCAGTTGGGGGGCGCTATCGCGGCGCTTGCCGGCCTGCTGCTCGCCAGCACCGTCACCTGGGCGGCCGTGCCGGCCCGGGTCTCCGTGGAGGGCGTCCTGTTGACGGCCGCCGGCGGCCCGGTCAGCGACGGCAAGTACAAGGTCACCTTCAACCTCTACGCCAACAAGGGCGCCAAGACGCCTGCGTGGACAAGCACCGTGGCCGACCTGGCCGTCACGGGCGGCTCCTTCCAGCACGCCCTGGGCTCGGTCAAGCAGCTGCCGGCCAACCTGGTCGACGCCGCCAAGACAGGCTGGCTGGGAATCGTGGTCGGCGCCGAGCCCGAGCTGCCCCGCAGCGCCTTCGCCGCGGCGCCCTTCGCCGTGCGCGCCGCCGTCGCCGAATCCGCCGACTTCCCCTACGCCGGCTCGCTGACCAAGGGTGGCCCCGCCAAGGACCTGGCCTGCACCGGCTGCGTGAGCGTCTCCGAGCTCAAGATCGACGGCGACCTGGACCTGGGTGGCAACGCCCTCAAGGCCAAGCAGGTCAACGCCGCGACCATCAACGCGGCCACCGTATCGGCCAACTCCTTCATCGGCGACGGTTCCAAGCTCAGCGGCATCAAGACCCCCGCCGGCGCCTGCAAGGCGGGCCTGGTGGTCACGGGCATCGACGGCAGCGGCAAGCTCATCTGCACCTCAACCGCGGGCTCGTTGCCCAAGGATGGCCTGGACGAGATCTCCAACGGCGTGCTGTCGACCGAGTTCATCGACACGTTTGCCGGCAAGTCCAACATCGGCATCCCGGATAACAACCCCATCGGCATCAGCGACGCCATCGTCATCCCCGATATAGGCACGGCCAAGAAGCTGACCGTCACCGTGCAGTTGACCAACTCGAACATGAAGAACGTGCAGGCCCATCTCTACGACGCGGTGAAGGCCAAACACGTGCTCTACAGCAAGGGCAAGACCGGCAAATCCCTCAAGGGCACCTGGCCGACGCCGGACAAGCAGATCAGCGGCGACTTGAGTTCCTGGTGGGGCAAGAACCCCAAGGGCACGTGGCGGCTGAATGTGATCGACGACGCCTTCCTCAACAACAAGACCGACGGCCACATCGTCGCCTGGCGCATCGACATCGAGACCCTGTCCAACAAGAAGGTGCAGGTCAGCGGCGAGATGCTCGCCAAGGGCGGCTTCCAGTTCCCCATCTTCGCCACCGCGCCCTACAAGTGCGACGCCAAGCGCTACGGCTTCAGCTACCTCAACAGCAAGGATGACGAGCTCTACGTCTGTCGCAAGCAGGGCTGGACGGCCGCGTTGTTCCGCCAGTGCGGCAACAACATCAAGGAGTTCGGTGAGGATTGCGACGACGGCAATCAAAAGGATGGCGACCAATGCGCCGCCGATTGCATCTACAAGTGCGGCGACGGTATCTGCAGCCCGGAAAAGAACGAGACCTACCAGTCATGCAACAAGGACTGCAAGATTCCCGACGCATGGCTCGAGAGCAACTGGACGTTGTGGTATCCGGTGCCGTACCCGCACGCGTCCTACAAGGAGAGCCTGGCCGTCAAGGTCTGCAAGGCCAACGGCCTGCGCCTCTGGCGTGACGAGAACGGCAGCAAGAATGACGCCAACTATGCCTACGACTACAACGGCAACCACAACCTCGGCGGCCACGACATCTGCTACAAGGTCAACTCCGCCACCAGCAACCAGCAGCAGGGCCACACCGGCACCTGGAAGGTCTTCGGCAAGAAGTGGTCCGACGAAATCAAGTCGACCACTGGCGCGAAGAACGGCCAGATTGTGGTCATCCTCAACAAGCAGTCCCACAGCGGGACCTACGAGGACTCTGCCAGCTGGTGCAAGATCACACCGCAGGCGAACAGCGTGACCTGGAACGGCCAGAGCAACGGCGCACAGAATGGACTGACCAAGGCTATCGTCCTCTGCGCCAAGCATAAGTAGCGCGAATCCGGATCTCGGCGGCTGACTTTGTCGAGCGCCTACAGCATGAAGCCGATGTGAACGCCGACCATGGCGTGCCTGTCCACCGACGACCAGGCGTACTCGACCACCGGGCCCAGGTGGATGCCGCCCACCTCGAACTCCCAGGCGACCTCGAAGTGAGAGGCGAAGCGCGGGGCCCAGCCGTCGGCCAGCTCCATCAGCACGATGCCCGGTGCCACGCTGGCGTTGAGGCCGCCGAAGATCCGGTAGTTGATGACGACCGACAGGTTGCCGTGGCCGTGTTCATCGAAGACACCCTCGGCGCCGAAGCCGAAGCGCCAACCAGGCAAGGCCTCGACACCGCGCAGCAGGTGCAGGTGCAGACCGAAGGCCACCTCTGATTCATCCAGCAGGGCGACGCCGCCCAGGGCCAGGCCGAGCTCCCAACCACTGTGGTCGTGGTCGAATTTGGATTCGTGGTCGTGGTCGTGGTCGTGGCCGTTATCGTGCTCTCTACCGTGCTCGTTGTCGTGCTCGTGCACGTGCTCGTGCTCTTGCGGGGCGGCCCATGCACGTCCGGTCATCGCGAGCGCAACGAACAGGGCGATGGTCACTGTATGAACGCAATACCGGGCTGCCATATCCACGCACCTATGCCCCGCCCGAGGGGCGGTGGGCGCAAAACTAGCGTCCATGACAGTTGTGGTCAATCTGTAGCGTTCGATCAGCGGCGCAGTCCTGTGGCTGATACCAGCGTGGCGGTGAAGCTGCCGACGATGACCTTGGAGCGCAGACGCAGCGGGATGTGCCGTCGGTCGGTGGACACCCAGACCTCCATGGTCGCGCCCTTGCTGCGCTTGAAGATGCCGCCCACGTCCTTGAGTTCGGGCATGACCTTCCAGGAATCGATCAGTTCGCCGCCGATCTCCACCTCTTCGCGACCCAGCACGCGCACATCGGCGCGGATGGTCTTGAGGCCGTCACTGACCGACATCTTCAGGGTGCCGGGCTTGTCCCATTTGCGGCAGCGGAAGCCGTAGAGGAGGGCCAGCGGATCGTAGGTGGTGGCGAAGATCTTGCGCGGCTTGAATGTCCGCTTGCTGTTGCGGTAGGTGGCCAGCCGCTTGCGCCAGTCGAAAGTGACCACGATGTCACGATGATAGCTGCCCTCCCGCGCCTTCTTGGTGTGGTGCACGGACCGCTTCATCTTCGGCGTGGCCCAGCTGTGCAGCTCATCGCGCACCTTGTAGATCCGGTCGGCGAAGGAGTTGGTCCACGCCTTCATGGAGAACTTCCAAACCGGTTTGCGGGCGAACTTCGCCGCGCCATCGACCTCGAAGATGGCGTGACCGACCGGGATGCCCATCCAGGTCAGCTTGTAGCGCAGTTTCTCGCCGGCCCTGAATGGCAGGCTGCGGGGCGCACCACGCGGGCGCTTGTCGCGAAGGCGTTTCGGCGCGACCTCCATTCGGGGCGCGGCCTCCTTGTCAACCTTGCCGGCTGCCTTGACATCCACCTTCAGCCGCTTGTGGGCTTTCATGGCGGCGTTTGGCACCGGCGTACTCATGGCGTGCAGGTCCGGAGCCAGCAGCAGGACAGAGGCCAGAGATGTGATTGCGAGGACGTTCAGGCATACGTTCATCGGACTTTACCCCCTGTGAGGTGGCGCCTCCCGAGCGCCGCTGACAAGGACGCCACAGGTCCCCAGTCGATTCAGCCGGGTTGCGTGTCTCTATCGGCGACGGTCCGGATTCCGATCGTCACCATGTCAATACCGGACTTGATCAGGCTCAAGTCAGTTGGGCCTCCAACCCCGAGCCTTGACATGCGTCATTGTCGCATGGTCAGCCGGCCACCATGTGTTGGTGACGTTCTGCGATCGTCCGCGACACCTCGACGACGTGCTGCGGCGGGGAGGTCCAATGTTCTCCAAGGATACCTGGCATTTGTGGATTCTGGCGGCGGGCCTGCTATGCGTGGGCCTGGGCTACGCCACGGTCCGCACCATCATGGTTCCTGCCACCTTCGGGCAAGACGGCCACTACCGCTCGGCCGCACTCGATGAGGAGCTGGCCCGAGAGCGAAAGCTGGTCTCCGCCTCAGAGTGTTGGACCTGCCACGAAGAGCAGAAGGCGGAGTTCTCCGAATCGGCGCACAAGGAGGTGCACTGCTTCAACTGCCACGACAACCTGCTGGAGCACTTCAACCTGTGCACCAAGGCGGTGGCCGAAGCGAAAGCAGCTGGCAAGGATGCCAAGAGCGCCAAATGCGGCCCTGAGGGCATGAAACTGGACAACCTCAAGCCCGCCTGCGTGCGCTGCCACACCACGCTGACCGGCAGGCCCGCCGAGTTCACGGTGGTCAACCAGAACGAGCACCTCGAAGAGATGGAGGCCGAAGAGCCCAAGTCAGCCAGGGTCTGCCTGGAATGCCACCTCGGACACAAACCGAGCGAAGAGCCTGACGACGAAGAAGAAGACGAGGAAGACGAAGACGAGGAAGACGAAGACGAGGACGACGAAGCCGACGAAGCGGCTGCCGCCACGCCGGTCAACGCCGCCACTGGCACCGACAACTCCGACGAAGAAGAGTAGGAGCCATCATGAGTTGCAAGGACGACACCGCAGCCGCCAAGACGCGACGGGACTTCCTGTGGGGGACCGTCAAGACGTTCACCTTCGGCGCCATCACGCTGACGGCGATCCCCATGTTCAGCCGCGGCGCCAGCGCCGAGGAAGGGGACGGCGACAAACCTGCCGGCGAAGGCAAGCCGCCCGCCAAGGAGGGCGCCGAAAAGCCGGTGCTCTTCGGCTATATCGTCGACACGACCAAGTGCATCGGCTGTTCGAATTGTATGGTCGCCTGCCAGTATGAAAACGACGTGCCGGACGGCCAGTTCCGCACCTGGGTCGAGCGCTACGTATATCGCAAGGACGGCAAGATCGAAGTCGACATGAATACGAAGGCGCCATTCGCCTTCGCAGAGAAGCTCGACATCAATCCCGAAGACGTGACCATGTCCTTCTTCGTGCCCAAACTCTGCAACCACTGCGTCAACACGCCCTGCATCCAGGTCTGCCCGGTGGGCGCCTCCTTCATGACCAAGGAGGGCGTGGTGCTGATCGACCCCAAGCACTGCATCGGCTGCTCGTATTGCGTGCAGGCGTGCCCGTTCGGCACCCGTTTCATCAACCATGAAACGCAGGTCGCCGACAAGTGCACCTGGTGCTACCACCGGGTCATGAAGGGCCTGCGCAACGCCTGCGTCGAGGTCTGCCCGGTCAACGCCCGCATGTTCGGCAACCTGGACGACCCGGAGAGCGACGTCAGCAAGCTGCTGCGCACGCACCGAATCGACGTGCTGAAGTCCTACCTCGGCACCCGACCCAAGACCCGCTACATCGGCCTGACCGCGGAGGTGGTGTGATGGAACGTATCGTCACCGATTTCGTCTTCCCCAACGACAGCGGGCACCTCATCTGGACGGTGATGATCGTCCTGTACCCGTACATCACCGGACTGGTCGCCGGCGCCTTCGTGGTGGCGGCGCTGTACCACGTCTTCCACCGCGAAGAGCTCAAGCCGGTGGCCAAGTTCGCGCTGGTGGCGTCGTTCTGCTTCTGTGCGTTCGCCACCACGCCGCTGCTGCTCCACCTGCACCAGCCTCAGCGGGCGTTCAACATCATGTTCACGCCCAACTTCACCTCGGCCATGTCGGGCTTTGGCTTCATCTACAGCTTCTATCTGATCCTGCTGACCCTCGAGATCCTGCTGGTCTTTCGCAAGGACATCCTGCATCGGGCGCGTACGACACCGGGGGTCATGGGGCTGGTCTACAAGGGGCTGGCGCTCGGGGTCATCCACGAGAGTCCGCGCTCGCGCGCCCTGGATGAAAAGGCCATCCACATCATGAGCGTGATCGGCATCCCGGCGGCATGCGTACTGCACGGCTACGTGGGCTTCATCTTCGGGGCCATCAAGGCCAATCCCTGGTGGTCCAGCGCGATGATGCCCATCGTCTTCCTGATCTCGGCCATCGTCTCCGGTATCGCCATGCTGGTGGTGCTCTACGTGCTCATCTGCAGGGTGCGCAAGGTGGAGATCGATGACGAATGCCTGCGCAGCATGCTGCGCACGTTGTGGCTCTTCCTGATCCTGGCCTTCGCCCTCGAGGAGCTGGACCTGTTGAACAAGGCCTATGAGAAAGGCGAGACCTGGGCGGTGCTGCAGACCCTCATCGACCAGAAGTTGCCGACGTCGTTCACCCTGGTCCAGACCACCCTCGGCGCCATCGTGCCAATCCTCTTCCTGCCGTTGGCGTTCCGAAAAAGCCGTTCTTTGTGGTCACGGCCCATCTTCGGCGTGATCGCCAGCGTCCTGGTGCTGATCCAGGTGCTGGCCATGCGCTTCAACGTGGTCATCGGCGGTCAGCTCTTCTCCAAGAGCTTCCGCGGATTCCGCGAATACCACCCCGAGTGGTTGGGCAAGGAGGGGCTGCTGGCCGGCATGGTCATCATGGCGGCGCCATTCGTACTGATGGCGGTCGTGGCCTACGTGCTGCCCCTGTGGGAGAAGCAGAAGTCCACGGCAAAGGCGTAACCCGGAAGGGCGTCTATTCGGCCAGTTCGGCTGGATAATGCAAAGCTGAAGCCTGGCTCCAGGACAGCTCCGCCACCCGTGGCAGCAGATCGACCGCTGACCAGGTCACGCGCACTTCATCGCCGGCTTCGGCCATGTCCAGCTGCAGGATGCGCTCATTGAGCTCGCTCGGCGGGCGCTCCACCAGCTGCAAAAACGCCTCGGCCACCTCGTCGGTGGTCGCCATGCGCGGCTGCCAGCGGCCGAACACCTTCTTGTTACCGGCGTACTCTTCGGTCATGCCAGTGCGCACGAAGGGCAGGGCGATGGAGAAGGCGGTCACATCATCGGCGCTGCGGCCCAGGTTGACGCGCAGAATCGACGGCAGCGAGAGGACCGCGAAGTTGGCCAAAACGTAGCCTGGCACGCCGGCGCCGGGGTCGATGGCCTGGCGGGATGACACGTAGACGATCTGCACCGGCTTGCCCGCATGGGTGGCCTCGCCGGCCCACAGGTGGGTCATGGACAGGAAGCCATCCACCTTGGTGTTCACCACGCGGGTGCTCTCGGCGAGGTTGCCGACAAACGCCATGCGCGCGCGGGCGCGCCGGCTGGCAGCGATTTCACCGTCGCGCTCGCGCGGGGCGATGCCGAGGCGATAACCGGCCTCGGACAGGCCAGAGTTGCAGATCACCAGGTCGGGGGTCTGCCCGCCCATGCGCCGAATCACGTGGCTGCGCATGGCCCAGACATCTGCCGAACTGGTCACGTCGGCCTGCACTGGGAAGGCGTTGCCACCGGCGTCGTTGATGGCCTTCACCGTGGCCAGGGCGTCCTGGTAGGAATGATGAAAATGTACACCCACCGCGGCGGCGCCGTTGAGGCCGGCAGCCAGGGCAAACGCCTGGCCGATTCCGCCTTCACGGCCAGAGCCGGTGATGAGCACGCGCTTACCCGCCATGCAGCGGGCGCGCTCCGGATCGAATCGAAACTTCTCGAGGTCGGGCATCGGGTCTCCTTGCGGCACAGCCAACAAGGCGGTCAGGCCGCCCGCGAAGGCTCTACGCAGGCGCGTCAGGCATCAAGAGAGACAAGCGGGAGTGCGGGAAATCAATAGACAACTGCCCTACGATCATCGAACTGATGACCGCCGGGATGGGCACGGAAATGAGGCGCCAACGACGCAGCCAGCAGGCATATCGGTCGCTCCCTTGTCGTCAGTCATCTAACTATGAGTCTGTTCGCCGGCAGAGACGGAGTCCGTCGCCCGGGGAAGCAGTCCATGGTCGAGTACAGAACTGACCGCAAGCGTCAGTTGCTCAGCCATCTTACTATCGTCGCCGGCGGCGAGCATGCCATCCACAAACAGCCGCGCCAGCCCGTAGAATGACGCCACGAATGCCAGCGAGATGGCGGCGGGATCCCCTTCGTGTACCTCTCCACGGCGCTGGCCTTTTCGGATGATGCGCCAGGCGATGGCATGGGTCCTCTGACTGGTCTCCACGAGATCCGGGAATCGTTCGGCATCCAGCAGCCCCGGCGAGTACATCGTGCGGAATCGGGCCGGGTGAGCCAGGGCGTAGCGGACGAAGGCCACCCCTTCCGCCTGCAGCTGGTCGCGGGCGTCATCGCCGGCTTCGGCGACCTCGCGCTCGATGGCCTCGGCCACTTGCTCGAAACCTTGCGCTGCGACGGCCGCCAGCAACGAGGCCTTGTTCGGGTAGTGGCGGTAGGGCGCCGCAGGCGATACGCCTGCCCGTCGCGCGGCTTCGCGCAAGGTGAACGCCTCCGGACCCCGTTCGGTAATCAACTCCAACGCGGCGGCGATGAGGGCTTCACGGAGATGACCGTGGTGATATGCCCTGGCACCAGGTGTCGGCGCTTCGGATTCGACGGGCTGGTTCATGTGTGCCTCCGAGCTCGAATGTATGCAGTGTTTACGTAGATCGCAAGATGTGACGCTTGATTACATTGGCGAACCCGCCATTGCGACATTGGCGGGCGCCTCCGCGGACATGCACCCATGTCGCTGGTGGAGCCGACCGACGCCGGGTAGGCTTGGTCCATGTCTGCCCCCCGCGAGCCCGATCTACATCCCATCGAGGCCTCCGCGCTGCATGCCCGCCGGGAGCGGGTCTTCCTCGTCCTGTCCGGTCTCTTCCTGGGCTCCTTGACGATGCTCAACATCCTGGGCATCAGCCGATTCATCGACATGAGCTTCGACATCGGCGGCACGCACATCCCCTTCGTGCTGGCTGTCGGCGTATTGCCGTATCCGCTGACGTTTCTATGCACGGACTTCATCAGCGAGATCTACGGTCAGCGACGGGCCAACGCCGTCGTTTGGATGGGCCTGCTCCTCAATGTCTGGGTGGTGACGATCCTGTGGTTGGGAGGTTCGCTGCCGGGCTATGAGAGCGTGGACCCGGCGACCGGTGAAATGGTTCGGGACGCCGCCGGTCGACTGCCGCTCTTCTTCGAAGTGCGGACCCTGGCGTTCGGCGCCGTGGCGGCGTCGATGATCGCCTACCTGGCGGCGCAGTTCTGCGACGTCTGGATGTTCCACTTCTGGAAGCGCCTCACGCGCGGGCGACACCTGTGGTTGCGCAACAACGGCTCCACCATGGTCAGCCAGCTCATCGACAGCATGGCGGTCATCGGCATCACCCACTTCTGGGCGCACGCGCTGCCGGTCGATGCGGACAAACCCCTCTGGCCGCAGCTGGTGGTCTTCGTGCTGTCGGGCTACGTGTTCAAGTTCACGTTCGCCGCCATCGACACGCTGCCATTCTATCTCGGAGTGCGCTGGCTGGGTCGCTGGCTGCAGATCGATCCGACGCAGGAGCACGCGGACGTGTCCGGCGACTGAGTGGCTCGTCCGAGACAAACAATACAAAACGGCGCGTGCCAGATGATCGTGCTACGCTGCCGTGCCAGAGCGATGTCCCTCTCATTGCAGACCCGCTTGAACCGACATGACGCCACGCTCCCGACGCCTGCCATGCATCCCACACGCGGTCTCGATCGCGCTGCTGGCGCTCTCATGCGTGGCTGCACCCGCGCAGGCGGCGGGAAATGCCAACGTGCCGCCGCCCCAAGCGGTGACCGCGCAGGATGACATCGACGAGAAGCTCAATGAGATCGGCCGCGCCGGCGCCGCGCTCAAGGCCGATGAGCACGAACATCGCGGCAAGAAGGTGCGCCGCCAGCCGCGCAACAAGATCGTCGTCATGGGTTCGTCGTCAGTCCGCGGCATGATGGGCCGGGTCTTCGTCAACAACCTGGTTCGCCATGGATTCGTCGCCCGACGCGTAGGCAAGTCGGCCAGCGGGTTGTCGCGGCTGGACTACCACGACTGGATCGGTCAGCTGGACAACCTGCCCATCGACAAGCACACGCTGGCGGTCATCGTCTATGTGGGCGTGAACGACCCGCAGGGCATCTGGCTGCGACCCAACGAGCGCAACCCGCCGGGCAACAAGTGGCGCCACTGGAATCACTCGGAGTGGCGCTCGATCTACCGCGGCCGGGTCACCGAATTGGTCAATGAGCTGTGTATGCGCGGTGTGCCCGACGTCATCATGTTGACGCCGGCGGACGTGCGCTGGCGCAGCCTGCAGGAGCGCCTGGTGCGCATCCGCCGCATGCAGATCCAGGGTGTGCGCGACAGCGCCTGCGGGCACGCCATGTCCAGCAGCGGCGACAGCCTCTTCCTCTTCGAACAGGACGAACGCATTCGCCCCCGTCGACTCAAAGACGGCTACCACATGACCCAATACGGCGCGCAGGTGGTCTTCGATCGTATCAAGCCGCGCCTGCTGAGGCTGCTGCGTCGCCGGCAGCACGTGGGCAGTCCCCTGGACGACCTGTAGCCCTGACCCACGCGAGGACGTCAAGTGGCCAGACCCGCGTTCAGCGTCGTCATCCCCTGTTATCGCAGCGAGGCCGCCCTGCCGGAACTCTTCGAGCGGCTGTCGGCCCAGTTCGACAGGATGGACCAGACCTGGGAGCTCATCTGCGTCGATGACTGCTCACCGGATCGGACCGCCGAAGTCGTACGCGCGGCCAGGCAGCACGATCGGCGGATCAAGCTGGTGCAGCACTTTCGAAACTACGGCCAGCACCAGGCGCTGTTGACCGGCTTCCGACACGCCCGAGGACACCTGGTCGTCACCATGGACGATGACCTGCAGCATCCGCCCGAGGAGATCCCGCGGCTGGTCGAGGCGTTGGGGGATTACGACGTCGTCATCGCCGCACCGGAGGCGCGCAAACATGCCGCCCACAAGAACCTGGGCAGCGTGGCCATGGGCTGGATCCTCAAGACCGTCTTCAAGCCGCCGCCGGGCTACGTGGCCTCTGCTTTCCGGCTGATGCGCGACAGCGTGGCCAACCACCTGGCGACCACACATACGGTCTTCCCCTACGTCTCCGGCATGATCCTGCAGACGACGGGCAACGTGACCAACATCCAGGTTCGGCACGACGAGCGCAGGCATGGCGCGTCCAACTACAGCCTGACGGGGCTGGTGCGCCTGGCGTCCAACCTGGTGATCAACTACACCCGCATCCCGCTTCAGATGCTGGTCGGCATCGGCATATTGATCTCGTTGATATCGTTTGGGTTCATTGTTCGCGTCGGCTACAACAAGCTGTTCGTGACCAACTACGAAGCCGGCTGGACCAGCCTGATCATGGTGATCGGCTTCTTCGGCGGTCTGAATCTGCTCGGACTGGCGGTGGTCGGCGAGTATATGAGCCGATTGCTCAGCGAGGTGAGCGCGGGCAGCCGCGTGGTGATCCGCCAGGCGCTGGTGGATGACGATCCGGCCGACAGCGACAACAAGCCCATCGCAGCGGTCGACGAGGCCAGCTGAACCCCCGGATCACTCCGACTCTGCAGCCGACTCTGTAGCCGACTTGCGCCGCCGACTGGCATCCCGAGCGCGCCTTCGCCTGGCCGCGGATCGCTGCCGACGTTGCAGCTCGCGATGCACCTTGTCGACGATGACCCCGATGGCCACCCGATTGCTGCCGCCCTCGGGGATGATCAGGTCTGCGCGCCGGCGCGAGGGCTCAACGAAGGCCTCGTGCATGGGTCGGACCGTGGAGTAGTACTGCTGACGCACGTCTTCGAACGAACGTCCACGTCGGTCGATATCCCGACGAATGCGGCGCAGGATCCGGATGTCCGCCGGCGTGTCGACGTAGAGCTTGACATCGAAGCGCTCCAGCAGGCGCGAATCGTCGAAGAGCAGAATGCCCTCGATGATGAGGATCGGCCGGGGCGTCATCGACGTCTTCTGCACCTGCCGTCGGTGACTGACGAAGTCGTAGATCGGCAGCTCGACCGGCCGACCGGCGACCAGCTCGTCGATATGCGCCACGAGCAGGCTGTTTTCGAGGCTGTCCGGGTGGTCGTAGTTGACCGCCGCCCGCTCCTCATCGCTCAACTGCGGTCGATCGCGATAGTAGGAGTCGTGCTGAATCAGGCCGACCTGCTCGTCGCGGAAGTGGGCCACGATATGGCGGGCGATGGTCGACTTGCCCGATCCCGTGCCGCCCGCGATGCCGATCACCAGGGGTTTGCCCAGCTTTTTCATGGGCGCGGGGTATAGCCAGACAGGGGCGCGATGTCCACCGCCAACTCAATGGTCTGGCCCGGTCATCTTGCCGCGAGGAGGGCGACCGGCGTACCTTGCCGCCATGAGCACCGCACAGACTGCAAGCGCCTTCTTCCTGGCCCTGCTGGCGGCGATCTCCCTGACCGGCTGCGGCTGGTTCATGGGTATCGCCGGCTATCCCCCCGAACCGATGCGCAAGACGCCGCCGCCCGGCATCGAGAACGCGTTGAAGGTCGGCGCCGCGGCGCCGGACTTTGAGCTGGCGTCCACCACCGGCAAGACCGTTTCGCTGGAGAAGGTGCTGGCCGATCGCAGCGCCGTGGTGGTCTTCTACCGCGGCGATTGGTGAGGCCATTGTCGCAAGCAGCTCGGCGAGCTGCAGAAGAACCTGCCCACCCTCAAGAAGAACGACCTCTACCTGGTGGCCATCTCCGGCATGGACATGGATCGATCCCGGGCGCTGGCCAAGAAGCCTGGCCTGACCTTCCCCCTGCTGGCCGATCCGACCCGCAAAACCATCGTGGCGTGGGGATTGGAGGACAGGGTCAACGAGACCGCCTGGCCGGGAACGTTCGTCATCGATCGCACGCGGCGGATCCGCTGGCGCAATGTGAGCAGGACCTACCCGGAGCGGCCCAGGATCGCCGATCTGGTCACCGCCATCGGCACCGCCGCGACGCCGTGATTCTGACTTTTGACGACATCGTCGGCGCGACTGCCGGCGGCCGGGCGCCTGTGTTTGTCGCACATGGCATCCTCGGCTCGCGTCGCAACTGGCGCCTCTTCGCCCGCACCCTGGTGGAGCGCCGACCGGACCTGCGCCTGGTGCTGGTGGATCTGCGTGGTCACGGCGACTCCCAGCCGTGCACGCCGCCCCATACGGTCGACGCCTGCGCCCGTGACCTGGCCGCGCTGGTCGAGGTGGTGGGCGTACCCAAGGCGATCATCGGCCACAGTTTCGGCGCCCGCGTGGCCCTGTGTTGTGCCCGGGATCATCTGCTCGTGGACCGGGTGCTGGTCCTGGACTCGCCGCCGGGCGGTCGGATAGCCGGGCAGGAAGGCGCGCCCGTCACCGACGTGGAGCGCCTGGTCTCCGTACTGGCAGAGATACCCATGCCTGTGCCCGAGCGCGCGGTGGTGCTGGACGTCCTGGCGGCCAGAGGATACGAGCCCCGCCTGCTGGGCTGGATGGCGACCAATCTGCGGCGCATGGACGGGCGCTTTCACTGGAGATTCAACCTGGACGTGGTGCAGATTCTGCTGGCGGATTTCTTCGCGCATGACCTGTGGCCGCTCTTCGAAGATGCGGCTCGCGGCTTCGCGATTCACCTCTTACGGGCGGGGCAGGGTGATCACTGGCAGGCCGACGATGTGGCGCGGCTCGATCTTCTGCACCGACGTGGCATCATCGAACACACCACCCTGGCCCGAGCCGGGCACTGGCTGCATGCCGACGATCCTGACGGTGTAGCCTCTTGGCTGACGGAGCGACTGTGAGCCGACCCACCGCGACCCTCGTCGACAGTCCGCGCCTGCGGCTGTTGACCCTGTGCGCGCTGTACGTCGCCCAGGGCATCCCATTCGGCTTTGTCTTCATCACGTTGAAGTGGATTCTTGCGGGCAGGGGTCTGTCGACCGGCGAGATCGGCGGCGTGCTCGCCATGGCGTCCGCGCCCTGGGCTTTCAAGTGGTTGTGGGGGCCGGTCATCGACGCAGTCGGCCAGCGCGCCATGGGCCGTCGGCGTCCGTGGATCCTGCTGGCCCAAGCGCTCATGGCGCTGACCATCGGTGCGATGATCGCGGTGACCGATCTGACCTCGGGTGTCGCCCTGCTGGGGGCCCTGGTCTTCGTGCATAACGTCTTCAATTCGCTCCAGGACGTGGCCGTCGACGCGCTGGCGGTGGACCTGCTCGAGGAGTCCGAACGGGGGCGGGTCAACGGGCTGATGTACGCCTCGAAATACCTCGGCACGATCGCCGGCGGCGCCGGCATGTCGGCCCTGGTGGCGTACTCGGGGCTACAGGGTGCATTGATCCTGCAAGTCGTCGTGCTGGGCGCCATCTTCATGCTGCCCTTGCTGCTGCGGGAGCGTCCGGACGACAGCTGGTGGGGGCTGGGCCGGCCGGCACCACCGAGCGACGGGTCTGTGGACGACGGGGGAACATTCCACTCCGAGCCACGCCAGGCAGGCGAATTCGGTGCAGCGGTTGGCGAGGCCTTCGAGGTGGTCAAGGCGCTGTTCAAAGACCTGTTCCGCGCGTTTTCACTGCGCAGCACCATGTTGGGGGTGGCCCTTGCGGTGACGTCCAAGTTGGCGGTTGGCGTGTTGTCGACCGTCGCGGCGGTTCTGTACACCAAACGCCTGGGTTTCGAACCGACCTACATCGGCCAACTCGAAGGGTGGGCCTACGTGCCCGGTCTGGCCGGCGCCGTCATCGGCGGCTTCCTGGCCGATCGCTTCGGCGCCAAGCGCATGATCGCGTTCGGCATGCTCGGTCTCGGCGCCCTGTGGATCGCCTTCGCCGCAGCGGAGCCGTGGTGGAGCAACAAGGCCATCGGCATCGCCTTGCTCTACGCCGAGCCGCTGTTCCAATCCCTTGCCACGGTGGCCATGTTCTCGCTCTTCATGGGCATCTCCTGGCCGCGGGTCGCGGCGACCCAGTTCACCGCCTACATGGCGCTTTTGAGCGTGTCGACGTCCTTGGGTCAGGGGCTCGCCGGCTGGTTCGACGCCTGGTTCGACTACCCGGGGCTGTACGTCGCTGGCGCCATCCTGCAGGTGGCCGCGGTGCTCCTGCTCTTCGGCATCGACCCCCGCCAGACACGCCGCGAATTGCCGCAGTAGCGCGCTCAACCGCGCAACCGGAACCAGAACAACTCGGGCTTCAAGAACCGGGCGCCCAGGCTGGAGTAGATGTTCAGCACTGCGGTATTGGTGGCCCGAAAGCTGGCGTGTCCGACGCGCTCGCCCTGGGCCGCGTACGCCAGCAACGCCTTGTGAAAGAGCAGCATCCCGCTGCAGGTGGCGTTCGGGTGGAGCATGGCCAGGGTGAGGTTGAGGCGTCCCTGCTGACTTTGCGACAGGAAATGCCCCTGCACCACGCCGTCGATATGCACCTGGAGGCAGCGCTCGGGCGTCTGCTCCAACAGCACCTTGCTCCACATGACGTAGCGCTCCCGCATCTTCTCTTCGGTCGCCCCCGGCAGGGCGGCGTAGCGCTCTGAGCCGAAGGGCAGGATGTCTCCGGGCTCGACGTCGAAGGGCTCTTCATGGGCAAAACGCACCTGCAATCGTTCGAGGCTGGGCGTGCTACGCAAGCGCGGCAGCCCGACGCGGAATCGAATCTGCGTATCCACCGCAAAGAAGCCGCGCTCCAGCAGGGCCACGTGGTCCACGGCGGCGTCGTCGAGGTAGCGAAGCTCGACCCACTCATAGCGCTTGCAAGCTGCCGAAACCTCGGCAGGACTCGCCCGCAACAGGGCTTCGGCGTCGGCGACGATACCGATCGGCGCGCCCCACCACTCGGCGTTGAAGTCGTGTTGTCGAATCACCGGCGCACCTCGCCTTCCACCTGGACCTCCTCGAAGAGCTGACGCCAGAAGGCCACGCCATCCCAGACGGGGCCGAAGTGATGCATCCTCGCCAGCGGGACGAAGCGTTTCGCCTGACTGGCCGCCAGCGCATCCTGCCAGCGTCGGGCGCTTGGGTCGATGACCTGGTGGCCGATGGTCTGCACATTGGCCGGCAACCCGGCCAGGGCCTGGTCCAGGGGCGCGGCGCTGATGGGCAGGGTCAGGTGTCCGGGCACCGACTCCAGACCGTGCGAGCCGACGCAGATGACTGCCGCATGACGCGGCGCCATATGGGTGCGCCATCCCAGCGCCTGCGCCACCTGGGCCGAGAGCACGTTGGCGGACGCCAGGTGCATGTCCACATCGGCGCGCACGACGTCGGGCCATAGCGCCAGCAGCCGAGCGGCGATGTCCTGGCAGTCGGCGGCGTCGCCGTCGATGAGCACCAGCTCCGAAGGGGAGGTACAGCCCGCCCGTCCGTAGATGGTGAAGACCCGGATCAGGGTGCGCAGGGCCGCATCATCCAGCGCCCCAACCTCGGCCCAGCAGAGGGATCGCTTGTCGACGAAAGCGAAGGTGGCGCTCGTCGGTGCGCAGGGCAGGGCGGCCACGGCGGCGGCGCCGGCATCAGAGCCGAAGACCATGCGCACCGCCGCCTCTTCGCTCCATCGGGCCTGCCGCGGGTCGGTGCGCGCCAGGGCGGCGACCTGCACGTCTTCGCTCAACCAGCGCTGCAGGGGACCCTCATCGAGATGGCGCAGCAGCCAGTCCACCAGCGCCGAGCAGAGGTCATCCGAGCGCGTGCCGGCCTTGATCCGAAGCGCATTGCCCGTAAGCGAGACCAGGACCAGGGTGAGCGGGCCGAGCAGGCTGACGTTATTGGGCAGCCACAAGGCCACGGGACCGCGCGGGCGCAGCAATGCGGTGCAGCTCTCGGGCTCGCGTGCGGGCCCGAATGTATCGGTATAGACGGCTCGCAGGGCGACCGCATCGACGAAGGCGGCCAGGTAGGCCCACTCGTCGCGACTGAAAGCCGCCGGCACATCGCGCACCATGCGTCGGCGCAGGCCGGACCACTGACCGACGATCGCCTCCAGGTCAAAGGGCAGGGCGACCGCTTTGGTTGCCACATCGCCACCGAACCAGTGCAGGTGCTCAGACATTGGCACAGCCTCGCACCTCGGCTCTGGGAATCCGCCCCTGCAGCTCAAAACGACGCCCCGAGCGGCCACAAGGGCACGGCCCGGGTAGAAGTCGGCCCATATCTTCGGTCAGCACGGAGTGATAGGGCGCGCCGAGCGCCAGCGCGTTGAGCAATTGCAGCTGGCCCACGCCATCGGCCATGGACTCGTGATTCCACGGGTCGCGCACGACCACGTCGGCCCACACCGGCACGTGCCGGCTGCCGTGCTCGCAGAGCGGATAGATGATGCCCACCTGCTCCACCAGGCCGTAGTAGTCGACCACGCGCGAGCCGTCGGCGAGCCCGGCGAGCAACGCGCTGTCGAAGGTCGGCCGATCGACACGCGCCTCTTCGAGCTTCTTCCAGCCGCCGCTGTGCACGAAGTGGATCGTCTTGCCGGCCAGCGCGTCGTGCACCGGCTGGGGTATGTCCGCCCGCGCCCAGGCCAGCCAGAGGATCCAGGTGAAGCCGAAGACCAACAGCTCGTCATGGCCCTTCAGCACGTCCAGGACCACATCCCACTTCATGGACGTGGCGTCGCCGGCGTCGCCAAGCAGCAGGCGCAACTCGCTCGACAGCGGCTGCAGGCCCATGGCTGCGGCGATGCGAGCAGAAAGCTGGCCGCGGCTGCGCAGGGAGCGTGAACTGTCCAGGATCAACAGCGGCCGCCGGTTGTCGCCGACGAAATCGGCCAGAATGCTCACCACGCTGCGATTCTGCAGGGCTGAGCTGCGCGCATCCATGGCGATGCGACTGGACACACCGGTCGAGGTCGCCGATGAGAGCAGGGTCCGCTGATGGCGGATGTCTTCTGCTTCGGTCCGCAGGTCCACATGCTTGAACGCAGAGACGTGCAGCAAGGGCAGCTCTTCGATGCGCTCGGCAGGACCCTCCGCAGCGATTTGTGCGTAGGCTGGACAACCCGCCCGGTGGTGGGCGGTCAGCGCGTTCAACTCGGCCAGCAGTCGCCCGTCCTCACGGGCGCCATAGGGGGCCTGGTCCAGCAGTTCGGTCAAAGAAAGGGCCTGTCGACGAAGTGCGCCAGGTGGCCACGACGGACCAGGGCGCTGTTGGTCCGACTCAGCGGGTCACGCAGAACCCTGGTCCACAGGGTCTCGAGTCGGGGCAGCGCGCGATCGTAGGCGGCCGGCTCAAAAAGTGCCAGCAGGGTCGCCTCTACCGCGGCGCGGTCGAGCCGATGGGTCTGCGCCAGGCGGGCCCATTTGTCGTTGATGTGCGCGTTCAGGTGCAGCACCGGCCAGCAGAAGGTGGCGCACAGACGGGCGTGGCCCCAACCGAAGTTGGGCTCGTCGGCCCGCAATGGACCCTCGAGGGTGTGGGCGATGCCATGCACCAGGCCGACGCTCGCGCGGGCCTGCAGGGCGCAGGCGCGGGCGCTGAGATCGAACCACTGCGGCGAAGGTGTCAGCCCGGCGGTCAGCATGTCGGCCATGAGCGCGGCGCCGTCGGCGGCCACGCTCTCGTCCCCCAGCGGCGACAGCGCCCCCTCGAGCGCGTGCGACCAGGCGTCGCCGCAGCCGAAGCGGGCGAGGCGGGCGGGCAACCCATCGGCGAGCGTTGGCAAGACCGCCCTGGCGTCGGGCAGCAAGCCGGGTTCCATGCGCACGACCTTGCGTTCGCCATCGAGACTCAACGCCACAGGGGACGCCTCTGCGCCGCTGCCCCAGAGCGAGGCGACGGCCACCAGGCGGAGCGTCGGCCTGCGGTCGAGGCGGGCGATCTTGAGGGCATCCAGGAGGACGCCACCGCCGACGGCGACCAGGGTCGCCACGTCATCAGGCAGGTCGTCGAAGTGGTCGTACGCAGGCCAGGGCAGCAGGTCCGCGATGCGATCGGCCACAGCCGGATCGGCGATGACGGCCACCGGCGCAGACGCCTTGGCCAGCAGCTCGGCCCCGGACCAGCGCGGCTGATCGGACATCAGAACGCGATCCCCTTGTCGGTCAACAGGTGGATGATGTCGGCCACGCCGCCGATGCCCATGGCCTCCTCCGGCGTGAAGTGGTAGCCGAAGGTCTCCTGCACACCCACCGCCATGGCGACGACCCCAAGGGAGTCCCAGGTCTCGATCTCCTCACGCTTCAAGTCGAAGCGGAACTCGTCGGGCTCGAGCAGGAAGACGTCGATCAACAGGTCGGCCAACCGCTCACGGTTGTCGCTGGCGCCGGCTGCGGTCTGGCTCTCTGTCATCAAATCCTCTGATCCCAGTAAACGGTGGTGTTGTCCAGTCTGGCAGCGGCCAGCACGTCCACCTTGCCGTTGTCGAGCAGCGGCAGATTGTCCACGCCTTCCACGCGCAAGGGCCACCAGGCCCGCGGGTGCTGGCTGCGAAGCGCTCTCAGCAGGCCGCGAACCTGGGCGCGCTCGGGCTGCGGACTGAGCAACAGCACATGACCGGGCTCGCCGCTGTTGTCGACCGCGCGCACGAGCGCCGCCTGGCCGGCCCAAGCCGCCTGCACCGTGCGCAGCAGGTGGGCCAGGGAGATCTTCTCGCCATAACGCTTGAAGACCTCGTTGCTGCGGCCCCGCAGCAGCAGGTGGCCGCGATCGTCCAGCTCGCCCAGGTCGCCTGTGGGCACCCAACGTTCATCGTCAAAAGGCTCGAATTCCGCGCCCGAAATCTGGCCGACACAGCGATAATCACTGCGAAACAGGACACGGCCATCGTCATCACAACGGAGCGTCACCCCGGGCAAGGGCCGGCCCACATCCTCGGCCCGCTCGCCCTCTTCCGCGCGGCGCAGGGTCAATCGTGGCATGGCCTCGGCACAGCCGAAGTTGTTGAAGATCGAAGCGTTGGGAAAGAGCTTGCGCACGTATGGCAGTTCCGCCTGGGGAAAGGCACCGCCGGCGAAGTGCACCCGAATGACGCCCGGAAAGGCCCGCTCGGCAAAGAGCCGACGCACCAGAGGCAGCTGCGCGCCGACCAGGCAGATCATCGCCCCTTCAGCCGCTTCCAGGGCCGCCGTGAGGGTGTCCGGCTGCCGCAATCCGTCGGTCAGGACCAACCGGCGCCCCATCTGGCGGCTCCACAGCCACTGGTTGACGAAGGCGTAGGTATAGGTCAGCGGCAGGGCGACTACGGTCTCTGCTACGGGCTCGGCATCCTGCAGCTCATGCAGCACTCGGGCCAGCCGCTCGCTGCGACGACGATCGCCGATGACCAGCTTGGGTTCGCCGGATGTGCCAGATGTGAGCAGGATGAACCGATCCTGCCGGTGTTCGGTCGGCAGGGCTGTCAGGCGTTCTCGCAGCCAGCTCTCGGTGACTCCATTGCGACGGGACAGCCAGGCGAAGGTCGGCGCCTCCTGCCACGCTCGAGCCAGGGCGACTGGATCGCCATCATCGTAGAGCAGCTTGGTCAAAGGGGACTCGCCGGCGCTCGAGTGGGTGTCGTCGAACAGGGGCAACAAACGCTGGCGGCGGACCTGTTGACGACGTTCGCGGGCCAGCGCGGCGTATACCATCGCCCTGGTTGATGTCAAGGCGTGCGAGTCGGAACCGCGCCATGAAACTCAACAATGCCGAGTACCTGGAGATCTGCGTCCAGGAGATCTGCCGCCGATGGAGGCGTCCGCTCGGGCTGAGTGCCGGCACGTTTGTGGCACTGCGCCCCAGATGGCCGTGCTGCCCTGACCCGAATCAAGGGGTGTTGGTACTCCTGGGGACGCCGTTCCAGCGATCTCTCCTCTGACTCGACGCGGCGCGTTGGGTGATGCACAGCTGAGGCCATTGGCGCACTGGCGCCCTGGGGGTGGCCCGCTTTTGCAGCCAGGGAGTGAGCGATGACGTCAAGGCCAGCAATGGCGATGGCCGCGCTGTCACGATCCCTCATCATCGCCTCCATGCTGGCCGCCGCAGCGGCCTGTGGTGGCACGGATGAGGATGGCGGGGGCGGCAGCACCGCGACGCCAACGGACGACGGCGGCGGACAGGTCGCGGAGATCGACGAGACCGGCGACACGACCGGGCAAGAAGACGTCGTCGAAACCGAGGACGCGATCAGCGGCGAGGATGCCGATGCGACGGCGGCCGAGTGCGTGGGCAGCGGCTGTGGCGAGCCCGACGCGGGTGCTGACGGCGGCCCAGAAGACGGCGGCGCCAAGCCAGACGTGGTCGACCCCCCACTCGACTGCCCCGGCGGACCGGGCTGCGATTGCTCCAAGAACGACGACTGCGACAACGCATTCTGCATCGACACGCCCGGCGGCAAGAAATGCGCCAAGACCTGCGTCAACGACTGTCCCGAGGGCTTCACGTGCAAGGCGCCCGGCAGCTCCGACACGGTCTTCATCTGCATGCCCGATCACCTGGTCCTCTGCGCGCCCTGAAGCAGCGACACCGAGTGCAAGTACCAGGGCTCGGACGCCGTATGCCTGTCCTATGGCGACGCGGGCAGCTTCTGTGGCAGCGGCTGCAATACCGACGCGGACTGCCCCAAGGCCTACGGCTGCATCGAGACCAAGGACGGGACCACGGGCAAGGTCGTCAAGCAGTGCAAGCTCAAACCCGGTGATGGGCCGACCCCAGCGGTCTGTGACTGCTCCAAGTGGGCCATCGCCGTCGGCGCCAAGACGGCCTGCAAGAGCGGCAACGCCATCGGCACCTGCAGCGGCTATCGCGGCTGCGGCGACAGCGGCTTGACGGCATGTGACGCCCCCGCCGCGGTGACCGAGACCTGCGACAGCATCGACAACGACTGCGATGGCATCACCGACAACATGGACAAGGCCGGCAGCTGCTCCAAGAAGGCCTGGTTCGACGCCGGCACCAAGGCCGCCTGCAAGACGGATGGCGATTGCAAGACCGAGGGCGAGACCTGTCACCCCGACTCGGGCACCTGTCGACTGCTCATCGGTGAGTGCATGGGCACGCCCACGTGCGAGGCCGGCGGCAAGCTGGTCTGCAAGGACGTCAAGACACCCAAAGCCGAGATGTGCAACGGCGAAGATGATGACTGCGACGCCAAGGTCGACGAGGACTTCCACTGGGAGAGCCCCGCCGACGGCAGCAAGGTGCCTATCGGCGGCAAGTGCGGCCTCGGCGTCTGCGATGGCGGCAGCGTCAAGTGCGACACCCTGGCCAGCGCCGTCTGCGATACCGAGAAACAGAAGTCCAACGAGGTCTGCGACGGCGACGACAACGACTGCAACGGCAAGACGGACGAGAAGACCTGCGACGACGGCAGCGAGTGCACCGACAACATCTGCGACGGCGCCAAGGCCGCCTGCAGCAACCCCGCGACCGTGACCTGCGATGACAAGAACGTCTGCACCAAGGACAGCTGTGACGCCAAGACCGGCAAGTGCGTCTTCGATTTCGCCGAGGGCAGCTGCGACGATGGCAATGCTTGCACCACCGGCGATGCCTGCAAGAAGAACGCCGCCGGCGAGCCCGCCTGCCTGCCCGGGGAAGCGACCAAGTCCTGTGATGACAAGAACGTCTGCACGGACGACTCGTGCGACCCGGCCAAGGGCTGCGTCAACGCCGCCAACAGCGCCTCGGTGGTCTGCTACAGCGCCATCGACAAGGACACCGCCGGCAAGGGCGCGTGCAAGAAGGGCACGCAGTTCTGCAAGGACGGCAAGCTGCAGTTCGACTGCGTCGGCCAGGTCCTGCCCAAGCTGAGCGAGTCCTGCGATGGCACCGATGACGACTGCGATGGGCAGACGGACGAAGGCTGCAAGTCGGCGAAGTTCGACGCGTCATTCGCCAACGCCTGGGGCACGGTCGCGGGCAAGAATATGGGTCTGACGGCGGAGCTCGGCGGCAGCAGTGCGGCGGGCACGGCGAAGGGATCCAAGAAGACTGCGGAGTTCGGCTTCCTCCAGTGGGTGCTGAACCTGTTGAAGAAGTAGGGGACGCGTGACCCGCCAGGCGGCGGCGTCGCGCATGTGAAATCCCGGCGTCACCAGGCGCCGGATGTGGTCGAGGAGAGCAACGATGCACAAGCGCACCATCCAGCTGTCAGGTCTCCTGGCGGCGCTGGCTTTGGTCCTGCCCATGATCCCGGTGAGCGGGTCAGCGGCGGTCGGCAAGATCCTGCGGCTGCAGGGTCGCCTGGTCAGCCAGGCGGGCACGCCGGTCCCGGACGGGGATTACGGCGTCACCATTCGCTTCTACAAAGGTCAGAACGACAAGATGGCCGACGCCCTGTTGTCGTATATCGACCCCGGCGTGAAGGTGAAGAGCGGGCTCTTCTCCATCACCATCGGCGAGGCGTCCAAGCTCGACCCGAAGTCCTTCTACAGCGGCGAGGCCACGTGGATGGGCATGAAGGTCGGCAGCGATGACGAGCTGCCGCGCCTGCCCCTGCACCAGGTGGCCTATGCCCTGCGTGCGGAGCTGGCGTCCGACCTGGCCTGCTCCGGTTGCGTCGGCGCCGAGGACATCGATCCGAAGGTGCTCGAGCCCTTCGCCAAGAGCGCCGACCTGCACAAGGTCGCCACCAGCGGCAAGTACGAAGATCTGACCGGTTCGCCGGACCTGGCCCCCTACGCCAAGTCCGCCGATCTGCACAAGATCGCCAATACGGGCAAGTACTCGGCGCTGGACGGCAAGCCGCCCCTGGCAGAGCTCTCTCTCTGCCCGGCCGGTGAGGTCCTGCAGGGCCACAAGCCCGACGGCAAGGCCATCTGCGTCAAAGACAAGAACAATATGTACTCGGGCAAGGACTTCGCCCTGTCCAACAACAAGTGCCCCAACAACCAGGTGGTGCGCGGCTTCTCGGCCGACGGCAAACCCCTGTGCGTGCTCGACCAGAAGGGGGAGTCCAGCGGCAAGGACTTCGCCCTGTCCAACCAGCAGTGCCCGCCCGGCCAGGTCTCCAAGGGCACCACGGCCGACGGCAAACCGGTCTGCGTCAAGGATCAGGACACCAAGTACAGCGGCAAGGACTTCGCCAAGTCCAACGCCAAGTGCGCGCCCAACAAGGTCGTGCAGGGCTTTACGGCGGACGGCGCGGTGATCTGCGTCGCCGACCAGAAGGGCCAGTCCACCGGCAAGGACTTCGCCCTGTCCAACCAGCAGTGCCCCTCCGGCAAGGTGCAGCGCGGCGTGGACGGCAGCGGCAAGCCCATCTGCATCGATGACAAGGACACCATGTACTCGGGCAAACACTTCGCCCTGTCCAACCAGGCCTGCTCCAAGGGCCAGATCCTGCGCGGCATCAACGAGCTCGGCCAGAAGGTCTGCGTGCCTGACATGGACACCAAGTACCACGGCAAGCACTTCGCCATGTCCGGCCAGGACTGCGGCGGCGGCAAGCAGGTCCGCGGCGTCGACGCCAACGGCAAGGTGATCTGCGCGACCGACAAGGACACCAAGAACACGTACAATGGCACCAACTTCGCCCTCTCCAACCAGGCCTGCCCTTCTGGCCAGGTGCTGCGCGGCGTCGACGCCAAGGGCGTCAAGATTTGCGTCGCCGACAAGGACACCAAGAACACGTACAACGGCAAGAACTTCGCCCTGTCGAACAAGCTCTGCGGCCCTGGTTTCGTCTCCCGCGGCGTCGATGCCAACGGCAACACGGTGTGCATCAAGGACAAGGACTCCAACAGCACCTACAGCGGCAAGAACTTCGCCCTGTCCAGCCAGGATTGCGGTGGCGGTAAGCAGGTGCGCGGCGTCGATGGCAACGGCAAGGTCATCTGCGTCAACGACAAGGACACCAACAGCACGTACAGCGGCAAGAACTTCGCCCTGTCCAACAAGTACTGCGGCTCTGGCCTGGTCGCCCGCGGCATCGACTCCAACGGCAACATCGTCTGCATCAAGGACAAGGACAGCAACACCACCTACAACGGCAAGACCTTCGCCCTGTCCAACAACAAGTGCGGCGCCAACCAGTTCATGGCCGGTGTCGATAGCAACGGCAAACCCATCTGCGTCGGCGGTGCCGGTCTGAACATCGCCTGGGCCTATGGCTGGGGTCAGCAGAAGTCAGCCAGCGCCGGCTGGACGGCGTCGAGCGGCTGGGGCGAGCCCCGCTTCTCGACAAAGAATGCGCACACCTCCACCGCGGGCTCCAACAGCACGGGCAAGGAATGGCTGGACTACGCCATCCCGAAGGGCGCGCGCACGGCCTACATCTCCATGATGGCCTGGTCCAATACCGGCTACTTCGACATCTTCCTCAAGAAGAGCGGCGCCTGGAAGTTCCACCGGCGCATCGACCAATACCAGGGCATCCAGCACAGCAGCGCTGGCGGCACCCATGACGGCAACATCGTCGTCGCCGCGGCGACCGGCCTGGATCACTTCACCGAGATTCGGATCCAGAATCGCAAGGGCCGTATCCACTTCACCGGCATCGGCTTCTCACCGGAGGACATGCGCGGTTCGGGCGGCAGCGGCTTCACCCACTGGGATAACATCACCCACAAGCCGGCCATCGCATACGCCAGCAAGATCGCGGCCGACGACTTCACCCAGACCGAGGTGAACAACCTGCGCAACGCCAAGCTGGACAACGGCAGCACGCCGTGGACCAGCGGCAGCAATCACAACCACGTCTACAACGTCAACAACGCCTGGCTGCGCGAGAACGGCGACAACGCCAACTTCAAGATCTATGGCGGCAGCAAGCAGGTTGTGTTCAAGACCAACGGTACCAGCGAGTACGCCAAGGGCATCGGCGGCTATCCCTTCGTCTGGATGTACGGCGGTGACTCGTCGAGCCATCGGCGCATGCTCCTGAACTCATCCGGCCAGTTGTGGACCAGCAACTACGGCTACCTGCACGACAAGTTCCAGGCCAAGGGCAGCTATGCGGCGTCCAACCACAACCACGTCTACAACGTCAACGACCAGTGGCTGCGCGACAACGGCGACAACGCCAACGTGAAGCTGTATGGCAACAAGCGGCAGATGGCCTTCCGCGTCGACGGCACCTCCGAGTACGCCAAGGGCGTCGGCTCCTTCGCCTTCCTGTGGATGTACGGCGGCGACTCCTCCGGCAACCGCCGCATGGGTCTGAACAGCTCCGGCCAGTTGTGGACCAGCAACTACGGCTACCTGCACGACAAGTTCCAGGCCA
>CAYTLW010000079.1:0-35984 GCA_964438735.1 uncultured Enterobacteriaceae bacterium | reverse complement strand
TGTGGAATTACAGTCGAACTCCTCGCTGGTCATGCGTTCGCCACACGCACCGCTGCACTGCAGGACGTCTAAACAGGACTTGGACCCGACAGCCGCGCCGCTGCCGCCACAGTCCAGGGCCACGTCGTAACAATCGACGAAGGGATCGTCCGCATCGCTGGTGGCGATGCACGACCACAGCGTCAAGAACGCCGCCTGCCCGGATGGCGCCATGGCCGAGTAGCAGTCTCTCAGACAGGACATCTGCCCGCCGCAGAGTTCGAGGCAGTCCAAGGCCTCGCCGCAGTTTGTCGCACCCTTCGTGTTCCCCACAGCGCTGCATGCGGCGGCGAATCCCAGGCATCGACTCCACATACACTCGGGGATGCAACTCTTGGCGCTCGACCCAGCGCACTGGTCTTTGGCGCAGACGTGAGTCCCGCACTTGGTCACGTCCGTGAATGCGCTGACCATCTCGGTGCTCGCGGCCTGCAGACAGGTGTGCAAGCAGTCATCACCCGGTGCGGACTGGCAGGCGGCCAGGCCGCAGGTCCACAGTGAACTGCAGGTCTTGTACTTGGCCTGGTCCGCCGGCTGGCCTTGGATGTCGTCCTCGGGCCCTGCCGGCCAGTCGGGTGTGAGCTTATGGCATGGCGATTGGCTAGATGTGCCGCCGCTGGCGTCGCTGCAGGCGTCCGCGGTCGACGCGCCTTCCTTGGTGTCGTCAGGCGGGTTCGAGCAGCCGACTGTGGCCAGCAGGACGATGAGAATGCCGTTGCAGAAGGCTTCAAAACTGGCGGCAGACTCTGGGATTCGGCGGCCCACGAACACTCCATACGGGAGTGCAGCATAGCTGGTTCCATGGCCAACGCGAGCAGGCAGCGGCCACCACGGCCGGAACTGCACCCGCTTCCGAACCGACGCCAGCGCTGGCACACTCCCCCCGCCATGACCCGACGCCCCGCCCGATTCCTGCCCCTCCGCACCGCCCTGGCGCTCCTCACGGCCCTGGCACTGTTCGCCGCCTGCACCGATCCCGACCAGACGCCGCCGAAGATGGACGCCGCCGAAGACACCCTCGGCCCTGACTTTGGCGACGCTACCGACGCCTCGCAGTTGTCCGATATCGACGACAAGCCCGACGTCGCGCCCCCGATCGACGTCACAGACACCACACCCGTCAGCGACACAACCGACGTCGCCTTCGACTCCGGACCACCGCCACTCGATCGCCAGCGCGACTGCAAGACCCGATTTGCACTCAAACCCACCAAACCCGCCGCGAAGGTGATCCTGGCCGGCTCATGGGACTGGTCCCAGCTGGAACCGCTGAAGCTCGACGGCGATACATGGCGACTGGACAAGGTCCTGCCCACCGGCCTGCACTGCTACAAGTTCATCGTCGACGGCGTCTGGCTGATGGACGTGGCCAACCCCTACCGTGCCTGGTGCAATGGCGTGGAGAATTCCGGCGTGCGGGTGCCCGACTGCACCCAACCCCTCCTGACCCTGGACGGGGCTGTGCAGCTCAAGGCCGACGGCCTCGAGGCGCGTGCGCTCTTGTGGCGCGGTAGCACCGGCTCTCCGCCGGCGACCGTCAAGGCCGATCTGTTGCACGACTTTGTCGCCACCCCCATAGACGCCGCCTGGCAGCCGGCGGACTGGTCGGTGAACGTGGACCTGTCGGGCCTGAAGGCGGGTAAATATACCGTGCGCATTACCGCCAGCGATGCCAAGGGCGCCACCGCCGAGCCGATCCTGCTGCCTTTCTGGGTGGAGAAGGAGCCGTTTTCGTGGCGCGACGTCTTCATCTACCTGGCCATGATCGATCGCTTCGCCGATGGCGATCCGTCCAACAACGCCAAGGCCATCGCCGGGGTCGACAAGGGCGCCCAGTGGCAGGGCGGCGACTTGAAGGGTGTCACCGCGGCCATCGAAGCGGGCTGGTTTGACGCCCTGGGCGTGCGCGCGCTCTGGCTCACCCCCTGGCCCGAAGGCGCGGCAGGGGCCCATGGTGGCGGCGGGTACGGGGTGACCGGCTACCACGGCTACTGGCCAATCAAGGCGCGACTCATCGACGGACGCTTTGGCCAAGCGGGCGACCTGGAGGCGCTGGTCAAGGCGGCACACGGTCGCGGCATCCGCGTGCTCATGGACCTGGTCATCAACCATGTGTACGAAAAACACGAGTACGTCAGCGCCTATCCAATGTGGTTCCGCACCGGCTGCAACTGCGGCACCGACGGCTGCGACTGGACCGAAAAGGCGCTGGAATGCCTCTTCGCCAGCTACATGCCGGACATCAACTGGACCATCAACGACGCCAGCGAGCAGTTCATCGCCGACGCCTTGTGGTGGATCGAGCGCTACGATCTGGACGGCGCCCGCACCGATGCCGTCAAACACGTGGAGCTGTCCTCGACCACCAACCTGGTGGCCCGGGTCCGCGAGCGCTTCGAGCGCGCCGGCACCGACTACTTCCTCACCGGCGAGACAGCTATGGGCTGGTCCGGCGACAGCCTGGAAGCCAACAAGGTGCAATACGCCACCATCAACAAATACCTGGGCCCACACGGCCTCGATGGCCAGTTCGACTTCGTGCTCTACCACGCCGTGGTCAATCAGGTGTTCGCCACCTCCGACAAGGGCATGATCCACCTGGACGTCTGGACCGGCCACTCGCAGAAACAGTACGCCGACGGCGCCATCATGACCGCCTACGTGGGCAGCCACGACACCTCGCGACTGGTCTCACGGGCCGACTATCGCGGCCAGGTTGGCCATGCCAAGCAGGTGGCCATGAACACCTGGGCCGACCAGCAACTGCCCGAGGAGCCTTCCGAGGACGAACCCTACGAGCGGGCCCGACTGGCCTTCTGCTGGCTGCTGACCACGCCCGGCGCGCCCATGCTCTACATGGGTGATGAGTACGGCGATTGGGGCGGCCGCGATCCCGACAATCGGCACATGTGGCGGCCCGAAAACAAGCTCTCCAAGCGGGAAAAGAACCTGCTGGCGGCGATTCGCAAGCTGGGCAAAGCCAGGCAGGCCCATCCAGCCCTGCGCCGTGGCGCCTACAAGAGCCTCGGCGCGACCGAGCACCTGCTGCCCTTCCTGCGCAGCGGCCCCGGCATGGCACCTGTACTGGTGGTCCTCAACGGTGCCGACACGGTGAGCAAGACGACTCTGCCCGCAGCCGGGTTGGGCCTGGCAGCCGGCGCCCAGGACGACGAACTCGGTTTCGGCGCCATGCTGAAGGTGGTCGGCGCCCAGGCCGAAGTGGCCATCGGCCCGCGGTCGTGCGCCATCTTCGCCGGCAAGCCCTGAACGGCCCCGGAACATTCCTGCGGCGCGATGATTCCCGCTGGGCGATTCAGCCGCCCATCAGCTGGTCGACAAACGCCACATACTGATCCCGGGCCGCGTCTTTGGCCACGCCCTTCTGACCGGCCCACGCGTCATACTTGGCCCGGCGGACCATATCGAACATGCCCGGCCGCTTGCCGCTGACATCACCGTCGCTGGCCTGCTTGTAGAGGCTGTACAGCTTCAGAAGTTGCTCATTACTCGGCCGAGTGGTCAGCGTCTTGACCCGCTCCTGCGCGGCCTGGAATTCCTCTTGCGTGCTCATCTGGGCGCTCCTGCATACGAAGGGGGTCGCAGCCTACACCACGTTGCCAAATCCATGTAGACCCCCACGCCCAGCCAACGCGGTTGCACCCCAACCCAGGTCTACTCCATATTCTCCGTCCTGCGTCCTTGCGCGAACCTCTTCCCCGTCCCCACCCTGGAGCCGCCCCCCATGCAACGACGACTACAAGTCCGAGTCTTCATCTCCGGCGACATCCAAAAAGCGGGCTTCCGCTCCGCCTTCCACCGCGAAGCGCTCCGCTGGGGCGTCGTCGGTTGGGTCAAGAACCTCGAGGACGGCCGCGTCGAAGCGGTCCTGAACTCGACCGAGTCCAACATCAACAACCTGGTCGGTTGGTGCCGCGCCGGGCCGTTGCGCGAGCTCGTCGAGGATGTACAGGTCAGCCGCATGCCGCCCGAGGCCTTCCTCAGCTTCAGCGTGCGCAACTGATCGACACTCCGACGCCCTGTTCGCCTCTGGTCGTTCAGGTCTTCTTGGACAACAACGCCTTCAACGGTGGCACCCGCAAGTCGGCCACATCCGCCGTCACGCCCACATCCCAGAGCAGCGCCCGGTAGATGTGCTCCGGCTTGATGACCTCGCCCTTGGCGTTGTCGGTCTGGCCATTGAGCAGGTTCGTCGGCGTCGGTGCCATGGCCACGTCGGCGCTCTTGCCGATGATGCGCCCCCCGTCGATGCCGGCGCCAGCCAGCATGCAGGCGTTGGTCAAGGCGTGGTCGCGACCGCCGCGCTGGTTGACCATGGACGTGCGACCGAACTCGGAGAAGCCCACGATGGTCGTGTGATCCAGCCAGGATCCGCCGCCCGGCCAGGGGCGTTGCTCGAGGTCTTCGAGCATGCGCGCGATCAGGTTGAATCCACGCTGCTGCTGGGGACCGTGATCGGTGGCCCAGTCGTCGTAATGGGCGTCGATAATGGGCACCTGGATGGAGCAGACCCGGCTGACCCCGGCGGTGATGGCGTTGACCGCCATGGCGCCCTGGGCCTCCGGCGTGGCCAGGGCCGCCTTGCCGTAGGCGGCGATGCCGTAGTGCTCGCGCAGCTTGGCCATGGCCGCGGTCTTGGCCTGGAAGTTGAAGAGCTTGTCCAGGCCGCCGTTGACCATCTGGCGGGCCTTGATCCGCGACGAGGCCGCCTGCATCCAGGTCGGCGAGGCCTGGGCGTGGGCGCAGGCGGCTTCCTGTTGCAGCGTCAGGTCGATGAGCTTGCCGATATTCGCCGGCAGCGCTGAGGGATCGGGCTTCAGGGCGCGCAGGAGGTCGGGCACGCTGCCCACCTTCATGCCGCTGGCATAGTTGGGCTGGTCGAAGTTGTAGGTCTCCACCCGCACGGCGAGGTTGGCGATGGTCTGCTCGGCGCCCAGTTTGCTGGCCAGCCAGGTGGCACCCGAGGAGCCGCGCGCCAAGAGCCCGCTGGGCGGCTTGCCGGTGAGGAATCGACGTCGCCCGACCTCGTGAGTCAGCGTGTCCATGCTCATGCCGCGTACCACGGAGACCTTGCCGAAGTGTTTGGCCAGGTCGCCGATATAGGGGCCGAAGTATACGGTCTTGCCCTGCTTGTCCTTGACGGCCACCCGCTTGCCGCCACCGGGCGGGTCGTCCAGCAGCTCGTAGCCGGGCTGGATGTGGGTCTTGGACAGCTTGCCGGCGGTGAAGACGGCCGGATCGCGCGGGTCGAGCGAGATCAGCGTATCCCAGCCGCCGGCGAAGTAGACGAAGATGTAGAAGCGATCCTTCACCGACGCGATCGGGGAGCCGGCGTCTTCGGCCAGCGCCAGGCGAGCCAGGGGTGAGCCCAACAGGCTGGCGCCGAAACCGCCCACAGCCACATCGCGCAGGAACGCGCGTCGGCTGCGGGCTCGGGCCAGGATCGACTTCGCTGTGGAGCGTTGTTCCTTTGACATGGTCAGGCTCCTTAGTACGTGGTGAATCGCGGGTGGACGACCAGGGCGACGCAGACGGCGCGCCAGCCCTGCACCGGCGACTTGGCGATGCTTGTCGCGGACTGGAACAGGAAGCGCCAGGCGTTCAGCGCCGAAGAGTCGGCGGCCACCTTGACGCCGTGGTAGCGCAACAGCAGCCAGGCCAGGTTCTTGTCAACGCCTTGGGGGTTGCTGGCGATGGTGTCCTTGACCGACACGTGGCGCATCAGCGCGCGGTCGGCGGCCTTGGGTTTCTTGGCGTCGGCGGTCGCCAGCTTCTTGCAGACCGACTGGGCGGCGTCGTCGAGGAACTTCTGGAACAGCGCCGACGACTCCAGGTCCTCGGTGGTGACGTCGGTGTAGTTCGGCTTGCCCAGGGTCAGGGCCAGGGTCTCCAGCTCATTGACCTGCTTGCCGCCCACCTTGCGCGTCCAGGCGATGCCGCCGCTCACCCGCAGCAGGGCCGCGTTGAGCTGGTCCAGGTTCATGCGCCGACGGGTCCGATGGGGCGCTTCTGGGGTCGGCAGCAGGTCGACCACCTTGGGTTCACCGCGCTGGCCGGTCTCGGCGGCGGGATCGGTCGGCTTCGGCGCCGGTTCGCGGACGGGATCTGTTTCGTCCGGCTTGGGATCGACCGGATCCGGCTCTACAGGCGTGGGATCCGGCGTCGGATCCGGCGTGGGCTCCGGCGTCGTCTCGGGCTGCTTGTCCTTCGTTTCGACCAGAGGCTCGTCGATCTGCACGGGGTCCTGGGGCGTGGCCAGCACCGATGTGGACGGCGCGGGTTTGTCGGCACAGGCGGCCAGGGCGACACCGACGGTCAGCGCAAACGCGATGTGTGAGGCGCGTCTCATCGGACCCTCCGATAGGTCTCGTCAGCGACCAGGGCGCCGACCAGCTTGCGATACGAGTAGCCGCCCTGCACCCAGCCGGTGGCGACGGTGTCGGTCCAGGTCTTCTCGGCCTTGTCCAGCTCGCGACCGAAGAGCCAGCTGGCGGTGCGCACGGAGAGGCAGCGCGGCAAGCGGTTGTCGGCGATGGCGCCCAGGGCCATCAGGCGGGGGCCGTTTTCGACGTTTTTGACGTGCTCGGGGCGGCGGAAGACATAGGCGTGCAACATGCCCAGAAACGACTTCTCGGCAACCGCGTAGGCCTTGATCTTGTAGTCCTTCTTGCACATCTGGCTGCACAACTTGCCGGTCAGGGCACAGGTCTGACAGTCGGCGCTGAAGGGCGGGTAGAGCACCTTGGGCAGGTACGTGGCGCCGCTCTCCGTCCAGCGTCCCCAATAGGAGGCGACGGGCTCCAGCAGACCATGGCAGTACTTGCAACCGGGTCGCTTCTGCAGATCCGGCTCGCTCACCGCCGCCACCGCCGACACATCGATGCCATCATCGGGCGCCTGGAAAGGCTGGCAGAGGAAGGTATTGTAGAAGCGGCTGGCCCGCGCCCGATTGGTCTGAAAGCGCAACAGGAAGGCCGGGTGGGTCAGGATGCCGGCGTGATGCGAGGCCAGCGGCACGTTCACCCAGGTGTCGGCGGCGGTGAAGGGCAGGTCGGGCAGCTTGGCCACGTCCACCGGCGGGTTCACGCGTAGCGGCTGGCTGAGCTGGGCCTGGTACTTGAAGAAGAAGACCATGGGCCCGTTCACCGCCATGGTGGTGGACTTGAACAGGTCGATGTAGGGCTTGTTCTTGCCGATGACGTCGCGCACCAGGCGCTCGATGGAGGCGCCCATGGCGGCCAGCACCTGGCGGTTGGTGTCGCCGTAGCGGCACCAGCGCAGATTCGGCCCACAGCCACAGTAGGGGTCCAGGTGCGCGCCCAGCTTGCCGCAGGTCTTGCCCGAGGGCGACACGGCGCCGCTCTGGGCGTCGTGGGCGCAGACCTTGATCTTGCTCTTGGGTGCCCAGTAGGGGGACACATGCACCCAGCCCTCGCGCTTGGTGCCATCGGGCTGGGTCTTGAACACCAGGTGCCCGTCCTGATCCCAGGTCGCCGGCTCATCCAGGCAAGCCACCCGCTGGCCGCGTGCGTAGATGGCCACGTTGGAGCCGTTGCGCCAGTAGAGCTGGCCCGTGCGGCGCAGGTTGCTGGGCACCGACATCAGGCGCAGATTGGTGATGTTGCTCCACAACATGTCGCGATGGCGGCGCACCGCCTGCTCGGTGAACGCGTCCGAGGCCAGCCACGCCTCGACCGTCGCAGTGGGCACCTCCTTGTGGTCGTCCAACGCCGCATACTCGGCCATGGTGGGGATGGTGCCGCGCAGGTCCAGGCTCAAGGCGCGCAGATGCTGGTAGCGATCCAACAACTCGGGCTGCGGAGGACACGTCAGGGCGCTGTTGGCCGGCGGCGCCGCCAGGGCGACCTGGGCCAGGAGCGCGCAGAGTCCCAGGGGAATGAGCAAAATCAGGCGATGACTGCGTCGTGGGCCCATGTTCACTCCAGGAAGCCGTCGGCCTTCCAGCCGGCGATGAGCGCCAGCTCGGCTGGCGTCAGCGGGTCGTAGGGGGCCAGCGGCATGGCGCCGCTGCCGGTCTTGTAGAGGATGTTGTCGATGTTCTTCTTCCAGGCGGCGGGCGTGTGCAGCTTGGTGACCACCCCATCGGCGCCGTGACAGAGGGCGCAAGAGGCGCTGAAGATGGGCTTGATGTGACCCTTCCAGCTGATCTTCTGCACCGGCGGCGGCGGCGTGGTCTGCAGGCGGACGACGCCGGTATCCGAATGACCCAGCAACCTGCCCTGGCCGTCACAGCGCCACTGAACGACCTTGGGCACGCCCTGCACCGGATGCACCGAGCCGGCCTCCAATCGCCAGAGCGCCTTGCCCAGCAGCCACAGCCCATCTACGCCCGGCGCGCCGTACATGGCCGTCGGCGCGTCGGTCATCTCCAACGTGGTCCACAGTCCGGGACCCTCGCGACGCAGGATCTGACCCTGGCTCAACGCCCGGATCACCCCCTGGCCATCGGCATGCACCTCTTCGACGGGTCGGTCGGCGACCACGTGCCAGGACTTCACCTTGCCCTTGACCACCCGCAACGCATGCAGCCCGCTTTTATGACCCACCCACAGCGCTGGACCGCCATCGAGGTCCCCGCCCCAGGCCAGGAAGGCACCCTTGGTCTGCAATCCAGGCGCCGTGACGCTGGCCAGCTGCCCGGCGTGATGCCGCCACAAATTGCCGCCGGCGATGAGCCACAGATCCGAACCCACCACCAGCGCCCGATCCACAGGCCCACCCAGCAACGGAGTCAGCGGCGAATCCACCAGCGCGTCATCGACCACCGCACGCAGTCCCTTGGCGTCGGCCAGGTAGACCGTGTCGGCCAGGGATAACGCCAGGCGAGGCGCGTCCAATTTGCCCTTGATGGGCGTGACCTGCAGGGCCAGCGGGCCGAGCAATTTGACTTCGCCCTTGCCGTCAGAGACCGCCACCACATCGCCGCCAACGGGCGCGGCAAAGGCCCAGGGCTTGGCGTTCAGGGTGGTGACGATGGCGGTGACCGCCGGGCCAGGCGTCAGGAGTTGGGGGCCGGGGGTGGTATCGGGGGATTCGGTGGCGTCGATGTTGGGGGCTGTGGCGGTGTCAGGGTCGGTGACGGTGTCGGGGTCAGTGACCGTGTCTGTGCCTGTGATCGTGTCTGTGACCGTGTCTGTGCCCGTGACTGTGACCGTATCCGTGCCCGTGTCCGTGACCGTGCCCGTGTCTGTGACCGTGCCCGTGTCGGTGCCCGTGACCGTGTCTGTGCCCGCATCCGGTTCTGCCTGCGCATCCGCCGCCGCCGCAGACTCCGCGCTACAACCCGCCAGACAGATCGCTGCCAGCGCGGCGACGAAGGCCGCGAGTCGATGTTTGGCGATGGGCGGCGTTCGTTGCAGGAGATCCCCTTTCACCGGGGTCGGGGCAAGCAGGGTCCACGCGCGCCCGTGAGGCGGTCAACGACTTCCCCACAAGCCCCGACGCGAAAACCACTATTCCTGCCGGCCGGTTGCAGGCCGCGAGGCGACGGAGTGCCGCGTCGATGCCAGCCTCTTGGCCCGCGCACCCCGGCCAAGGTCCGCGCCCAGATGTTCTTTGGAGGACGACCATGAAGCGACTGCGCGCGCATTCCGTCCTGGCACTCGCAGCCCTGAGCGCGCTCGTCTTCGCCTGCGTCGGATGCAGCGGGCAGACCGATGATCCCGCGGCCCCGACGACGGCCGCGGACGCGGGAATGGATGCGGCCGCGATGGCGGACATCGCCGACACGCACGCCAACCCCGACACCCACACGGACGCGGACACGGTCACGGACTCGGACACGGTCACGGTCACGGACTCGGCCACGCAATCGGACACGGTCACAGACCCGGACGCGGCCACGGCGCCAGACACGGCCGCCGACATCGACGACCCGGACACAGCCCCCATCGATGCCGGCCCACAACCTTGCAATCCCCCCCTGAAGCTCGAGGCCCCGGCCAAGGAGATCCTGCCCTTCGACCTGATGACCTTCATCGCCTCGGGCGGTACCGGTGCCTGGCGATTCGAGCTCACCACCAACGCCTCCGGCGCGGTGCTCAACAAGCTCACAGGCGCCTATCTATCGGGCGACAAGACCGGCACCAAGGACGGGGTGCAGCTGACCGACGAGGGCTGCATCGGCGAGGCGAACGCCGAGGTCAGCGTGGTCGATCCACTGTCCGTGGCGCCGCTGCAGGCGACGGTCGGCCATGGCGGCGGCTTCACGCCCAAGGTGAGCGCCGGGTCTGGCAGCTATACCTTCAGCCTGGGCAGCAACGGCAGCGGCGCGGTCATCTCCAGCAGCTCCGGACTGTACAAGGCGGGCGCCAAGGATGGCGTCGACACCATCGTGGTCACCGACACTGGCACCGGCGAGACGGCGACCATCACGGTCCAGGTCAGCAAGGGCGCCAAGGTGGTCGCCACGCCGCCCAACGTGGTGGCACCTGTCGGCAGCGACGTGACGCTGGGCGCCATGGGCGGCAGCGGACATTACACGGCCAAAGCCAACGGCGGCGTGGCGGTCAACAAGGGTCCGATGAAGCTCCTGCTCGCCAAAGCGGGGGCGAGCAAGGTGCCGGTCAGCGATGACTTCACAGGCGACACCTGGCAGGTGGGTGTGCGCGGCAGGCCGGGTGTGGAGGTGACGCCCGGTCGATTTGGCGACGGCTACCAGATGGCCACGGTGCTGGCCGCAGGCGATCTCGACAAGGATGGCCATGCCGACGCGGTGGTGGCTGTGCCGGAGGCCGATATCAAGGACAATAACGGCGGCGCAGTGTTGCTGTATCGGGGCCAGAAGGGGGGACTGAAGGCCAATCCGTCGCAGGTCATCGCGGGCAGCGGCAAAGATACCCGCCTGGGCTGGTCGGCGGCGCTCGCTGATGTCACCGGCGACAAGCGCCCGGACCTGGTCATCGGCGCGCCGCTGGGCGACGCCGGCATGAGCAACAACGGCGTGATCCACATCCACAAGGGGCTCAAGAACGGCACCTTCAGCGCCAAGACGATCCGCCAGCTGCCGGGCGCCTGGTCCAGCGACCAGACCGGCTCCTCGGTGGTGGTCTGCGACTTCAACGGAGACGGCTTGCCGGACATCGCCGCCGGAGCGCCATACGGCGAGGATCGCTCCGCCAATCCCATCGTGCACGAACAGGGCGCGGTGCGCGTGTGGTTGGGCCACCCGGACGGCTACCTCGACAAGCCCGATCTCAGCCGTTACGGGCGCATCCCGCAGGCCGACGGATCGTGGAAGTCGATCGCTTCCATGCGCATCGGCTGGTCCCTGGCAGCGGGCGATGTGGACGGTGATGGCGCTTGCGACCTGGCCGTGGGCTCGCTGCACTACAAGGACAAGACCGGCAACGACGGGGTGGTGCTGCTCTATCGGGGAGCCAAGTCGGACAAGCAGGGCATCGGCGGGCTGGATGCGCATCCCGTGCGGGTCTGGAGCGGCGCTGAGACGGGCCAGGTCGGCAGCCAGTTCGGCCGCAGCCTGGCCATGGGTGACGTGGATGGCGACGGCAAGGCCGATCTGCTCGTGGGCCAGCTCAGCCGGCGCGACACCAGCAAGAAGCAGGGCCTGGGCGCGGCGTGGCTCTTCCGCCCGCAACCCCTGGGCAACAAGCCGGCGACCAAGGTGCTCGGCGTGGCCGACGCCGCCTGGTCCACCACGGGGGCCAAACCCTGGAACTACGCCGGCTACCGAGTGGCCATGGGCGACCTCGATGGCGACGGGCTGGCCGACCTGCTGGTCCAGCATGGCAACGGCGAGGTGACCGGCGGGCCGAGCAATACCGGCATCGTGGCCTGGCATCCGGGCGTCAAGGGCAAGCTGCCCGACAAAACCGCCAAGCAGGTCTGGGCGGGCGCAAAGGGGGGCGACTATTTCGGCCTGTCCGTGGCGGTGCTGGACGACCTGGACGGCGACAAGAAGGCGGACCTGCTGGTCTGGGCGGGCCTGGATGACAGCCTGGGCTTCGATCTCGGCCGACCGTGGTTCGTGTCGACCCAGAAGGACGCCAAAGCAGTCGGATTGCAGCTTCCTGGCCAGCCTTCAGGCGCCCGATTCGGCCATCATCTGCGTTTCGTTGGCGATCTGAACGGTGACGGCTACGCAGATCTCGCGGTCGGCGCGCCCCACGACCCCGGCAAGAAATCGGCTGCCAAGGACCCGCCGGCCTATACCGGCACCCGCGCCGGGCAAGTGTACCTCTTCGCCGGCAACGCCAACGGCGTGGCCAACAAGCCGGCCTGGAATGGGGTGGGCTTCGCCGGCCTGTCCTCCCATGATTGGACCGGCTGGGCGGTCGACTCGGGGGATTTCGACGGCGACGGGCTGACCGATCTCATGGCCTTGGCGCGCTACGAAGATCGGCCGGGCTCCTTCAGCGCCAACACCTATAACAAGGACACCAAGTGCACCGGCGGGTCGCGCAACAACGTCGCCGGCGTGCACATCTTCGCCGGTCAGAAGGGCCAGTGGCCCAAGGCGGCGACCTCGTTCGTCGCCTACGGTCCGCAGAAGAGCCAGGTGGCCGACAGCATCGCCAGCGGCTTTGACGCCAACGGCGACGGCCTGGACGACCTGCTCCTCGGCGGCGCCTCCTGGGACGCACCAGACCAGAAGAACGCCGGCGGCTGGGCGCTGGTCTATGGCCGCAAGGCGACCGCAAAGGTCACGGTCGTCTGCGAGCCGGATCATGTCTTCCTCGGCCTCAAAGCCAACGACAACGTCGGCCGCAGCGTGGTCGGCTTGCACGACATCGATGGTGACGGCTGCGACGAATTCGCCGTCGGCGGCAACGCCGAGGACCTGGGCAAGAGCAATCAGGGCACCGTGCGCGTGATCTACGGCTGGGGAGACAAGTGCAACGCCAAGACGCCGCGAGAGGTGGTGCTGACCGGCGGCACCGGCGGCGCCCAGGCCGGCTGGTCCGTGGCGGCCGGTAGCGATGTGGACGGCGACAAGCTGCCGGACCTGCTGGTGGGCGCCTACAACCAGGTCGCCAACGGCAGCGCGACGGGCGCGGTCACGCTGGTGCGCGGCGCCTACCTCAAGACCCTGTCACCCAAGCCAGTGCAGGCGGGCCAGGTGCCCTCAAACCTCGTGCCCATGGTCGAATCGGGCACAGGCAGTCAACTCAGCGCCAAGGGGGCCACCGCGGCGGGACAGTTCGGCTACGCGGTGGCGCTCATACCCGGCTTCGAGAAGGACGGTCGGGCCGCCATCCTGGTCGGCGCGCCCAACAGCGACGTAGGCGGCACGCCACTGACCGGCGGCGCCGAGCTCTTCCGCTGGCACAAGGTCGGGGCCGCCAAGGGTCTACACGTTCAACCCTGGCTGGCCTTCGCCGGCGAATCACCCCGACCCGGCAGCCGCTTCGGTCAGGCCGTCAGCGCGACCAGTCAGAAGGGCAAGCCGGTCTTCGCCGTCGGCGCCTGGCTGGGCACGCCGCACAAGAGCGCGCAGTTGGATCAGGGAGTTGTGTACGCTGGGGTGTTGCCGGTGAATTAAGCGCGCGCCTCAAGCGCGGCCGAATCGGCGCCTCCAGACAAGCAGCGCCAACAGACCCAGCAACAAGCCTGCGCATGCACCTTGGCCCGACGGGCTCCACCGCGACGCCTGGCAGCCATAATCGCCCCCCTCAGCGCGCCCCCCCTGGCTCTTGTAATAGCGCCAGAGGTCCTGCACCGCCGCCGGCGCCTGGCTGCTCACCGCAGAAGGTGCCGACTGATTGTCCGCGCGATCCACCGCCACCACGATGACGTAATACGTGACGCCATTCGTCAGGCTGCCGATGGTGTACGTCTTGTCGGACAACAGCGCCGACTTGAACGCCGCCGTGCTGCCGGACGCGACCACCGACTCTGTCTCGGACCAGTACACCCGTGCCTTGTCCTCGGCATCGCCGCCGAGATGGAAGCTCACGTCCAGGGCCTGGTCGCGTGCCACGAGGCTCTCGATGGTGGGCGCCGCCGGCAGCACCAGGTCCAGGTCCACGTTCATGGTCAGGCCGGTGGCCTGGCCGAAAGCGCTCTGCGGATCGTTGTCACCGAGCACGAAGTAGATTCGCGCCAGCCCGTCGACCGACTTCTTGCAGTCCACGCCCGCGAGCAGGTCGGCCATGCTGAGCTTGGTCTTCTGGTTCAACGTGCCCGACTGGTCGGTGAACTTGGTGCCCTTGGCGACCACCTTGCAGCCGCTATCAGCGACCTCGTCCAGGCTGTTGGAGTTGCAGGTTTTGCCGACCGGGGCCACCTTCACGCTGAACACGGGCTCAGAGACGGTCGACGGCTTATCCGTCCAGCTCCAGGTCAGCTGAATCGTCGGGCTGTCGTGCGCCTGGTAGGCCGCGCAGTCGGCGGCATTGACCAGGTGGGTCATCGCCGGATCTCCCACGATGGAGGCGCCGAGGCCGAGGCGCGAATCGGGCACAAAGCTGCCCACGCCAACGATCTCGGTAATGCGAACCTGGGCCCCGAACGCCGACGTCGCACAGAGCGACACGCAAAGCAGGCCAGCGAGCAGGGTGATGGGCAGGATGTTTCGGGCGCGCTTCATGGCGCAATGATGTGCGCGCCGGTCCCGGTGTGCAAGCGAACCGGGTCGCGGCAATTCGGATTCACTCATCCGATCGCCAACCGCTCCAGCAACAGCCCCAGGTCCTCGATGGGATCCACCATCACGCCTCGAGCCGCGAAACCGCTCCGCAGCGCGGCGTCGGTGCGCTCGAAGAAGGCATCCCTGAACGCCTCCAGCAGCCCATGTTCGGCGTAGAGCGACGTGGCGAGCTCCGGGGCCTGCATTCGCTCGATACGCACCGCCTGGGCGTGCGGGGCCAGCAGATCGACCAGGTTGTCCGGGTTCATGGGCAACATGGGCTGGATGAAGGCCATGGTCGACAGTCCCGCCTGCCGACATGCCGCCAGGGCTTCGATACGGGCGACCACGGGATCCGCGCCCGGCTCGAACAGTCGCCGCATGTGGTCGTCATCGGTGGGGATGGACAGGCCGACCAGGGCGCGGTCGAAGCGCTGCAGCACGTCGATATCCTCGACGATGCGGCCAGCGCGGGTGAGTACAGCGGCGGTGAAGCCCGCTTCGGCGAGCACCTCCAGGCAGCCTCGGGTGATGCGATAGCGGCGCTCGACGCCCTGGTAGGGGTCGGTGACCACCGGGGAGATGCGCACGACGCCCGGTGGCAATCGCTGGACCTCCTCGCGGAGCACCTCGACGGCGTTGATCTTCACGTCGACCCAGCGCCCCCAGGGCATCTGCGGCAGCCCTTCGAGGCGCCGCGAGGCGTCGGCACGCGCCGAGACGTAGCAATAGGGGCAGCCGATCATGCAGCCCACGTAGGGGTTGAGGTAGTAGTGCCCGCGACCCTCGGCGCAGAGCATGCGGTCCACCTCCACCTCGCGCACCATGGGCCGGCCGCCTGCCGGTGGGCGGTCAAAGGTCGGCAGGTCGCGCTCCCGCTCGCGAAGCACGTCGGCCAGGTGGCCCACGAGCCGCTGTTCGTCTGGATTCAGGGCGCGCGGGGGCTCGAACTGGGGTCGACCGCTCAGTGTGAAGCGCTGGGTGCGCGCAAACCCATGGCCGGCGGCCTCGTGGGCGTCCACCTCGACCAGCAATAAGGCCTCGCCGCGGGCCAACAACAGGTTGATGCCCTGTTCGGCATCCCAGGTGACCAGCCGCCAGCCGTCACCGACCACGGGATCGTCCAGCAGCGGCCCGAGCAACTGCCGAGCGACGGCATCCAGCCCCCTGGTGACGCGATGGATGGCGATGGCGACCTCCAGGTGCTACTTCGGCGCGTCTCGTTGCCAGCTCAGGACCCGGTCGAGCAGCGCGTCCTTGAAGGCGTTGTTGATGCCGGGGATATGACTGGCATCCTTCATGGTCCACAGCGCTGCGGACGTGCCTTCAGCACAGGGTTGCCAGGTGCGCAACGTGGTCTCATCACCATCAACGCCGCTGTCGAAGTCGGCGGCCTGGTCGGCTACAGGGTCGGTCGGACATTTGTTGAGCTTGCGCCAACGGACCACCGTATCCGCAGCCGACGGATACCCCTCTCTCTCTGCGTCATCCGGGTCACCCTCGAATTCGATGACCGAGTCCTTGGTGCCGTGAATCTGCAGGATGTGCACCGCCCGAGATGGCGTGCACAGGGCCTCGGTCCGGGTCACGGCGCCGGCGAGACTGGCCACGCCGGTGATCATGTCCGCCGCCTCGCAGGCCATGCGATAGCCCATGAAGCCGCCGTTGGAGTGGCCGACCAGGAAGACCCGCTCCGAGTCGACCGGCAGGGTGCCCACCGCTTCCTTGATCAGCCCACGAAGGTAGCCGACGTCATCGATCCCCTTGCCGCCGAAGTCGCAGCAGGCCGAGGTGGCGTTCCAGAAGGTCTGGCCCTTCTGGTTCTTGGTGCCCTGTGGCAACAGCAAGACGAAGCCCCGCTCGTCGACCCGCTGCGACAGGCCGAGATAGAAGTCCTGCAACAACGCCGTGGCCGTGAAGCCGTGCAGCATCACCACAAGGGGGTACTTCGCGCAGCCATCCCAGTCCTTGGGCACCACCACCTTGGCCGGGCGCGAACCACCGATGGTCGGCGGCAACTCGGTGCTGGCGTCAGGGCTGCACGTGCCGGCATCTGCCTCTTCGCCACCATCCGCGGTCGCCACATCGCCGGTCGAGTCGTCGTCTCCTGCCTCCTGGGAGCAGGCGGTCAGAGCGCACATCCCAGCCAGTATCGCCGCCAGCAGGCAGGCAACCGGGCGCCGATGTACGGGGTTCAGGCGGGATGCCATCTTCGATCCTCCTGGGCGGGCGACGCAGTGTGCCACAGTCGCGGCCATCATCGCGCGGCCAACTGTGCAACGGCCCTTCACGCCGGCGCTCCAGCCGCTGTACCCTGCCCCGACGCCCGCTCATGCCGGGCGCGCCGGCGACCCACATGCCCAGACCAGGCCCATTTGCCGACTTCCGTCCGTCGTGGATCCTCCACGAAGATCCTGCCGTGCTGGTCATCCACAAACCAGCCGGCCTCCCCAGCCAGGCCGCCGATCCGGACCAGGCCGACGACGTGCTGACCCGGCTGCGCGCCTTCCTGCACCGCCGCGATGGCGGTGAATTGCCCTACCTGGGCGTGCACCAGCGCCTGGATCGGGATGCGTCGGGGGTGATGCTGCTGGCTCGGAGTCGAGCCGCCAATCCAGCGCTGGCGCGCCAGTTCGAGGGCCGACAGGTGGACAAGCGCTACCTGGTGGGGGTCACCGGTTCGCCGCCCGGCCACGGCGAACGCACGCTGGTGGACCACCTCGCCCGGGGCAAGGATGGGCGCAGCGTGGTCGTCGGCCGCAGCGACAAGCGGGGCAAGAAGGCCGTCTCCCACCTGCGCTGCCTGCGTCGAAAAGGCACACGAGCGCTCCTGGAAGTACGCATCGAGACCGGTCGCACGCACCAGATTCGCGCTCAGCTGGCCCACGCGGGCTGGCCGGTGGCAGGGGATCGCCTCTACGGCGGCGCACCTGCGCCCCGGTTGCTCCTGCACGCCCGCTCGCTGGCGCTGGCGCACCCCATGTCCGGGGACCCGCTGGAGCTCGACGCTCCGCCGCCGCCCATCTTCGAGCGCTGGCTGGGCCGTGGCGGCACCTGGCTGCCCCCACAGCCCGAGTCCCTGCGCGCCGCCATCGAACGCGCCGCCCACCGGCGTTGGGGCCTGGCGCAACGACGGGATGCTGCCGAAGCCATCGACGCCTTCCGCCTGGTGCACAGCGACGGCGACGGCCTGCCGGGGCTGCACGTGGACGTCTATGGCGACCACCTGGTGGCCCACCTGGCCTCCGACGAGGCGGTGCGTCAGCGCGACCTCATCCTGGCCACGCTGTCCGAACTGGGTTTTGCCGGCATCTACGAGAAAATCCATCCCCGACAGAAGAACGAGCTCGCGCGCACCGGCCACGCCGACCTGTCGCCCGCCCACGCCAGCTGGGGCCAGGACGCGCCGCAGGAGCAGGTCATCCACGAGTGGGGCATCCCCTATCCCGTCTGGCTGGCCGACGGCCTGCGCACCGGCATCTTCCTGGACCAGCGCGACAACCGGCGCCGGATCCGCGAGCTCGCCGACGGCCGCAGCCTGCTCAACCTCTTCTCCTACAACGGCGCCTTCACCATCGCCGCGGCGGTGGGCGGTGCGCGGCGCACGGTCAGTGTGGACGCCTCCAAACGAGCGCTCATCCGGGGCAAGCAGGGGCTGGCCCAGGCCGGCTGCGAGGGCGACCACCGCATCGTGCACGGCGACGCCTTCGACTACCTGCGCCGCTGCAAGGAGCGCTTCGACCTGGTGGTGGTCGACCCGCCGACCTACTCCAAGACCAAGCGCGGCCGATGGACCTCGGGCAAGGACTGGCAACGCCTGGCGGCCATGTCGTTCAAGGTCGCCGAAGATGGTGGCACGCTCTTGCTCTGCAGCAACGACGAGCGCATGTCCGGCAACCAGTTCCGCCGCTTTCTGCACGAAGGCGCCCGGCAGGCGGAAGTGCGCATCCAGCAGATGAAGGACCTGCAGATCCCGGCCGACTTCCCGGCGCCGGTCGGCGGAGAGGCCCACCTGAAGGCCGTTTTGGTCGCGCTTTGAGAGATGGATCATGGCCGCATCCCCACCGCCGCATGCCCTGCCGAGCGAACTTGTTGATTTCGTCGTGCCACGTTCCGAACCGGCGTGGCTGCAGCTCTTCCACAGCGGCGAGCTGCAACGCCGCGCCCGCCGGGCTGTCGACGCGCTGGCCTCCTGCCGCGTCTGTCCTCGACTCTGCGAGATCGACCGCCTGCAGGGGCCCGCACCCCAAAGCGCTGTCTGTCACACCGGCCGTCACGCCCGCCTGTCGGGCAGCTTCGCCCACTTTGGCGAGGAGGACGTGCTGCGCGGTTGGCGTGGCTCCGGCACCATTTTCGTCTCCCACTGCAACCTGCGCTGCGTCTTCTGCCAGAACTGGCAGACCAGCCAGCAAGGCGTCGGCGAAGAGGTGGACGCAGCCGCCTTCGCGCGCCGGATGCTGTCGCTGCAAGAGCAGGGCTGCCACAACATCAACATCGTCACCCCAGAACATGTGGTGCCGCAGCTGCTCGAGGCCCTGGTCATCGCCGGCGAACAGGGTTTGAAGCTGCCGCTGGTCTACAACACCAGCGCCTACGACGACCTGCAAACCCTGGCGCTGCTGGACGGCGTGGTCGACATCTACATGCCGGATTTCAAGTTCCTCGACGCCGCCGCCTGCAAACGCTACCTGCTGGCGCCGGACTACGGCGAGGTGGCGTGCGCGGCGCTCAAGGAGATGCACCGCCAGGTCGGACCGCTGCAGGTCGACAGCCAGGGCGTCGCTGTACGTGGCGTGCTGGTTCGCCACCTGGTGATGCCGGGCGGAGAGGCAGACGCCCGGCGGGTCTTCGAATTCCTGGCCGACGAGGTCAGCGGCGACACCTTCATCAACATCATGGGCCAGTATCGGCCGGCCGGCAAAGCGGCCACCGGGCGCTATCCCGAGATCGCCGGCCTGCCCGACTGGCGCGAAGTGGACCGGGCCGAGGCGGTGGCGAAGGCGGCTGGGTTGTGGCGCTTTGATACGCGGTTTCGGAGTTGAGTTAGCGGCCCTATGCGACCCACTCGCCCGCGCAGGTTGGACCGCAGTCGGCCGGAGAGGCAAACGTTGTGATAGGCTCGCACGAACGTGAGCGAGGGTCTGCGTATGCGGCGAAGCGACGGCCCGAAAGGTCAGGTGCATCATGATCGCGTAGCGGTGGCTGCGCGCTGTCTGGCTGCACTCCTGGTGGTCGGCTGGGCGTGTTCCGAAGCAGACTCGACTGAGGATGTCGGCAGTAGCCACGGCGATGTGAGCCTGGCGACGCCAGACGAGTTCTTCAACGCCTGGCTGGAAGTGATCTGCGACCACTACTCATCGTGCAGGTCACCGATGGAGAGGTGGATGAAGGTCATCGAGACCGCCACCCCGAGCGCCTGCAAACATCTGCGGCGAGCCATGAAGAGCGATGACTCAGCACTGAAGAAGGCCATCGACGACGGCCTGGTGATCTTCAATGCTGCCAAGGCCAGGGCCTGCATCGACGACTTGAAGGCCGCGATGGAGGGCAAGCCTTGCGCCCCCCCGTTGGACGGTTCGTCTCCGGTCCCGACGATCAACGACATCGAATCATGCCGCGCCAGAATCACGGGCACGCTCGAAATCGGCGCCAGTTGCCCCATCTACCAGGCGTGCAAGAACGGTTTCTGCGATTGGAGCAAGCCGAGCAAGGTGCAGTGTCACGGAACCTGCGCGGCCCTGGTTCCGGCAGGAGGAGCCTGCATCGGCAACTCCTGGTCCTGCACCAAGGGTCTCCTCTGCATCAAGGGTATTTGCGCAAAACCTCCGCTCGCTGGCTCTGTGTCAGGAGGCGATGTCTGCCACTCATATAACAGCTGCAAAACCGGGTTCTGGTGCGTGTTGGAGCAGGGTCTGCGATCCTGCGTCAAGGCGAAGCCCAGGGGCGCACCCTGCAAGATTGGAGAGTCGCGGCTGTGCGAACAGGGAGACACTTGCATCGACGGCGAATGCGCATCGAGGAAGAAGGCGGGGGAATCCTGTTCGGGCACCGCCATGTCCAACAACTGCTCGACCGGGTTGGTCTGCGCCGGAGACCCCACCGCAAAGACCTGCGTCGCCCCCGTCCGCGTTGGCGGCGGATGCAAGCAAGACGCCGGCTGCCTCGGCATCGAGACCATCTGCCAGGCTGGCACCTGCACCCCTGTCGCCATCTCCGACGTTGGCGGTCCATGCGTGCCCAAGTCCGTCCACAAGTTGCAACTTCGCAGCTACGGCTGCATGGCGCACCTGGCGTGCGATCCGGCAACCAGCACTTGCGTGCAGTGCAAAATCGGAGAGCCCTGCATGGAAGGCTCCTGTGGCGACACACTGCTTTGCGATGAGGATAAGTGCGCGCCCCTGCGGGCCGAAGGGGAGAGCTGCGGTCAATCAGGACCATGCGCCAAGGGCCTGGGCTGTGTGCAGGGAGTCTGCATAGCGCCCTGCACCAATCCTTGAGAGGATTCATGAACTCAGCGCTGCCGGCGGATCCATGGTCGTCGCCGCGCAATCGTTGCCAGTTCGGACCCATGGTCTGAATCGCGCCAAGGAGGGAGCACATGCTGGGCAAGGCCTTCTACTACTTCCGAGTCGTCATCTGGGAGATCCTCGACATCGTCGGCCTCGGCACCGTGCTGTCCCACCCGCGCGTGGGCCGATTGCGGACCGTGACCCGGCAACTGGCCCACGAACTCGGCGGCGAGGCGCCCGACGAGGTGGAGGGGGAGTTCGCCATTGAGGGCCATCGGCGGCGACGGCCGATGCGCCTGGTCTTCGAGACGGTCTTCGAGCGCTGCATCGTGCATGCGCAATCGGCCACCCGCACCGAAGCCATGTGGGGACTGTCCTGCATCGACGGCCCGAAGAAAGGCAACCAGTGGGAGCGCAAGGCGCGCGGTGGGGCGAAGCAGCTCACCGACCAGGTCGAGGTCTGGGGCATCGGCTGGAGCGGCACGTCGGCCGTGGCCCTCTTCGAGCAGCTGCCCGAGGATCTGCGCGGGGCGTGCCTGGCCATGGTCGAGCAGACCCGCGGCTCGATCACCTACGACGAGGGCGAGGTCGTGCTCCGGCCCGCCGATGACTATCTCTACGGCCCCGAGGCCGGGGCGCGGATTCGCGACGACATGGAGCTGGCCTGGCATATCGCCGACGCCATGGACCGGATGCTGCGCAGGTAGGCCCTGCCGCCGATGAAGTGCCTGGCAGAGGTGAAGTTGCCTTGAGTGGGCTGCCGCCGACCGCGCGCTCAGCCCCCAAACCGCTCCGACAACCACGCCTCCAGCGCCGCCACGTCGCCATCATTGGGCACCACGCGGTCGGCCAACGCCGCCGTCGCCACCAGCCGCTGCGCCGCGCTGTCGGTGTCGTGCAGCTCGGCCTGCTCCTGGCGACGGAACTCCTCAAAGCTGGCCGCGTCGCCGCCGCGATTGCGGGCCACCATGCGCTGGTAGCGCGTACGCTCTTCGGCCACGACCTCGAGCAGGATGAAGTCGGCCCGCCCGCGCAGCACCTCGACCTCGACCGGGTTGCGGATGCTGTCGACCACGTGGTTGGCGTCGGCGGGGATGGTGGCCAGGATGCGCTGGGCCAGCACGCCCGGTCCGCCCTCGGTGCGCAGGCGGCGGCCAGCGGCGATGAGGTTGTCGCGGGTGATGTCGACGCCGCGATCGGCCATGTCGGCGCGGATCACGTCGCTCAACGAGCCGTAGCCGAAGCCCCGCGCCTTGAACCAGTCAGCGACCGTGCCCTTGCCCGAACCATTGCGTCCAGTGAGGCCGATGATCATCACGTCTCCCGGCTGCGGAAGGGGTCTGGCTCCGTGGTTGTTAGTGTCCTTACTAGTTGCGCCTCACCCTCTGGCGGAGTGGCCTGCAGCGCCAGATCCGGCTGCCAGGTCCTTCGCGAAACCAGCGCCAGGCCCAGGGCGCGGCCGTCGGTGTCGACGAAGCCGCCGCCCAGCCGACCAGCCTTGCGACCTTCGGCGGTGCGCAGCGTCCAGCCGGCCGCCAGCGAGGCATCGCCGGTGGCTTCGACCCAACACATGTGACGCCGCAGGCGGCCGCGATAGGCCTGCATGGCGATGGCCTCCTGGCCCAGGTAGCAGCCCTTCTCCAGGTGCACCGAGGCGCCCAGTCCCAGCTCGATGGGCAGGCTGCCCTCGTCCACGTCCTGGTGGAGGCGGGGTCGGCCGGCCAGGATGCGCAGGGCCTCGCGAGCGGCATGACAGCCGACGGTGCAGCCCGCGTCCATGAGGGCGCCGGCCAGGTCACCGATGGCGTCGTCAGGAGCCTGGATCGCCAGGGCAGATACGCCCTCGCCATGGGGCGCGCCCGGACGACCGCCTGTGGTCGACGTCCAGCAGAGACCGGCGTGGTCCGCGAACTGCCATGGGGCGACCGTGCCCGCGTCCGGCCAGGACAGACCGGCGCGCTCGATCACGTCGCGGGCGTTCGGACCGATGACCTCCAGCAGGCCCAGTTCAGGCTCCAACGCCAGCTTGACCCTTTCGGCCACGCGATAGGCCAGCAGACCATGCATCAGCCCCTGAGCGGCAGCGCGGTCGGTCCACAGCACGATGCGGTCGCTCTCCACGACGATCTGCAACAGCCCATGGATGCGCCCCTGGGCATCGCAGAAGGCCGAATCGGCCACCGATGGGGCGGCCATATTGTTCACATCCCAGGTCAGCAGCGCGTGCAGAAAGCGGGCCCGGTGGCGGCCGGTGACGGCGATGGCGGCCAGGTCGTCACGGCCGAAGAGCCCGGCTCCCTCGAGCGCCGCGGACAGGCAGATCCGGTCGCGCTCGGTCAGGATGCGAAATGGCGTCGCTGCGGCTGTGGTCACGGATTCGGCGGTCCCTGGCCGTTGGTCGACATGGTGAAGAAGCGGTAGTTGGTCGACCATGAACGCCACTGGCCGAACTCCAGCTTGAAGGTCGAGAAGCCGTCGATGGACAGCCCTGGCTGGTAGATGCGGTCGACGCGCGCCAGGTAGTCGCCATCGATGAAGACCTGCAGCTGCTTGAGCGACTTGAAGTCGGGCAGCTTCAACTTGGTGACCTCCGGCGCCACGTACAGCCACCAGAAGGGGAAGCCCTGCGACTCCACATGCACACGCCCCACCGATGAATCGGGGCCCGGCGTGACCGACCACTCCACCGTCACCTCCGAAGGCTTGACGATCTCCGGCGGCGAGCTGATTTCGGGAATGGACAAGAACGGTCCCAGCCACAAGCCCGGCTGTCCCACCAGCACGGTCTGGCCGTCGGCCAGGGTGACGCCGGCGCGCGGCCGCACGTCCAGGCGCTCCGGGCTCTCGTCGAAGAGGCCGGTGGGGCCCAGCCGTCGGATGCCACCCTCGCGATCGATGAGCAGCAGGTTGGATTTATCGATGGGTACGATGAGGCGCAGCGGGCGGATCTCCTGGCTCTTGGTGCCCGCCGGCCAGCCCTGTTCCCAGGTTCCGTTGGCGGCGCGCTTGAACAGGGCCGCGCCATGGCCGGGTTTGCCGTCGCCAGCAGCCCATTGCAGGCCATCGGACAGGTGTACGACCGAGTGCAGGTGGATGGTCGAACCGAGCTCCTTCACGTCGGCCTTGGGGGTGTCGTCGCTCAGGTCGACGTCGATGGCCCGACCGTTATCGCCCACAGCCACCGCGCCCGACGGTGTGCACGCGACGCCATGCAGAGGCGCCTTCTTGCCCACGTCCAGCTCGACCCAGCCATCGCCCGGGTTCACCTGCAGGCCGCCCTTGATGCCCACCGCAACGCGCCCCTTGGGACCGTGACAGACGCCGACCAGGTCTTCGATCAGAGCGCCCTTCTCCTGGACGACAAGGTCCGCCTTCAGGCGCCGGATGAGCCCTTCTTCACCGACGATGGTGGCGTCGGTGGCGGTGCCCGCGGCGGCCATCACCACCGGCGGACCTTCGTAGATGTCGACCACCGGCGGGAAGTAGATGATGTAGGGGTCGGCCACAGAGCCGCGATAGAGGTAGCCGCGCGAGGTCGCGAAGAGGGTCTCGCCGCCGTCGCCGGGCAGCACCGCCACCAGGGTCTTGTTGACGCCCAGCTTGGAGTCGCCCCAGTCGCCGTTGGCCTTGCGCACCAACCTGTTCGTATCGCCGGGCGAGACGATGCCGTCGTGGAAGGTGCCCGACATGGGCGAGGACTGGCTGTCGCCGAAGCTGGCCACGGCCCGATAGGTATACGTGGTGTCGGTCAGCTCCTTGGGCAGCAACAGGGGCTGGGTGGGCAGGATCATGTCATCTTTGACGTCCACCAGGGGCACACCTGCGGCTTTGCCGGGGGGTGATGGCGGCTGATAGATGGGGATGAAGCCATCGGAACCCAGGAAGAGCCAGGCCTCCAGCGCCAGCTTGCCCTTGGTCTCCGCCGGGAAGTACTTCGGAGGGTGATCCAGCCAGACGTCCAGGTCGCGCTTGAGCGGGATGTTGAGCAGGATGTCGAGGTTCTTCACCGTGTCGTTGGGCACGGGGAAGATGTGCCGCCGCACGCCCATCGCCGTGGGCAGGAACTCGCCCTCATGGGTGTCGTAGCCACCAACGCAGTACAGGGCGAGCTCGTCGACGCGCGAGCTGATCATGAACTCGCCGGTCTTCTCGTCCACCTTGGCCGCCGTACCCGGATTGGGGTTGACGCCATTCATGCTGCGAATCGAGGTGCGACATTCCACCCGCCGGATGCCGATGGAGGGCTTGCAGACGTGCAGGGAGGTGTCCTTGAGGTCGCCGACGCATGAGAAGCCCTTGTTGCAGACAGCCTGCGAGGTGGTCTCCAGCTCCGGCTTGCACAGCGGGAAGCAGCGCCCGCCGTCGCCACCCGATGCGGCGCAGCGATAGGTATTGGTGTCCGAATCCGATTCGGGTTTGCAGTCCTCGTCCACCTTGCAGAACTTGCAGATGGGCGCCTGGCCGGTGCAGTTGGTCGGCGGCACCAGCATGTACTTATCCAGGTCCAGGACCTTGCCCTCCAGCGTGGCGTAGGGCGGGCCCGTGGGCGGTTTGCCGGGGCCGGTGCTGGGCGGATTCCAGGGGAAGAGCAGCAGCGTGGCGTTGGTGGCGTCGAAGTGCACGATCGACGAGGCCGAATACTGCAGCTTGGTGGCCGACACGGTGATCGGCGGGTGCAGGTCGGCGCCGGCGAAGACCGCCTGCCCCTGGTCGTTGGTCCAGCCGCCATATTGCGGGTACCCCGGCTCGCCAGGCTGGCCCACCTGGACCCAGGCCTTCTCCAGCGGCTTGAGGGTGTAGATGTCGAGCACGGTGACGTTGACGGTGCCCTTCACCGGCTGGCCATAGGTGCCGCCGTAGGGATTGGTCGGGCTGAAGTAGAGGTAGCCGTCGATGAGGCTGTCCCAGGTGTTGTCGACCACCACGTCCACGGTCACGGGGCCGGGATCGTGGGGCGGTGTGCGCACCCGCAGGCGGCCGGAATCCAGCACGTTGACGCCCTTGCCGAGCTTGCCGCCGAAGAGCACGGTCATGCCCTTGACGAAGCCGCTGCCATGGATGGTCACCTCGGAGCCGCCGCCGGTGGCGCCCGAAGCCGGCACGACGGCATCAATTCGTGGCCCGCTGAGCAGGTAGTTGAAGGCCGAGATCGCCGTCGCCTGTACGCTGCCGCAGCGCACCTGCACATCGACCGGCCCCGGGGCGCCGCGCGGCGTCGTCGCTTCGATGACGGTGCCGTTGGGGCTGACGTCCAGGATGGTCGCGAGGTAGGTCCCGAAGCGAACCGTGCAGCCGGCCGCGAAGCCCTTGCCGCGCACCTTGACCGAAGTGCCACCGGCCGCCGGGCCCTCTGCTGGTTCGACGGTGTCCAGCTTGGTCTGGGTGTAATACGTGAATCCATCAGGCAGCGTCGCCGTGCCGCCAACCGTCTCCAACCGCAGCGCGACCTTGCCCTTGTCACCGGGCGGCAGGGTGGCCAGGAGCGTGCCCTTCTTGAGTTCGAACTTGGCCGACGCGTCGCCGAAGCGTACGCCGGTCACCTTCTTGCCAGCGGTATCGGCGAGGATCGCCACCTGGGTGCCGCCGGCGGTCGGTCCGGTATCGGGCACCGCGCCGTAGACCGCCAGCTTGCTGCCGTCGACGTAGGCAAAGGCGGGATCCAGCACGGAGGGACCAAATGGCCCGTCAACCAGCAAGGGCACGGCGCCGGGTTTGGCGGCGGGGTCGATCAGGTCGCGGGCCGGCATCTTGGCGCCGCGGCTGCTGGAGGCGTCGCCGTCGGAGAGTTGGATGAGCACGCCGTCGGCCCAGCCGGTGCCGATGTTGCCCATGGCTTCACCGACCAGGGTGGCGTCGCCGCCGGCCATGGGCACGGTCGCCGGGTCGACCCGCCGCACCTCGGGCACGCGGCCGTACTCCCAGGTGTCGTCGAGCACGGTCAAGCCGCTGCCATGGCGGACCGCGACCACCACGTCGACGCGATCCTGGTCGGGCAGCAGGGTATAGGGCGGCGTGATGGCGACGATGGTGTTCGAATCGACCACCTTGGACGAGACGGCGCTGCGCCAGCCGACCAGCACGCGATCGCCGGGCAGGAAGCCCTCGCCACGTACGGTCATCACGGTGCCGCCCAGGTGCGGGCCGCGAGCAGGTTCAAAGGCGTCGGCGGTGACATGGGCAAGGTAGGCGAAGCCGCGCTTGCGCATGGCCTGGCTGCCATCCTTGTTGCGGATACGCACATCGGCCGCGCCCGGTATCAGCGCCGACGGCGCGGTCACGAAGATGCGGGTGGTGCCCGCCATGTAGTCGACCTTCGCCTCGGTCTCGCCGAACCAGACGCGCACGCCCGGATCGAACTCCTGGCCGCGGATCTCCACCTCGACCCCGCCCTCGAGGGGGCCGCGGTCGGGGGCGACCAGGTCGATCCACGGATCGCCGGGCTGGGGCCCGGAGTCGCTGCCGTCGATCTGGATGGGAATGTCGGGCTGACCGGCGTCGGTCTCCGTGGTGGAGGGGCCGTCGGGGGCGGGGGAACAACTCGCCAACAAGAGTGCCAGGGCGGCGAGGGGGGCGAGAGAGGGGGGGCGGATCGACATCAAGTGGTCCGTTGCGTGTCCGACACGCTGCCGGTGGCCGAAGGGCGCACGGCGGCCTGTGTTCGGTGTCCCCCTCCGAGCCGGCATCCTATGCGTTCCGGACGGGCTTCTCAATGTCCGCGTGCGTACGTGCGCGCTTGCATGGGTGCAAGGCCCCCGGGTGCCCTACTTCTTCTTCTTCGCCTTGCCATCGACCCCCTTACCGCCAAGCACGTGGTGGTCGAACCACGCCAGGTCCCAGGCCATCTTGGCCTTGCGGTGGGCATATTGACGCAATCCGTGCGGCTCGCCGGGATAGATGACCAGCTCAGAGGGCACCTTCAGGTAGAATCGAAGCGCCCGGTACAGGCCCGTGCTGTGAACGGTCGGCGTGCGGGCGTCCTTGCTGCCCACATGAATCAGCGTCGGGGTGCGGATCTTGTGGGCGTTGTATAGCGGCGCCGACTTGCGCATGGCCTCGCCAGCGGTCCAGGGCAGGCCCTTGTTGAAGTTGACCACGTGCCCCGGCGTATCCTCGGCCATCCACTGCACCACCGTGTCGAAGATGCCGGCGCCGCTGCTCGCCGCCTTGAAGCGATTGTCGCGGGTGATCATGCAGTTGGTCAGGTAGCCGCCATTGGACCAGCCCATCACCGCCATGCGTTTGGGGTCGGCGATTCCGCGATCGATCATCGCTTGCAGACCCGCCTGCAGGTCTTCCACGTCGCGATCGTTCTTGTGGCCGATGAGCTGGGTCATGAATTTGTCGCCGTAGCCGGTCGAGCCGCGATAGTTGACGCTCAGCAGCGCCCAACCCCGGGCGGCAAACAAGGTCCGGCCGTAGATCCAGAAGCGCAACGCCGCCTTGGTCGACGCCGTCGGTCCGCCGTGAATCTCCAGCACGAAGGGCAGCGGACCCGAGCCCTTCTTGTAGCCCGGCGGCAGCTCGAGGATGCCCTCGACACGGCTGCCATCGGCGCTCTTGAACGCCACCCGCTCGATGCTCGGCAGCTTCCAGGTGTCCATCTGCGGGTTGGTATTGGTCAGCCTGGTGCTGGCGGTGCCCGGCTTGTTGGCCACGAAGACGTCCGGGCCGTGGGCCAGATCCGACTTGACGAAGACCAGCCGCCCCTTCGCCGTCAGGTCGAAGGGCCCCACATTGCCCGTCTCGGCGGCGGTGAAGATGGTCGTATCGCCGTGGTCGGCCTTGCCATCCTTGCCGACCTTGATGTCGCGCACGCAGTAGACCCGATTGAGCGCCTGGCTGTCGGCCAGCAGGCAGAGATCGTGTCGCCCCGGCCACCAGCGCAAGCGGCCGCCCTCGCCATGCTCCTGCCACTTCCGGTTCAGCTTCTGGGTGCCCTTGTGTCCGGTGTCGTCGAAGGTGGCCACGAAGGTCTCGCCGGGATAGCCGTCGAAATCGACCCGGAACGCCAGCTTGCGCCCGTCATCGGACCAGCGGGGCGCCAGCAGCCAGCCGTAGGGCGACGGCGCATCGGTCCGCCAGAGCTTGTCGGGCAGCGGCGCGATCTTCTTGCTGGCCGCATTCCATACGTCGATGCGCGAGTGCCCCTCGTTGTAGATCAGCTTGCGATTTGGCGTGGTCTGCATGGCGATCCGGCCGCCATCGGGGCTGACGTGAAAGGCGTTGATGACGCGCTTGTCGTCGATGAGCTTGTCCGCCCGCCAGTGCAACAGGTCCAGCCGCCACAGCTGGGACATCTTCTCGACGCCATCGCCGTAGGTGAGTTTCTTGTGTTTCTTGCGCAGCTTCTTCCAGCGATCCTTGGCCACGTGCTCGTCCGATCGCACGTAGTACAGCCAGCGCCCATCAGTCGACAGCTGGAACGCCCCAACGCCTTTGCGCACCCTCGTGACCGGCGTCAGGTCGGACCCATCGGGCCGGATCCGCCACACCTGGCCCTTGCCATCAAAGGGCGGCTTCTTCTCCCCAGCCCGCTTGCGCCCGCTGCGGAAATAGATCCACCGCCCATCCGGACTCCACTGCGGAGACGAATCAGCGGCAAAATCAAAGGTCAGCCGCCGCGTCGCCTTGCTGCGCACATCCACGATCCACAGGTCGATATTGCGCGTCTTCTCCGGCGGCTCCCAGCGCATCTCCGCCCACACAGCCTGGCCGCCATCGGGCGAGGCCGCCACATCGATGATCCAGGACAGCGAGAAATAATCCTCGGCGACGATGTCATGCGTCCGCTCCGGCGCCGCGTCGACCATCGACGGCGCCAGGGTCGCGAAGACAGCAGCGAGCCAAAGTGTGAACCGAGGTGTCAGACCCTCACATATCATAAAACTACCTCGCAAGTGCTCAATTCCTGGTTCTCGGCGCCCGAATCATGCCCACAGTGTGGCCGCCGGCCGCCTGCATGTTCCCCCCTCTCTATCACAGTGGCCATCGACGCCAGCGAAAGCTACATTTCCCGGACGGGCCGCACCGGCCAGATTCACAGTCAGTGCAGCGAAAGAGGGCATGATGAGCAGACTTCGGCTCGGGTCAGGAATCCGCCTGTTCGCCACCTTGGCAGCGGTCTGCTTGTAGCTCGGTTGCGGCAATCCTGGCGAGGACGCTGGCGATGGCACGGACGCGCGGGTGACCGATGGCGCGCTCGTCCTGGGGACGTGTGCCGAAGATGCCGACTGCGCCAGTCTCGACGACGACAATGCCTGCAACGGCAAATTCGTCTGTCTCGGCGAGGCGGGCGCCGGGCGATGCGCGGTCGATCCGAAGTCGGTGGTGGTCTGCGCCGGTGACAAGGACACCGTCTGCGCGGAGAATCGATGTGATGCCAAGACCGGCACCTGCGCCATGGCCGGGCACAATGACAGCGCCGCCTGCGAAGATGGCGATCCGTGCACGGTGGGAGATAGCTGCAAGGCCGGCAAATGCGCTGCCGGTAGCGCTTCGTGGTGTCATTGCGACACCGACAAGGACTGCGACTCGCACGACGACAACAACGCCTGCAACGGCACCCTGTTCTGCGACAAGCAGGCCTTTCCCTGGTCATGCAAGGTCAATCCAGCCAGCGTGCCCGATTGCAGCCAGGGGGATGGGGTCTGCGTGACCGCCACCTGCGATCCGACGACCGGAGCATGCGGCACCAAGAAGCGCCCTGACGACACGCCCTGCGATGATGGCGACGTCTGCACCAGCGGCGATGTGTGCACCGACGGCAGCTGCGGCGGCAGCGAGGTGTGCACCTGCAAGTCGGATGTGGACTGCGCCGGCCAGGACGATGGCGACCTGTGCAACGGGGTGCTGTATTGCGACAAGACGAGCCAGCCACCGAAGTGTGTGGTCAATCCGGGCTCGGTGGTGAAGTGCCAGGAGAACTCGACCAACGGCTGCCTGGTCAACGCCTGCGAAGCAAAGACCGGCTTGTGCGGCCCCAAGGCGGTGCAGGCGGGCACCAAGTGCGATGACAAGGACGCCTGCACTGTGGGCGAGACCTGTTCGGGCGGGGTCTGCGGCGGCGCGACCAATACCTGCCTGTGCACGTCCGACGCCGACTGCGCCGCCAAGGAAGACGGCGACAAGTGCAACGGCACCCTCTTCTGCAACCTGACGACGGGTACCTGTGACCTGAACCCCTCGTCGACCATCACCTGCCCGACGGTGGCCAATACCGCCTGCACGAAGACCGCCTGCCAGCCCAAGACGGGAAAGTGCGAGCCGATGCCCGTGGAAGAAGCGGTCAGCGTCTGTGACGAAGCCAGCAACAAGTGCAACTGGGTGGCGACCACCGAACCGTCCAAGGGCTTCACGCCCTGCAGCGATGGCGACTCCTGCACCACGGGCGATGTCTGCCAGAAAGGCAAGTGCACGGCCGGCACATTCACCTGCACATGCAAGACCGACAGCGAGTGCGCCGCTGAGGATGACGGCGATCTATGCAACGGCATCCTGTTCTGCAACAAGGCGGCCACGCCGCCCACCTGTCAGCTCAACAAGGCGTCCATCGTGACCTGCCAGACGGTGAACGATACGGACTGCCTCAAGGCGAAATGCCAGCCCAAAACGGGCAAGTGCTCGCTGGCGCCGGTGGCCAATGGCAGCCTGTGCGATGACAAGGATACGTGCACCAAGAACGAGGTCTGCGTCTATGGCCAGTGCCAGGGCGGCACCAAGACGTGTGAGTGCGTCATCAACGCCGACTGCGCTGGCAAGGACGATGGCAACCTGTGCAACGGCACCTGGTACTGCGACAAGTCGGGCAAGCAGCCGGTCTGCAAGCCGGCGCCATTGTCCACCGTGCAATGCCCGGCCAACCTGGGACCATGCGCCGATAACGTCTGCAATCCGGTTACCGGCCAGTGCCAGGCCAAGCTGCTGACCGATGGCACACCCTGCCCCGACGACGGGGTCTGCACCGCCAAAGCCGCCTGCAGCAAGGGGGCGTGCAAGGTCACAGCCAAGAAGAAGTGCGACGATGGCGACCTGTGCACCAGCGATCTCTGTCATCCGGCCACCGGCTGCCTGCACAACAAGTCCAACTGCGACGACGGCAACGGCTGCACCGTGGATAAATGCGACGCCAAAACGGGCAAATGCAGCTTCGACAAGGCCGCCAAGAACAAGGCCAGCTGCGACGCCGACGGCAACCCGTGCACGGTCAACGACAGCTGTACGGACGGCGCCTGCAAAGCCGGCGCGGCGGTGGTCTGCGAGATCCCGCTCAAGCCCTGCCAGAAGGCCGTCTGCACCAAGGGCGACGTGGCCGGCTTCAAGTGCATCGCGGTCAACGACGACGGCGCGCCTTGCGATGACGGCAACGTCTGCACCCTCTCGTCGGCCTGCAAGCAGGGCAAGTGCGCCAGCACTGGCAAGGAGGCGTTCTTCGATGCAGCCATCGCGCCCAAGGAGGGCACCGATGGCCGCCTGCGGCGGGCCGTGCCCCTCGCGGCAGGTGGATGGTTGCTGCTGGGCACGTCCTGGCAGGGATTGGAGGGTTCACCCCAGAAGGTCTACGCGTGGACCCAGCGGGTGGACGCCAGCGCCGACACGGTCTGGCAGGTGGAGCATCTGTCGCCCAAGAACTGGAAGATCGCCGGGAGCTCCACCTCGACGGTCGGCACCATCGCCGCAGCAGAGCTGTCCAGCCACCTGCTGCTGGCCGAGACCATCGCGCCGACCAACAACCACACCGACGTGCACCTGGTGGCCCTGTCGAGCTCGGGCAACCCGGCCTGGAAGAAGGTCTACGGCGCCAACGGCTGGGTCGAGGAGGCGCGCGCCCTGACGCCTCGTCTGGACGGCGGCGCGCTCATGCTGGCCACCAAGCAGATCGGCACCGATCGGGACGCGTGGTTCGTGCGCACGGACCTGGCGGGCGACAAGGTGTGGGAGCTCAAGCAGGGCAAACACAAAGAAGACGACGCCCTGTCCATGGTCACGCTGAAAGATGACAGCGCCGTGGCAGTGGGCTGGACACGGCTGACAAAGGGCCTGGTCAAGGTGGGTTGGGTCCTGCGTGTGGACGACAAGGGCAAGCTGCTCTGGCAGCGAACCGTGGGCGCGCTCGACAAGAAGATCAAAGGACGCGAGTTCAGGAGCGCGGCGCTGCTGCCCGGCGGCGACGTGCTCGCTGTGGGCGTGCTGACCGATGGCAGCGGCCCGCACGGTTGGATCGCCCGCTTCCGGGACGACGGATTGCTGCGCTGGGATCGCAAGTCGCCGACCCTGGACAGCGGCAGCTCGGTGGCGGTCACCGGCGCGGGCCGGGTGGTGGCGGCCGGCCAGCAGTACATCCCCTTGAAGCCGACAAGAGGTCTCATCCGCGGCTTCGATCTGATGGGCAATCCGCAGTGGCAGCAGGCCATCAAGGGCGACAAGGTCATCCTGGAGCACATCCTGCCGTCAAAGGATGGCGGGCTGGTCGTGGTCGGCCGCAAGCAGGTGGACGGCAAGGCGCGCGGGCTGCTGCTGCGAACCGACGGTTGGGGCCACGCGGACTGCAACAAGGCGGGCAAGTGCGGCAAAAAGAAGCCGGGCGACTGCGACGACCAGCAGCCCTGCACCGCCGATGGTTGCAGCGGCAGCAAGGGCTGCACCCATGCGCCGGTGCCTGGATTCGCCTGCGAGCCCAAAGATAAATGTCACCTCTCCGGGCTCTGTTCTCTGGGCAGCTGCAAGCCGGGCGACGACACCCAGGTCTTCACCCGGATGCACGATGTGGGCACCAAAGTGCAGGAGATCAGCTCGGCCCGCGTCCTGCCCGGCGGCGAGATCGGCGTCATCGGCACCCAGGACAAGAGAAACTGGCTCACGGCCCGCCTCTCCGTCACTGGAAAGGTGCTCTGGAATCAGCTCTACGTGCCACCGATCAACCTGGGGCTCAAAGATGACGCCCTGCCCAGCGGCATGGCCATGCGGGGCACCCCCGATGGCGGCCTGGTGGCGTTCGGCAACGACGGCAGCGCCGGCGAGCCCTACTACGCCCGGGTACGCCGCCTGGATCGGGCGGGCAACTTCCGCTGGGCGTGGCCGTTGCCCAAGAACAAGATCCCCGGCGTGGCCGAGGATGTGCTGCCGTGGCCGGATGGATCGGGACACCTGCTCCTCTTCCCCGCCTTTGGCACGGTCATCAAGCTGAGCGATGGCCTCCTGACTGCCAAAGAGCTGTGGAAGGTGAAGGTGCGCCAGGATCTGGGCGCCTTCTACTCCCCACGGGCGCTCTTCCTGGCCGACCAGAGCGCGGTGGTGGCCGGCAGTGGCTACAAGCTGAACGTGCATGCCGAAGGACCCGTCGTCACCCGGCTGACCAATGTGGGCACGCTCTCCTGGCGCAAGGTCTATGCCGACATGCGGCCGACGCGGACCCGGGGGATCGTGCGCACCAAGGCCGGGGTCCTGGTGGTCGCAGGTTCCACGCTGCACGACCTGCAGGCGGGCCAGCCGCGACTCTATGGCCTGTCGGAGAGCGGCAGCCTGCTCTGGCAGCACACCCTGCCCGGTCTTCGCAATGTGGCCGGCCTCGCGGCCCTTCCGGACGGCGGCCTGGCCCTGGCCGGCACCATGAAGGGCGCTGGCGACGTCGACCAGATGTGGCTGCGCCTGCTCGGGCCGGAAGCTCAGCGCATCAGCGAGCGGATCTTCACCGCCAAGGGGCAGAACCTGGCCGCGGCCAAGCGCCATCCCATCGACGTCACGCCAGACGGCCGCATCCTGCTGGCGGGCATGGCCTACGACAAGCAGAAGCAATCGCTCTGGCTGGCCATGCTGAATCGCTGGGGCCACGACACCTGCTCATCCTGGGCCAATTGCGCCGGCAAGACCCCGGCGAGTTGCTCGGATAAGAACCCCTGCACGGCCGACGTCTGCCTGCCGGACGGCACGTGCAGCCACGGCCCCCTCTCCGCCATGGCGGGTCAGCCCTGTGCCGCCGGCAAGGTCTGCGCCGCCGGCAAGTGCACCGCGATCCCCAAGGGCATGGTGTTGATCCCCGGCGGTCCCTTCGCCCGCGGCTGCAACAAGACCAAGGACAAGAACTGCCTGAGCCACGAAAACCCGCAACGCAAGATCACCCTGTCGCCCTACTGGATCGACCGCCACGAGGTCACGCGGGCCGAATACGAGGTGTGCCGAAAGACCGGCAAATGCCTCCCGCCAAAGGGGTCGGCCAACGAATGCAAAGGCGACTGGCGCAACCCCGTGAACTGCCTCAACGCCTTCGTCGCAGCGGCGTACTGCAAGTGGCGTGGCGGCCGGCTGCCCACCGAAGCGGAGTGGGAAAAGGCCGCCCGTGGCGGGTGCGAGACCACCACCGGTGACTGCCTCAAGGCGGCGCGCACATTCCCGTGGGGCGAGAAGTGGCCAGACTGCAAGCTGGCCGACATGGCGCAATGTAAACCCAAGGAGCCCAAGCTGGCAGGCTGGAACGCGGGCGACGTCAGCGTGTACGGCGTGCTCGGCCTGGCCGGCAATATGCGTGAGTGGACGAAGGATAGCTACAACGCCGGGTTCTACGCCTCGTCGCCCGCGGTCGACCCGATAAGCGTCGGCAACTACGGCTCGCCGGTGATACGCGGGGCGGCGTGGTCTGACACCAGCGGCAGCTATTGCCGCAACAGCAATCGCCTCAAGACCAGCTCGTCGAGCTACTACACGCACATGGGGTTTCGCTGCGTGAAGCCGATCCCCTGAGGCCGCAGGTTGGCCTGCCCTGCGCTAGTTCGACGGACCGTAGGTACTTCCCCAGTTTCCTAGACTCGGGAAGAGGT
>CAYTLW010000078.1:0-36120 GCA_964438735.1 uncultured Enterobacteriaceae bacterium | reverse complement strand
TCGCCACAGCGACGCGAGCGACCGCATGCCCGAGGCGGCGCCGATCGCTGCTAGCCTGACGATGCCCACGCTGGCCGGCGCGGATGAACGCAAGGATGCTGCGGCGCTGACCATCCTGGAGACAGCCAACACGCACTACAAGGCCAAGCGCTTCGACAAAGCCGAGCAGATGTACATCACGGCCTTCGAGATCAGCCGCAACCCGGCCTATCTCTTCAACGCCGGGCGGGCTGCGCAGCGGGCCTTCAAGCTCGACCGCGCCGAGGGTCACTACAAGCGCTACCTGAGCCTGGAGAAGGCCGACGCAAAGGGCATCCGCAGAGCGAAACTGCACCCGCAGGAGGTGGACGAGGCCAGGGCCGCGTTGAAGCAGGCCGCCGGGACCAGGGCGCCCGCCGCCGCCCCGGTTGTGCCCCAACCGACCCCTGCGGCGCCGCCCCCACGCGTCGAACCCAAGCCGCAGCCGGCCCCTGTCGCGCCCGAAAAGGCCAGTGCAGTCGCCCCGACGCCCAAGGTGCCGGTGCCGCCTACGGTCAGCAAGCCAGCCGCAGCGCCGGCGGGATGGCGCACGCCTGCCGGGTGGTTGGCGGTCGGACTCGGCGGCGCCGCGGCAGCGTGGGGCACGACCCTGCTGGTCACGTCGCTGCTGGATCGCACCGACATGGACGAGATGCTGGCCGAGAAAGACGAAGATGGAGACATCACCGGGCTCAGCTACAAGACCTATGCCGACTGGGAGACCTCGGTCAACGACGACATCGTTCAGGGCCACACCTTCCTCTGGCCCGGCACCGCCGTGCTGGCGGCTGGGGTGTGGTTGCTGCTGAGTCGTCCAGACAGCACGACAGTGGCCTGGACGCCGACGCGGGGCGGCGGGTCGTTGCATTTCAGCCTCCGTTTCTGAGCCCGCTCGATGCGTGGAGACGCCATGAATTCGTTGCCCTTGCGTCGCCATCCCCCGCTCGCGGGGCTCGCGATTGTGGCCCTGGTTGCGGCCACCGGCTGTACGCGCGACCTGCGGAGCGCGGACAACTTCGCCTACGAAGATGACGACGAGAAGAACAGCGACGGAGGTGGCAGCGGCGGCGGCACCGACGGGCAGGGCGATGTGGACGCGGCGGCAACGCCTGAGGACGGCGGCGCAAAGACAGCCGACGCGGGCCACATTCCAGATGTCTCAGCGGCCGACTGCAAGTCCGACAGCGACTGCCAGAAGCCGCCCGGCAACGGCTGCACCATCGTCGAATGCGTCTCGGGCCAGTGCACGCCCAAGTCCAAGAAAGGTGGCGAACCCTGCGATGACGCCAACGCTTGTTCCAATGACGACAAATGCGATGGGCAGGGCGCCTGCACCGGCCAGCCACTGATGTGCAACGACAACAACCCCTGCACCATGGACAGCTGCAACGCCATCAAGCCGCCCGACCAGGCCTGCGAGTTCAACGCCGCCGCCGAAAACGGCAAGTTCTGCCAGGACAACAAGAGCTGCAAGGCCGGCAAGTGCGACAACGGCAAGTGCCAGCTCGGCGTCGGGCCCGGTGGCTGCCAGGACGGCAACCCCTGCACCAAGGACTTCTGCCAGCCGGGACAGGGCTGCAAACACGAACCCGAGCCCGGGCCCTGTGACGACGGCAACGCCTGCACCCTCAAGGACCACTGCAAGCAGGGTCAGTGCACGGGCGGCGCCCAGGATCCCAAGTGCGGCAACCTGGGTTGCGGGCCCAACGACTACTTCAGCGGCGTCTACGGCGGGACCCAGAATGACGGCCTCGTCGGCGCGGTCCAGGATTCGGGCGGGTTCCTGCTCTTTGGCACCAGCACATCTCCGCCGACCCAGGGCGCGGACGCCTGGCTGCTGCAGGTGGACGCGTCGGGCAAGGTCAAGCAGGAGCAGCACATCGGCGGCAAGGGCAACGATCAGATCCACCGCATGACCAGTGACATGGGCAAGTGGGCGGCGGTTGGCCAGACCAACGCACCGGGTACGTCACAGCAGGTCGGCTGGGTGCTGGCAGGGAGCGGCCTGCAAAAACAGGTCGACCTGGGCATCGCGCCCTTTGGCGGCATGGATGGCACGCTATATGGCGTCGCCCTGCGGCCCAACGGCGCCGTCATGGCCACGGGCACGGCCAAGGACAACAAGTCCAAGGATGTGCAGGTGTGGTTCCTGCGCGTGGACCCGAATGGGAGCATCAACGGCGACGTGCTCTTCGGTCCACCGGGCGAGGACGAGGGGTTCGGCGTCGCCGAGGGCCCCCAGCCGAGCGGCTTCGCCATCGTGGGCCGCCGCAAGCAGGCCGGCAAGGGTTGGCAGGGTATGCTCGCCACCCTCGATTCGGGGGGCAAGTACCAGGGTTCGCAAGACTGGGGCGGCGTCGGCGACGACGAGCTCCGCGCCGTGATGTCGACCCCGGAAGGCTGGATCGCCGCCGGCAGCCGCGACGAGGGCGCGCCGCACGGCGTGCAGGGCTGGATGATCGGCACCGACAAGACGGGCAAGAAGCTGTGGGATCGCAGCTACGGCGGCAAGTCCAACGACAAGTTCAGGGACATGCGCATGATTGGCTTCTCTGGTTTCGCGCTGGTCGGCAAATCGGGCGACCATCCCTGGGTGGTGCGCATCGAAGGATCCGGCCAGGAGCTGTGGCAGCGGACCATCGCCGGTGCCGGCAATGGCGTCGCCAACAGCGTGCTGGGCCTGGCCAATGACGACATCCTGCTGATCGGCAGCGGCGTGCCCGCCGGCATGTCGGTCAGCAATGGATTCATCCGGCGCCTCGATCGCTGGGGCTTCCCCGACTGCAAGGCGGCCGGCCCTTGCGCCAAGAAGAAGATCCAGGACTGCAAGGACACCAATCTCTGCACCATCGACACCTGCGAGGCCGGCGGCTGCAGCACCGGCAAGCAGGCACCGGAGAACAGCCCGTGCGGCCCGGGCCAGGTGTGCAAGTCCGGCCAGTGCAAACAGTAGACTGAACCTTCAGCCCCGACCGCGCCCCCGGCCACTTCTGCGACCGCCGCGTCCCCGCTTCTTGCGCGTGAGTTCGACGCCTTCGGCGACCCAGGCGATGCGCGGCGCCAGGTCGGCCTGCAGGTCCTGGTCTTCCGGCAGCGCCTCGGCCAGCTGCTCCAGGCCGTCCAGGGTCGTGGTCAGCGCCTCGACGAAGTCCGGCACCACCTCGAACCACCAGGCGCCAGCGCCGTTGCCCACCAACATGGACCAGCCGGCGCGTCGGCCGTGGCTCTGCTGCATGGGCTGGAGCAGGTCGTCCAGGTGGCGCAGCAGGGTGTGCAGGTTGCGATCGGCTTCGAGGAGCGCGCCTTCCGGCACCCGGCAGCTCAGGTCGGCGCCAGGCTCCGGCAGCGGCAGGACGGGCAGCAGGCGGACCAGTGTGCGCAGGGGCGTGCCGACCGCGAAGTGCAGGTCGCCGCAGACCACGCGGGCCTTCAAGCGCGCAAGCGCGGGGTCGATGGCGTCGGCGTCCGCCTTGCGCAGGTCTTCGACCCGCTCGTGCGGGATCTCCACCTGCACGCGGCCGCGGCGGATGACCACCGGAAGTTCAATACCGTCGACCACCGCGTGGCTCGGCACCTCTTCGGGCTGCACGGCGCCTTTGCGGCCCACCTTGGACTTGGGCAGGCGGATGTTCAGGCTGCGCGCGGCCTCCGGATCGATCTCGGCCAGCCACTCCGGCCGCATCACCGACACCTGGGCGGCATAGGGCCGGGCCAGCACGATGATGTCCGCGGCCAGCAGCAGCCGCTGGCGGGTACCCCACATGGAGCTGCCCGGGTGGATGCGCAGCTGGATGTCGTTGGGCCCCAGCCAGTCGCGTCCTCGGGCCACCAGCACCTGCTCGCGGAAGCCGGCGTAGAGGGACTTGATGACCGCCGCCGGATCATCGTCGCCCCGCTGCGGTTCGGCACCCATCTCGGCGGCCAACTCGCACAGCTGTTTGTGGGCGTTGGTGATGTAGGCCATAGCCTGGGGATCCAGGTAGGAGCGCTCACAGTAGCTGACCTTGTCGCGTGCCTGCTGGTAACGCCGCATGATGCCCACCGCGGTCATGGCATCGCCCGCCGGATGGGCCAGGGCTTCGTGGGCGGCGCGCGCCTGGGCCTCCTCCTCGGGCGGAAAGGTCTGCGGTCGGCGACCGGACAGGAAGGCGACCGCGATGAGCACCGCGTCCAACGCCTTGGGATGACGGTCAGCGGCTTCGACCACGGCGCGTGCCAGGGGCGGAGACAGGGGGAAGGGCACCATGCGTCGGCCGATGGTGGTCAGTCTTCGCTGTTCGTCGATGGCGCCCATGGCCTTCAACTGGCGGATGGCGGCCTTGAGCCGACGCGCAGGCGGCTGGGTCGGGAAGGGAAACTGCTCCAGGTCGTGCACGCCCAGGTCGACCAGGCGCAACACCACCTCGCGCAGGTCTTCGCGCAGCACCTCGGGGTCGGCGAATGGTGGCTGTCGCTTCAGCCAGCCCTGGTTGTACATGCGCACCGCCGTACCCGGCGCTGTACGTCCCGCCCGGCCAGCACGCTGCTCCGCCGAGGCCTGGGAGATGCCCTCCTCGCGCAACGAACGCACCCCAGAGACGGGGCTGAAGCGGGCCACCTTGGCGCGGCCCGAGTCGACCACGTAGCGAACCCCCGGCACCGTGATGGACGTCTCGGCGATATTGGTGGCCAGGATGATGCGCCGCCTTCCGTCGCCCTGTGCGAACACCCGCTCCTGCTCCTCGCGGGGCAGGGCGCCGTAGAGCGGCACGAGCTCGGCCGAATTGGCCACGCCCCGCCGCGCCAGGGCTTCGGTCGCCTGGCGGATGCCCGCGGCACCGCTGAAGAAGGCCAGCGCATCGCCGGGTGGCGCGTGACGATGGAGATTCGCCAGCTCGGCGGCCATGGCCTGAGCGACGTCGCGCGGATCGTCCCCCGGCCAGGGTCGATTCTGGATGTCGACGGGATGCGGACGGGCGTCGATGGATACTGCGGGCACGTCGCGTCCCAGGCGGGCGTAGAAGGCCTGGAAGCGGCCCGGATCCAGGGTCGCCGACGAGATGACCAGGCGCAGATCCGCCCGTCGGCGCAACGCCCCGTGCAGCAGTCCAAGGGTGAAGTCGATGTTCAGGGTGCGCTCGTGGGCCTCGTCGACAATGATGACGCCGTAGCGCTCGAAATCCGGATCGGAGCGAGCCTCCTGCAACAGAATGCCGTCGGTCATCACCCGGACGCGGCTGGTCTCACTGCTGCAGTCGTCAAATCGGATCGCGTAGCCCACCTCGTGGCCCACCTGCACGCCCATTTCGGCGGCGATACGCCAGGCGATGCTCACTGCGGCGATGCGTCGGGGCTGGGTCAAGGCGATGGCGCCGACGCCGATGCCTTCGTCGAGCAGCATCTGCGGAAGCTGCGTCGTCTTGCCCGAACCGGTGGGCCCTTCGACCACGACGACCTGGTTGTCGCGCACCGCATCGACGATCTCGTCGCGGTGGCGCCAGGCGGGCAGGGCGCGGGCCGCGGCGCGCAGGGCCGCGGTGGAATCGTCAGGTTCAGTCACGCGTTCAGCCTCCGCCGCACGGACCCGGCGTGGTCTTGAAGCCAGGTCCGCCGTGGCACTTGGCCTGGCAGAGGTTCTGGTAGGTCTTGCCGTCGGCGCCGCAGACCGGCTTGGAGATCTTGGTGCAGTTGCACAGGCAGGGCCCCTGGAACTGGAACTTCCACTGCAGCGACTGGCCCTTGGTCAGGCAGGCGTACTCCTTGAGGCTGCGGAAGGTGTAGAAGACCTCATCCTTGCCGCTGCCCGTCGAGGCGCAGATCTGCTTGATGGCGGTGTAGTCGAGCCCGGGGCAGCAGCCCACGCCCTGCTTGTCATACAGTTCGATGGAGCATTTGTCGTACTTCGACGCGCTGATGCCCGCGCAGCTGCCAACCGCCGCTCCCTCCGCCTTGGCGATGCAGGCGTTGCGATAGGAGACGCCGTAGCCCTTGGCGTCGAATCGGCAGACCGGCTCGCAGGCGTCGGTGCAGTTGGGCCACTTCGCCTTACTGTAGCACTCACCAGCACACGCCGAGGTCATTTTGAATGGCGCGCAGGTGCTGGTCTTGCCCGGCGCACCGAGCGGGAAACAGCCCTTGATGTCGCAGTGCTGCATGGCGCACTCGCTGGCGTAGGACTGGCCGTCGGTCTTGCTGCAGACGGGGTTGAACTCGCCCGGCGGACAGCCGGCGCCGCCCTGGCCGATGGGCTTGGTGCAGGGCGTCAGGCAGGGTCCCGGGGCAGGGTTTGGCGCCACGCTGGGGTCCAATTGCAGGCATTTGGCCTCGCAGGCCATAGCCAGCGGGACCTGGCTGCCGCCCTTTATGGTCGCGCAGTGGGGCGCCTTGACGTCCTGCTTGGTGCACTTGGGGCAGCTGGACTTGAAGCACTCGCCCGCCTCGACGACGTGCGTGCCGGGCCAGGTGAGGGCCTTCAGGTCGCAGATGGCGTGGCAGTCGGAAGGGTAGTCCTTGCCGTCGACGCAGATCGGCTTCTTTGGGCATTGGTGGCAAACCAGGCAGTTGGGCGCGCAGCCGGGCAGGGGCAAGGTCGGGGGCGCGACCGTATCCGATGGTGAGGCATCGCCCGACGGGGGGATGTCGGCCAACGAACCCTCCCCTTCGCCATCGGCCTGCGGTTCGACATCGTCGATGGCATCGCCCAGCGCCGTGGCAGCATCCGGCTGGCCGATGGCATCGTCCACCACGGAGGTGTCGCCGGTCGTGAGGATGTCCGAGGTCACCCCCGTCGCAACATCGGGCAGGACGGGGGCGTCGGCGGCCGCATCCTCGATGGTTGCATCCACGACCACGCCGCTGTCGTCGCCGGTGGCATCGACGGTCGAGTCCAGCGTGGCGTCATCGGCGGTGGTCGCCGCGTGCACGTCCGGTTCGGGATCCTCCGAACAGGCCCACAGGCAGGCGGCCGCGCAGGTCACCAGCAGGGCCTGGGTGGTCGCGCGGCGAGTCAAGTGGATGGCGGTATGGGCGGCGATGTGCATGGCGCCGGCAAGCGTAGCGGAGCGGGAACGGGCGATCCAGCGGCATCGACGTGCATCCCATGCCAGCGCCGCCCGGCCCCGCAGGTTGCGATGGCATGGCCCGCTCGCGTACGCCGCGTCACGCGTTCAGGGGGTTGGAACGCCAGATGCAATCAAAGTGGATGGCGGCGCGCACGCGTCGGCCCCTGGCGACGACTCAGGCGGCGGGCGACCCGCCGTCGGCCAGCGCCTCGGGCGGCCGCCAGCGCACCTGCGTGTTGCCCATCAACTGGTCGGCGTATAGCGCTGTATTCAGCACAGTGAACTGTCTGGGCGCGTAGGCATCGATGAAGCTGCGGGCCGAGCGCGACAGTCGAGGCGTCTTGAGCGCTGCGGCCTTGACCTCCCACGCGAACAGGCCGTCGGGGCCGTCGACTACGAAGTCGACTTCGGCGCCCGAACGGCTGCGCCAGTAGCGCAGCGCCTCACCTGGCAGCAGATCGGAGAGCTGCCTGACCAGCTCGCCGGCTACCCAGGTCTCCAGGCAGGGGCCGCGGTCGTCGCGCAGCTCGAAGGGATCGAGGCGGCGCAGGATCGCGTTGCGTAGGCCGGCGTCGGCGAAGTAGACTTTGACCCGGCCTGTCAGCTCGGCGCGGCGCCCGCCGACAAAGGGTGGAACCCGCAGCAGCACACCGGTCTCGCCGAGGATGTCGACGTAGCTGGCGACGGTCTGGCGTGACACTTCGCAGACACTGGCCCACTCGGAGATGTTGACCAGAGAGCCGGCCTGGCCGGCGACCAGGTGCAGCAGGCGGCGAAAGGCATCCAGGTGCTGGACGCGAAACAGGTCCGTGGCGTCGCGCAGGACGAAAGCTTCGACCAGCCCGCGCAGGACCAGTCCCGGCTCGTCGGCCAGCCAGGCCTCGGGGTAGCCACCGACCACGGCATGGCGCAGGGCCAGCCGACGAACCCTCATCGCCCGAACCGCGGACGGCGCGTCTGCGACCGGTCCGGCCACCTCCGCCAGCGACAGCGGATGCAGGCGGGCCCGGGCGGCTCGACCAGCGAGCGACTCGCGGGTGCGCGACAGCAGGTGGTAGGAGCTTGAGCCGGTGACCAGCAACGGCGCCGCCAGGCCGCCATCGATCAGGCCCTTGAGGAACAAGCCCGCGTCGGGCAGATGCTGGGCCCCCTCAACGAAGACCGCCATGTCCGGCCGCAGCAGCCCGCGCAGGTCGGCCAGTGCTCGGGTCGGCGAGCGCGACCACGACTGCAGCAGCGGCTCCTCGGCGTTGATCAACAGTGGCGGGGTCTTGCGCGCGCGCAGTAGATTCCACAGCAGGGTCGACTTGCCCACCTGGCGCGCGCCGACCAGCAGGTTCGCTTTGCCATCGACCGGCCAGTCGGGGCGACGGTCAAGGCTACGGTCGATGTAGCCGCCAGGGACCCGACGGCGGCTGTCGACGAGGAAGCGAGAGGGCGCCTCCAGCCATGGGTTGGCGAGGGCAAGGAGTTCGTAGACAGCCGGGTTGATTGGAGTCGCCGATTCTGTAGGAGATGTGCGGTGTTCAGCCATGGCATAAGCATGGCCTGCGGGGCGATCAGTTGTCAATTTGCAGGGCTTGTTGACTTCCACGAAGACTTTTAGCAGGCCTTGGCGCCGGCATGGGTCAGCGGCAGCGCGTCCCGCACCTGTCCCTCGTCAAATCTCCGTCGGCCCGGCCTCGTAGGTTGCGATGGCATGGCCCGCTCGCGTACGCTGCGTCACGCGTTCAGGGGGTTGGAGCGCCAGATGCAATCAAAGTGGATAGCGACGCGGACGCGTCGGCCCTTGGCTGGCTTGTGGATCTGTGCGCTATTGCTGGGTTGCGCCGGCGAGAGCGGCAGCGATGGGGATGGCCCCGCCAGCGGCTGTCAGCGCGACAGCGAGTGCCCGGCCGCCGAGGCACCCTGCAAGATCGGCCGCTGCGAGGCAGACGGCAGCTGCGCCATCGTCGATCACGTGGGCGCCTCCTGCGATGATGGCGACGTGTGCACGGTCGGAGATCGCTGCGACAAGGGAGCCTGCCTCGCCGGCGGCAACATCTGCGGCTGCAAGACGACCGCCGACTGCACCACCTTGGATGACGCGAATCTGTGCAATGGCAGCATGTTCTGCGACTTGAAACAGAGCCCCTCGCAATGCCGAATCAACCCGGCGACGATGGTCGACTGCGGCAGCGCCGGCAATACAGCCTGCAAGGCCCAGACCTGCCAGCCCGACACCGGCAAATGCGCCCTGCAGCCCGTCACCGATGGCACGCCCTGCGATGACGGCAAGGTCTGCACCCTGGGCGACGCCTGCAGCGGCGGCACCTGCACCAGCGCCGCCGACATCTGCCAGTGCGCCGTCGACGCCGACTGCAGCGATGATGGCGACGCGTGCAACGGCACCAACTACTGCGACATGTCCAAGCTGCCCTGGCGCTGCGCGCCCAACCCCGCCACAGTGGTCAACTGCAGCGACGCCAGCGACACCGCGTGCAGCAAGAACAACTGCGACCCCAAGACCGGCAAGTGCGCCATGACGCCGGCCAAGGACGGCGACGACTGCGACGATGGCGACCCCTGCACCAACGGAGATGGCTGCAAGGCCGGCAAGTGCGTCGCCGGCACCGAAGATGTCTGCAAGTGCAGCACAACCGCCGATTGCGCCAAGGAGGAGGATGGCGACGCCTGCAATGGCACGTTGTACTGCGACAAGGGCACCGGCGAGTGCAAGCTGAACAAGGCCACGCTCGTCACCTGCCCGACCGCCGCGGAGACCGCCTGCCTGAAGAATGCCTGCTTCCCCGCCACGGGCCTGTGCCAACTGACGCCGACCGAACAGACGGAGAAGAAGTGCGACAAGGCCGGCTGTCACTGGCAGCTGAAGGCGCCGGGCACGCCCATCGGCGCGCCGCCGGCCTGCGATGACGACAACACCTGCACCAAGGGCGAGGTCTGCAAGGCGGGCGCGTGCACCGCTGGGTCCATCATCTGCTGGTGCAAGACCGACGGCGACTGCGCCGACCAGGACGACGGCGACCTGTGCAATGGCGTCATGTTCTGCAATCAGCAAAACGGCAAATGCGAGCTCAATCCAGCCTCGAAGGTGGTCTGTCCGACCGTCGGCAATACCACCTGCCGGCACAACCTCTGCCAGGCCAAGACCGGCAAATGCCTGATGACGCCGGTCGACGAGAACAAGGCCTGCGATGACGACAACCCGTGCACGACCGGCGATCTCTGCCAGTCGGGCAAATGTGTCGGCGGGGTCAATACCTGCGAGTGCTGGCTCGATGCCGACTGCGCCGCCAAGGAAGATGGCAACGCCTGCAATGGCACGCTCTATTGCGACAAGACCGGCAAGGATAAGAACGGCAAACCGGCGCCGAAGTGTGTGCTGAATCCGGCCAGCAAGGTGGCGTGCAACAAACAACCAGCCTCGCCGTGCCTGGTCTCGCTCTGCGACCCCACCAGCGGCAAATGCGTCGATGGGCCGGGCAATGACAAGGGACCCTGCGACGATGGCAGCGCCTGCACGTCGGCCGACGCTTGCACCGGCGGCGCGTGCCTGGGCCAGGCGGTCAAGTGCGACGACGACAACCCCTGCACCAACGACTCGTGCAAGAAGGCCACCGGCTGCGTGCACGCCATGGAGTCCTGTGCCGATGGCAACGGCTGCACCCAGGATCTCTGCGATGCCAAGACCGGCAAGTGCGGCTTTGACGCCAAAGCCAAGGACGGCGCGGCGTGCGATGCCGACCAGAGCGGCTGCACCCTGAACGACACCTGCAAATCGGGCTCCTGCATCGCCGGCGCGCAGGTGATCTGTCCACCGAAGTCCGGCCAATGCCAGCAGGCCTATTGCGTGCCCACCGGAGCGACTTCGCACACCTGCAAGCAGGGCGCCAAACCCGACGGCGCGACCTGCAAGGCGACCGGTCAGTGCATCGTCGGCGGCGGTTGCAAAGCCGGCGCCTGCCTGGCCAAGGCGAAGTATTTCGCACGGAGCATGGCGCCACCGCTGACGTCCGGCACGTTCTACGACGTCGCGGCGATGGCCGACGGCGGGGTGGTGGCCGTGGGCCGGACCTGGAAGGGCGCCATCGACAAGCCGTCGACGTCCAACTGGTGGCTCGTGCGCACCAACGAAGCGGGCGACCCGACCTGGCAGGACCAATTCGGCGGTGACAGCGTTCACATGGAGCAGCGGGCGCGGGCGGTGCAGGTAGCCGGCGGGGCCATCTATGCCTGTGGCGCGGTCACGACCCAGGGCCAGGGGCTCAACGCCCTGGTGGCGCGCTGGGGTGACAAGAAGAAAGCCCAATGGAGCAAGCAGGTGGGCACAGCAGCCGGCGACGAGGTGGCCCTGGCCATGCACGTCGATCCGGTGGGGCCGACCACCCTGGCCGGCTGGCGACAGCTGTCCGGCTGGCGCCGCGCCTGGGTGGTGCGCGTCGGCGCCAACGAGCAGCAGGTCTGGGCGCTCGAGCATGGCGCCAAGGGCGACCACGTGATGGCGGTCTCGCTGGCAGCCCGGCCTGGTGGAGCCGTCCTGGTCGGCGGCCGCCACACGGCGGCCAACGGGCTGCGGCAGGGGCTGTTGCTGGAGGTCGACAGCAAGGGCGCCATCACCTGGCAGGCGCTGTTGGGCGGCAAGGTGCATCGGCTGGCGGATGTCGCGGTGACGGCAAGCAACACGTTCGCCGTGGCGGGCTGGCGCGATCCCGCCGGCGGTCACAATCCCTGGCTGGCCGGCGGCCCGCTGCCCATGGCCGGCCCGCTGTCATGGCAGCATCAACCCCAGGCGAAGGGCAGCCTGCACGCCATCGCTTCCGCGGAGGCCGGACGACTTGTCCAGGTCGGCCAGATCACGCCCCTGGGCGGCAAGCCGGCGGCCTGGGTGATGGGCAGCGACGCCCTGGGTAATACCCGCTGGAGCCGCACCCTTCAGCCAGGCGACGCCTCGCGCGCCGAAGGGGTCGCCTTCCTCGGCGCCGATGGCGTGGTCGTGGTGGGGCGGGCGACCGTGGCGGGCGCCGAACACGGCCTGCTGGCCCGCCTGGACCCCTGGGGTCACGACAGCTGCGCCCTGGCCGGCAAATGCCTGGACAAACCACTGGCCGGCTGCGCCGATGAAAACCCCTGCACGGCCGACCTCTGTGACGGCAAGAGCGGGTGCAAGAACGCGGCGGTCGAGAACCTGCTCTGCGACCCGGCCGACGGCTGCTCGACGCTGAGCGCCTGCGCCCAGGGCAAGTGCCCGGCCACGGAACAGGGGCGCCTGTTCCGCAGCGACTGGGACCTGGGGGGCAAGGCCTCCGTTGCCCGTGCGGTGGCCATGCCTGGCGGCGGCTGGGCATTCGTCGGCCAGGCCAATCCGCCGGCCACCCACGGTGTGCTGGTCGGGCGGGTCGACTCGATGGGCACACTCCTCTGGCACAACACCTACGTCACGAGCAAGGCGTCGACCGTCGGACTCGCCCTGCAACCCACCGCCGACGGCGGCCTGCTGGTGGTCGACATGAGCAATATGACCGGCATGCGACGCTTCTCAGCCGACGGCAAGACGCTCTGGAGCCACGCCTACGACTGGTTCAAGGGTTTCCGCCTGCACGACCTGGTCCGCCTCAAGGATGGCGGCCACGCGCTGGTGCTGCAGGTGGCCGCTTCGTCCAAGGTCTGGCCGCGGGTCTGGAAGATCAACGACAAGGGCACGGCAGTGTGGAAGTCCAACAACATCGTGACCGGCTACGAGGGCCAGAATCAGCTCCACCTGCACGGTTCGGCCAAGGGCACCAACACCGGCGCCCCCATCTGGGCGGTGCGCGCCGACGAAGCGCCCGGCGGCGACATCTTCCTGGCCGGCTCGCTGCGCCCGGATGTCACGAAATACGTCTACTTCCAGGGCTGGATGGGGCGGGTCTCCAAGGCGGGCGCGGTGATGTGGAATCACCACTATGACGGCGGCAAGGCCAAGCCCGATGAGTTCCTGTTCGACCTGGTGGCGTTGTCCGGCGGCGGCGCGCTGGCCGTCGGCGAACGGCGCTACGACGCCAACAAGTCCCATGGCTACCTGCTGCGGGTGGACGACGCCGGCAAGAAGGTCTGGGAGCGTTTCGACAGCCAGGGCGGGCAGTACGTCTACGCTTCCATCGCACAGGTGGCCGATGGCAGCCTCGTTATCGGCGGCACCGCCACCTTGACCGGCTTCAAGAAGATGTGGCTGATGGCCATGGACGTGCAGGGCAACGGGATCTGGCAGCGGAACTACGCCGAAAACGGCCGCATCTCGTCCATCACCCCGCTCACTGGCGGCGACCTGCTGCTTGGAGCGACCACGCTCGGCGCCAAGACCGCGGCCACCCTGATGCGCACCGATCGCTGGGGCCACCCCGGATGCAAGGCAGCTGGCAGTTGCCTGACCCCAAAACCGGCCGCGTGTGACGACAAGAAGGCCTGCACCGCCGACTCGTGCGACGCGGTCAACGGCTGCGTGAATACGCCGATACCTGGATGCGGCGGATGAGCGTCAGCGCGCCACGGGGCGGCAGCCTTCGATTCCTCCATTTGACGGCGGGGCTCCTGGCGGCGCTCTGGCTGGGTGGCTGCGAGGAAGATGTCTGTTGTGTCCAGACCTGGCATGACGACGCCGGGCAGTCCGACATCGACGCAGACGCCGACGATGCGGAGTCGGACGCCGTCGCGGACGTATACGTGCCTCCCAAGCGGGACTTGACGCGCGATATCGAGCACATGGACCTGGAGCTGGACCTGCACACGCGCAAGGGTGTCGCCCGCATCCGCGTAGCCCCCTCGAGTGAACCGGCCATGTCCTTTGAGGTCCAGGGCCTGGAGGTGCACACCATCCGCCTGGATGGAGTGGCGTTGAACTACATCGTGAGCGACGGCATCGCCGACATCCTGGTGCCGCCGAGCGAGACGGCGCCGGTGTTGGAGATTCGCTACGACTTCAAGCAGACCTCGGACTTCAGCTTCATGGGCTGGATGCCATCCGGTTCGACCCTGACCTGGCCGGACTCCTGCGGCAACCTCTTCCCCTGCCACTCGGCGCCCGCTGACGGGTTGACCTGGTCGTTGAAGGTGAACGGCGTGCCCGAAGCCACGGTGGCCGTGAACGCGGCTTCGGTGCCCACGCCCTCACCGGCGTACATGGTGGCGTTCGCCATCGGCAAGTACAGCTGGACGTCGCTGGGCAAGACCAAAGGCGGCACCGAGGTGGGCTTCTGGACCACGGCGGACCTGCTGGCCGACGCCAAGACGGGCACGGCCAACCTGTTGAAGGCGACCCAATGGCTCGAGGATCACCTGGGCCCCTACGCCTTCGGCCCAGCCATGGGTCCGGTGGCGGTGAACTGGGGATTTCAGCAGGGCGGCATCGAGCAGCATCCCTTCTGGCACGTGGCCCGACCGGCCATGCACGATGAACTGACCCAACTGCACGAGGCCGCCCACGGCTGGTTTGGCGACAGCGTGCGCCTGCAATGCTGGGAAGACCTGGTCCTGAGTGAAGGCCTGGCCACCTATCTGGCCGGGCGCCTGGTCGAGGTGCTGCACGGCGCCGAGGCGGGCGAGGCCATCTTCGCCAGTTATGGCACGACCCTGGAGAGCCTGGTCGCCAAGGGCGTCGATCCCATCGCGTTGCCCGACGGCTGCGGAGAGAAGGACATCTCGGGCGACCTGCTGTTCACCAAGATCCCCTATATGAAGGGTGCGCTCTTCTTGCGGGCGGTGGCCAAACAGACCGGCGCCAAGACGCTGGACGCCGCGCTGGGCAGCTTCTACGTCGCCCACGCCGGCAAGGCGACGCGCATGTGGGCGCTGGTCGAGCACATCAAGGCCAAGACAGGCTTCGACGCCGCGCCGCTGGCGACCCAGTGGCTGCTCGAGAAGGGCATTCCCAAGGCTTGAGAGCGGGCAACGGTCGCCCGGGCACGACGCCTATTCCATCATCATGTCGAGGCCGGAGTCGTCTCGCTTCTTTTTGCGGACCCTCTTCCGCTTGCGCCGTTTCGGCTTCGGCGCCACTTTGTGCAGGGTCACGGCGAGGTCGCCTTTGTGGCTGTGGCCCAGGCGGACCCGCTGGGTCTTGTAGCCCTTGAGGGTGAACTCCACGTCGACGCCTGTGCCCTTGCCCGGCCGATCGAGATCGATGGGCGTGTGGCCGACCTGCAGACCCTCCAACGACACTGTGGCGCCGGGGGGGGTCGAGGTGAGACGCACCTTGTGCCTGTCTGCGGCTGGGGCGGCCTTGACGGAAGTCGGTTCCTCCACGTTGGGCGGAGCCGCAGGCGTCGGCTCCGGGGCCGCGGCTTTGTCTACGGGTGCCTTGGCAGGCGCCGGCACCTTGTCTGGCGCCACCGCTTTGTCATTCGCCACGGCAGCCCCTTCGGCAGATGGCTGGTCCGCAGGTTCCTTGGGGTCGACAGCTGGTGATTCGGGCGCTGCAACAGTCGTCGCGACCGCCTCCGGCGACGGATCCGAACCGCTGCCGAAGAGGAACCACCCGACGATGACAGCCCCCAGAGTCAGCACACCGCCCACAGCCGCGATGGCGAACACCGCCGGGGGGAGGCCGCCCTTGCTGGCCGGTTGGGGCGCGGCGACGGCGGCCGGCATGGCGGTGACGGTCGCCTGTTGGGGGTCGGAGATAGCAGGCGTACGCACTGTGGCTTCGCCCAGATCCGCTGCGGTGCTCGCGGCAGTGGCTGGCGGTGCCGGCGTCGGACGCGCGTTCGCACCCCGAGGAGCCCGTCGTCCGTGAACTGGCCGCGCAGGACGCGGCGCTTCACGTCGCGTCGGCGAATCCGAGACAGCGGCCACGAATGCGGTGGCCTCGTCTTCGTCGCCGCCCAAATCCACCTTGACGGCGTCCGGCCGGGTCGGGTCGGGCATGGACTCGACGAACGCGGTCGCTTCGTCGACATCGACGCCGCCCTCGACGTGCACCGCAGCGGAGTCGGGCGGCATGGCCGTCGCGGCGACCAGGGCGCCTTGCTCGGGCATGGCTTCGACAAACGCCGTCGCTTCGTCCACGTCCGCGCCGGCATCCACCCTCACCGCGGCGGGCAAGAGGTCGTCGGGCATGGCGGTCACAAAGGCCGTGGCCTCGTCCACATCGCCGCCCGCGTCCACATGCACCGTCGCGGCCGCGCCTGCGGTCACAACCACCGCTGGGGCCTGGGACGGCGCCGCCGCCACGCTGCGCAACAGGGTCACCGCCCCAGCCGCGTCGGGCCGCTTGTCCGGCGCCTTGGCCAGCATCTCGTCCAGGGCCCCCTGCAGAGCGGCGTGATTGGCCAGGTCCGGACGGCGCTCACGCACAGGAGGCGGCTGCCGACCCACGTGCATCATCAACACGCTGACCATGGACTCGGCGTGGAAGGGCACCGCACCGGTCAACATCTCGTACAGGATGATGCCCAGGGCGTAGATGTCCGAGTTGGCCGTCAGCTGTGCGCCCTTGGCCTGCTCTGGCGACATGTAGGCCGGCGTGCCCACCAGCATGCCGGCCTGGGTGACTTGAGTCGCCTCGGCATCGTCGATGGACTTGGCGATGCCGAAGTCCATCACTTTGACCAGATCGCTGCCGTCGCTTTGCGGCACCAGGAAGACGTTTCCGGGTTTGAGGTCGCGATGCACGATGCCAAGCTCGTGCGCCGCGCCAAGGGCCTGCGCCACCTGGACCGCCACATCCAGGGCTTGCGGCAACTCCAGCGAACCTCGCTGCTGAATCTCGTCGGCCAGCTCGCGACCGCTCAACATCTCCATCACCAGATACATCAGCCCGTCGTCGGTCAGGCCGAAATCAAACAGGCGAATGGTGTTGGGATGACTCAGCTTGGAAGTGAGCTTCGCCTCGCGCTGAAACCGCTTCACCGCGTCCGAATCGGCGGCCACCTCCGAGCGCATCACCTTGATGGCCACGGGCCGCTCAACGAGCGCCTGCTCGCCCTGATAGACGGTACCCATGCCGCCATGGCCGAGCACGCCCTGGACGGCATATTTGCCACCGATGACGGTGCCGACGAGAGATTCCGGGTCGTCGCCGCCGCCGGGAATGGCAATGGTGGGCGTTCCGCAGGCGGCGCAATCGGCGGTGCTGCCATGCGCCCCACATCGCGGGCAAAGGCGGGTGGCAGTCGCCGTCTCAGACGTGGCGGCGCTCATCGAAGTCCTGTCCGACCCGCCCTCGTTGGCGGGCGCGGGCACGCTAGCATATAGAGCGGGATTCTGGCCATTGCCAGCGGTGCTCATGCGACCCCGCGTTCGCAGTCTGGGCGCCAACGGATCATGTGATCGGTCAAACGCTTGCCGCCAGCATCGTCCCCATCTCGTCGGCAGACAGGAGATCGGCACGTGCCGACCGACGCCGATCGGGTATCTCTGCCAGGTGCCCCACAACAAGTTCGCGCCAACGAGAGGGGAGCGGGTATCCCACCGAGGCCAAAGCCGAGATGGCCTGTGCTGCCACCTGCGAGTCGATCTCATCCATCAGCGGCATCACCGCTGCGACCGACGCATCCAACGGCGCCCGCGCAGCGAGGCAACGGACCGCGTGGCAGAGCACCATGGCCTCTCGCAGCTGCAGGTTCTCGGCCCGTTCAGCCGCAACCTCCGCGAGCTGCTCCGCCAACTCCGTGTCACCGTTGCGCCAGGCGACCGCGGCCTCTCCGTATCCGACAAGCACGGCCAGGTAGGGCACATTCGTTCGCTCGACGGCATCCAACAGGGCCAGGTCAGGCTGGCCACAACGATCCTGCCGATAGGCCACAGTGCGCTGCAGCCATTCGGCCTGCGCCTGGACCCAGATGTGGTCACAAAGCCGACCGGCTTGCTGGGCCTTGAGGGCCTGTTGTTGCGCTTCCTCCAGCCTGCCGGCCTCCAGGAGCGCTGATGCCCTGTTCATCATGGCGAACATGCGTACGGCCTCGCCGACGTCGGCGCTGGCGGCGGTGGCATGCAACGCCGCGGAGTCTTCGAATCGGCCCTCGCGATATCGAAGTTTGCCCAACCAGGTGGCGTATCGTGCGCGCGCCAGTTCGCTGTCCTGTAGACGGGCCCAACCGCTGATTTCATCGAGGATCCGACGCTCCTCGACCAACGACAGGGTGCGACCGACACGCACCTTCAGATCCTGCCGCCAGACGTCCAGGGCGATGCTGCTGAAGGTCGGCAGCGCGTTGACCTGCTCCAGCGCGTCCTGGCCACCACCTCGCGCCACCAGGCTGGCCACGGAGACCAGCGCTTTCATGGACTCGACATCGTCCGAGCGCGAGATGGCGCGATCGAGTTCGTAGCGCGCCGCCTCGCAGGTGGTCAGCGTGCCGTCAGAGTGCGCCAGCCCCATGAGGCTGTGCAGAAGCTGCGACTCCGACTGCTGGTCGTCGTGGCGTCGAACAATGCGCAGGGCCTCGCGGACCGCCACCAGGCCCTCGGCCACCTCACCCCGGCGGATGCAACGCCAGGCCACCGTGGCCGCCTCCTCGGCCAGCCCCTCCGCAGCCTCGGCGGCGACCAGATGCAGGAGGCGCCCGGCGCTGCCCTGGGGCAGGGCGCGCGCCAGCGAGCGATGGGCCGCCATACGCCGACTCGTCGGCCACGGCGACAGACCCAACCCCAATCCGCGCGGTTCCACCCGCCCATCTTCCAACATCAAGCCAGCGCCTGCCTCGACAAGCTCCGCCAGACCCGCTTCGATCTGCCAGAGCGGCCGCTCCATCACGGTCGCCAGCAACCCGGCGCGACCGTGAGGCCACGCCATGTGCAGCCAGGCCAGCAACTCCACCAGATGCGGATGTTCGGGCAGTGTGGGCGGTCCTGAGCCCGGCGTGCGCGGCTTGTCGAGCCGGCGGGCCGCCGTGGTTTGCGACAGGATGGAGCGCCGCTCGCCTTGCCGAATCACGGCACCGGTCGTCCGCCCCAATTCACCTGACAGCGTCATGAACAGTCCGCTGCGCAGTCGATGCAGTTCGGCCCGTCCCACCTCGACCCGGCCGTCACGAAATCGCGCCAGACCAGCGCGAACCCACGATCCAACCTCTGACGCCACAGCCGATGGATGCCCCCCGGTGCGCTCGTGGAGCTCGCGGGCAGCGCCTGATGGCAGGTGGAAGATCCGCTCTGGGCCGACAAAGAGCTCGGCCAGGACCTCCTCGGTCAACGGCTCCAATTCCATGTCGGCAGCGGACGCATCATCGACGCAGCGAAGCACCGCGCCCTGGGTGCGCCGGGCCTCAATCGCGGCCGCAGACCAACGATCCACATCCGGCCAGTCATCGACCAACAGGACGACGCCTCGGCCCAACGCCTCGCTCAGACACCGACCTGCCAACTCGATGGCAGCGTTGAGGTCCAAGGCCGACATCTCCGCAGACGGCGGGAGCAGCGGCCACAGCCCGGCGAAGGGCTGGATGCCGCTGCGAACATGAATCAACTCGCGACCCTGGCCGAGGAGACGGGCGGACACCTCTTCGATCAGCCGGCTGCGTCCACTCCCGGCCGGTCCACTCACATCGACTGGGACGCCACGAGAGAGGCGCTCCACCACGAAATCGACCGGTTCGGTGGAGCCGAGCCAGGGCAGTTGTCCGGTGGCGCTGTACTGCGCGGGCTCACTGCCAAGAAGGAGCAAGGCCTCGTGCGCAGATCTGGGGCGCCGCTCGCGCCGGGAGGCCAGCAGTCGGTCGATCAGCGACGCCACAGGCCGGGGCAGGCCGACCACCAGGCTGTCGATCGGCCGCGCAGGGACCGCGAGGCGAGCCCGCAACATGGCGTCGACGGTCTCCGCCTGGTGCGGCGCTTCGCCGGTCAGCGCGACGTAGAACATCACGCCGAGGGCGTACAGATCAGCGCGTTCATCGGCGCGCTTGCCAAGGATCTGTTCCGGAGCCAGGTACGCAAGGGTGCCGACCACCTGCCCGTCAGCGGTCACCGTGCGCCCCACCTGCTCGCCGATGGCCAGGCCAAAGTCGAGGATGCAGGGCGCGCCGTTGCTATCGACGAGCACATTGGGCGGCTTCAAATCGCGATGGAGAACGCCCGCACTGTGCACACGCGCCAGGGCTTCCAACATTGCGATAGCGGTCGGGGCGAGGTCGTGCCAGCCCATCGGCACCGAGCGCCCTGGGAATGGCTTTCCGTCGAGCAGCTCCGTGACGAGGAAGCGCTGGCCGTCATGACTGCCCTCATCGAGCAGACGCACCACACCCGGCAGGTCGAGCAGGCGCAGCGCCGAGATTTCGCGCTGCATCCGGGCCACGTCATCCGGGGCGATGCTGGCCAGGATCTTGACCGCGACCTGACCGCCAGCGACCTCGTCTTCTGCCTGCCAGACACTGCCGTGGCCGCCCCGACCCAACAGCCGCCCCAGAAGATAGCGACCGGCCACGCGCCGCGCTGGCCCATCAGCAGATGGGTTCGCCGCTGTCACCAGGTCTTGCGAGGTCGGCCGGTTGCGGTCTTGCATGGGATGATGGCGCCGGAAGTCGACTGTAATCGGAGGCCTGAATGGGATTCGCCGCACAGATTAGCACGGGGGTGCAGCCAAGATCACGGACCATCGGCCAACGGCCTGGCCGTTGGTGCAAACACACCGCGGCTGTCGTTGGCGCCCGCTAGCCGCCACCCTTGGCCATCAGGTAGCGATAGTAGGACTTGCCCTTGCGGCCTGACGCCTTGGCCTTGGCGATCTCTTCGTCGATGATTTTGCGAAACCTGGCCAGCGGCTGGGCGCCGCGCAGGGAGCGGCCGTTGATGACGAAGCTGGGCGTGCCCCGCAAGCCCAGGGAACGGGCCAGTTCCATGTCGCGTTGGATCGTCTTGTCCAGGCCCTTGGACTTGCGATCCCGTTCGAATCGCTTGCTGCGCAGGCCCAACTCGGCGGCCCAACGCTTGAAGTTCTCGTCGGTCAGCTGGCGCTGATTGGCGAAGGCCTTTTCGCGGAACTGTAGGAATTTCCCCTGCTTGCCGGCCGCTATCATCGCCATATGGGCCGGTCGTGCGCGCTTGTGGAACGACAGGGGATGGTGCTTGTACACGATGCGCACCTGGTCGCCGTACAGCTTGCGAAGGTCCTTGAGCGTCTTGGCGGCGCGCGAACAGAATGGGCATTGCACGTCGCTGAATTCGACGATGGTCACCAGCGCCTTGCGGCTGTTGCCCTCGATCTGGTCGCGGGCGTGGATGGGCACATTGAGGAACTTCGAGGGCCTGGGCGACGCCTTGCGCACCCTCGGCGGCGCCTTGATGGGGGGATCCACGCCGGCCATGAACCAGGCGAACGCCCGGGCGCCCTTCTCGCCGCCACGTTCAGTCCACATCGCCTCGACCAGCGCCATGCCGGACTTGCCCGAATCGCGATGCAGCTCCGCCGCCTGCAGCGCCTGGTCGATCTCGGTGGCGAAGCGCTTGTAGGGCTGGGCGCCGCTGATCTTCTTGCCGTTGATCAGGAAGCTCGGCGTTCCCCGTGCGCCGACTCCATTGGCCGAGCGCTGTTCGGTGAGCACCTGCTGTCGCAGGATGGGATCGGCCAGGTCCTGCCGCCACATATCGGGATCGCAGCCCACCTCGGCGGCCCATACAGCCAGGTTGGCTTTGTTTATCTTGCGCTGGTTGGCAAAGATCTTGTCGTGCATGGCCCAGAACAGGCCCTGCCGATGGGCAGCCAGGGCGGCCAGGGCGGCTGGCATGGCCTGCTTGTGGAAGGGGAGCGGATTGTTGGCCCAGACGAAGCGCACGCGGTCGCCGTAGTTCTGCAGCAGCTTCGTCAGTGTCGGCACGACACGACTACAAAAGGGGCACTGGAAATCGCTGATGATCAGCACGGTGACCAGCGCGTCCACGTCGCCCACCGATGGCATTCCATGGGGAACAACGTCAATGGCCACGGCGCCTTGGGCGGTGGTCGACTCGGCGCTTTGCGCAAACACGCTGGACGGAATCGACAGGGCGAAAGCGATCGCGACGACCACAAGGGCCTGGCGAGGAGCGACGATGTGGCGCATGAGGCGACCTCCAGGACCGTGATGCGCACGGCCTCTTTGCAGCATGGCGCAAGGTCCGTCGCGGAACAACGTTCACAAGCGAGCGCTCGCCTTGGTTGTGGCCCGACGACCTTGCCGATATCCTCAACCAACGTTCCGCCGCTGCGATTCCCCCGGCAGGTCGCAACCGGCGAACAGAGGGCCAAGATGCTCCCGCCCGCGCAAACTCGAATCCATAGCAGGACGGCGCGCGTCGCGGTGCTGACGTTTGCGCTGTCGGTCGCGGGTGCGTTGCTGGCGTCCCAGGTCATGGCCGTGGCCGACAAGCCGGCGGACAAGACGGCATTCAAACGCGCCGCCGCTCACTTCAAGGCTGGCGAATACGCACAGGCTGCGCCCCTGTTCCACATCGCCTACACCGCAAACGCCAAACCCGTATTGCTGTTCAACGCAGCCTTGTCGGAGCAGCGGGCTGACCAGCTGGAAGCCGCAGCGCGGGATTACCGACGCGTGCTGAAGCTGAAGGACGTGCACCCGAAGATCATGGCCCGTACGCGCAAGGAGCTGGCCTTGGTCGAGGCGACCCTGGCGACGCGAAAGCCCTCCCTGCCAGCACCGCAGCCGGTGAAGGGCGCGCCAGAAACGCCCACCACCGTGCGCAAGGATGCGGCAGGTTGGCAGGGCCCGGCAGGGTGGGCAGGCGTCGGGGTCGGCGCGGCGCTGGTCGGCGTGGGCGGCTGGCTCCTGACCGGTGTGGCCGCCGAACAGGCCGAGCTGGACGACCTGACGGCGCAGCAGGATGGCGGCAAGGTCAAGGGCATCTCCTATGAGGAGTACCATCGACGCGATCAGGACAACGCATCCAATGAAGCCCTGGGCATCGTCTCGCTGGCCACCGGCTTGTGCGCCGTTGGCGGCGGCGCCTGGCTGCTGCTCAGTCAACCTGACTCAACGGCGTTGCACCTTCGCCCGCATGGCCGCGGTCTGGCCTTGCGCGTCTCCTTCTGAAGTCCAGGACCACCTCATGGGGCCGCGGGCCGCACCGACCCTGCTCGTCACCGCCCTGCTGGTCTGCACCCTGGCGGTCGGCTGCGTGCGCGACGAAGCCGAGGGCGTGCTGAGCCAGTCCGCAGGCGAGTTGCTGGAGTTGGAGCCCCTGGGCGATGTCCGCCTGACCGAGGAGGACCTGCCGCGCGGACGAAAAGAGCTCACCTTCAGTTCGACCCCCTACCTGGGCGAACAACAGATCGTGCGCGCCTTCCAACCCATCGCCGCCCACCTGAGCGAGGCGCTGGGCGTGCCTGTGCGCTTCAAGCTGGCGCGCACCTACAAGGAGCTCATCGAGCGGACCGCCGCAGGCGAACTGGACATCATCCAGCTGTCCCCCCTGTCGTACGTACTGGCCCGCGACCAGGTGAAGGACCTGCGACTGCTGGCCTCTTCGCTTAGCTTCGGTGCCACGACCTATTCGTCCTTCTTCGTCGTGCGCAGCGACGACCGCATCTCCTCGCTCGACGACCTGCGCCGACGGAGGGTGGCCTTTGTCGACGAGCGCTCCGGTTCCGGCTTCCTCTTCCCCTACGCCGCCCTGGTCCGCGAAGGGATCGACCCCGAGCGCGACCTGGAGATGGTCTTCACCGGCAGCCATGACCGTTCCATCGACGAGCTCATCGCCGGCAAGGTCGACGCCGCGGCGGTCTCGTCAGGCACGCTCAACAACGCGCGCCGCGGCGAGGTCATCGGCGTCGGATCCCTGCGCATCCTGCACAAGGCCGGCCGCATTCCCTACGACGCCCTGTGCACCAACGGCGCCATCCCGGAGAGTGGCGCACGCAAGATCGCGGCCGCGTTCGGCCGCCTGAACACTCGCACCCGCAAGGGTCGCCAGGCCTTGTACCGCGCACGTGGCCTGACCGGCTGGGTGCGCGTGGACGACCGCCGCTACGACGAGATTCGACGCATCCTCACCACGGTGCGGCCGCGGCGCTGGCGGGGGTGGCGGGCTGAACGGGTGGAGCTGCCGGGGCCGACCACCGAAGGGGGGCAGCATGAGCCCCGCTGAACGCCCGTCGGGCTACGTCCGTGCGGCCGCGCCCGAGCAGGACGTGCGACGCGAGCGCGGCATGCGGATTCGCAGCCGCCTGACCATCGCCACCGCGCTGCCCGTATTGCTGGCGATCACCCTGGCCGGCTCGGTGGTGGTGCGGGAATTCGGCGAGATCTACCACGACGAGGCCCGCAGCCGTGCTGCCGAGCAGCTGCGTTCGCTGGCGCTGCCCTGTGCCCGCAGCCTGGCGGTGCACGCGCTGGATCGTCTGGATGGCTACCTCAACCAGGCGGCCACCACCGGCAACTCCTCCATGCCGCTGCGTTTCATCGCCATGGTGGATCCCAACGGCGCCATTGTCGCCAATGCGGCCTCGGGCGGCGCTGAACAGGACGGCGCCCACTCCGGCCTGGATCGGACGTTCTTGGAGGATGCAGCGCGCGGCGGGTTGCCCCGCTGGCGACGCCAGCGGCTGGAAGATGGCCGGCTGGTGCTGGACATGACCATGCCCTCCATTTCGGGACTGCGCTGGGGCACCCTGGTGGCGCGCTTTGAACTGAACGAAGTCGAACGTCGCGTGGCCGACGCACGCAACATCATGATCGGCCTGGCCATGCTGCTCACCGCCGTGCTGGCCCTGGCCCAGAACCTGGCCCTCGCGCGGGTGGTGGCCGAACCCGTGGCGGAGCTGGCGCGCACCGCCGAGGGGATTCGCCGCGGTGAACTGGACTCCCGCGCCTGGGTGACGTCATCCGACGAATTGGGCGAGCTGGCGGGCGACTTCAACGCCATGGCCGACGAGCTGCAGAGCTATACCGAATCCCTGGAGCGCAAGGTCGAGGAGAGGGCCGCCGAGGTGCGCCGCAAGAATCGACAGTTGGAGGACGTCAACGCGCGCCTGGCCGGCGCCGTGCGCGAGCTCGAGCGGCTGGCGACCACGGATAAGCTCACCGGCGTGGCCAATCGACGCCACTTCGACCGCTCACTGGCGTTCGAGTTCCGCCGCGCCGAGCGCACCACGCATCCCTTCTGCCTGGTGATGGTCGATGTGGACCACTTCAAGAACTACAACGATCGCAACGGTCACCAGGCCGGCGATCGCGCGCTGCAGAAGCTGGTCGCGACCCTGCGTGGCAAGCTGCGGACAACCGACCTGCTCGCCCGCTATGGCGGCGAAGAGTTCGTCGTGTTGCTGTACGACACCTCGAAAAAGGCGGCCATGAAGGTGGCCGAGACCTTGCGTCGCGCTGTGGCGGCCGCGGATTTCGAACATGGCGACGGCCAGCCGCTGGGCAGCGTGACGGCGAGTTTCGGGGGGGGCCGCCCCCCCGCCCCCGCCCCCCCCGCCCCCACCCACCGCGGCGGGGCGGGCCACGGCCCCGAGGCCGCCGGGGGGCCTGGGGGGGGGGCGGTTGGGGGGGCGGGGCCCCCCCGCCCCCCCCCACGACTGCCGAAACCATGCTGGGCTGCGCGGACATGGCGCTCTATGCCGCCAAGGCCCAGGGGCGCAATCGCGCAGTGGCCTGGACGGCCGCGTTGACCGAGGAACTGGAACCGCGCCAGGGCGATTGACGCCACCCCCGCGTCAGCCGTGATCCGGCATCCCGAACTCGCCCGCCATGGCCCGCGCCACCGGCTTTGTGAACTCGAGGCTGTCCAGCAGGATGCGCGCCACGGCGGTCATGGGCGCGGCGAGCAACATGCCGGCGATGCCCCACAACATGCCCCAGAGAATCAGGGCCAACAGCACGGTGATGGGATGCAGGCCCAGCGACTCGCCCATGAGTTTGGGTTCGAGCACGTTGCCGATGCCCATCTGCACCGCACCGGGCAGGGCCATGGCCAGGACCAGGGTGGTGACGCTGAAGTCCGGACTCACCAGGATGAGCGGCAACGGCAACAAGGTCGCGATGACCGAACCGACGCTGGGGATGAAGTTGAGCACGAAGGCGAGCACGCCAAAGACCATGGCCAGCTCGACGCCCAGCGCCTTGAGGATCACACCGACCAGGACGCCGGTGACCGCCGACAGGGCGATCTTCAGGTTCACGTAGCGTTTGATCTTGCGGTCGATCTCCACAGCGATGGCGCTCGGTTTGCGGGTCCGACCGGCACCCTGCAGCAGGTAGATGGCGAAGATGAGCACCAGGAAGGTGTTGGACAGGGTGTCGATGATCGCGTTGGTGACCCGCACCAGCAGGGTGCCCACAGGGGCCGCGGCGACCTGTTTGCTCAAGGTCTCCGTGCCCACCTCGTAGCCGTATTCCGACAGCCTCTCTGAAGCCACGCGCGCCAGTTCGGTCAGCTGATCCTGGTAGGCGTGGGCGTTGCGGGCCAATTGGCGGACCGAACCCGAGATGAGCACACCCGCGGCGGTCAGGATGAGGAAACCGATGCCCAGGGCCAGGATTAGCGCCAGCGAACGCGGCAGGCGAAGACGTCCGGTCAACAGGCCCATGAGCGGGGCCAGGACATAGCTCAACAGCACGGCCAGGACGAAGGGGATCATCACCGGCCGCAGCCAGTACAGGGCCACTCCGGTGGCGAATACGGCCAGGATCAGCAGGCAGGCGGTCTGAATGCGGCGGTTGGTATCGGGCATGGTTGACTCATGAGCAGTGCGCGGCCAAGGTCGGCGCCGTGACAGTGGCGTACCTGGCAATCGGTGACGAGATCCTGCGCGGTGAGACCCGCGAAGGCAATGGCCACACCCTGGCCGGACACCTGACGCGACGCGGATTGCAGATTGAGCGATTCGAAGTCGTCGCGGACGAGCGAACGGCCATCGTCGAGCGCGTCCGCGCCCTGGCCACGCAAAGCCGGCTGATCGTGATCAGTGGCGGCCTCGGACCCACCGATGACGACGGCACGCGCACGGCGCTGGCGGACGCCGCCGGCGTGCCGTTGGCGCTCGATCCAGACCTGGAGGCGGCCCTGGAGCGCCGCTACGCCAACCGCGGACGCCGCTTCATGAGCGCCAATCGACGCCAGGCGCACATCCCGACGGGTGCGCGCGCGCTGGCCAATCCCGACGGCACCGCGCCCGGATTCGCGGTCACCGTGGGCGAGGCCACAGCCGCGTGTTTTCCCGGCGTGCCGCGGGAATTCGACGCCATGGTCGACCACCACCTGGACGAGCTGTTGGCCGGGGTCGGCGTGCAGGCGACGCTCCGGGCCGAGCACACCTTGCGGGTCTTCGGCATCACCGAGAGCGACCTGCAGACCCGCCTGTCAGGGCTGCCGGGCTACGATCAGGTCAGCGTACGTTCGCTGCCGCGCTTCCCCGAGATCAGACTGGCCATCTCTCCGCAGCACGATGGCGGGGACGTCGCGTCCTTTGTGGCCGCCGTGCGGCGGAACCTGCAGTGGCGCGTCTTCAGCGAACATCCCACCGAGACACACGCCGAAGCCGTCGTTCGCGACCTGCAAGCCGGCGACATGACGGTGGCGGTGGCCGAGTCCTGCACGGGCGGACTGATCGGGCACCTGCTGACCGAGGTGCCGGGCGTCAGCGCGACCTTGGTGGCCGACCTGGTCTGCTACGCGAACTCCGCCAAGCGGGCGCTTCTCGGCGTGCCTGCGGCGACGTTGCAGGCCCATGGGGCGGTCAGCGAGCCCACCGCCAGGGCCATGGCCGAGGGGGCCCGCGCGGCGGCCGATTCCTACTGGGGGTTGGCGACCACCGGCATCGCCGGGCCGACCGGCGGCAGCGAGGACCGGCCTGTCGGCACGGTCTACGTGGCGGTCGCAGGACCCCACGGAACCGGTTGCTGGCGCTACGGATTCGGGCCCATTGGCCGGTCGAGATTCAAGCGACTGGTCGCCTTCACGGCCCTGGCACGGCTGCGCTCTGAAGCGCGCGCCGAGACGTCTGCAACCAATTGACGGGTCCTATTCGCCGGCGCCGAGGCTGGCGAACTCATGCAGCAGGTGCACATTGGCCACGATGGCCTTCTCGAAGACGCCCAGGTGCAGCGACTCGTCGGGGCCGTGCGCCGTCGTCTCGGGGTCCATGACCCCATTGAGCACCAGCGGCAGGTCACCGAAGCGACGGCCGAAGAGGGCCACGAAGGGGATCGACCCGCCGACGCCGACCCGCGCCATGGGCGCGCCCCAGGAGGCGGTATAGGCGCGGTCGGCGGCCTCGAAATAGGGCCCCTTGGGCTCGTACAGCCAGCCGGATCCAAAGGTGTGGACCAGGTCGAAGCCCACTTTCACGCCGGCGGGCGGATTGCTGCGAACCACCTGGTCGAGGATGGCGAACAGCTCCTCCGCCGTCTGGTCGGGCGCCAGGCGTACCGACAGCTTCGCCGAGGCGCGACGTCGGATGGCGTTCTTCTCGCTGCCCGGTTGGGGCAGGGTGGTGGACAGCACGGTGACCGAGGGCTGGCGCCACATCCAGACCGCCGAGGGTGTGCCCCGCTCCGGCAGCGGCCCGACTTCATCGAGCAACTGGGCCCCGCGGCGCACCGTATCTTCGTCGACCGGGACCGCGCTGGCGGCGGCCAGTTCGGCGTCGCTCAGCTGCCGCCGACCGTGCAACAGGCGACCATCATCGTCGACCAGGCGGCTGATCAAGCGGCAGAGCGCCAGGCTGGGATCGGGCACGACGCCGCCCCAGAGGCCGGAGTGTACGTCTGCGTGCAGGGCGTCGCAGCTCAGCTCCACCTCCATCAGTCCGCGCAAGGAGACGGTCAGCCCCGGCACGTCGACCGACGGGTTTTCGCAGTCGGTCAGCACCATCACGTCGGCGTCGAACACTTCGGGGTAGGTGTCCATGAAGCGTTCGAGATTCGGCGATCCGATCTCCTCTTCGCTCTCCAGGATCAGGCGGACGTTGCAGGGCAATGAACCGGTGACCTTCAGCCACGCGCTCATGGCCGCCAGGTGCGACACCCAGCCGCCCATATCGTCGGCGACTCCGCGCGCGTAGAGGCGCTCTCCGCGCCGGACCGCCTTGTGCGGATCGGAGGTCCAGTAGGCGGTCTCCACCGGCTGCAGGTCGAGGTGGCCGTAGATCAACACGGTCGGCCGGTCCGCACCTGCATCCAGCCATTCCGCCGCCACCGCTGGCAGGGCGCCTTCCAACTCCAGGATCCTGGCGTTGGCAAAACCCATCTCGTCCAGGTCATCGCGCACCCGGGCGCATAATCGCGCAACGTCGGGGTGGTGATGGTCCAGGCAGGAGATGGCGGGATAGGTCAGGTAGGTGCTCAGGCGCTCGATGGCCTCGTCGACTCCGGCACGCGCTCGCGCTGCGACGGCGTCGACCACAGATCCGGTCATGCAGGCTCCTCCTCGGTGGCGCGGGCCGCCGAGCAGGACTCGGCGGTGCGCATCACCACCACATGGGCATCGCGTTCGCGCCAGGTCACCGGAGAGGCGCGCAGGTGCACTGTCGCGCGGGCGGATCCCTGGCCGATGGCAGCCTGAACCACGGTACCGGGCACCACCGGATGTTCGAACAATTCCCCATGCATCAACGCGGCCTGGGTGCCGTAGAACTCGGCGGCCGCGGCGTTGGCATACAGGATCTGGCCCGCCGCGTCGATGACGAGCACACCGTCGGCCATGACGTTGATCAGCGCAGCGACATCTTCGGCGTTGCGTCGAATCCGCTGGCGGGCGCGCGTTCGGTCGATCGTGTGCAGAACCGCGCGCGCAAACACCTCACCGCGCAGCTTGTCTTTGACGATGTAGTCCTGGGCCCCGAGCTTGATGGCCGCGCGGGCCATGTTGGGTTCGTCTGCGGCGGTCAGGACAACGAAGGGCTGCGTCGGCCGTTCCTGGCACAGGCGGTGTACGCCCTGCAGGCCAAAAGCATCCGGCAGGCCGAGGTCCAGCAACAGCACATCGTATGCGGCTTGATCCAGGCGCTCCATCGCCTCGCCCAGGGTGGACACGTGGTCGACCCTGAAGCGTGCGTCCGGGCTCGCCTCCAGCAGCTTCGTGGCCAGGAACGCCTGGGCGGGATCGTCCTCCACCAGCAGGATGAGATAGCGGTCGTTGTCGATCATCGCATCAGCCGCGTGGCAATTGAGCCACGCCTCCCCAGTATTCGATGACCGCCTGAATGACCGCCATGAAGCGGTTCAACTCGGCGGGTTTGGTCACGAAGCTGTTGGCGTGCAGCTCGTAGCTGCAGTCGATGTCGTGCAACGCTTCTGACGAGGTCAACATGACGACAGGAATCCGCATCAACGCTGGATCGGTCTTGACCGCCTCCAACACTTCGCGTCCATCCATCTTCGGCAGATTCAGGTCCAGCAACACGAGATCGGGTCGCTGCGCCTGGTCGTAGGGCACTTCCCTGCGCAGGTAGCGCATGGCGTCGACCCCGTCTCCCACCACGTCCATGCTGTCCGGCGAGCCGGCCCGCTGCAGCGCCAGGCGCGTGAGCTTGACGTCGCCGGGATTGTCCTCGACCAGCAACAGGTGCATGGGTGGCCGCATCACGTCGCCCCCACGTCGTCTGCGACGGCCGGCAGGGTGAAACTCACCGTCGTGCCCACGTCCACTTCAGAGCGCAGCCAGAGGCGCCCGCCGTGTCGGGCGACGATGCGCTTGCAAACCGCCAGCCCGGCGCCGACGCCTGGATACTCCTCAGCGGTGTGAAGGCGCTGAAAGAGCTCGAAGATGCGGTCGAAATGGCGCGCCTCGATGCCGATGCCATTGTCCGTGATGTCAATTCGCCAGTGCGGACCCTGGCGCACCGCCGCGATGTGCAGCTCGACCGGTTGCCCGCGATGGAATTTCAGCCCGTTGTCGATCAGGCGCTTGAACAGATCCAGCAACTGGGCGCGGTCGGCGCGAACCTGGGGCAGGGCATCGCGATGAACCACGGCGCCGGTTTCGCCGATGGCGGTCTCCAGGTCGAATAACGCCATTTCGACGGCGTCTTCGCAGCTGGCGTCTACCGGCTCGCGACCGTGACTGGCCACCCTGGACCAGGCCAGAATGCCGCCAAGCAGCTGCTGCATGACGTGCGCACCATCGACGGCGAAATCGACGAATTCCCGCGCCTCGCCCTGCAACATGTCGCCGTGCTCTTCGATCAACAGATCCAGGTAGGCGGCCACTGTGCGGGCTGGCGCCTGCAGGTCATGGGAGATGACGTATGCGAAGCGCTGCATCTCGTCGCGCAGGGCAGCGGCTTCGTGCTCACTTCCGTCGTCCTGTGGCGTCCAGACCAGCGCGGTGTGGTCATCGGCCAACGGAATGCGCTGCAGGCAATCGTCAGCCGCCAGCAGGCTGCTCGGCACGCCCGCCTTGACGGCGGCCGCGTTGGCCCAGACCTGTGGCTCGGCGGGGTCGGCGTAGACCGCCACCGCGCCTGGCAGGGCATCAAACAAACTGGCCAGTATATCTGGGCTCACGGTCCGCTCATGGATCGCCGGGGGCATCCCCATCGATCCGAATGCGACGTCGTCGGACCTACGGGTGGCGAGGAGCCGGAGGCTAGCCGATCGGGCCGTTGGCGTCCAGGGTCACGATTGGCACCTTAGTGAAGCGCCGGGAACGGATACTGCACCACGTCAAACGCGGGCCTCGCGCCCTCCGGGTCGTGGATCAGCGCGCTCCCTCCAACGCGTGCAACAGGTCGCGCCGCAGATCGGAGATGTGCTCCAGCCCGACGGACATGCGAACCTGGCCGGCCGTGATGCCGTAGTCTTCCTGCAGATCCGGCGGCACGTCCGCATGGGTCATGGACGCCGGATGCTCGACCAGGCTCTCGGTGCCGCCCAGGGAGACAGCCAGCCGGAACACCTCGAAGCGATCGAGCACCGCGTAGGCCGCCTCTTTGCCGCCCAATACGTCGAACGCGATGAGTGAACCGCCGCCGGTGCATTGGCGCTCGAACAACTCCCGTTGACCATCATCGGCTGCCAGCAGACCGGGGTAGCGAACGGCTTCCACGCGCGGGTGGTCGGCCAACAGGTCGGCCAGCGCCGCGGCGCTCTTGGCCTGCCGACGCATTCGGATCGACAACGTCTCCAGCGAGCGCAGCAGCAACCAACCCGTGAACGGGTTGGCCATGGTGCCCAGGATGGTGCGCAGGGTCAGGATCTCGTCGACCAGTGCGGTGGGCCCGGTCACGACCCCGGCCACCAGGTCGCTGTGGCCGCCGATGAACTTGGTCGCGCTGTAGACCACCAGATCGGCACCCAGCGGGGCCGGGCGCTGGAAGACCGGGCCCAGGAAGGTGTTGTCCACCGCCGTGATGACCGGCCGCTCTTGCCCCTCGGAGAGATCGTTCGCCAGCGCGGAAACGGCTGCAATGTCGGTCAACACGTTGGATGGATTGGCCGGCGTCTCGACAAATATCAGGCGCAGTCGCTCCCGGCCGTGTAGCTCTGCGGCAGCGCGCAAACGCTCCTCTGCCCCACAGCCGCCCAACACCTGCACCACCTCGATGCCCAAGCGCGCGAGCACGTTGGTGAACAGAAACCAGGTCCCGCCGTACACCGGCGCAGTGCTCAGGACCAGGTCGCCCGGTTGCAATAAGGCGAGGCAGGTTGTCGAGATGGCTGCCATACCAGAGGCGAAGACTGCACCTTTGTCGGTGCGATCCCAGGCTGCAAGTCGCTCCTCGAAGATCTGCAGATTCGGGTTGTTCAGTCGGCTGTAGATGAGCCCTTGTGCTTCACCGGCGTGGGCCTCGCTGAGCCCATAGGCGACCTCGAAGAAACGGCCGCCGCTGGCCGCGCGTTCGAACTCGAAAGTCGAGGTGAGAAAGACCGGTGGCTTGACCGCACCCTCGCTCAAGGACGGGTCGTAGCCATAGCCTAGAGCCAGCGTTTCAGGGTTGAATTCCCGCCCACCGCTGCTGTGGCGACGCTTCATCTCCCCTCCTATATCCCCCGGTACAAGCTATGCCGCGCACCCGCCCTCGAAGCCGGCGGTTGCGGCGACCCACTTGTCGCGGGTCACGTCGATGGCATGGCGCTGGCGAGCATGGGACCGGCCAGTCCCAGCAGCACGAGCAGAACAACGGCCGCGGAAGCGAGCAACGCGGCACCGAGCATCGACCTGGCCAGACCGGGCCGGTCGCCGCCCAGCAGCCAGGCGGTGGCCAACAACGCTACGGGCAGCAGGCCGAGCAGGCCGCCGCCGGCCGGGTGGAAGATGGCCTCCGTCAACGCTGACCAGCTGGCCTCGCCGCCGCCCTTTCGAAAGAAGGGGCCGATGGAGATGGGACATGCCCACGCCACGGCGGCGCTGAAGGCCACAACCAGCATGTGCAGCAAGGGCAGGGCGGGGCGTTCGGCCATGGAGTAACTCCCGGCGACGTCGATCGCACGCACCGGCAGACTAGTCCCGGATGCAGGCGCCGCCATCGGCGAGCGATTGCGGCGCGACAAGGTTACGAATACGCTGTCCGCGCGACGCGAGTCCGCTCGACAGGAGACAAGATAATGAAGCATCTCACCTGCGCTTCCATCCACCGGCTGACCGTGCTCGGCCCGGTCCTGGCCGCCCTGTTCATCGTCTGGCCGGGAGTCGCGCCCGCTGCAACGCCAGCCACGATGGCGGCCGAGGGCGCGCTGATGAGCGCCGGCGGGGGCCCCGTGGCCGATGGCCAGTACCTCATCACATTCGCTCTGTATGGCACGCAGAAGGGCGGCACGGCGATCTGGTCTGAGCCCCCCGCCGCGGTCACCGTCAAGGGCGGCCGCTTCATCCACACCCTTGGCGCGAGCAAGCCGTTGCTGGCCAACACCTTCGCCGGCGTGACCAAGCTGTGGTTGGGCGCCAAAGTGGCACCGGATGCCGAGCTGCCGCGCGTGTCCCTGCACAGCGTGCTCTTCTCCCGTCGGGCCGAGATGGCTGACGGCGTGGCCTGCAGCGGCTGCATCAAGGACACCCACCTGGCGCCAGGTTCCATATCTGCAGCCAAGGTCGGCTTCACCTACGCCGGCGCCAAGACCAAGGGCGGGCCGGCCAACACGGCCCTGGACGTGCAGTGCACCGGCTGCGTCAGCGTCAGCGAGATGAAGTTCGACGCCACCGTCGACCTGGGCGGCAACGCGCTCAAGGCCAAGGCCATCACCGCGGCGGCCATCACCGCCGGCACCCTGACCGCCAACACCCTGTTGGGCGACGGCAGCAAACTCAGCGGCATCAAGATCCCCTCCGGTTCCTGCAAAGGCGCCGGCGAGGTGGTCAAGGGCATCAACGCGGACGGCAGCTTGCAGTGCGTCAAGGCCATGGATCCCAAGGGCCTGCCCGCCGATGGACTCGACGAGATCAGCAACGGGCAGCTGAGCACCGAGTTCTTGGACAGCGACGTCATGGCAAAGGCCATTCCCATTCCGGACAACAACCCCAAGGGCATCAGCAGCACCATCGTGGTGCCCGATCGCGGCATCGCCAAGGACCTGCACATCAGCGTCGAAGTGACCAACAGCGACTTCAAGAAGCTGAAGATCAACCTGGTCGATCCCGCCGGCGGCAGCTACGCGCTCTTCGATGACGGCAAGGTCGCCGGCGGCGTGCTCAAGGGCACCTTCCCGGCCCCCAACAAGCCGCTCAAGGGCGACCTCAGCACGTGGAAGGGCAAGAACCCCAAGGGCAAGTGGACGCTCTCGGTGATGGACCTCAGCTTCAAGAACAACACCACCGACGGCGAACTCAAGCGCTGGAGCGTCGACGTATTGACCCTGTCCAACAAGAAGGTACAGGCCCCCGGCACGATCATCGTCGGCGACCGGTTGATCGGCGCGGTGCAGCTGAAGAACGCCTCCAAGGCGCCCATCAAGTGCGATGCGTCGGCCGTCGGCTACATGTACGTCGACCCGGCGAGCAAGACGCTCAACGTCTGCAATGGGGAAGCCTTCTTCCCGCTGGCCATCGCGGTGTTCGGCACCCAGTCGAATCCAGGCGTCAACTGCGCCCACATCCTCAAGGTGCACCCGGCGGCCAAGTCGGGAACCTTCTGGATCGACCCCGACGGCCTGGGCGGCGACCCTGCCTACGAGACGGTCTGCGACATGGGCACCGATGAGGGCGGTTGGACGCGATTCATGTACCACAGCGACTCCAACGGCCTGAAGAAGCTCTCCTACAGCGCCTGGGACCTGGGCATCAACCGCGCCGCCAAGGGCGGCATCAAGGAGTGGATGGTCAAGACCTACACCACGCCAGGCCAGCACAGCGGCAACGGCGGCAAGATCCGCAACGCCTGGGTCATGAAGGTGGCGGCCAAGGTCGAGGGCACCAAGTTCAATTTCTTCAAGTTCACCAAGGCCAGCGGCTGCAATAAACATCGCTATGTGGGCGAATCCTACATCAGCAGCGCCAAGATCCTGCCGGGCAGCGAGTGCAAATCGTGGCACGGTTCGTACAACGCCGGTCGCAGGTTGTGGGGCGAGCACAACTGGTGCGGTCGTCCCGACCAGGCGATCATGTGGATGAGCCATTGCGGTTCGCCCAGCTACCACATGCTCATCGTCAACCACGGCTACAATTACCCGCCAGCGTACGAGACCATGGTCGGCGCCAGCCATGGCGGTGGGAAGTGGTCGACCTACGACGAGGATGGCGGCGCGTTCGAGTTCTTCTATCGCTGATCTGACGAGTTCTTCTTTCGCTGGTCTGAGACACATCATGTTTCAAGGAATCTGATCGCGAGATTCCCTAGTCTTGTCGGGTGTGCGCTCACCCGAGGGACAGCATGATGAAGACCATCTACGTGACGATTCTGGCCGGCGCCCTGGCGCTGGCGGCCTGTGGCGAAGACCAGACCGCGAGCGGCCCCGGCACCGCCGACGCGACGCACACGGACAGCCAGGTCAACGACGTGGCCAACGTGGATGACGTGCCCGTGGTGGCCGATAGCGGAACCACCGCCCCGGATACGACCGTCGACCCCATCGACGACACCGGCGGTGCGGCCGATCAGGGCAGCGGACAGGACGTCGCGCCGGACCAGGTCCAACAAGCGGATAGCGGACCGTGCGAGGGCGATGACTGCCCCTAGGGATCATACATTTCTTGCCAGATCCTCAATTATCACGACAAGTAGCCC
>CAYTLW010000077.1:5066-36506 GCA_964438735.1 uncultured Enterobacteriaceae bacterium | reverse complement strand
CTCAGCGAGCTTGCCGAACGACTGGAGGCCGACAAGCTGGTCCAAGCCGCGGCGGGGGCGGGCTACGAACTTTCAGTAGTTCAGCGACTTGGATACCTGCTGGATCGGATCGGTGCGGCGGCCCTCACGGGTGGGCTCGCTCGGCTTGTCGCCGACGGCAGACCCCAGGCGGTGCCACTTCGGCCGGACCGACCCCGAAAGGGCTGGCCCGTGGATGCCCGATGGCGGGTGGTCGTCAACGAGGACGTGGAGTCCGACCTATGATCCCCGCAGCCCACATCTACGCGTGGCAAGCGCGGGCTCCCTGGGCCGACATCGCCCAAGTGGAGCAAGATCTCGTTCTGAGCCGTGCCATCGTCGAGCTGTTCTCGGAACCGGCTGCTCAGGAACTGCTGGCGATTCGGGGCGGGACTGCCCTGCACAAGCTGTACCTCGCTCCTGCCGCCCGCTACTCCGAAGACATCGATCTCGTCCAGGTGCGGGCCGGACCCGCTCGCCCCCTGTTTGAAGTCATCCAGGCGCGACTCGACCCGTGGCTCGGTGCGCCGAAGCGCAAGACGAGACGCAATGGCATCCAGCTCCTGTACCACTTTGAGACTGCGGTGGCGCCTGTACGACGGATGCGGGTCAAGGTGGAGGTCAACACACGCGAACACTTCTCGGTGCTTGGATTGGTCAGAGAGGCATTCTCGGTGGACGGCCTTTGGTTCAGTGGCTCGGCTGAGGTGCCCACCTACCGACTCGAAGAACTCCTGGGCACCAAGCTGAGGGCCGTCTACCAGCGCAAGAAGGGTCGGGACGTGTTCGACCTCTGGGATGCCGCTCGGCGACTTGATATCGACGCTGTGCAAGTCGTCCGGTGTCTGCGGGAGTACCTCACTCGGCAGGGCCTCGTTGTGAGCCGCAAGGAGTTTGAGGTCAACCTGGCCAGCAAGGGCGAGGATCCGGCTTTCGCGGCCGACATCTCACGCTTGCTGCGGCCGGGTTTCGAGTACGAGCAGGGGGACGGGGTTCGTCTTGTGCAGGAGAAGTTTGTTGCGCTGCTATGATTTTCGCCGCTGCCAGGAGGCGATTCCCATGACCTGCGTCGCAGTCATCGCTCGCCAAGACGTGTTGCCGCTATGTTGCCGCAGACTTGTCGCTGGCCTGAGGCCCGGAAGTCGGCTGCTCAGCGACAATCGGGTCTCCCCCTCCCGTGGACTCTCCGGCAAGCAATCGAAAGCAGTGCGGGTGTGAGCATTCTGCTCTTCTTCCTCACCCCGCCACAGCCTTGGCCCGCTCAAACCACTCGACAGGCATCGCCCGCCGCAACCGCCACGTAATCGCGATCGGCCGACTCCCCTCGTGCCGCAGATAATCAGCCAGCCCCAAGCAAAGAAACGGCATCGCCACGCCACGCGCGTCTTTGCCGACCTCACGCACGCACAACAACACCTTCGTTCCCCCTGCCACCTGCCCCAAGTACCGCTGCCCCGTCGGCGACGAGACGCTGGTATTGCTCTGCGACTCCCAGTGAAACAGCGTCTCCGAGATCGGATAGTCCCGGTACCGCGTCGACGGCGAAAAGTGCGCCGCGCTCTTGTTCAGGGTCACGAAGAACACGTCCATCTCATTGGCCTTGCTCCAGTGGACCCCGGTCTGGTGGGAACTCGGCCGCTCAGCGACCAGGTCGCCCACGGCGGCGCGGATCTCATCTCGGGTGTAGCGCGCGTGCACACGCAGCGGGATGTGCCCGTGCATCGCCAGTCCATGCGTCCGATGGGTCCTCCGCCCGGCCATCACTGCCATAAGCGAAATGAGCTCGCGCCGCACCGCCGGGTGCCGCCAGATGTCGGCGATGGAGGCCTCCAGATTTCGCCACTGCCGAACGTGTCCGCGCAGGCAGAAGTGCAACATGGTCAGCCTGCGGCGGTCGCGTTCGGATAGCTCTCGCATCTGCGGTGGCATCTCGTTGCGCAGCAGCTCAGACAAGAAGCTGAAGCGCTCGCTGTCGTCCACGTGCAGCATGGTCTCAAGCCGGCGCAGAAGTTCGCTGTCATCGAGGGCAGGCTGGGCATCGAATCCCGCGAGTCGTCGCAGCTGGGTGAATGAACGGCCCCGAGCGTACAACTCCTCAGGCTCCACCATCACCTCGCGCAGGAAGCCTGCCAAGGTGGTCTTCGGCCCCAGCGCCTTGAGCTCGGCGACGAACTGATTTCGGTTGGCCGGCAGGCTGTCGGCGATGTTGCGCAGCACGATCTTGCGCGCCACCCGGTCGAGCTGGATGTGGCAGCCGGCGGGCAGGTGCGGGAAGCCGTGGCTGATGCCTTCGATGACCCCCTTGCGGCTGTTGCCCGTCAGGGCTCGGTAGCGCAGGTCGAAGCGGAAGCGGCGCTGATGCTGGCCGATGAAGTCCAGCACCGTGCAACACGATTTGTCGTCGGCCAGCCTCAGGCCTCGGCCGAGCTGTTGCATGAACAGGGTGGCGCTGTGGCTTGGACGCAGCATCAACAGCGTGTCCACGTCCGGCACATCGACGCCTTCGTTGTAGATGTCCACGGCGAACAAGATGTTCAGTTCTCGCCGTCGCAGCTTGCGCAGGGCCTCGTCCCGCTCCGCATGGTCCGTGGTGCCGAGCACCGCCGCTGCGGGGATGCCAGCGCGGTTGAAGCGGCTGGCCATGAACCGGGCGTGGTCGCGGCTGACGCAGAAGCCCAGCGCCCGCATCTCTTTGACGTCGACCACCTTGTCACGTAGCGCCTTGAGCACGAGGGCCACCCGGGCGTCGTCGCCAGTGTAGAGCTTCTGCAACTCTTCGATGACGTAGCCGCCGCTGCGCCAGGTCAGGCCGCGCAGGTCGGTGTTGTCGCTGACCCCGAAGTACTGGAACGGGCAGAGCAGTTGCTGGTCCAGCGCATCCCACAGGCGAAGCTCCACCGCCATGCGATGGTCAAACCAGCGCAGGATGTCCAAGCCGTCGGCCCGTTCGGGCGTGGCCGTCAGCCCGAGCAGGACCTTTGGCTTGAGGCGGTTGAGCAGCCGTTCGTAGGTGGCCGCGCCGGCGTGGTGGAACTCGTCGATGATGACCACGTCGAAGCTGTCTTCTGGCAGCTCCTGGATGAGGCTGAGGGACTGGATCGAAGCGAAGACATGCTTCCACCGATCCGGGCGCGCCCCGGCCACCAGCAGCTCGCCAAATGTGCCGTCGCCCGTGACCTGGCGGAACGTGCGCAGGCTCTGATCGAGGATCTCCCTGCGGTGGGCCACAAAGAGCAAGGTCTGGCATGACCGCGACTCGTCACGAGCCAGCTGTCGGTAGTCCAACGCCGCCAGCACGGTCTTGCCGGTGCCGGTGGCTGCGACGACCAGGTTGCGGCTGCTGCCGTGCACCGTCCTCTCGGTCTCGAGCCGCTCCAGCATCTCTCGCTGGTAGACGTAGGGGCGCACGGCGATGGGCGAGATGGCGGTCGCCGGGGTGCCACCCTTCTCGTTCTTCACCGCGAGGTCGAATCGCTCAGCATCTCTTTCGGGCCGGTAGCCTTCGAATTCGCGGCTCTCCCAATAGCTCTCGAAGGTGGCGCGGAACTTGTCGAGCAGGTGGGGGGACTCCATCTGCGACAGGCGTACGTTCCACTCGACGCCGTCGAGCATGGCCGCCCGAGAGAGATTGCTGCTGCCGATGTAGGCCGTGGAGAAGCCGCTGTGGCGGTGGAAGAGCCAGGCTTTGGCGTGCAGGCGGGTGCGTTTGGACTCGTAGGCGACCTTGATCTCGGCGCCGATGGCTGCCAGCCGATCCAGGGCCTGCCGCTGGGTCCCGGCCATGTAAGTCGTGGTCACCACCCGCAGCGCAGGCAGGTCGGTCTCGGCCCGCTCCACCAACTCCGTGAGCTGGTCGACGACAATGCGAAGCCCTGGCCAACGAATGAACGCGCACAGCAGATCAACCCGATCCGCCGACGCCAACTCAGCCGCCAGGGCGGTGCCCATGGACTCGTCTCCCGACGCGTTGGTGAGCAGGGCGCTCTCAGAGAGTCGGGTGCGCGGCCGCGCGGGCGCCTTCGGCTCGGCGGGGGGACGTCGGCGCACGATGGAGGCCAACTCGCTCGGCGGCATCTCGAGCCGTTCGCCGTCCACGGCTCGGTGATGGTCATTGGACAGCAAATCCAGGACATCGTTGATGAGCGTTGCCTGACGCTGCGGATCGCCCCGCAGGATTCGCGCCATTACGCGACCAAGATGGTTGGCGAGCGCAACGCTGGCGGCATGGTCGTCCAACTTGCGCCATTTGACCTTCAGGCCGGGCTCCAGCGCCGCCAGGCGTGTGCGCAGCTGTTCGGTCAGGACGCGCTCGTAGAGTCCTTCGGGCAGGTCGGTGTCGTTCATTGCCACCAGGTTGAACCTTCGAGCTTGGGGCCGCAACCTGGGCCTCACGCGCAGGGATGGCGGCGCCGCGAGACCCCGGCTGCGCGCTCAGGCGTGCCGGACCCGGCCCCTGAAGTCACCCTCAATGAACCACCGCCCCACCCGGCAACTCCCCACCCCGGCTCTGCTCCCAACTCCGCCCCCGATACAGATCCGCCAAACAAAAGCGCACGCCCTGATTGTCATCAAGATTCAACCGCATCATCCGCTCAAAGGCCTCCCGCGCCCGGTCCGGCTGCCCCATACGCCACATGCACAGCCCGAACCCATGCAAAGCCCGCAGGAAAGGCCGGTTGAAGAGCCACCCCCAGGGCAGACAACCATCGAAATCCGGACCCAGCGACAGCTCGCCGATACCCAAGGCGATCTCGTAGTGAATGAGCGCCCGCTCGGCAGAGCGCTCGAACACCATATTGCCCAGATGCACATGGGCGTCGATGCAGCGCAGGTCGGCCACCAGCGCGTCCATGAGCAGCGCGCGGGCGCCGGCCGGGTCGTGGGGCACGATCTCTGCAGCGTCCGAGACCAGGCAGGCCAGCTTGTCGGCGGGGTCGACACCAACACCCCCACCCCAGGCGATCTCGTGAAATTCGTACTCCGTCTTCGGACCCGACGACAACTCCGCCCACATGTCCGCGAACGGCCCCTCATCCTCGACTTCATCCGCGCCTTCCCGCGGGTCGTGCTCACCGTGCTCCGACAGCGGCAGCGGCGTCAGCGCGAGCGCCGGAACGTTGGTCCACACCTGTTCGATGGTTCCGGTGACGTAGACATCGCCGCGCCAGGTCCAGCGCTTGCTCACCGTCAGCTCGACAAACTGGCCCGGGGCGATCAGGTGGGCATCGTAGCCGGAACACCTGAGCGTGAAGCTGCCCGACTCCCCCGGCACCTGGATGCGCAGCGACGCCTCGTTGCACTTGAGCACAATCGCGGCGACGCGCTCCGGCGAGTCGGTCTGCGACTCCGATTCGCCATTTCGGGCGCGCAGCACGTGCGCCCTGGCAGCGGTGTAGGACTCGCCGGTCCTGGCCTGGCGGGCTCTGATTCGTTTCTTGAGATCACTTTTGACGGTCATGACGGTCTCCCTGTGTGCCGCGTGACCGCAACCTCCGCTCGCAGCCGCGCAGCCCAAAGAGACGCACGACAAGTCAGCCGGAGGAGAGCGCTCCCCTTTGCCCCTGGTGATGGTCCTGCGGAGGAGGACCGTCGGGGTTCGGCGTCGGTGCCGCCGTGGGGTGACGTTGCATCAGGGCGATGGAGAGGTCAACGGGGCGGTCGTGCCGGAGGTCCCAACTGCGCCAACCGCTCAGCACGCGCCCCCGCTCCAAGGCCGCGCACCGCAACCTCTGGACTGTTCGGCCAGGCCCTCGACGAGGACACGCGGGAAGCGGTGGTGGTCGAGCAGGGCAGGCTGCCTTTGTAGGCCGGTTACCTGTCGAGGGTAACCCTGGCCGAACGGGCTCAGTTCGCCGCTGTGACGGCGTCAGCGACTGCGTCGACGACCGCGGCAAACGACGCCATCTGTTGGAGCACCCTCGCCCTGTTGTGCCAATCCCCCGCGGTCCGGCTCAAGGCGCCGAGGGTCGTGTCCCTGAGCTGATGGCTCTTTCGAGTCGGCCGCCCGCGGCCCAGCACGCCCGCGGCCAGATGGACCAGCGTCTCGACGTTGCGGTCCAGCAACAACCAGTGCACTTCACGAGCTGCGCCGCCGGCGCGGTCCTGCAGCGCTGCAAGTATTTGCTCATCGCTGGCTGTCGCCGGCAATGACAACTGCGTGCGGATCTCGTCGCTGTCCAGGACGCAGAGCAGCTGCGCGCCACCGGAACGTAGCTTGTCGTAGTGCTTGTCGACCGCGCGGATGACGTTCTGCACGCCATTCTTCGGCAGGGGCAACACAAGCCGCCGGATCCGGGCGCGTTCACGGCCCCAGTTCTCGTCTTCGGCCAGGCGGTCTGCCACGCAGGAGACCAGCAGTTCGTGGGGGCCGAATCCCTTCGTCACCCGGTCCCGCGAGTTCTCCCACAGGACGACGGCGGCCGGACTCATGCCTGCCGACTCCCGGGCTTCGTCCGGGTCATCACGAACGCCTCTGCGCCTGCCGCGCGCGCCGAACCCAGGCCGGCATAGTCGGCCAGCCACGCGTCCAGCTGGCCCTTGTCGGGGTACATCAACCTCGTGGCGTGCTTCTCGTCCAGTTCGACGAGTACCGCGGCATGCGCCGCGTCGTCGCCCAGCCCATCGAGCAGGGCCTCCGAGTGGGTAGCCAATACCACCGGCCTGTCCTGCGCCAGGTCGACCAGCAGATCGAGCACCCGCGCCATCAAGCTCGGGTGCAAGTGGGTCTCGGGCTCGTCGAAGGCCAGCAACGACATGTCGCCCTGCAGGCTGTGCATCGCGACGAACGAAAGCCACGCCAGCTGACCCGCCGACAGGACCATCGCGGGCAGCGGCTCCTGACCGGCGAACTCCAACACCAGCCCCACGCTACCGCCGCTCCGGTCGGCGGGCGTGTTCACCGCGAGCAGTCGCTGGCCCAGGCCCAGGCGAGCCAGTTCTACCGCGTCCTTGCGCGTACTCGCGCTGCCGTTGTTGATGGTATGCCAGGCAGAGATCAGGTTGCGCGCACCCGGTTCCAGACGCTCGGCACGCAAGACCATCGCGGCTTCACGCGTCACCGGTTCGGTGCGACGCTGCCTGGCGGCCCAAGCTGGCAGCGTGACAAAGGGCAGGTGAACCTGGATGCCCGCGATCGCGTCCGCCAGCTCTTCGAGAACCCGGTTCCCGAGGTGCCGCGTCTGCGACAGCACACTCTGCTGGCCGCTCAAACCCTTGGGTTTGGTGCGCTTGTCGTCAACGAACAGCCAGGCATGGCCGCCGTCAGAGCCGCGTTCGAGCACGGCATCTCCATCAGGCCCGAGCAGCCGCTCCGACGCGATCTGCAGGCCCACATCTCCGCGCAGGTGGATCGTCCAGGTGTGCGCCTCGCCATCGACCTGCACCTGGACCGCAAACGCCAGCTCACCGCCACGGGTGCCAAACAGGGAGTGACCTCGGTGGTCCGTGGTCAGATCGTTGACGTTGTCGCCCTTGCCGAGCCGTCGGACCAGCTCGAATGCTTCTATCAGCGTCGACTTGCCGGCGCCGTTGTCACCGATGAGGACGGACAGGCCGTTGAGCGGCAACGTGACGTCGCGCAGACATCGCATTCCCTGGACCCGTAGTGACTTGATGGTTGCCGCCATGGCGCGTCTCCGATGCTCACGGCTGTGGTTCTAGCATGACACGCTGCGGACAAGAAGAACGCTCGCTTGGGCGACAAGAGGACGGTCGTCAGCTCACCACCGCCGCCACTTGTCCCCGTACGACGGCGGGTCTGGAATCGGCTCGTCGGGCTCATCGGACCTCTCGGCGGTGAACGTACTCTCGTCGCCGTCCTTGATCCGGATCCTGCCCTCCAGTCGACCGTCCTCGTCGAGCCGGACCGTACCAGTGCCAGCAACCGGGTCGTACTCCCACGCGCCCTTCCAGTGGAACGACACGCCAGTCCCGGTCGGCCACGCGTAGACGTACGCCAGCAGGCAGTGCATCCGCAGGCGGTCCTCGTCTCCCGTCAGGGAGAGCAGGGCCGGCCCAAGAATGTCCAGGCCATCATCGACCCACGTGCCGGTTTCCGTGATACGCCACCAGCCATGATACTCGTCGGGGATGGGCTCGATCATCGTCCCCGTACCATAGCGCGCTGAGGGTAAGCCCGCCAGATCGACAGCGGCGTTGTGCAGGGGAGGTTCCCCAGGCGGGCATTGGCTCACGTGATGGAGTGGTACGAACTCCGTCGCCCGGAGCTTGCCGCGGCGTGGGAACAGGCCAAGGCGCGCAGGCCCATCCAACGCATCGAGCCACTGGAGTAGCCATGTTCATCCATGTCGTCGACGCCCGGCACCTCGGAGGCCATCGCCTGTGGCTGCGCTTCAGCGATGGCGCGCAGGGCGAGATCGATCTGGCAGACGAACTGGATGGAGAAGTCTTCGAGCCGTTGCGTGATCCGGCTCGCTTTGCCCGCTTCGAGGTCGATCGGACAATCTGCTGGGAAAACGGCGCGGATCTGGCTCCCGAGTTCTTGCGCGAACGCCTGCGGGCAGCCGAAGCATCCGCGCGCGCCTCGCCGTAGCGGGGCCTCACGGCAGAATCTGCCCGAGCGTTGTTCACAGCACCGGACATCGGATTGACAGCCCGGCACACCCCATGCTGTTGCTGAGCCTTGTCGCCGACGATCTCAGCGCCACGGGGGCCGAGACCGCCCGGCAGCAGCGGCAGCACGAACACCTCGAGGTCCGGGTCGTGCTCCAGCAGTGCTTCAATGATGGCCGGCAGAGACTTCTTGTCGAGGCCGTCCAGACTTGCCTTGAGCTGGTCTGGCCTCATCTCTTGCGGACCTCATCCAGTCGATTCAGGCGGGAGGGTAGCGGCCCGGCGGCGATGGGTGAACCTCGGAGCCAGGGCCAGCGAGCCGCACCCGCCCTCCGCTTCATGTCGGGCGCCGCTGAAAATCGCCAGCCTGGATGCTGTGATCCCGCGATTCAGGTCACCGCCAGATCCCGTATCATCGCGACACTCGGACGCCCGCCAGAGCCCCTGGCCGGCGACCCGACCTCTACCGGCGATGCACAGGAGGCGAGGGCGGGTCCAGCACCTTCATCGTCCACCAAGTCTTGCAGCGCTCGCACTGCATGGATAGCAGCGCTCGCACGTGTCCGAAGAAGGGCATCTGGTGGCCGCACTCGCAACGGGTCAGCTCGATCGATTCCAGCAACTAGACCAGCTTACCCACCTGCGCCTTGCTGATAGCGGACGCCGGCAAACGCTCGAAGTCCGCCGCCACCCGCGCCGCGTCCCCGGCCGCCTTCGCCGCGACAGCCGCTGCTTCTTCAGCAGCCACCCGCTCCGCCTCCTCGTCAGCGATCTTCTTCACCGTATGCCGATCCACCCCGGCCCGACGCCCCACCTCCGAACACGTATGCCCCTCGGCTAGCAACGCCAGCACCTCCTTCTTCTTCTCCACCCCAATTGGACGACCCATAAGACACCTCCCTACGCGCACGCGCGTGCACAACAAGAACAGCCACCACCCGGCCACCGTCCGCCCACCAGCCACAGCCCGCCAGCCGACCAGGGCGTCACCAACCGACACCCGGCGAGCTACCAGGTGGTCACCAACAGCCACCGCCCAAGCACCGCCCGACCACCAGGTCATCAAGCGGTGCCTGGACGGCGCCAAAACCCACGAATCGTTGAAATCAAATACTCGGCGGCGGGAACCGCCGCGCCAACCAGAAATCAGGCACTTACGCGACTTCAACCAATCGTTCCGCAACCCAACCCAATGATTCCAGGCAACTACCTCGGCCTCTGGTGCCCCGACGGGGTGCCCGACCATGGGGATCCGGGCGAGGCCCTGGATCGGCTGGAGTAGCGCTTTGCGGTCGAGACCAGACCGCCCTGTCATCAGCGTCTGGTCGCCGCCCTGGCCAGCCTTTGGCGGGCATATCGGCGTCGCTATCCAGACCTCGGACTCCTCTCTCGGCGACATGCCGAAATGCGCGCATTCGCCGACGAGTGCAGCCGTACGGTCCACCCGCCAGCCCGTGCGCCCGGTCGAAACGCGCCGTGCTGGTGTGGCAGCGGGCGCAAGCAAAAGCGCTGCCATGCCGCTGAAGACGGCCGTCGCGGGCTCGGTCAGGGCGATTGGGCAATCCCGACGGTCGGGCCGCGTGCCTCGCCGCCACCAGCGCACTCACTCAGTGGTGGAGCCGGCGCTCCCCGGCCGCGAACAGGTCGCCTTGCTGACCGCCACCCCTACGGCGACTGTCCAGCCATGTTCGGAAGTCGTTCAGGTCGATGCACACGAAGCCCTTGGCGGCGAGCTCCTGCCGAACGCCGGGCTCGAACACGGTGGAGTAGAGCGCGCGTTCCACTTTCCAGGCACGCAGCGGTCGGCCTGTCTTGGTCTTCAGAAAGCGGTCGATGTGCGCCGCGAACTTGTCGAGCCCGCCGCGCTGAAAGCCCGTGTCCGACCGCTTGCACGAGCCGAAACGCACGATCTGTCGGTCGGCGTCCACGGCGATGAGGTCCAACTCGACCCCCGCGCCGACGCCGGTCTTGTTCCAGTAGCCGCGAACCATCTCCGTGAGCTGGAAGTCACCGATACCCTTTCGGCTACACTCAACGGAAAGCTGTCGAACCGCTCGCTCGAATGTCCAGCCCTCGTGCTCCATGAGCAGCTCGGAGCAGCGCTCCAGCGGTCCTCGGAGCGGTTGGACCCGGGCGGCCCGCACGTTGCGCCCGACCGCCTTGAGCCAGGCCGCCAGAAAATTGTCGCGCAACACATACCGTGCCTTGCGACCGCCCTCGACGGCGAAGATCGGCTGCAGCTTGTCGATCATTTCGTCGCGCCGTGTGAGCGTGTTGAGGTAGGCGCTCAGCTTGCGTTCGTCCCCTGAACCCGCCCTGGAGTACTCGGCGCGCAGCGCACCGAGGGGACATGGTCCGTGCTTGGCGACCAACCGAAGCAGGCTCTCGTAGCTCCCTCGCAGCTCCGCGAGGAACCAGTTGGCAGCCTCGTCCTTGAGCGGACTCGGGCCCTCGAAGAACAGACGTCGCAGCGTGTCCAGGCGGTGGTCCTCGGCGGCGACCAGTACGCCCTGGTCGAAGCAGTCGCGATAGAACTTGGGCACGCCCTCGAAGAGCGTCCACAGAAACAACTGTTGGCGAGGGTCCGAGATGCCATGAGCCGCGAACATCTCGAAGAGCGTCTCGAAGTCCCAGTGGCCGACCGCGATTGTATCGGTCACCCGGTTGAACAGCGGTGAGTGGCGGCCGTCCAGGAGCGCGCTCATCTCGGTGTGGATGGAGCCGAGCACGAAGAGCCCGCCGGCTCTGGTGTCGCGCAGTTGGTCGACCTGTCGCTGCAGGTGAGATGTAAAGGGAGCCAGCGCGTCGCGGTGGAAGTACTGGAATTCGTCGATGATGACGATGAAGCCTGCGCGACAGAGTTGGCTGATGGCGTTGGCCATGTCGGCGAACGTGCGGAACCGGCGGGCGGCATCGACATCGACGCGGTGGTCCTCGAGCGCCTCCTGGAAGGACTCGACGACGCCCCGCTCGTCGCTGTCGGGGACCTGCATGTAGAAGTGACGTTCCGGACGTCGAGCGAGTGCCTCCTGGATCAGCCGTGTCTTGCCGATGCGACGCCTGCCGGTGATCGAGCAGAAGAACCACTGACCCCGTGACAAGATCCGGCTGATGTCATCAAGCTCATCGGAGCGTCCGTAAAAACTCCATTCTGTCAGATGGTTCAGGCCCATCTTGCGATTAGATAACCTGGGTTTCCTAAAGTCAACGGTCCCTATCGATCACGCGTTCCATCTCTCACACGCGACGAGGGGCCGCTTGTCCACCTACCACGCCTCATGGCCCCACCGGGACTCTGTACTGGAGTCTGAGAACGAGGACAGGCGGTTCTTCGGTCAGCCGCGCACACATCTCCATCGACATGTCCAGGTCGCCGCTACTCGGCACAAACGCCGCATGCTTCGACGGCGCAAAATGCTTGTCAGCCGGTGAACAAACGATGTGCTGCACGGCGCGAAAACCCCGCGTCTCTCTGGACAAACCGCCACGATTCGAGCGATGACATGACAGCAGCTCCCACCCCGGACGAGACATGCCGCCACCGCCCGTACCCGAAGATCGGATCAATCCCTCCGCTGATCCGCTGGACCTGCCGCTCATCTGCCAGGGCTGTGGTCACACATGGCGGGACACCTTCCAATGGGCCGCTGTCCACCCAAAGCGCGGCGAGGATGACGATTGGGATGGCGTTGTGCTGTCCCACGTCGTGACCTGCCCGGGCTGCGGCGTCGTTGATGACTATCACCTCGAGGGGCTCGCCAGGGTCGCGCTCCTGGTCCGGGCGATGGCCGAGGGCGCCGGCGGCGGCCGCGTCTTCCTCGGCGAGATGCGGATGTGGGACGGCACGCTCATACGTCGGCCCTCTCAGGGCCTCGCCCATTTGCGCGGGCTCATCGAGCGCGACCCGGGGTCAGCCGAAGCCCGTCGCCGCCTGGGCAACACCCTGGAGCGTTTGGGCCGTCTCGACGAGGCGATTGAGGCCTGGGAGCAGGCCTGCGAACTCGACGACGCGGAGTTCGAGGCGGCATACTCCATCGCCCAGGCGCTGCTCCTCGACGGCGCCGACGATCAGCTCCCAGAGGCCTTCGCCGGGTTGCGCCGGGCCTTCCGCACGTTCCCGCCGGCCAACCGACAGGAGCCGGCCAACGCCCGCTTTGCGCCGCAGCTGGTGCACCTGCTGCGCCACGTGCTCGCGCGCACCGACGAGCCCTTCGCCCTGTCGGCGGCCTGGCAGGCCGGCGAGGCGCGTGGCCAGCCCGTGGTCAGCATCAGCTCCGTGGACGTTCGTGATATAGAAGACTTCGACCGCCTCGCGGCCTTCATCGCAAGCCCCGATCTGCTCAGCCTCGACTTCACCGTCGAGATGCCGCAGGAGCGGCCGACGCAACTCGAGGTGCGACTCAACCCTGACATCCCGGCAGTGCTCAGGCGTGGCCCTGGCCGGCTCGAGCGGCCCGAGTCGCGCGTATTGAGGGCCCGCGGCCGCGGCAGCCGCAACCCGGGCAACCGACCGTGCCCCTGCGGCAGCGGGAAGAAGGTCAAGCGCTGTTGCGGGAGGCGATCATCGAAGCGATGAGCGCTTGACAGCGGAACACCGATGTCCCGATTGACAGCCCAGCACACCCCATGCTACCGCCACGCACTCCTTCGATGAGGCGTGAATGCACGAGCAGCCGGGCTGGCAGGACGACGGACTGAGAGCCCAAGAGCGCCGGTTGGCGGTCGACGTTGCCCATGGGCAGGGCGTGCCACCGGCGTTGTTGCTGGAGCTGCTGCGCCTGGAGCGCTCACCCACCGGCCGCAAGGGGCCGCGCGGCATCAACACCCGGGTGGCCGGACTGCTGGAGATGGCGGCCGGTGGCAAGGGCCAGGCGGCGCTGCTGGCGGCGACGCCAGACGGCACGGCTGCGGTCTCGGCCGGAGGCGGCGAACTCGTCGCCCTGCACGAGCTCGAGCTGACCAACTTCCTGCAGTTCCGCAGCGCCACCCTGTGACCGCGGACCACGGCCGCCCGACCGATCTGCCTGGTCACCGGCCACAACGGATATGGCAAGACGGCGCTGATTCGAGCGCTGCAGTTCGCGCTCTTCGGCGCTGGCGCACACACCGGCCGCAGCGATCCGGTGCGCCTGCTGCACGCGTGGCTGGAGGGCAACAAGGCACGACTGGAAGTGCGCCTGGTGTTGCGAACGGCGGATGAAGGGCAGGTGGTGATTCGCCGATTCGCCGAGTTCCGCCGCCGCGGCGAGGGCTGGCGCAAGGCCGACCCCATCGAGGCCACCGTGCAGCTGGGTCGATCCGGCCGGACGCTGGCCCGCGAAGAGGCGAAGCAGTGGCTGCTGCACCGCTTCCCGCGCGGCGTGATGGAGTACTTCGTCTTCGACGCCGAGAGCACGGTGGTCCAGGCGCTGTCGGGCCAGCTCGGCGAGACCCTGCCCGACGTGACCCGGGAGGTGGAGGCCGCCCTGGACATCGTGCCGCTGCGCCAGATGGCTCGTCGCTGCCGCGATCGTGCCGCTGATCTGGACCGCGAACTCGGGGAGGCGGAAGGCGAGCGGAACGAAGACGCGCTGGGCGTCGAGATCCACCGCAGCGAGGTGCAGCAGCAGCAGGCTGCCGACGAGATCGCCACCCTCGAAGGCCGGGTCGATGAGCTGCGCAACGAGCGCGACAGCGCGAACACGGACTACGAGTCACTGGCCCGGCGCCTGGAGCCAGCGTTGCGCCAGCAGCGAGAGGCCCTGGAGGCCGAGGTCGCGGATCTGGCAGCGGCGGTGCGCGCCGGTCGTGAGCGGCTGCTCCGCTTCTGCGCTGATGCCCTGCCGCTGTTGCTGCTGGGGCCGACCATCGACGGGCTCGACCACGAAGGGCGAAGAGGCACCTCGGCGGGCCGCGACCCCCGCTGGCTGGCCGGAGCAGGTGAGGCCATCGACGGGGTCGCCGCCCTGGCTGCGGCGGGGCAGATCCCGTGGCAGCAGCGACCCATGCCAGCGGCGAGGCACATCGCCGCCCGCTTGCGCGCGCTGTTGGACCTGCCGGCGGCGGTGCAGGACGCCACCGAGGCGATCGATCTTCGGCCGCTCCATGCCCTGCGTCAGCGCGCTCTCGTGCTCATGCCCACCGCTGAGTCGATCGCCGACCTGGAGCGGCTGCAAGCCCGTCTGAGCGAGGCCCGGGCGGAGCTCGATGGGCTCGGTGAGGGCCCTGACGCGCCGGGCTGGCGGCAGGAGATGGAGACGCGTTGGCAGGCCCGCGCCGAGGTAGAAGGGCGCCTGGCGGCGGCCGAGGCCGATCTGGCCGCCGCGACGGACCGACACCGCGCCGCTGGCGAAGCTCACGCTGCCCTGACCCGGCAGCTGCCCGCCGCCCGCAAGCGCGCCCGTCGGCGGGCGGGACTGCGCGCCCAGACCGGCCTGGCGCGCAAGGTCCAGGCCAGCTTCGACGCCCTGGCCGACCAGCTTCGGGCCACGCGGGTCGAGACCCTCGAGCGCTCAGCCACCAAGATCCTGCGGCGCACCGTACACAAGCAGGATCTCTACGATCGGCTGCAGATCGATCGCCAGACCTTGCGCTACACCCTGCTCGACAGCAACGGCAAGGCGGTGCCGGCGGGTCGGAGTACTGGCGAGCGCACCCTGCTGGCGCTCTGCCTGGTCTACGGTCTGCAGCGAGCGTCGGGCTGTCGTTTCCCGCTCATCGTCGAGGCGCCGCTCAAACCCCTGGACGCCGAGCATCAGCACGCCGTGCTCAAGCACTTCGTCTCCGGCTACGAGGGTCAGACCGTGCTGCTGGTCAAGCCCGGTGAGATTCCGCCTGACTTCGATCCGCTGGTGGCCGATCGGGTCGCCAGCCGCCACATCCTGCGCCGGCCCCATCCCGATCGCGAGGAGAGCAGCATCGCCCTGGACGTCGCCGGCCAGGCGAGCTCGTAGGAGATCATCGTGCGCATCCGAGCCGGCCGCCACGCGCGTCATGCCCGCTACGAACTCAGCGAGAGCAGCGGCCTCGATCCGACCTCACTCGACCGCCTGGCTATTGCTACTGCTCTGGCGACCGGGCCCGAATGCCTGGACGGAACCAGCCCGGAGCTGGATCGCGTTGATGGCGACCAGCACGACCTGGGCGCTGTCGACACCATCGGCGGCCAGCCGGTCTATTCCACCTTGCTGGCAGCCCGGGCCGGTGGCGCCCTGGAGCCACCCGAGCTGGAGCGTGCCCTCCGTCGTCTGCTCAACCGCGGCTACGAGCTGCTGCTGCAACGCTTCGAGAGCTGTGGCTCGTCCTGGACCGCGACCGTGGCCGCCCTGGTGGAGCGGTCGGGCGGCGCGGCCGGCGGCACGAGCGCCCGCAGCGGCGAGATCCCGCCCATCGAAGTGGAGGTTGGCAAGGCGGACGGTGGCAAGGGCGCAACGATCCAGTGGCGCGTCAACGACGAGAGCGGCCAGTCCAACAACGCCAACACCCGCCTCGCCGGCGCGTCCGGCAAGGGCAAGAGCCAGGTGCTGCTGCGTCTGCTCGCCGCCATCGTTCAGCGTTCGCCACAGACCGGCTTCGTCCTGCTGGACTACAAGGGCGACCTGCACGGCAATCGCGCCTTCGTCAAGGCGACAGGCGCCCGCGTCATCACGCCGGACAGGAGCGCGATCCCCATCAACCCCTTCGAGTTGCCGCCTGCGGTCAACCGCCGGCTGGCCCCGCGGGCGTTCGCCGAGATCTTCGCCGCCGTGGCGCCCAACATCGGGCCGGTCCAGCAGACCCTGCTGGCTCAGGCCATGCGGAAGGCCTACGCCCACGCCGACGACACCGGTCAGGCCAGCCCGACCCTGGCGGACGTGCGCGACGCGGTCATGGCGGAATACGAGCGCGCTGGCCGCAGCGAGGACACGGTGACCGCCGTGCTGCGCGACGTCGCCGAGCTGGGCCTGTTCGCCCAGCGCTCCCTCTTCTCGCCCGAGGATCTGCTCCAGCAGCGCCTGATCATCGACCTGTCGAACCTGCGCGCCCTGCGTGATTTCGTCGCCTTCGTGCTGCTCGAGCACCTGCACAACATCGCCCAGGGCCTGCCGGACGCGCCCTTCGACGCCCGCCGGAAGACCCGCGCCCTGCGCACCCTCGTCGCCGTGGACGAGGCCCACTACTACCTGGAGCGCAGCCGCTGCCAGCCCCTGCTGAGCCTGATCCGCATCGGTCGCAGCAAGGGCACGCCGGTGTTCTTGTGCAGCCAGAGCCTCGAGGACTTCCGCGGCGCCACCGAACTCAACGAGCTGCTGGCCAACACCTTCGTATTCGGCCATGGGGTGGCGCCACCGGCGCGGGGCCTGGCGGGAGCGATCGGCATCGGCAAGCAGCAGGCGGCGGCCGTCGCCGACCATGTGACACAACTCGACCAGTTCATGGCCTATACCAACCTCGCCAGGGACGCTGACACCGCGGCGCCGGCGCCAGTCCGGCTGGTCCCCCTGTTCGAGGCGGTGACAGAGCCCTGACCCGCGCAAGCCGCGCGTTCACAGGAGGAACACATGGAATCGACTTACGAAAGCAGCGCCCCGGGCACCACGGATGACCTGATGCAGCGCTGGTAGGCGCTGGCGCCGCGCGTCAACGCGCTGGCCACCTCGGCCAAGGCGCTCAGCGGCGCTACGAAACGACTGGCGAAGGCCGAAGGCTACGAAGCGCTCAAAAAGGTGGAGCGCGACCTGAGCCGCATCGCCGAGCTCGAGCTGGACACCAACGGCATGCTGGCCGCCGCCCGCTCGGTGGCTGACCAGGTGTCCAACTGGCTGGGTGCCGAGTGGCAGCGCCGGGCGGAGGAGGTCACAGTCGAGCTCAGGCAGTGGTTTGCGGACCGCGGCGTGGCGCTCCATGGCGAGGGCATGGAGCTGGCGGGTGATCCCTTCACGATCTTGATCCAGCCAGCTGCAGACCGTGCGTCGTTGATGTTCGCTGGCGAGGTCGTCAAGGACCGCCTGCCCCTGGCGCCGGGGCGTATCTTCGACTCCTGGGAGCGGGAGAAGGGGCGCTTGGAGCGTGACGCCACCGGGCCTGAACGCTTCGCTGACCTGCTGATCGCCGCCACGGACGACGTGTGCCGGCTGCGCCCGGCGCCGATCGGTGCCCGCCAGCGGCTGCCGGATGTGCATTTTCAACTCTTCGCCCGTCGCCAGACCGCAAAGGTGCGTCAGGATCCTCGCAAGGGGCGGGTGAAGGAGTATCCGCGCTACCTCTTCGCCTGGGACATGGGAGAGCTGCTGGCCGCGCCCGAGTGGTTGCGGAGAGGGGAGCGGACCGTGATCGTGCACGAGGCCAGCGAGAGCGCGGCCCGGAGCCGGTCTTCTTCGGTGCTGGTGCGCCGGGATGGGGAGTTCGTGTCTCTGGGGGATGTGCAGGTGAGTGGGTAGGCGGCTCCCCCCAAGCCCACTCAAGCTTCGTGCACGGCGCGCTGGATCGCGTCCATCGTCTCGTTGACGTGCACGACAACGCCCTTCTTGATGCCATGGGAGGCGCTCATGCCGACGCCGATGATGTCGAGTTGGCCGTCTGGCCATGCCTCCCCGACGACCGCGGCGACCTTGGTGGTGCCGATGTCCAGTCCGACGATGATCTCACTCTGTTGCGTCATGGCCGACTCCTTGCTGTTTGGTCCTTGTTCCTTGTGAGCGGTCCAAACCGGGAGCACGGTCAAAAATCCACCACCTCATCCCCCACCTCACCCCCGTACCGCCACCTCTGCCTCGGCCGCCGCAGGCGAGCATGCGGCAAATCCCCGTCCTCTTCGGTCCTTGCGCCAAGCAACGCCCACCCCGTAACCGTCACTCCGCCCATGGCCCGCTGCTCTTCGGTCACCACCCGCTCCACATCCCACCACCCCATGCCCGCCAGCTCGGCCACTCGCAATCCGAGGCTCTCCGAGGCGCAAGCCCGGGCCTTCTTCACGGCCAGCAGCCTCCGATCCACGCCCCCACGCCCCTCGACCACCAGCTCATCGAGCGCCCCGGCGCAGGCCAGCACGTCGAGCGTCTGCAGCGTTGCGTGCTTCTTCGGCAAGCGGGCGGCCAGCTCGTCGATGGACTGATACGGCCCCGGTTTTCGGGCGAGCGTAACCGCCTTGGCCACACCGGGCGCCAGGCCGCGCAGGCGGTGCAGTCCGAGGCGGATGTTGTCGTCGACGATGCGGTCGTGCAGGTCGCTGAGGTTGACGTCGGGGCCGCGTACGTCGACGCCACTTCGCTGGGCGTCGATGACCGCCGTGGCGACCTGGCCGCGGCGATGGATGCTGCGCAGGCAGGCCCAGGTATGCGCCAGGGGGTGGTGTCGCCGGAGCCAGAGCGTGCGGGCGGCGAGGGTGGCCTTGTGGAGCGCGCGGGCCTTGCTGCTGGTGTGAGGTGCGGCGCGCAGCAGTGCGTCGAACAGCCGGCGCAGCCCGAAGCGCAGGTTGCCGCTTGCCCGCGTCCGCTCGACGAGATCCAGCGACAGGTCGGCCTGCGCTGACTCGGCGAGTCCGCCCATGGCCTGGAGGTGCTGCTCGGCCTCGGCCGCTGAGCAGCTGGTCAGGCGGGTGATGGCGGCGATGATCTGCTCGTCGTAGAGCACCAGGCCGTGGCTCTCGGTGAGCAGGTCGGTCACGCACCGGTGGGGCGGACTGGGCCGCGCCTCGCCGCGCTTGCGGGCGCTGTACTGGTCGCCCGCGGGGGAGTCGAGCCCGGGCAGGCCGCAGAGGGCGGCCGCGGCGACCAGGTCTTGGAAGCAGTCCACCTGCCACAGGGGCGACTCGCGGTCCCGTCTGGGCCCCTTGATCTGCAGCGCGTCGCGGGTCGCGACCACGTTGAGATCGGCGTAGATCTCGGGATCGGCCAGGTCCATATCCGCCATGCGCAGGGGCTGGCCCCGGCGCTGCTGGTTGACGGCGTTGACGGTGGCGTTGAGGCGCGACAGCTGAGTGGAGCCGTTGATGTCCACAGCCCAGATGCCCAGGAATTGGACTTCGGCCCGACCGTACTGGCTGATGATGTGGCCGGCCTGGTCGCGCATCAGGGGCAGCCAGTCCAGCGCTGGGCCCGGGCAGATGGCGATGCCGGCGTCGCCGCAGGTCGCCCCCCGCCGGTGGCCGCGGCTCGGCGGGTCGTCCCATTGTGGGGGTTCGGCCCGGTCCACCTCCGCATCGGATGCCTCTCGGTGGCCCAGGTTGCGGCTCAGGCCGACCAGTCGCTCGGCGCCGCAACGGAGCGCGAGGTGGTCGAGCAGCTCCTGCCGGCGGTCGTGTTCCACTTCGATGACCAGCCCCAGCGGCACCTCGGCGCCCGGCGGCAGGTGGCGTTCGAAGATCAGGCCGCACGCCACTGGATCGAGTTCGCTCAAGCCGACCGCCCGGCAGACCAGTGAACTGCCCGTCAGCCCGCTGCCCGGGCCGATCGCCATGCCGCGGTCGTGGGCCTGGCGGGCGAGATCGGCGGCTGTGAGGTAGGCTTCGGCACATCCAGCGATCTCGATCTGGGCCAGCTCATCGTTCAGGCGCCGCCAGTAGCGCGCCGGGGCGATGGTGGCGTCCAGGCGCCCGGTGTCGAGCAGGTGAGAGAGCCCCCCCCCAGCCAGCTTCGACAGGCGATGCTGGGCGCTGCCACCGCCCGGGCCCCCCTGCTGGGACCATTGCATCTCCAGCGGCACCGGGCTGGCGTCGTCATCGATCATCGCGGCGATGCGCAGCGTGTTGGCGAGCGCGTCGGGCAGGTCGGCGAAGCGCGCGGCCATCTCTTCCGGCCCGACGACGCGATGGGCCGGCTCGAACCCGACGAGTCGCCGGCGTCCACTGCGCGGGTCGATCGCCACCGTACCGGGCAGCCAGTCGGGACCCTCGCGCTCGAGCCCACAACGACAGTCCGCCGTGGCCACGGGGCGCACGCCGGCCTGCCGGGCCAGCTCGACCGCTGCCGCACCGCTGCCGAGCGCCTCCTCGTCGCCCCGCTGCACTTCAATGAAGAGGTGATCCCGATCGAAGATGTCGCATAGCTGCCGAATGCGACCGACAGGCCGGCCGGCGCGTTGACCCGCCAGGCGCTGGCCGGTGACGCTCTCCGGCCCCCCGGCGATGACCACCAGGCCGGCCGCGTATTCGGCCAGCGTCGCCAGGTCGAGGCGCGGCTCGCGCCCGGTCCAGCCCCTTGTCCATGCGATGCTGCTCAGCCGGGCGAGGTTCGACAGGCCGGTGGCCGTGCTGGCCAGCAGCAGGAGCGTGCCCACCGGGCCGACCGACGGCCCGCCGAGCGGCCGCTCCTGCACCACCATCTCGGCGGCGATGATGGGTCTGAGCCCCACCTCCCAGGCGCGCACGGCAAACTCGACGGCACCGTAGATGCCGTGCCGATCCGACAGGGTCATGGCGCAGGCGTCGATGGCGATGGCGGCGTCCACCAGGCCAGCTGGCTGTAGCGCGCCGAGTCTCGGCGTGTAGCGCGTCATGCCGCGCAGGTGGACGAACTCGGTCATCTTTCCTCCTCGACCAATGAGCGACCGGCGGGTCAAAGCCCGCAGTTGTCCAGGGCGAGCGCGAGCTGGCGCGAGTCGACGTCAGCGGAGTTGAACGTGTCGTCGGCTTCAGTCGTGGCGTTGCAGGCTTGTAGCCAGCGCTCGACGGCGAACACGGTGAGCTGCGATGGGTGACCGTTGCCGCGGGTGTGCAGCTCGCTGATGCTCCACGGTCCCTCCTCGTCTTCGCGTGCGATCGCGAGCGTGCAGCGCTCCGGAGCGTTGACCCGGTAGATCCAGAGCTCACCGTCGGCGATGCCCTGTTCGTAGCTCTCCTCCCCGGCCAGGCAGTTCCGCTGGGCGCGGGCCTCGCGGTCGAGCTCGGCGCTGCTGGTCAGGGCGATGATGTGCTCGTTTCCCGGCAGCGGCGGCGGCCCGAATCGGCCCAGCCGGTGTCGTCCCGAACGATCCAGGGCCTGTCCTTCGTGGACCAGGCCGATGACCTGCTCGACGCTGCGCAGCTGCGGCGGGGTCCGTCCGGCCGCGGCGAAGTGCCCGATCATCCGCTCGACCGTGCCGCTGAGGTGCAGGCAGTCCTCGGTCGCGGCGAGCTCCAGCAGAAAGCTCATCTCGCAGCGCTGCCGCGTGACCGGGTTGCTCAACAGGCGAAGGATGTCGACGTCGATGCGCGGCAGATGACCCAGACGACGGCCCCAGCGCGGATCGTGGGCCAGCTCCCTCAAGGCGCAGAGGTGCGCGACGGACGCGGCGTCTGGCGTCAGCCGCGCCAGCAATCGCACCGACGCCTGCCGGTTCGGCCAGCCCAACGCCGCGGCGATGTCCCGGCGCCTGCCTCGGTTCAACAGCCTGCGAATGGTGCGCATCGGCCACTGAACCGGCCGCTCGGCCAGGGTCGCGTGGTTGCTCAGGGCCACCGCGAGGCCCGTGTTGTCGTTCAGCAGCTGATCCATGCCCGGCGCCCGGCACAGGGCCGCGTAGACCGGCCAGGAGTGGTGCTCCAGCTGCGCCAGGAGCGGCTTGTGCCCGGGATCGACGCAGTCCAGGAAGGCGTCCAGGGCCAGGGCCGAGGAGGTGCCCGGGCCGACGCGCAGCCTGCCCATGCCGAAGTCCAGCAGGCGCCGCCGCCGGAAGCGATGGTTGTCGCGCAGCGCGCCCTTGAAATTGAACAGCTTGTCGCGGCCCCGGCAGTGGACCCAGCCGCCGCTCATGGGCGTGCGGATGGAGGCTGCCGGTGCCGGGCCCGGCCGCAGGCAGAGAATCGCCTCATGCGAGAACAACACCAGGACCTGCCGCCGCCTGCTGAAGCCCGCGCCCACTCGTTTTGGACGCAAAAATCCGGATCGCTCGGCGGCACCGCGGTGCCCGCCGTCGGGGGGAGCCATCTTGTTCTCCTGGGATGGGCGCGCGTCACGCCCACAAAACACGCTCTCAGCCCGATCGCCGTCGCGCAACGAGAAACTCCGCGTCTGCACCCGCCGCCGCAGTACCACTCTCCATTGGCGAGCAGTCCGCCGAATGGCCCGACGCAGAGCGCAACCTCGCGAAGACTGGCCACAACTGACGGCCGGCCGGTTCGCGGCGCGCCGACACGGCCTGATCTGGGGCCGCATCCCAACAAAGGGGATTTCCGCAACGGTCTATAATTACCGGGAAACATGCTGAACGTGGTCGGTGGCGGGTTGACCGGTGCGAATCAGGGCAGGCGGGCGCCTGCGCAGGCCACACTTCCCGACAGAATCGCCGAGCTCAGCGACAAGATCTGTCGCGCTTGGATTCAACTCGGCGAAGAGCGTGCGAGCTGTGTGGCCTCAAGACATATCGGGTCTCAACACATCAGTGACACCGAGGCTCCTCAACCCCACAATCCCGCAACCTCCGCCTCGCTGACCTCCCGAACCTCACCCTTGCCCAGCGCTCCCAACTCCAGCCCCCCGACACGAACGCGGACCAGGCGCTCGACCGCGACGTCGATCCTCTCGAGCATCCGCCGAATCTGGCGGTTCTTGCCCTCGCGCAGCCGCACCTCGAGCCAGCTGGTCTTTTCGCCATGCCGCAAGGTGGTCCAGGTCGATTCCAAGGTCAGCTCTCCGTCCAGGTCTTCGGACGTGCCCAGCAAGACGAGCTCCTCGGCGGTGAGCAGGCGGTCGATCTTCACGTGGTAGGTCTTGTCGATGTGGCTGTCTGGCGAGGTCATGCGGTTGGCGAGCTGTGAGTCGTTTGTGAACAGCAGCAGCCCTTCGGAGGCTTTGTCCAGGCGGCCGACCGCCGGGTAGCTGCCATCACTCAGCAGGGGATGGTCGTAGACGACGGCCCGGCCGAATCCGTCGGCGCGCGACGAAATCACCCCGCGCTTCTTGTTCATCATGTAGACGCGGTGGGGCCTGGTCTGTCCGACGACACCGTCGACCTCGATGACGACATCGTGCCCGACCCAGCGCTCCGGATCGCGCACGACCTGACCGTCGACCGAGACGCGGCCTGCCCGCGCCATTGTGGTGGCTTGTTTTCTCGACGCTATCCCGCGCTTGGACATGAGGCGGCACAGGGGCATCTTGGTCGCTTTGGTGGCCATCATTCACCCTCCGGCGTCAAGAACTCGAGCCAGGTTGGGGGTTTGGCGAACGCGAGCAAATGCCACCACGTACCCGTCCAAGTCCATCGAATAGGCCACCTCGTGCCCCCAATCCATGGGCCGCAACCCCAACAGCTCACGCCCACCAGCGTCCAGTACCCGGCGATGCCACACGCCCGGCTCATCCACCTCCAGGTATACCTCGGCCGCGGGCACATCACCCCCCATGCTGTCGCCCGGTAGCGCATCCCACAGCAACCGCTGGTGGGGTGTTCGGTGATGCCGAGTCGGTCGAGGCGGGCGGGGTCGGCGGGCATGGAGACACTCCGGGCAGGGCGCTGGTGACAGCACGGATTCAAAAACACGCATGCGTGTTAATGCAATAGCAGCCAGAAGGCAGGGGCCGCAGTCCCGCAATTTAATAAACTATTTCAACCTTGTGAGGGGGAAACCCCGGGTTGTGAGAACTTCGGGCCCCGCAGTACCTTCGCCGGCCGACAAACGGAGGACGCGATGGCCGGGAGCAGAGACCTCGCCAGGCATGAAAGTACCGGTGAACGGACGGCGGCTATCGGTCACTCCGGGGCGCTGCCCGGCGAATCCGAGGTCGACCAGACGGGATTGGACGCGGCCGTGGTCGAGCTGAACGGCATCTACGCGGCCAAGGGCCTCGAGACGGCGCAGGCCATCGGTGAGGCGGTGCTGGGGCGATTCTTCGGCGGCGATGCGGCGGCCTTTCGTGGGCGATCTCGGGGCCATGTGACGTTTCGCCAATTGGGCAAACGGGCCGATTTGCAGATGTCCTATTCATTTGTCTGGAAGTCCGTGGCCGTAGCCGAGCAGCTGCGCGTGCTGCCGCAGGAGGTGGCCGCGGCGCTGCCGCTGTCTCATCACGTACTGCTGCTGCCGGTCAAAGATGTGCACGAGAAGCTGAAGCTGGCCCGGCTGGCCGCTGAAGAAGGCCTGGCCCGCGACGACTTCGAGGCCCACGTGCGCGCGGCGCGTCGGGCGTCGGGCGCGGAGTCGAAGGCGGGACGACCGCCGCTGCCGGCGTTCATCAAGGCGTTTCGGCGGCTGGCGAAGCTGCGCGTGCAGGCGGTCTCCGAGGTCGTCGATCAGGAGGCGCTGGAGGCCGCGCGAATGGCGCCCGCAGAGGCGTTGGTGGAGCTTGAAAAGGCCCGGCAGGAGCTGCAGGCCTCCCTGGAAGTAGTGACACAGCTGGAGGCCCAGATCGAGGACTGGGATTGAGCGGGTTTGTTTCCAGCGGGAAACAGCGTCAGCGGCGCCAGCGAAGGGCAGGCATGGCCGACCAGAAGCAGTGGAGAGTCCCGGCGGACCTGAACATTCGGCAGGCGCTCGGACTGTCTCGTCAACTCCCCGATCATCCGCTGGCGTCGGCCTGCGAGTTGGTCTTTGACGACGTCGAGCGGGTCGAGCCGGCGGCGATACTGTGCCTGTTTTCGGCCGTCTCGGATCTGAAGGCGCGCGGCGCCCAAGTGGCGCTCGACCTCGACAGGAGCCCTTGCAGCGACCTGCTGACCTCACTGGGCCTGGACTGTCGGCCTGCCGAGGTGGGGCCGGCGACGCCGGTGGTGATCGACAACCTGATCCCCCTGTCACGCGGCGCGCTGGCGGAATTCCGGAGCGTGGCCTCGCGGCGACTGGCCCGGACCGGCGACGTGATCGACGACTTCTCCCGCTCGCTCATTGCGCGCCTGCCGTCGGTGCAGGGTTGCGGCCCGTCGCGCGTGTTGTCGTACATGATCCGCGAGCTCGTCAGGAACTCCGCGCAGCACTCAGAGGCGTTGACGGTGCTCTACTGCGCCCGCTTCGAGCCCGACAATCAGCGCTTCAGCTTTGCCTGCATGGATCCCGGCATCGGGGTCCGGGCGTCGCTGAGCAACAACCCCGACCTGGAGATCACCTCGGACGCCGACGCCCTCCGCCTGGCGATGCAGCCGGGGGTCTCCGGCAAGTCCTGGGCCGGGCGGCCGCCCGATCGGCAGGGAGTCTGGAGCAATATGGGCCTGGGATTGCACATGGTCCGTCGCATCGCCAGGCGCGCGGGAGGTGAGCTGGTCCTGGCCAGCGGGAGCGGGGCGCGGCACTGCCAGAGCCACGGCGACGAGCCCCTGGACTGCCACATTTCCGGGACGCTTACCGCCTTCACCGTACACACGTCCAGCGTCGGGGAGATCGAGAGCCTGTTGGGTGAAGGCCGGCGCCGGGGGGATTAGACCGACCTATCCGCCCATGGCATCCAAGGCCGAAAACAACGCCCGAATCTGCTTCGTCGACCCATCCACACTCGCCTTCTCGGGCAACGGCACAGCCACCCAATCCGCCGCATCGTCTCGTCCATCCAACCCCTCCAGCGAGTAGATGTGCACCCGCCCCGCCGGAATGCCCGCGGCCAGCGCCGCCGCGATATCCGCCTGCAACTCCTTGGCTGAAGCCACCCCCGCACCCAGCGAAATCCCGCCCCCCGTACTACCCAGATCCACCGCCGCCCTGTCTCCCCACTCCGCGGCGATGGTCTCTGCGTACGAGGTCACCAGCCCGGCCGTGAAGTCCGCCGCGCCCTCGCCCAGCCCGGCCTTGAACTGCTGGTCGAAGAGCGAGCGATACACCTGCAGCGACACCCGATCCCAGGCGATGCCCTGCACCGGGGTCCACAACGCTTTCGCAATCGTCTCGTCACCGTCAGCCAGGTCATCGGCCAGCATGGCCAGGCTGCTCACGAAGATCCGCAAGCCATCGGCCTTCGTATCGGCCACCAGCTTCTGGTACCGGACCCGCGCGCTGTCGAACACGGCCGCATCGATACCCGCCTGCAGAAATGCCACCAGCTTGCCGGTGCTGCCATCGGCCCCCAGCAGCGTCTCCAGCTGCATCGCCCGGTCGTAGGGCATCTCCATGTCGATGACGATGGCGTCCAGCCGCGGACAATCATCGCCGGCAAATCCACGCAGCTTGTCCACCTCGGCGCTGAACAGCTCGGCGTTGGACTGGCCGGCCCAGTAGCCATGCTTCTTGGCTACCAGCGGCCAGAGCACCAGGGCCACGTCGTGCGTTGCCGCCGCCTTGCAGATGGTGCGCAGGTCGTCGCGATCGTGTTGATCCATCATGAAGGCGTGGTGCACGTTGAGCTTGTTCTTGGCCGCGAACGCCATGCGCTTGTCGGTGTCGGCCAGGTCGACGAACTCGACCCAGACGGCCATGCGATCGTTGTGGCGGATGGGCGGGTCTGGCTCGGCGGCGGGCTCGCTGCTGCAGGCGCTGGCGCATAGCAGCACCAGGGCAACCATGGCTGCCGCGGTCCTGGGAGGCCGCGCGGCGACCCGAAGGGCCATCGCGGTCCGGGCCGAGAGGGGGTGATGCATGGCGCGCCTCGTGAGCGGGGTCATCAGCTGGAGGTTCCGCGCGCCAGTATCGCACGTCGGCCCCGCTCCCAAACACCCCGCCACCTGCTACCTTCCCCCCCAGGAGGCCCCCGACCATGCAGTCCATCGAGTACACGGTCGCCGTCGCAGACATCGTCGCCTTCAACGACCACCATCACCGCACCTCGCCGCACACCCGGCGCATGATTCGCACCCTGCAGATGGTGGTCGGCCTGGCCATCGTCGGCATGGGGGTGTGGCCCCTCTTTCAGGGCGCCCCGGCGCTCACCTTCGGCCCCCTGCTGGCCGTCGGCGTCGCCTTCGTCATCGCCATGCCGGCGCTGTTTGCCTGGTCGGTCCGCCGCAGCGCCCGTCGCCAACTCGCCGAAGGCCACAACCGCAGCGTGCTCGGCCCGCGGAAGCTGGAGATCGGCGACGACGCGCTGGTCGAGATCAGCGAGCAGGGCCAGCAACAGACCCGCTGGTCAGCGGTCGAGCGGGTGGTGGTGACGGACGAGCACGTCTTCATCTACCTGAGCGCTACAGCCGGCCATACGGTGCCGCGTGGGGCGTTTGCGACCGCTGAGCAGATGCACGCCTTTGTCGGCGCTGTTCGGAGCCAGGTCGAGGCGCAGCGCTGAGCCCAGGCCGCATCCGGCCGCGCTACCAGGCAATAGGCTCGCGATCCCGCAAGAACGTCCCGGTCGGCCCATCATCGGGTAATGTCGCCGCCCAGACCGTGGTGTCGATGCCTTCCTCGACCGATCGATTGGCGCCAGGGCCGCCCATGTCGGTGCGGACCCAACCGGGGCAGATGGAGTTGACCTTGATGGGGCCGTCGCCGAGCTCGTCGGCCATCAGCTTCGTCAGCGCGTTCAGGGCGGTCTTGGAGATGCGGTAGCCGGGCCAGCCGCCGTTCATCTCGGCCAGCTGGCCCATGCCGGAAGATACGTTCACCACCCGGCCGTAGCCGCCCTTCTGCATGAGCGGCACCAGGGCCTTGCTGACCAGGAAGGCGCCCAGGGTGTTGGTCTCGAAGGAGCGCATCAGGGTCTCGGGTTTGGCCTTGAGCACGCTGGCATCGTCCGGCTTGCTCGGATCGGGCGGATCGAAGATGGCGCCAGCGTTATTGACCAGCACATCGACCCGGCCATGGCCGTCAGCCAGCCACCGGGCCAGCCCCACGCACCCGGCGGCGCTGGTCACGTCCAGGGTGAACGACTGCACATCCAGCCCCTCGGCCCGCAGCCGCAGCGCCGCCGACTCCCCCTTGACCCCATCGCGAGCGGTCAGCACCACCTTCATACCCAACCGCCCCAACGCCCGCGCCGTGGCTAAACCCATCCCCCGATTGCCACCGGTCACCACCGCCACTCTCGCCGCTTCACCCATACCCAAACTCCCAGCCTGTCATCCGATCGGGGCGCGAATCATCCCACGAAGTCAGCCCCTGGCTGAGTTGAGGACGCCACATGTCAGGGATCACGCGCCTATCCTGATCGAACCTGGCCAACCACAGGAGCGCCGCCGACATGTGGACCCCCGGAGTCGAACAAGGCCCCATCCGCCCGCCCTCTGAAGCGGCCAGCGTGCTGGTGCGTGTGTCCCGCAACTGCCCCTGGAATAAGTGCGCCTTCTGCCCGGTCTACAAGGGCGCCCGCTTCTCGCTGCGCGACGCCGACGAGGTCATCGCCGAGCTCGATCACCTCGCCCGGGCCCACGGCGCTGGGGCTCGGAGCGTCTTCCTGCAGGATGCCGACCCGCTGATCACGCCCGCTGACGACCTGGTGCGCATCCTGGAGGCGGTTCGCGCCCGCTTTCCGCGCCTGGAACGCATCACCACCTACGCCCGCTCGCGCACCCTGGCCAAGCGGCCCCTGGCCGACCTGCAGCGCATCCGGCAGGCGGGCCTGAACCGGGTGCATGTGGGCCTGGAGTCGGGCTGCGATGCGGTGCTGACTCGGATCCGCAAGGGCACCACGCGCCAGGAGCAGATCGTCGCCGGACGCAAGGCCAGGGAGGCGGGCTTCGAGCTCTCCCTGTACGTGATGCCGGGCCTGGGCGGCGTCGATCTATCGGACGCCCACGCCGACGACACCGCCTCCGCCCTGGTGGCGATTCAGCCTCACTTCGTGCGCCTGCGAACCACGTCGGTGGTGCGCGGCACGCCCCTGGCGGAGCTGGTCGACGAAGGGGTGATGACCATGCCCGGCGAGCTGGCCCTGGTGGCCGAGATCCGCCGCATGCTGGCCGCCGCCGAGGGGCTGCAGACCCAGTTGGAGAGCGATCACAGCCTCAACCTGCTCATGGAGTTGCGCGGTCCCCTGCCGGCGAGTCGTGAGCGGCTGCTGGCCATCTGCGATGCTGTGCTGGCCCTGCCCGAGCCGGCGCGTGTTCGCTTTGCCCTGGCCCGGCGGCTGGGCTGGCGGGTGGCGCCCGAGGAGGTGGAGACGCCGCGGGTGATCCAGCAGATGGACGCGGTGCTGGCCGAGGCGCAGGGGCAGGGGCTGGACGCCGAGCGACTCTTCGCCCGACTCAGGCGACGAAACGTATAGGCCTGCGGGTGGTTGTTGTGGGGAGCGCTGGCCTACTTCCGCCGGCGGCGCCACTTCATGGCCGCCACCAGGCCGGCGCGACTGGACACGCCCAGCTTCTCCATGGCCCGGGCTCGATAGCCCTCGATGGTCTTGATGCTCAGGCCCAGCTGCTCGGCGATCTCGCGATTGACGGCGCCGTCCACCACCAGGCCGGCGACGGTGAACTCCCGTGGGCTCAGGGGGTGATCTTTGTCGCGTTTTCTGCGCACGGGTCGCGACGGCGGCGATGAAATCCGGGCCGGCAGGTGGCTCGGCTCGAAACCCAGCACGGTGCAGGGCTCGCCATTGGCCACCCGGCGCACGGCCTCGGGCAGGCGCCGCAATCCAGTGGCCTTGCTGACGTAGCCGACTGCGCCGGCTGCCAGGGCCTTGCCGACCCGCTCGGCCTCCAGGTGTCCGGAGACCACCAGCACGCGCGCATTCAGGCCGGCTTCAGCCACAGCCCGCGTGGCTGTGACGCCGTCGACGTTGGGCATGGACAGGTCGAGCAGGATCACGTCGGGGGTGGTCCGGCGGGCGGTGGCCACCACCTCGGCGCCGTCGTCCAGCTCGCCGGCGACGAGGATCTGGCGGTCGCGACGCAACGCCCGGCGCAGGGTCGCCCGGCAGAAGGGCTCGTCGTCGACGATGAGCACGCGCACCACAGACATCATCTCTCCTGCAGCAGGATAAATCGCACGAAATCGACAAGATCCTGAGTTGCTGAACGCACATTGTCACCAAACGGCAGCCCCGACACAAGGCAAATGGTCGAACATCGGCCACGCCGGACATCTGGCTCACGTCGCCGGGTATCTGCGGCCCCGCCCTTTGCCGGAGGGGTCGTTGCGCGTACCTTGTCGCCATGGACGCCATCGTCAGCCCCCTGTTCGCCGCCATGCTTCTGCTCGGCGGGCCGCTGGGCGACAACGCCGGGGCCCTGTTCAGCGCGAGCCTCGGGCCGGTGGGTGTGGTCGCCGGCGCCGGTCATGGCCACTACGGCACGCTGACAGTGGGGCCGCAGGTCTCTGTCTCCACCGGACGCGGTCACCTGGACGTGGGCGTCCTCTATGGACTCGACCTCACCTCGGCCGGTGACGAGTCCCTGCGTTTGCACCTGCTGACCTTGCGGCTGGCTGTGCGGGCGCCCCTGGGAGAGCGCTTCTTTGTCTCGGCGGAGTTGGCCGTGGTGCGCTGGCCCCTGGCCGCCTCGGCGCAGGAGGGCGGCGCCAGGCATGACGTACCCGTGGACGCCGTGGACGCCAGCTTCTTTGTGCCCGGTGTGGGCCTGGGGATGACCTTTGGGCCGTAGCCCGGCCAGCCTCGCCCTGCTGTGGCTCGTCGTCGCCGGCTGCGCTGCGCCGACCCCGCCCCTGGTGGTAGCCCATCGGGGACTGCCGGGTCAGCATCCCGACAACAGCGTCGTCGGTCTGCTCGCCGCCGCTGAAGCGGGCGCCGACGCGGTCGAACTGGACCTGCAACTGGACGCCGATGGCACCCTGGTGATGGCCCACGACGCCGACGCCGCCTGCCAGGAGCGCAGCCCGGAGACCCTGGCTGCATTCCTCGATGTGGAGGAAGCGCGCTACGACAAGCTCTTCCTGGAGATCAAGGGCACCCAGAGCAATCGCGTGGCCCTGGTCACGGCAGTGGTGCAGGCGGTGCAGCAGCGGGGGCTGGGTGCCCGCGCGATCATCACGTCTTTCGATCCGGACGCCATCGCCGCCGGCATCGTTGCCGTTGATGGGGCCGGACAACGCCCGCTCTTCGGTCTGCAATTGCTGCTCGACGAGGGCATGGAGATCAGCGCCGGCTGCACACCCATGGCCGCCACGGGCAG